>JAUZRR010000024.1 GCA_030950285.1 Planctomycetota bacterium | reverse complement strand
CGGGTGGCATGGCCACCGCTTTGGGTGGCCATGACGAGAAGTGATGGGCGGGTAGCACTGCTCCCACCCCCTGTGCCCCGAGCGGTTGGCGTGTGTCTGGTTCTGCCGGGCATGGGGTGAGAAGGATGCGTCGGTCAGTTTGGCGCTGAGCCGGGGGCGTCTCTGTTTGGTCGATCGGGCACGACGAGACCGGAGCACCCGAACGCACACCGGCAACCCGGCGCCTTCTCGGACGAGCCCATAAAACCGCCCGTTGGAGGCCGCTCGTTCATGGTGCGCCGCGATTCGTCGCACGATTCGGCCGAATCGTCCCACGAAACGCGCGGATCGTTCCACGAAACTGACGGATCGTCCCGCGATTCGCGCGAATCGTTCGACGAAACGGTCCAATCGTTCCGCAAATCGCCTCCATCGTCCGACGAAGGAGCCGCTTCGCGCGACGAATCGCCTCCATCGTCCCACGATGGAGCCTCTCCGCGCGACGAAGCGACGCCTTCGTCCCGCGATGGAGCCGCTTCGCGCGACGAATCGCCTCCATCGTCCCACGATGGAGCCGCTTCGCGCGACGGATCGACGGCTTCGGGCCGCGAATCGGTACCTTCGCGCGACAGTCGGCCGACTGCTCCTCCTACTTCGCGGCGAGAATCTCCCCCACCGCTTCCCCCACCGCTTCCCTCACCGCTTCGCGTGTCGGCAGGCTCGAAATCGCCCCCGGCTTCGTCGTCGCCAACGCGCCGGCGATGCATCCGATCCGGACGGCCTGCGCGAGTGACTTGCCCTCGGCGCGCATCGCCGCGACCGTGCCGCAGAACGCGTCCCCGGCACCGACCGTATCGGTCGCGGCGACCTTGATCGAAGGCACAACGGTTGTCCCGCTCTGCTCGGCGACGATCGCCCCTCGGCCGCCGAGTGTGAGAACCACGGCAGCGGGTCCTGTGCCACGAAGCGTTTCGGCGAGTTGTTCGGGGTCATCGGCCGACGCTTCCCCAGCGATCGCGGCGGCTTCGGTCTCGTTGATGATGAGCACGTCGAGCGAGGAGAGCAACGACTGGGGGAGCGGCTGGGCGGGTGCTGCGTTGAGGATGACCATTCGGCCGGCCCCGCGAGCGAGGGTCGTCGCGGCCTCCACCGTTTCGACGGGCACCTCGAGTTGCATGAGCAGCACCTCGGCCGAACGGATGAGCCCCGCGACAGCTCGGACATCTTCGGGAGAGACGAGCAGGTTCGCCCCGCCGACGCCGACGATGGTGTTCTCGCCGGAGTCCTCGTCGACCGTGATCAGCGCGACGCCCGTCGGCACGCCCGCGGCGGTCCGGACCGCGGTGAGGTCCACGCCCTCGCGGCTGAGCACCTTGCGAAGCTCGGTGCCCGAGGCATCGGCCCCGAGGCGGCCGACCATGGTCACCCGCGCACCCATGCGCGCAGCCGCGACCGCCTGGTTTGCGCCCTTGCCGCCGGGAGAGGTGTGAAACGAGTTGCCCACGACCGTTTCTCCCGGGGCGGGGAGTTTCTGCGCACGGACGACCATGTCCATGTTTGCCGAACCGATGACGCACACACGACCAGCCATGCCCACAGCGTACACCCCCGCGTCCACGGTGTCAGCCGGCCGTCAGCCCGCGTTCGGGGTCGCGGATGGCGGGCTGGGGATCCGGCTCGCGGTTGCGTTGGTGCTGGGCGAGGGCAGCCGCGAACGCCACCAGTCGAGGAGCTCGCCCGGGGTCGTTTCGGCCAAGCTGTCGCAATGGATCGTGTCGCGAGCGGACTCACGCAGCGAGCGCCCCCGTTGGCGGTCGTCCTGCGCATGAGACGCGTGCTGAAAGCGCTGCCCGGCCCGTTTCCACGCGCTGTCCATGACTGGAACGGGAATCTGCCTGAGGAGGGCGGCACTGGGCTTGAGCGCCGTGAGCGAGCGGGCTGTCCCGAATGTCCGGGCGGCGATCCAGGCGCTGACCGCCGGGCTCGAGAGCAGCGCCCCGATCCACCAGAGGTCCGCGGCAGTGTTCGGGACGACCGTAATCACCGGAGTGAGCGCGACGTACCGCCCATCGGGGTCGGCTGCCGCTTCGAGCACGCGGGTCTGGGTGGCGATGAGCAGCTTGGGTTTGGATTGCCGCTGGATCAACGCCGCCAGTAAGGGGTCGGCACCGTCGATCCGGACGCCCGGCCGTGTCCAACGCTCGCCGGCAATCTTGAACGGGCGTGCACCCCACGCGACATGCGCCGGATCGAGCATGCCGACGGTCGCGATTCGGCGGAACAGCTCTTCTTGTTGGGCCGGGGATGCCGACGCGGGCGTCTCGATCATCTGCGCAGTGATCGCGTAGTACTCGTCCCGAAAGCCGGCGGTGATCTCGCAGAGGTCCCCCAGGGTGCGTCCGCCCTGCGCCGAGATATGCACTTCGGGCACCCCGAGAAGGTCGGCCGCGAGAGGCCCCCAGGAGGAGGCGTCGGCCCGTGATGCGTGGATGGGGGCTGTCGATTCGAATCGCTCACCAGCAAAGCGTGAGATCGCCCGGTCGCCTCCGCCGTCTCGCGTGAGCGTGACCGTCACGGCCCGGACGCCGGCATCAAAGACGCCGGTGGTGTCGAGCCATAGCGAGCGGACCGACGCGACGTGCGAGACCTCGGACCGGATCGCCGCGACGTCGCGCGAGCCGAGGACCGAGACGGGCAGGACCATTCCGACATTCCCGCCCGGGCGGACCGTGTCGACCGCGAGCCGAAGGAACAGGGCGGCCGGGTCGGTGTAGGGGCGGAGCGCCTTGCCGAAACGCTCGCGGAGCATCGCGGTGTGCTCGGCAGATCGTGCCGTACTCGCGGCGAGCTGGCTCAGAAACGGCGGGTTGCCGATGACAAGATCGAACGATGCACTCGGGGGCGGGTCGAGCAACGAATCGGCCACGCGGACCTGGCGGGCGAACCGATCGGGGGTGTCGGTCGGGTCGAGTGGATCGCCAAACTCGAGCCACAACCCGAGACGGCAGAGCAACACCGCGAGCGGGTCGATGTCGACGCCGTGGAGTGAACCTGCGAGTGTTTGCCTCGCACAGGCACTCCCGTTCGCCTGTGCATATCGAGCGATCCCGATGAGAAACCCGCCGCAGCCGCAGGCCGGGTCGAGCGTCTTAGGAACGCCGTTCTTCTGTTGCCCATCGCTCTCCAGGAACACCCGTTCCACGAGAAAGCTGACGAGCGTGCGGGGCGTGTAGAACACCCCTCGGGTACGCCGGGTGCCGACAGCCTGCGAAGCGCGGGCGACCACGTCGAGCGCCCGCTGGTATGCGGCGCCCAACCAGAACGCATCCACATCGAGCCATGTAGCCGACGACGCGCGGAGGGCCCCCAGCGCGGCTTGCGCTTCCCGATCGTGCGCCTCGGTGCGTTGCACTCGATACCCGACGCTCTCGTGACGCGCACGGTGTCGCTCGATCACGACCTGCTCGAGCAGTTCCACGCCGGTCCGGAGCGCCGCGTCCGGCGGGCTCGCCTTGCACAACCGCTCGACGACCTCGGCGAGACAGCCCGAGCCGTCGTCGGCCTTGGGCTGTGCATGAGCGGTACGAGAAGCGATAGCTGATCCTCCGTTGGAAGCGACCGGACCTCACGCCCCGGAGAGACGAGCGTACAGCGAAGCCGCGGCGGCGTCCTCGCGGAGTGCGAGACGAACCCGCTGCCACTGTTCGTCGATGCGGGGTGCCGAGACTTTCAGCACCGTCCCGAGTTCCTGGGCAAAGAGCGAGACGCGGTACTCCTCAAGCATCCAGCGGTACTCTTCGAGAGTCGCTCGCAGCAAACATGCCGGCGGCAGCTCGGTCGCGAGCCGGTCCAGCTCGATCCACCGGTCCCAGCGAGGCTGGAGCTCGCGCAGCCGTCGGGTGTCGCGGTCGAGCCCACCCGCGGCGAGCTTCTGCAGCCTGAGGCCTGCGGCGCGAAGATACCTGGGCAGATGCCGCAGCCGGTCCGAGGATCGCGTGGAAAGGAACCGCTCGGGCAGCAGCTCTCGGAGCTGTTGCTCGATATCCTCCGCGGCGTCTTGCCACGCCGGATGGCTGGACCGATCGAGTTCGCTGAGCAGCTCTCGACCAGCCGCGAGGATCTGTGCTGTCAGGTCGAGGGTCTCGAGCAACGCGCCATCGAGACACTGTTCGGCTTTGTCCGCGACCGCTTCAAACTGCTGGCGGGTCCGAACGTCAGAAAGGCTGTCACCGCAGGCACGATCGATCGCGACCAACGCGACCTCGTCGTCGATGGGTGTCTCGAGCCCGAGCGCCGCGCAGGTCAGCCGCATCGCGCCCATCGCCGGCCACCCACGCAAAGTGCGGCGGAGCAGTCTGCGATGGATGATCGCCAGCAGCCGGCGAACGCCGAGTGCGTGCTGTACCAGCGCGGCGTTCTCGTCTGGCAGCAGCGCGAGCGTGACGCTCGCCTCGCAGTCGATGAGCGCGGGGAACGCGGCGATCTCACCCCCCGCGGTTGTCACCTGTGTTCGGGTCGGCAGGTCGCCAACGTCCCACGCCCGGATACCCTCCCGCTGTTCGAGCGGCGACGCCCCGCTCCGGAGCACGTCCTGCACCTCGCCTGCGACCACGCTGCGGAGCTCGGTCAGATCCCGGCCCTCCGCGATGGTCTTGCCGCTCGTCTCGATCACAACCACCCGAGGCACCAGGTGCGGCGGGACCTCGGCTGCACGCAACAAGGCCGCGGGAAGATGGACGCCCTTCTCACGTCCTACAAACTCGGCGAGCGCATCGGCGAGCGGGGTCTCCCGGCTCGGCTCGGTCGCGAGAAACTCGTCGACCGCTTGCGGCGCAGGGCCGATGCTTCGGCGCAGCTGCTTGGGCAACGCGCGGAGCATCGCCAGTGCGCGGTCGTGAACGAGCCCCGGCACAAGCCAGTCGTGCCTCGCTTCGTCGAGTCCCTGAAACGCCGCGAGCGAGAGCTTGATCGCCACGCCGTCCTCGGCGATACCCGGATCGTGGAGATACTCGAGGTGGTGACTCTGACCGGCGATCTCGGCTTGGTCGGGATACGCCTCGGGGGCGGGCGCTTCATCGGCCCAGACAATCAGGTCTGCGGCGTCCATGTACAGCACGTCCGGCTGCGTTGCCTCGGCCTTGTGCCGCCACCGGTCGAACCGCTTGCCGCTCCAGACGTGGGCGCCGACCTTGCGATCAAAGAAATCGAACCTTGCTCCGGCCTCCGATTCGTGATCGCGGCGTCTTGCCTTGGCTTCGAGCCGGCGCACCTCGCTGATGACGTGGTCGTTGTAGTCCACGAAGTCGGCCTTGGGTCGGAACGCGCCGTCGACGAGCCCCTGACGCAGAAATATCTCACGGGCGTGGACCGGATTGACCAGGCCGTACGCGATCCGCCGCTTGATCGGCAACGCGAGCCCGAGGAGTGAGGCCCGTTCGATCACTGTGGGCGCAGCGGTTCGATGGTCCCAGATCGGCTGCGAGTGAGAGCGTTCGAGGAGGTGCTCGCCGAGCGACGCGATCCATTCCGGGCGGACCGGCGCGACCATGCGTGCGTAGACCTTTCCGGTCCGGGCGATCTCTGCCGCCATCACCCAGCGCGGCTTGTGCTCGAACAGCACGGAGCCCGGATGCAGAAAGAACTCGGTGCCGAACGTCCCTTCGTATTCGTGCCGATCCCCGCGCTTGCCGATGTTGCTGAGCAGCCCGGTGAGGATCGACCGATGCACCGCCTCGGCGCTCGCGGGCTCGGTGTTTCGGGGCATCTTTCGATCGCGGACCACCCGCCGCAGCTGTCGGTGCAGGTCTTCCCACTCGCGCAGCGCCCGCCACGACAAGAACGACTTTGTACACCACTTCCGAAACTGACGCATTTTCAACTCGCGTTGCTTTGCCCGAGCGGCATCCCATATCTTGAGCAGCGTGAGTATGTCCGAGCTCTCATCCACGAACGGCTGGTGCGCCAGGTCGGCGGCATCGCGGGCGTCCATCGGACGCTCGCGCGGGTCACGGGTTGCCAACGCCGCGACGATGATGAGCACTTCCCGGAGCGCCCCCTCTGCTGCGCTCGCAAGAATCATGCGGCCGAGCCGAGGGTCGATCGGGATTTTTGCAAGCTCATGGCCGAGCGGTGTGAGTTCGCCCTCGGCATCAAACGCCCCGAGCTCGATCAGCGTGTCGTAGGCATCGCGGATCCGGCGTGGGGATGGCTTGTCGAGAAAGGGAAACCGCCGCGGATCGCCGAGCTT
This sequence comes from Planctomycetota bacterium, assembly GCA_030950285.1. Lineage (GTDB taxonomy): Bacteria > Planctomycetota > Phycisphaerae > Phycisphaerales > UBA1924 > PNC22. The sequence continues at coordinate 99,322 of JAUZRR010000024.1, read as the reverse complement.
CAACGCCTTCATGCGCAGCACAACCCCCGCGAGGGTGCTGCGCAATATCTCGGGATCGGTGAACGCGGCGCGCTGGGTGTAGTCGGATTCGCTGTAGAGCCTGATGCACACGCCGTCGGCGATGCGCCCGCACCGCCCGGCCCGCTGGTTGGCCGACGCCTGGGAGATCGGCTCGACGTCGAGCCCCTGCACCCGTGTCTTTGCGTGGTAGCGGTTGATGCGGGCGAGCCCGGTGTCAACAACGTAGTGCACGCCGGGCACCGTCACCGAGGTCTCGGCGATGTTGGTCGCGAGGATGATGCGACGCCCCTCGTGCGGCTGAAATACCCGAAGCTGGTCCTTGGTCGCAAGCCTTGCATAGAGCGGCAGAACTTCCGCCGCCCGGACCTCCGGGTCGCTCGCTTCTTGCAGCGCCACGGCTGTCTCGCGGATCTCCCGCTCGCCGGAGAGAAACACAAGCACGTCGCCCGGCCCGTGCTCTGCAAGCTCGGCCACCGCGTCCACGATCTGCTCACTCGTCTCTTTCTCATCGAGATCGTCGTCGTTGCGATCGTGGTATCGCACCTCGACCGGGTAGGTCCTGCCCGAGACCTCGACGATCGGCGCTCCACCAAAGTGCTCGGAAAACCGCTTCGGATCGATGGTCGCCGAGGTGATGACCACCCGCAGCTCCGGCCGACTGGACAGCATCCGTTGCAGACACCCGAGCAGAAAGTCGATGTTCAGGCTGCGTTCGTGCGCCTCGTCGATGATGATCGTGTCGTAGCGGCGGAGCTGGCGGTCCGACTGCATCTCGGCGAGCAGCACGCCGTCGGTCATCACCTTGATATACGTCGAGGGGTCCGTCGTGTCGTCGAAGCGGACCTTGAACCCGACCTCTTGCCCCAGCGGGGTGCGCAGCTCGTCGGCGAGTCTTGACGCGATCGTCCGGGCGGCGATGCGGCGGGGCTGGGTGTGGCCGATCATCCCCCGCACGCCGCGCCCGGCTTGCAGACACATGAGCGGCAGTTGCGTGCTCTTGCCGCTGCCGGTCTCGCCGCAGACGACCGTGACCTGGTGCCTGCGGATGAGCCCGACGATCTCCTCAGCTTTTGCTGCGATCGGGAGCGATTCATCAAGCCGCACCGTCGGCACGCCCTCGCGGCGTTGCCTGATCCGTGCCTCGGCCCGCTCCACCGCTCGGGTGACCGCAGCAACATCGCCCGCGTTGCCCCGCTCGATCTTGCGGATGCGTCGCCCGAGTGTGTGCGCAGCCCGCGCGCTGCACTGCTGGAGCCTGTCCCGGAGCGTGGCGAGCCGATCGTCCATCCTCGGATCGTTCGCCCCCCGGACCCAAAAAGACAGACACCCCCGCAAAGGACGCGGGGGTGTCTGCAAAGAGCCGTCGAATCGGCGAACACTCGAGCCTTAGCGGCAGGCGTTCCAGATGTTCAGGAAGCAGATCACGTCCTGGGTGTTGACCAAGCCGTCCTCGTTGCAGTCCGCACTGGCGTTGCCGGGCACCCACTCGTTGAAGAACGCGGTGAAGTCGATCGTGTTGATCGAGCCGTCGTTGTTGAAGTCGGCAAAGGCGCAGGGGTCACCAGCGAGCGGGATGACCACGAACTGATCGCCGGCAAAGGTGTTGAGGTCGATCGAGTTGGTCGGCCCGCCGTCGCCGACGTTGCCGGTGTTGGCGGGCAGCCCGGGGAGGAACTGGTTGGAGAGGTAGGAAGCGTCCTCGTTGGAGACAAAGCCCAGCACCTTGATATCGCTTGTGCCGTCCCACCCGAGCTCGTCGAGGTCGATGACGATCTCGATCCCGGTGGTGACATTCGGCGCGTCGAACACTTCGCTCTCGCTCACGCCGTTGACGTTTGAGTTGTCGATGAAGAGGCCGAGCAACCCGTCGACGGGGTTGTTGGGGTCCATCTCGGTGGTGCGCGGCCCATAGTTGCAGAAGATGTCGCCGGTGAAGCCGTCCTGGATCTGCAGCAGGGGGCCGTCGTAAGGCACCTGCACGCCGTCGCTCTTGAAGTTGCCGTCGTATGCGCCGTAATCGAGCGGGAAGCCCGAGAAGTCTTCCTTGCGGCCGTCGGTGCGGAGGACCGCACAGTCGAGCACCTGGTAGACCGGGAAGTTGTTGGTTTTGATGCTCATCCAGTAGTCAGGCTCAAAGCCGGCGTCCATGGTGAACCCGTTGCCGGTGCCGTCGTCGCCCATGCGGTTGAGGTTGCCGAAGGAGATATCGACGTTGTTGCCGCGGAGTTTGTTCTGCCCGCCGGCGAGGGCGTCGATGAGCACGTTGAGCTTGTTGCCCGAGTTGGAGTCCTTGCCGCCGTCGCCGTTCTCGATGTTTCCGGTGAAGAGCAGGTAGAGCTGGTTGTTGTCGAGATCGACATAGCCGTAAAGGGCCGCGAGCTCTGACCCGTTTGCGTAGTCCACGGTGCCGCCGGGCTTGCAGCGGCCGGGCACGCCGGCGGTGTTGGAGTTGTCCATGGTGAGGAAGATGCCGTAGGGGTTGCTGCCGCCGTCGAGCGTGCCGTCCGACCCCGGCAGGGTGCTGCCGAGGTAGTCGCCATAAAACCCGTTCAGGCTGGCGAAGTTGGCGTAAATGGTGACCGGGTCGCCGCCGTTGGTGCAGGTCAGGAAGTAGTCCGCAGTGAACCCGGCGTCAAAGGTCATGCCGTTGTCCGAGCCGTCGTCGCCCATACGGTTGAGGCCGTCAAAGTCGATGTCCACGTTGTCGCCGCGGAGCTTGTTCTGCCCGCCGGCTTCGGTGTCAAAGAAGACGTCGAGCTTGTTGAAGTTTGATTCGAGGTTGCCGGTGATGAGGACATAGAGCGTGTCGTTGGCGACGACCGCGTAGATGCCGTCGAGCTCGGACCCGTTTGCAAGCTCAACGCTGCCGTCGGAGTTGTCGCCGAAACCGGTCTGGTTATCCTGCAGAGAGATCTGCACGTAGGAGGCGTCGAGCACGCCGTCGATCGTCGGCGCAGCACCCACGGTCGGGGTGAACTCGACGTACTGCGTGCCCGCGACGGTGCCAAAGTCGAGCGTGCGGGGTTCGCCGAGGTTGGGGGTGCCGTTGCCCGCGCCCGCGAGCACCTGGTTGGAGACGAAGTCGTGCCCGCCGCCGTTGACGAGTGCCGCGATGCGGATCGCCCCGGCCGGGCTTCCCAACTCGAGCAGCGGGATAGCGAACTCGATGCCGGTCACGACATCACCCGGCATGCCCAGGTCGTTCGAGTCGCAGTTGCCGTTGCCCGAGTCGCCGAACAGCGTGCCGTTGGTCTGCAACGCGAGCGCGCTGCCGTAGATTGCATCGCGCTGGCCGTCAACGACCGGCTGGGCGAGTGCGGGGACCGCAGCGATCGCCGCAGCAAGACCCGCAGCACGAAGGATGGACGTGGTATTCATTTGATGATCTCCTGTTTGCACAAAAAGCAGTGTCTCTCCAACACAGAACCGATCACAGCCCCAGCCTTGCGACCGGCACGGTGGCCATCTGGATGGTATGGCAACCCCTGTCTATTCTGCATACTTTTATCTAAAACTTTCCGTCACTGCAACCGAACAGCACCTGAATGCCGGGCCTCGCACAGCAATCCGGCCTGTCTTGGCCAACTCGCCCCCCTCCCCGATGTCAAGGGGCGTGCCCATTTTCGTCGCCTGGCTGGTGATACGCTATTATCTTCAATCGGGTACTCACTCGATGGAGGATGCCACATGCCACACCGCTGCCGCCGTCTCGGGTTCACGCTCATCGAGTTGCTTGTCGTCATTGCGATCATCGCGTTGCTGATCGGCATCCTGCTACCCGCCTTGGGCAAGGCCCGCTCGGCGGCACAGTCGGCGGCGTGCCTGAGCAACAACCGGCAGATGGGGCTGGCGTTTACCGGCTACTCCATCGATTGGCGGTCGTGGTATCCGCTCATCCCCCTCCGCAAGAACAGCACCTACTGGGACGCGTACTACACCGGCGGCAAAGACCAGCGGTACCTCGACGGCCAGTTCACCGTCGGCGGCGTCGCCGGACTCTTCAGTCTCGCGCAGTTTGGCGATGCAGAGGGCCCGGGCCAGGGCGATCACGGCTATATCGGATCCGACGGCACCGAGGACACCCAGATCTATCCCGACGGCAACAAAGAGCCGCTGATGCGCGGACGCCTCGACGGGTTCGGCGTGCTGACCTGCCCGGCCGACCGTGAGGACTTCTGGTACGGCCGCCCCAGCAAGCCACGCCAGGCGTACAACTCGTACAAAGCGATCAAACAGCCCAGGGAGCCCGCGTCCGAGCGGGAGATCGTCGCCTACAACATCAGTTATCTCTACATGGCAGGGCTCAAGAGCGACGAGCTGGTCGTGGTCAAGCCCGTACCGCTCTGGGGCGACGAGACCAACGGCAACGACATCTCGACCGATGCCTGGTACGGATACGACGGCGCGGACCAGGCCGGAACACGCGACGGCTACTACGCGTCGCAGGACAACCACGGTGAAAGGGGCGGCAACTTCATGTTCAGCGACGGGCACGCCGAGTTTGTGTCGGACAACATCAAAGAAACCTTCTTTAGCAACGCCAATACCAGCAGCCAGAGCATCAACATCATCGACCACACCCGCAGCCGCCGCATCCAGACCATCGACTGACCCCGTCCGCGCTACACTCCTGCTCTCATGGCTGAGGACACCACCGCCGCATCATCGCCCAGCGCCGCGAGGAACTTCCTCCGCCGCGTCGTTTCGGCCCAGGAATCAGGGCTGCTGCTCGTCATCGCGCTGATGATGACCGGGCTCACCATCTTCGGCGGCACCACCCAGCAGACCGTCATCGACCAGGACACCGGGCAGGCGCTGCGCGACGACGACGGCCGCCCCGTCCGCCGGGATGTCAACACCTTTCTCAACTCCCGCAACCTCATCCTGCTTGCCAACAACGCCAGCTTCATCGCGGTGATGGCGGTTGCGATGACCGCGGTGATTGTCACCGCGGGGATTGATCTCTCGGTCGGGTCGATCTACGCCCTCGCCGGCATCGTCGCCGCCGAGATCATCAACGGCATGCCGCCGGACTCAGGAGGCATCGTCGCCGCGATAGGGTTGATCGGTGTCGCCTGCGCCGCCGGGGGTGTGCTGGGGCTTGCCAACGGCGCGATGATCGTCGGCTTCCGCCTTCACCCCTTCATCATCACGCTCGGCACCATGAGCGTCTACCGGGGCATCACGCTGCTGCTCACCAAAGGGCAGACCGTCTCCGGCCTGCCCGAAGCGATCCAGCCCGGGTTTTTCAAGGCCGACCTCGGGATCGGCGCCGCCCACCCGACCAACACCATCATCATGCTGCTCGTGGCGCTGCTCGGGTGGTTTGTGCTGCGCTACACCGTGTTTGGTCGTCGGGTCTTTGCGGTCGGCGGCAACGAGACCGCCGCCCGCTACGCTGGTATCCCGGTCGGGCGCGTCACGGTCTTGGTCTACACGCTGATGGGCGTCGCGGCGGGGCTGGCCGGGGCGATGGCGGTCGGCTATCTCGGGGCCGCGACCTCGGGCGCGGGGCAGGCGTATGAACTCCGCGTCATCGCCGGGGCCGTCATCGGGGGCGCATCGCTCACCGGTGGCCGGGGCACCGCGATCGGCGCGGTTCTGGGCACCATCGTCATCGAGCTCATCAACAACGCGATGACCATCCTCCAGATCGACTCCGATTACCTCTATGTCGTGACCGGGGCGGTCATTATTCTCGCAGCCGTCATCGACCGAGCCAAGCAGGGCCTCCAGACCCGCTAGACTTTTCCCGCCCGATGCCCGACGCAGCACCTCGCGCCCGAGCCGGCACGTCCCGTCTCAGCACTCCAACCTTGGACCCCACTTCAGGAGCAACCAAATGAAACACGTCTTGTGGAACACACTCGCGACCGCCGCCCTCATCGGCGTTGTCGGTCTTCTTGGTTGCAGCAAGACCGCCGACGACGGCTCGGCCGCTGCGGGCGACGGCGCGGGTGGGGGCGATGACGCCGCCGCGAGCTACACCTTCGGCGTGATCGCCAAGAGCCAGTCCAACCCGGTCTTCCAGGCCGCCCGCACCGGCGCGTTCGATGCCGCCCGAGACATCGAGGCCGAGCACGGCGTCAAGATCAACATCCGCTGGGAGACCCCCTCCGACGAGGACGCCCAGGCCCAGGCGCAGAAGATCACCCGACTTGCCGCATCGGGGGTGGACGGGATCACCGTCTCCTGCACCGACGCTGCCCTGCTCACCCCCGCGATCAACGACGCGGTCGATTCCGGCGTCGAGGTCGTCTGCTTTGATTCCGACGCCCCCGACTCCAAGCGCTTCGCCTACTACGGCATCGACGACGTCGAGGCCGGCCGAGAGGTCATGCGGCAGCTCGCCGAGGCGATGGGCGGCACCGGCGTCGTCGCGATCCTCGCGGGCAACCAGGCAGCGCCCAACCTCCAGGCCCGCGTCCGCGGCGTGGTCGAAGAGGCCGCCAACTACCCCGACATCTCGATCGGGTACACCTTCTACCACGCCGAGACTGCGTCCGACGCCGCCAACAAGGTCCAGCAGGAACAGCAGGCGAACTCCGACATCACCGGGTGGGCGATGGTCGGCGGCTGGCCGCTCTTCACCACCAACGCCCTCGACGGCGTCCACGAGGTCGCCAAGGTCGTCAGCGTCGATCACCTCAAGGAACAGCTCGACTATGTCCGCGACGGGCAGGTGCAGGCGCTCATCGGGCAGGACTGCTACGGCTGGGGCTACGAGACCGTGATGATGCTCTTTGACAAGGTCCACAACGGCAAATCGCCCGCCAGCGTCATCAACACCTTCGACCTCCAGATCGTCGATCAGGACAACGTCGAGGACTACGCCGGCATCTGGGACAAGTGGGTGCCCAAGGACTGAGCCGGCCGCGAACTCCTGCATCTGGACCCAACGAGCCCCCCAACGAGCCCCGAGCGAGCCCCGAGCGCAAGCTCGGGCGATGCGCCATGAGTGCGATCTCTCTTCAGTCCGTAGGACTGCTCTTCAATAGCCGGGGGTGGAGATCCGCGAAGGAAGTGTGTTGGCCCAACGCCTTGCACCCCGGCCGGGGTGCTCGTAACAGATGCAGACACGCGGACCCTTTACGGGGTCCAAAGGCGATAGATCGAGACCGGGGGTGTCGCATTGCTCCACCCCCGGCTATTGAAGATCACCCCTCTCGGGGTACAAGAAATGAGCCGGCTCACGCACGAGAACTCTATTCCTCGGTCTCAGCCGGATACAAGTGCACGAGCGCCTCGTCAAAGCGATCGGCCCACGCCGCCTCGGTGTGCCCGGCGTTGGGCTCGATCAGCAGCGAGACCTCGGCCCCGCTCGCACCCAGTCGTTCGGCTGCGCGTTGCACCGCCCGCACCAGTGCGGCGCTCTTGTCGGGGTCGTCGCCGTACTCGCTGCCTCCCACGCCGACAAAGACACGGGCATCGCGCAGTTCAAGCCCCGCCGTGAGGGCGTCGGTCAGGTCTGCCCCCCGTGCCGTCAGCGACGGGCTCTCGCACAGGAGCCGGCCGAACACGCCAGCGTGCAGTTGCGCCGCCCGCAGCCCGAGCAGCCCGCCGAGTGACGCCCCGCCGATGCCCCGGTCGGCCGGGTCGGGGCTGGCACGCACGACCCGTTCGACACGGGGCACGACCTCGGCGACAAGCCAGTCGAGGTAGGCATCGCCGCCGGGGGTCACGCCCAGTGTCTTGCCGAGCCGGGTGAACTCGTCTTCGATCTCGCCCCCCATCGTGGTCCAGCGCTTGGCGCCGGGCAGATACTCGGCCGTCCGGTTGGCTCCCGAGTGCGGGATCGCCACGATGACGATCGGCTCGATCTCACCCGCCTCGATCAACGCGGTCGCGGTCTCGTCGGCCCGCCATTCGCCGGGCGTCGGCGGCATGAAGTCGAAGACGTTCTGCCCGTCCTGCAGATAGAGCACGGGGTAGTGCCGCCCGGCGTTGGCCTCGTCGTCGTAGCCGGGGGGAAGCCAGACGGTCACGTCGCGCAGCGATCCTTTCGCTGCGCCTGCGCCCCCCACCACCTGCAGCCGAAAGGCGTTGCCGGTCACGTTGAGTGGCTGTGTCGAGTCTGTGCGCAGCCGAGGCGTGACCGCCCCCTCTCGCTGGTCGACAAACCCCTCGATCGTCAGCTCGACGATGTACGGCTTGCCCTCTTCCAGCACCGCCGCATCAACGGGTTCGAGCGTGCGGTTGGGGATATCGCCCAGGTCGGCATCGACCTCGCAGGTCTCCCACGAGCCCCGGGTGAGCTTGAACTCGAACCGCGGCCCGGCCCCCCCACTACTCCCCCCACCCTCTGTGCCTTCTGCATTCCCCATCACCGGCCCGGGCAGCATGATCTGCCACCGCAGGTCCGACCGACCGGTGAGTTGCATCGCCGTGTCCCCCGCGTTCCAGCCGCCCGCATTGGACGCGAGAAAGAGCGGCGAGCTGTTCGACACCAGCCCGGTGGTGTCGGTGACAACCAGCAGGATGCCCCCGGGGTGAGCTTCGGGCCGAACCAGCGGCTGGGCGCTCGCGGCCCCCACCCCCACGCCAACCCCCACCCCGATCACCACCATCACCATCCGCAACAGACTCTTGCGCATCGGTCACCTCCGCTTCCCCCTGTTTGCTGACGCCAGAGAGCGTATCACCGGCACCGGTGCCCGACACTCCCCGGGGCGGAACACCCCCGACGGGTGGCATCGGGCGTTAGCCCAGTGCGGGGCGGCAGGGTGGGGGGCGTGGAGGGCGTGGGGGGTGTGGACCCAGGGGCTCTTCCGCGCTCGTTGCCGGTGCGGCACTGGGCATGCGTCCAGTGGCCCCCCACCTTGCCGCACATTCCCTCCACGTTCGCTGCGCGTTCGCGTGAGAACGCGAAAGGGACGTTGCCCGTGCTCGCCGCAGCGGCGGGGCAACACCGTGTTATCGGAACAGTATCAGTAATGTTTGCTAGGCGCAACATGAACCTTGCTATGCGAAACACGAGCTTTGCTCCACGCGCAACGATGCTTGCTGGACGCGCAGGAGTGTTGCTCCACGCCGAGGCGTCTTTGCCCTTTACGACCGCGTTCGCAACACCGAAAGGACGGGGGCCACCGACATCGGCTCGGAAAGGTCGGTGCTGAACCGGCCGGTGGCACGGGGTCACGAGATCGGTCCTGCCTGCCTAACCGTGATCACCCGGCGGTGGGAGCCGCCTGACATGGGTATGGGCCCTGGACAACCACACCATTGACCACACCGAACAACCGACGCCGAAGAGTAAACCAAGGATGGAAAGGACTCTCCCCGGGCCATCGCTCCGTTGAAATCGTTTTGCCTCATGCCACGGAAGAGATCGCAACTCCGGGGATGTCCAGCTGACATACTCGACAAAGAGCCAACCCAGCCAGCCCACAAAGCAAAACACAAAAACCCCCGCAGCAATGATGCACCACACACGCGACTTCACCAGCGCGTAAACAGCACGGTCCAAACGCTCGCACCGGTACGGCACCTTCTGCCAACGGGCTGCGTTCCAGAACTGGAGCGCGATGCCGCCGAGCGCAAGACAGAGGAGCCCCTGCAAAGACCCGATGGTGTACCGCATCGAATCCGATTGCAGATACACCCACTTGGCAATGGCCTCGGCGTGTTCATACATCGTTCAGCTCTGCTCCACACAAGATCAAGAGGAACATCGGCACTCCACGGAAGCCCGCAGCAACACCGACCCGGGCACCCCGCCCCCACCACCCCCGCCGTCCCCGCCGTCCCCGCCTGGTACGGCAAAGTCCGTCGCAGGCAGCCGCCTGCCCTCGTCCAACCCGAGCAATCTGTCGGCAGCCTGGTGGTGATACATCGCCAAGTGGCCGAGCGTCCACGCGGCATGGTTGGGCAGGCCCGGAGCCTGTCTCGTCCGGGTCGAGTCGCCGAACCCCGCGAGATATCGTGTGAACAACGGGTACGCACCTGCGAGTGCCACCGAAAGGATGCTGGCTCGAGTGTTCATGGCGCGAGTGTACCACGCGCGCGAGTCGCGCCCGGCAATACACTCTGCGCCGACCCGTTCAGCACAAGGAAGGACCGCGCCATGCCCCACACGCTTGCCCACACCACCAATCACGGCTCGGAGAGCCGTGCCACCATCACCCCCACCATCACCCCCACCTCACGCCTCAAACTCCTCGCGGCCTGCGCAATCTCCCTCGCCGCCACGCTCGTCTACGCCCAGACCACCGACACGACAACCCCCACTCCCCTCACTACCACTACTACCACTACTACCACTACTGATACAACAACGCCGACCATCATCGGCCCACTCCCCACCCCCACCCCCGCCCCCGGCCCCTACACCGTCCGCGACACCGGCGAGTTTGTCATCCATGATGCCAGTCGCGACAAGGACCTCCCCGTCCGCGTGCGGGCGCCCGCGCCGCCGAGGCTCGTACTGCGTCCGGAAGACCGCACCGGCGACGACGGCGACAACACCACCACCCACGGCCCCTTCCCCCTCATCGTCTTCAGCCACGGCATGGGCGGAGCGAGCGACGTCTTCCCCGCCCTCGGCGACTACCTCGCAAGCCACGGCTACGTTGTCGTCTATCCCACACACGCCGACTCGATCCGACTCCGCCGCGAGCAGGCAAAGACCCGCAAGCAAAGGCGGGCCGTCGGGTTCGGCTCGACCAAGGTTGACCTCGAAGACCGCGTCGCCGATGTCTCATTCATCCTCGACTCGCTCGACGAGATCGAGGCTGCGCTGAACGCGCCGGGTCTCATCGACCGCGAGCAGCTCGGCATGGCAGGGCACTCGGCCGGCGCGATGACCACGCAAGCCGTCGCGGGGCTGCGGTTTTATGTCTGGGGCAAGCCCCGCACCATGGTCGCCCCCCGGCTCGACGCCTTCGCCGTGATCTCCGGCCAGGGCACCGCGCGGCGGTCGATCAGGGAAGACTCGTGGCAAGATATCGACAAGCCGTGGCTCGTCATCACCGGAAGCAAGGACCAGATCAGGATCGGCAACGAAACCCCCGAGACCCGCAGGCACCCCTACGACTACGCCCCCGCCGACGGGACCAAGCACCTTGTCTTCATCGAGGGCGCGACGCACTCGTCCTATCAGGGCAAGGGCGTCGGCGCGCTCCTCGACGGCGGCTCGCCCGACAACGTCGAGTGGATCGTCGAGGTCACCAACATGAGCGTGCTCGCGTTCTTTGATGCCTACCTCAAAGACCATGAGGTTGCAAAGGCCTGGCTTGATGCCGGGAAGATCGCCGAGCACCCGGGCGGCGAACTCGAAGCGCTGCATAAGTAGGAATGCGCCGGGGCTGACTCACTCGCCCATGGTTCGAGAGAGGTGCGGAGAGAGCCGCCCGGCGCTTACGCTGAGGGCTCTTGGCGCACAGGTGCTTCGGTTGCCGGTGGTTTCGGCATCCGCCACATCGCCACCATCAGCCCGAGCACGCCAAGGATCAGGAACAGGTCCGCGATGTTCGACACCCACGGCCACACCTGTCCCGAAGGGTCGTTCGGCCACGTCCACCCAAACGGCAACAGCACGCCCGGCAACGGGTGCAGAAAGTCACGCACACACGCGAACACGAGCCGGTCGAACACGTTGCCGATCCCGCCACCAAGCACCAGCCCGATCGACACATGCGCAAGCCGATCGCGGGCGTCGGTCCAGTAGGCAAACGCCCACAGCCCCAGCCCCACCGCGACCAGCGTGAACACCACAAACACCCACCGCTTGCCAGCCCCCAGCCCGAACACCGCGCCCTGGTTGAGCACGAGCTGAAACTCGAGCAGGCCCGGGATCACCGTTCGCGGGTTGTGCAGCGGGATCAACCTCTGGATCGACTCGCCCGCTGAGGTCAACGCGACGACCGACTCGCGCTCGATCTGCACGGGCACGTCCGCAACCCGGGCAAACGCGACCGACTTACTCACCAGGTCGGCTGCAAGACTCGCGACGACCACCACCAACAACAGCACCCACGCGCCAAGCGAACCCCGCGCCGGTTCGAGCCCAGGCAACTTTGGAGACTGCTTGGGTGGTGCTGGCGGCGAAGACGAGGCAGGGGGCTTCGCCGAGGGCTGCTGCGCATCGGGCGACTCCGACGACGCGTCCAGCGGCGTATTCGGCTGCATCCGTTGCTCGCCCTCTGCCCGGGTCATCGGCCCCGGCGTTCCATCTCGCGGGCGGCTTTGATCGAGAACCTCGCCCAGGGCAGCTCGTCGAGCCGCTCGGTGTTGATCGGCTCGCCGGTTTGTTCGCAGATGCCGAAGGTCCGGGCGGCGATGCGGTCGAGCGCGTCGTCGATCTCCCGTAACAGCGTCCGGTCGGCCGCGGCAAGATCGAGCGAGAGGGTCTGGTCGTAGGTGTCACTCCCCTGGTCGGCCATGTGCTGGGGGAGGTTGGAACTCGCCCCGCCGTCGCTCTTGAGCGCTTCGGTCTCCATCGAGTCGATATCGCCGAGCAACACACGCCGCTTGTGGAGCAGCACCTCGCGGTACTTATCGAGCTGGCGCTTGGTGAACGGCGACTTGAACTTCTTGCCGCCGGGGCTCGCGCTCTCAAGCCCGGCGGGCGCACTATTCGACGGGATCAGCGGCCGCCCATGGCCCAAGCCCATACCCATGATCGCCCCGGTCGGCGTGGGGATCGATGGGCGGCCCTTCGGCGGGGGAGGACGACGCACGATCTTCTTCTTGGTGACGATCGTGATGCCCTTGCGAGCCGACTTGGCCGCGGCTGCTTTGGCCGCGGCGGCTTTGGTCGCGGCCTCTTTGGTGCCCTTCTGGGGAGCCGGCTTCCGTGTGCCGGACTTGGCCGAACGCCCGCTCGCGGCTTTCTTTGCCGGCGCCTTCTTCGAGACCGGTTTCTTGGCGGCCGCGGTTGCGGCCGGCTTCTTTGCAGCGGCTTTCTTGCTGCTCGGCTTCGCTGCGGTGCGGGTCGAAGCCTGCTTCGCGTTTGCCTTGCCGGCCGGCTTCTTCGCGTCAGAAGACGCCGCTCTCGGTGCGGTCTTCTTCACAGCACCAGACTTGCCCACGGCCTTTTTCGCAGTGGTCTTCCTCGCGGCCGGCTTTTTCGAAGCCGCAGCGGGCGTCGTCTTCGTCGATGCGGTTGGTGCGCTCTTGGACTTGGCAGAGCGAGCCGTCGCCTTGCCCGCGGCCTTCTTGGAAGCGGCAGGAGCGGTCGGCTTCTTCGCAGAGGTCTTTGACGCCGCGGCCTTGCGGGCCGGAACTTTCTTCTTTGTCGCGACCTTCTTTGGCAATTCGGGGGGCTCCAGCAGGGGTCCAAGCCACGCTTGAGGGCCGCACAAAATAGCGATCATAGGCAAGAAAGTCAAAGCATCTTGGCTATTTTTACTATCCCAGACCCCAACAACACCCCTCAGGCATCAATCTGAGCCGATTGGCTCGGTATCTGCCATCTGTTCGGCGTACGAACCCATCCGCCGAAACCTCGCGTACCGCTCCTCCACCAGAACATCCGGGTTGACCTCGCGGAGCCTGGTCAACTCATCAATCACCCACCGTTCAAGCTGCGTTGCGGCGGCTGCGGGGTCGCGGTGCGCCCCGCCCAGCGGCTCATCGATGATCGAGTCGATGATGCCCAGTTCCAGATTGTCCCGCGAGGTCAGCTTCAGCGCGTTCGCCGCCGCGTTGTTGGTCTGTTCGTTCGCCTGCTTCCACAAAATCGCGGCACATCCTTCCGGGCTGATGACCGAGTACCACGAGTGCCGCAGCATCGCAACACGGTTGGAGACCGCGATCCCCAGCGCCCCGCCCGAGCCCCCCTCGCCGATCACCACGCTCACGATCGGCGTCCGCAGCGTTGACATTTCGCGCAGGTTGACCGCGATCGCTTCGGCCTGCCCGCGCTGCTCGGCCCCGAGCCCGGGGTAGGCGCCCGGCGTGTCAACAAACGTCACGATCGGCAGGCCGTACTTCTCGGCGAGCTTCATCTTCGCCAGCGCTTTGCGGTAGCCCTCCGGGTGCGCGCACCCAAAGTGGCACGCCAGTTTCTCCTGCGTATCTCGGCCTTTCTGGTGCCCGACGATCAGGCACTTGATCGAGCCGATCCGCCCGAACCCGGTCACCATCGCCGGGTCGTCGCCGTAGCGACGGTCGCCGTGCAGCTCGCAGAAGTCGCGGCAGAGCCGGTCGATGTAGTCCCGGGTCTGCGGCCGATTCGGGTGCCTCGCAACACGCACGCTGTCCCACGGGCTGAGGTCCCGGTAAAGCTCACGCAACACCTCGTCGCGGCGGGCACGCAGCGCGACAAGATCGGCCGGCGGTGAACTCCCGTTGGCAGAGGCCTCCCCGCCGGCACCATCGGCAACCCCACCCAACGCCGGCACCCCGGCCGCGGCTTTCGGGGCGGCCTCTCCGCGCTCGGCCTCGGTGATCTGCCGCTCGATCTCGACGACCGGCCGCTCAAACTCAAGCTGGTAGAACGTGCTCATGCCGACTCCTGGCTCCGGGCATATCCCCGGTTCAACAAGCCGGGCAATGGCCGAAAGTGTACGACCTCCCGCCGAAGCACGACAGAGATCCGGGAGGGTGGGGGGCGAAGCTCGGGGCGGGCGGGGGCGGGCGGGGCGTGGGATGAGAGGGTTGGGGATGGGGTGGGGGTGGTTGGCGGTGCCACTCGGCAAAGCCCAGGTCCCGTCGGGCCGTGACAGTCCAAGAGTCCCCCGCGCCAGGCCGGCGTTTCGTGCTGCGAAGGCGTCGATTCATCGCGTGGAGTCGTCGATTTGTCCCACGAAGGCGTCGATTTGTGCCGCGAAGGAGCCTTTTCGTCGCGCGAAGGCGTCGATTCATTGGACGATGGAGGCGATTCGCGGCCGGGTGCCATGGCCATGGCTCGGCATGGCCATGATCTGAACTGCCCCTCCATCATGGCCACCCAAAGCTGTGGCCATGGCACCCGGCTGTGGCCATGGCACCCGGCACCCGGCCCACAGTTGAGCCGAGTACGAAAAAGTCAAAGATCAGAGGTTCCATACCACGCCGTCCGAGAAACGCAAGCCCAAACCGGGTGATTCCTTCCCAAGCCCGCTGTGGTGCCTGAAACTGCTGCGGGTACCCGTATGAGGCGGGTGGCAGTAATAGACCCGCTCTTCGAGCGTGCCGTCGGCCTGGGATTCCCAGGCGGTGTTCGCATCGCGGTCACGCAGGATCACGCGGTCATATACGAACTTCCATTTCGGCCCGCAAACCCTGCGTTGTGATAGACGAACTGCTCCTTGGCGTCGGCGTCGATCGTCCACAACAGCAGGTGGCAATGTCATCCTGTGCCACGGAGTGGCGGCCCCACGGCCTCAGGGAATACTGAGGCAGCAGGATTGCCCCGTCTATCAGGGAACCCGCCCACGGCCACACTCCTCGGTTTACCACGCGTAATGATTCAGTCCATAGACCAGCGCGCCGCCGAAGAAGCCGGTCGCTCCGACCAGGGTCGCGGTCAGAAACAAGACAACCCGGAACGGCGTTCGCTGCTCGGGCGTCTTTCTCGACGTGCGGATGAGCACCGCGAACGCAACCACCGAGAAAACAGCAACCGAGGTGCCCAGCCAGCGGTGCACGCCTTGCACCCAATCCTCGTCGAAGAGCACGAACCCGCCGTTGAACCACCCGAGCGTCGCGGCACCCAACGCCCCGAGCGCCGCCAGGCCGAGACAGAACGCTGTTGCGTGGCGGAACATCTCCCGCCTGGTCAGCATCAGCCCGAGTTCCGAGAGCGCCGCACCGATCAACAGCCCGATCGGCAGGTGGGTCGCGGGCGGGTGGAACTTGCCGAGCCATGACACGATCTTCAGCCCCGAGTCGGCGTGATCGACATCATGATCGTGCCCATTCTCGTGGTCTGTCCCATCGTCCACAATCGCCCCATCATCGGCGTGGTCGGCGTCGTCCTCGTGCTGCGGGTCGGCCTCGGCGTGGTCGTGCGTCTGGCCGTCGTCATGGCCCACGTCCGGCTGCACACCAAGGCTGAATGAGACCGCCTCGAATCCCGGGATGTTGGCGACGTAGGCCTCCGGATCGGCTTCGAACTTCGTCCGGCACTTCCGGCAGCAGAGCCCGATGGCTATGCCCTTGTACTCAACGGTGAATCTCGGGTCGGCCGGTTCGTCGCCGGTCACCGGGCACAACTCATTGATCGGAGCGGTCTCGACGCGGGAAGTGATGTCCGCGTCCTGAGCAAACGCGACAGGAGCAAACAGGCTGAGCCCGACGACGACGAGCAACGGTGCATTGATACGGAACATGGCGCTCTCCCCGGAGGAGGTTGATCTGACACGTGCCCCCGAAATCGGGATCACAGTACTTGTCAAACTCCACGATCGGGCACCCTATTCCTCGGTACACCAACCGGGCCTCAAACGTCCGGGCCGACGCTGGTTCCGGCTGCGCTATCGGTCGCTTGCGAGCTTTCGCATGACTCCGGGCGAATACGATGCGGCATGGCACGACCTCGACAACGCAACTCATCGCCTTTCCCCCATCCTCTCCCCCACCCTCTCCTCCTCATCGGCGGCGGCACCATGGGCGAGGCGATCGTCGCGGGGGCGGTGCGGGCCGGGGTGATTGATGTGTCGCGGGTGGTCGTGGTTGATCCCAACCCCGAGAAACACGCCGCGTTTGTCGCCCTGGGGGTAGACCAGGCCGCGTGCGTCGGGACCAGCCCCGACGGCATGGCCCGGCTCGCGGCGCTCGAATCCCGGCACGGGCGCGTCGCCGAGGGGGGGGGTGGTGCGGGTGCTGGGGGTGCTGGGGGTGGTGGGAGAGGCACCGGCCTGATCCTGCTCGCGGTCAAGCCGCAGATGCTCGACGACGTGGCGGCGGCGCTCGGCGATGCGTTGTGCGACACACCCCGTGCGGTGTTGTCGATTCTCGCGGGGGTGCCGCTCTCCCGACTCGCCGGGGCGCTCGGCGGAAGGCCGATCCGCCTCATGCCCAACACGCCCGCGCAGATTGGTATGGGGATCACCGCACTCTGTCCCGGCCCTGGCGCAACGTCCGCGGATATCACGACCGCCCGCCGGCTCTTCGCGGGCGTGGGCCGGGTGGTTGATCTGCCCGAAGAGTTACTCGACGCCTTTACCGGCGTGGCGGGCAGCGGGCCGGCGTACGTCTTTCTGCTGGCCGAGGGGATGCTCGCCGGGGCCAAGGCGGTGGGGTTTGACCGCGAGCAGGGGCTTGCGTTGGTGCGGGCGACGATCGCCGGCGCGGCCGCGCTGCTCGACGCGGCGGCAACCGCAACAGACACGAACGCCGACCCGGCGAACACCAATCCGGCGCACGCCGACCCGGCGCACCTCCGTGCCCTGGTCACGAGCAAGGGCGGGACGACGGCCGCGGCAACGGCGGTGCTCCTCGAGCGCGGCGTCCCCGAGGCGCTCCGCGACGCGATCGTCGCCGCACGCGACCGGGGGCGGGAGTTGGCGGAAGGGTGAGGGGGGACGTGCGTTGACACGACCGCGGTGGGTTCGGCACTGGGCTGTGCCCAGTGGCACCCGTTGCGAGAACACCCATGCACAAAGCCCGAAGCGCAAGCGAGGAGCCCCACGCACCATCCGTCCCGTCCACTCCCCCCACTTCCCCCACCCCCGCGTGTAGACTGCCCGGCATGGCGGACACTCCCCCGCAAACAGACACACCGCCCAACCCGGAGACCACCCCGGCGTGGACGTCCGACTCGAGCCGCTGGTCACGGGGCGGCTGGGAATACCACCCCGGCGACTGGGAAAACGACGCGACCAAGGACGCGCCGTGGGAGGACCCGTCGATCCTGCGTCGGCACATCGGGACGGCGTCGGAGGTGCCCCCGTGGGAGGGCGACGGGTTCGCAGGGCTGCTCGGCCGGGCTCGTTTCGGGCTCTACTTCTCGCTGACAACCTTCGTGACCCTCGGCTACGGCGACTACGCCCCGACGGGGTGGTTCAAGCTGGTGACCGGGTTCGAGGCCCTGTTCGGCGTGACGCTGCTGGCGCTCTTTACCGTCGCCTGGGGGCGGAAGATGGTGCGGTAGGGAGACGAGGATGAGGGAAGAAGGCTGAAGGATGAGCCGGGATCATCCTTTCATCCTTCCGCCTTCATCCTTCCTCCGGGGCCGTTCCTGAACGCCTCAGGAACGCTCCTGAACAGTTCTTTGGTGCGCCTCGGGGGCCGTGGTGGCCGGGTCGAGCGCGCCGGCACCCCGCACGCGACCTATTACCTCATCACCCACCGGGACAACCTCAGCAGCGGGCAGTCCGAGCATGTCACCGTCAACCTCGGGATGAGCGGGAGCGTGGGGGGTGGGGGTGGGGGGCTGGGCGACACGGGCGAAGACTCCGGCCCGATGGGGATCGCCGCGTAAACAACGCGGGAACCAGAACACAAACCATAAGACGGCCCGGGTCGAAAGCCCCGGGCCGTTGTTATGTGTATTCCCAAACCGCCTGCCTTCCTGCCTTCCTGCCTGCCTTCCTGTCTCCTACTTCCGGTCGATCCCCCGCGGCGTCTTGCGGACGGCCGGATCGTCGGCAACAACCGGGGTGCCGATCCAGACGGTGGCGTGGGCTTTCCCGTTGCCGGCCGAGCCGACGACGTAGAGCTTGCCGTTGTAGACCTCGACGTCGTAGGCCGTGGAACTGGCGGCCCAGGGGGCGTACTGCTGGAGGTCGTGGAAGCTGTCGGGGTCGTCCCCGAACCAGATCCCGGCCCGGCCGTTGGAACGCCCGACGTGGATGTCCCCGGTCGTCGCAAACATATACGAGTTGGCCCCCGGATGAAACGAAGGATGCATGTCGATCCAGCTCTCGGCGGTGTCGTGCCAGACGACGGCGTGGTCGTCGCCGGTCTCCCAGACAAGCATCTTGCCCACCTGCGTACCGATCGCCATGCCGCGGATCTCAGAATCCTTCGCCCCGGGCGGGTGCATGTTGATGTAGTTGGTGGCGCTGCCTTTCCAGAGCGTGGCTTTGTGAAAGCCTGGCCCGGGCAGCGTCGCCGTGCCGCCCTGCCAGAAGCCGTCGGTCGCGTAGGCCCGAGACCATCCCTGCGACCCTGCCTCGGTGGGGTGAAGGTTGAGCAGAGAGTCCGGGTCTTCGTTCAGCCAAAGTGCTGCGTGGGCGTATGGCCCGTCTGGGAATCTTGCCTCCCCTACAATCAGGTTGCCATCAATCGCGTGGACAGTCGGACCAATGTCGTCCTCGTTGAGGCTCTGAAAGCTTTCCGATGTGCCGTACCACACGGCACCGGAGGTGAAGCTCTCCGGCGGGTTCGAGCGTGCCTTGCCTGCCTGTTTGTTGCCGTCTGCCCCGCGAATCTCCGACCAGATGTGTCCCTCCGGCGTCAGGTCGATAAGCTCCGGGACGAGCCTCGGCCATTTGACGCCGACGTGGTCGTTGATGTTCCCGGTCTCGTACATCCCATAGGGTGTGCCCCCGCCTATCGCGTAGGCTGCTGACTTCTGCCCCTCCGGTGGGTGAATGTCAATCGCCCGCCAGACGTAATGGATCTGCGCGGTTGCCACGGCGCAACAGGCGAGAACAGACAGGGCAGGCACGAGCTTGGGGATAGTCCTTCGCATGGCTGGGCTCCGCGCAGACTCGCTTCCCTGAGAGCCTATCCGATCGGTGTGTCATCGCGAAGCAGATTCCCGGTATTTGCCTGCCGGGGCTTGCGTGAGGACAGCGGCTGTTGTATTCTACGGGGTCAGCGGGACAGGTTGGGACCGGTCCCGCCGCCAAGCGACAGGACGCACATCATGCTGACCGCCGCCCAACCCCGCCCGCGCCCGCGTCGAGTTCTTTCTTCCATGCGCGTCCTGCTCCTGGCGGTGATTGCCATCCCGGCGGGGCAGGCGCTGTCCCAGCCCATCGTGGTCAGCCCGCAGGTGCGTCTTTCCCCGGGCACCGAAGAGTGGTACGAGTGCTCGGTCGGCGTCAGCCAGACCAACAAGGACGAAGTGCTCATCATGGCGGCACCCGGGCCGATGCGCACCGCCGTCGTGGACTGGGCCTCCGGGACAGCACCCGTGCTGAGCACCGCGACAGGCAATCTTGATGTCTTCGTCACGCCGCACCCGACCGACGGGACGATCTGGTACACCTCGCTCGACCCGAATGGCCCGGTGACAGGGTGGAAGAGCGCCGGTGCAACAACGATCCCGAGCGGGCAGATTGGCACCTTCAGCGGCAGCGAACTGCAGGACAAGCCGGGCCTGGCGATCGGGCCGTGGCCGGGCTCACCCAGCGGGTACCGGCATTACATCCTGCGGATGCAGAAGAACGTGGGCGGAGGCGGGTGCAACCACAAGCACCACGAGAAGGTCAGTTATTCCGACAACGCCGACCTCGGCCCCGGCGCGTGGTCGTGGACAGAGGTGCCCGTCGAGCCCGACCCCAACTGGCCCGACCCCTGCCACTATCTCGGCTGGGGGGCCGCGCCGGTCGTGCTCGACAGCGGCCGCATTGTCGCCGCGATCGCCGACGAGTGGGTTTCATCGAGCGGGACGTGGAAATACAACTTCGGCAAGCCCTACATCGTCTTCTCCGACGACGGGGGCGTGGACTGGAAGTCAGACGATCCTGACAGTCCGATTCAGATTGATCCAGACAATGACGTCTTTCCCACGACACTCAACGAGAACTGCTTCAACATCTGTCCCAATACCGGCTGCAACGATCAGGACCCGACCGGTGCCCCCTGCTCGACCTGCGGCGACACGCCGATGCAGGTCGATCGGCGCAAGGGCGCGCCATCGGTCGCCGTCGACCGCACGCCGGAGGATCCATTTCTGGATCATGTCTACGTCGCCTTTTATGCCAAAGCGTCGGAGAACAGCTCGAACACGGACCTGTTCATCGCCAAGAGCTTCGATGGCGGGGCCACCTTTGACAACAATGACTTACTCCATATCACCGACTCGATGCTCGGCCTGACGCCGACCGACTACAACCCCGACCAGATGGTGCCGGCCCTCTCGATCGACTCCTGCGGCGGGGTCAACGTCATGTTCTACGACAACCGCAACGACACCAACCCCAACGACTGCGAGTATTGGGTCGATGTCTACTACGCACGCATCACCAACTTCGACACCACGCCGAGTATCAGCCAGTGGCGGCTCACGCCCCAATCGGTCCGCGTGGATAATCTCGGCTCGGCGTTCCTCGGCGATTACCACAACATGACCGTCTCGGCCGACGGGCAGACCCTCTACGCCGCGTACATCTCCCGCAACAACGCCAACCCCACCACCGGCAACCGCACCTGTTACCTCCACCGCATCAACCTCAACTGCACCGGCCCGGCGAGCGACTTCACCGGCGACGGCGAAGTGACCGAGGCCGACCTCGCGGCGTACCTCACCGAGTACAGCTCCGGCGGAATGGCCGCCGATCTCGACCTCGACTGGGTCGTCGATGTCAACGACTTTGTAACTTACATCGACTGGTACAACACCGAGCATGGCGAGTAGGCACGCCGCTGCATATCTCATGTCTGCCTACACCCGCGCCGCCCGCTCGCGCACGCCGCCGATCATCGAGCGGACCTCCTCGGCCATTCGCGAGTTGGGAAACTCGGCGATGATCCGCTCGCCGAAGCCCGCCGCGTCACGCCAGCGGTGGTCGCGCACCGCCAGCTTGAACGACGCGCCGAGGTTCTCCCGCGCCTTGCCGATCACACCCCGCGCCAGCTCGCGGAAGGGCTCGGCCTCGCCCTCGGTGAGATAGGCGTCGAGTTCTTTGAGCAGCGACATCGCCTCGTCGGGGTTCTCGCCCTGGGCCGCGTGCAGGAACCGCCGCTCGAGGTCGGTCTTGTAGCGGTCCCGCGCGTTCTCGACCCGCTGGCGGAGCCCGGCGGCCCGCGATGAATCAGGATACAACCGCTGGATGCTCTCGGCGTGGGCGACGCCGTGGTCCCACCTGCGCTGCACGATCAACCCATCGAGCGCCGCGATCGCCGCGGCAACATTGCGGTCGCGCGTCTGCGCACGGGCCTGCTCGACCCGTTGCCGGAACTGCTCGGCATCTTCCCGGTACCCGAACCGGTTGGCCAGCTCGTTGCACAAGACCACCGCCGCGTCCCAGTCCTCGCTGGTGATATCTTCCTCGATCGCCCGCACCAGCAGGTCGCGCTCCCGCGAACGGTTCAACACCCGGCGGGCGTCGTCGGAGAGCGCCTGGTACTCGCGGAGCTGGTCCACCGCGGCACGGATCCGGACCATCTCGGCCAGCAGCGCGTCGGGGTCGTCGCTTCGGCCCGCGGCACCGCCCGTGCGACCGCCCGCAGCACTGGCAAAGCTGATCGGCGCGACCGCCAGCACCAGCACGATCGCCAGCGCCCCCATCGCCAAGATGCCGTCGTTGCCCGAGCGGGAGCCGAAGATCGCCAGCGCCACCGCGCCCACCGCCGCGACGCCGTAGACCAGCGCCAGCCGGGTGACGACCTCGGCGTGGCTGGTGGGGACGGGGGCAGGGCCGGCGTGGTCGGGGATGAGTGGTGAGGGTGGGGGTGAGGGTGGGGGTGCGTCGTGCACGGTGTGGCTCCTGAATACAGAGACGAAACGGTTGGCGGGGCTCAATGATTCCCCCGCCAGCCCCGACGGGACAGCGCGGACGCCGCGGTGGTCAGCTCCCCGGCGTCGGCTCGCCGCAGTTGCGCGAGACCGGGACAAGGCACAGGAACCGCAGCCCCTCGGCCGAGGCCTTGAACTGGTGCTCCTCGCCCGGCGGGACCAGCAGCACGTCGCCCGGCCGGATCGGGTGCTCATCGCCCTCGAGCAGGACGGTGCCAGCCCCCTCGAGCACGACGACCTCGTGCTCGTAGTCGTGGCTGTGGCGGGGGGTGTGGCCTCCTCCCTCGACACGGACATGCCGGAGCGAGAAGTTGGGCGCACCATCCTCCCGCCCCACCATCATCGCCATCGTGGTCCCCTTGGCACCCTCCATCGGGACGGGCTCCATCGGCACACGGTCAATGTTGCGGAACTCCATAGACACCTCCAGTGGGTATTGTACAGAACCGGAGGCACCATGAACACCAACCCCCACGAACCCCCCCACGAACCCCACCACACCACCCCCACCACCCCCACCACCCCCACCACCCCGGCTCCCGCCGTGACATGCCGGGGCTTCGCGCTCGGCCCCTACGCGACCAACTGCTACGTCGTCAGCGTGGCCGGTGGTGAGGGCAGCGACCGCTGCTGGATCGTCGACGCCGGGTTCGAGCCCGGCGATCTGATCGCCGACGTCCGCTCGCGCGGGCTCACTCCTGACGCCATCGTCCTCACCCACGCCCACGCCGACCACATCGGAGGCGTCCGCGAGGTGCTCGAGGCCTTCCCCGGCACGCCGATCTGGATCCACACCGCCGAGGAGGCGTGGCTGAGCGACCCGACGCTCAACCTCAGCGCCGCGATGGGGATGGGCGTGACCACCCCCGCGCCCGCCCGGCTGCTGGCCGACGGCGACGAACTCACCCTCGGCGGCTCCCGCTGGAAGGTGCTGCACACCCCCGGCCACTCACCGGGCAGCGTCACGCTGTGGTGCAGGTCCGCCGCCATCGCGCTGGTGGGCGATGCCCTCTTTGCCGGGTCGATCGGCCGGACCGACTTCCCCGGGTGCAGCTTCGAGGCGCTCGAGGCGTCGATCCGCACCCAGCTCTACACCCTGCCCGACGAGACCGCCGCCCTCCCCGGCCACGGCCCGGAAACAACCATCGGCCGCGAGAAGGCGACCAACCCGTTCGTGCGCCCGGAGTAGGTCCCCCGTGGGACCGCCTTCCAGGCGGTGCCGGTGCATGGGCCGGATCAACGCTCATGGCCACACAGCGCCGGGTGCCCTGCCGGGTGCCCTGCCGGGTGCCCTGCCCACGGCCTTGCGTGGGCAGGATCGACACGGTCCGGCTCATGGCCACCCAAAGCGGTGGCCGGGTGCCCCGCCCACCCGCCCACCCGCCCACCCGCCTGCCCGGGGCGGGAGAACCAAGGTCCGCTTTTTTGAGAAGGGCGGGCTGCGCGGGCGTCGGGTGATGTACGGTTGGGCTTGGCGGGGGGCGGGTTACGCAAAACCGGCGTTGAGAGGGCCCAGGCGGCTGTGTGGGCGAGAAAGACGGCCGAGTGGCTGACAAAAGCGGTCGCGGAGACGACAAAAGCGATGGAGGAGACGACAAAAGTGATCGAGGAGAAGACCCACTCGACCGAGGAGACGACAAAAGTGATCGAGGAGAAGACCCACTCGACCGAGGAGACGACAAAAGCGGTCGAGGAGAAGACCCACTCGACCGAGGAGACGACAAAATCGACCGTCGAGACGGCACAATCGATCGTTGAGACGACCCAAACGGCCACATGGATAACCCCGGCAGGTGGCACTGTCAGCCGGGTGCCCCGCCCACGGCCTTGCGTGGGCAGGACCGACGCGATCCGGCTCATGGCCACCCAGAGCCGTGACCATGTCACCCGTCAAAGCGCGAGGCTCACGCCTCGGAGAGCCGTACCACCAACTTAGAACACCGGCCCGAGCCCCATGCACCGACGCCACGCGCTGATCTGCCCGATGTGCATGAAGGGGTGCGCGCCGAGCATGAACCCGACGATCGCCGCCCGGCTCCCGAACTTCTCGCCGAACTCGCTGTCCATCCCGTGCCCCGCGGCAAGGTGGTCGTTGCGCAGCCCGCCGATCTTGTCGATCGCGGCCTTGTAGCTGTCAAAGAACGCCGCGGTGATCTCCCCCATCGGCGGGTAGATCGTGCCGTCGGTGTCGTCCTGACAATCCTTGCCCGCGTCGAACAACTCCGTGTACCCCGCCGGCGCTTCGATGCCAGCGTTCTCAATGCCCGCGAGCTGGCAGATCTTCGCCGGGTAGGTCGCGAGATGGCCGAACACGAACGCGGGGTGGTTGGTGTCGATCGCGCCGTCCTTGCCCATCGGCTTGCGGGCAAAGGTCTCGGGCGTGACGTCCTTGAGCAGCCCCTCGGCGTAAGCGAGCATGGGGCCGGTCTGGCCGAGAATGGCGGTGGCGAGACTTTCCATCTGGTGCGTCCTTTCGATGCGTCCCCTCGGGTGTACGGCGAGAGCCGGTTTCGATCAGCTCCCGACGTACCGAGCGTAGATCACTCGGGCCCGGTCGGGCTGGGTTGTCCCCGAGATAATGGCGCGGCCGTCGCGAAAAACTGTGAGGGAAATACTTTGCGAATCTTCCGAATCAGACGGAATATTTACGCGCACCATGAACGAAGTGGTCTGCACGTCCCCCGCGTGTGCAAGACGCTCGGCGAGAGCCGACAGACCGAGCCGCCCAGCCGACTGGAATGGCGGCGAAATCTGCACGGCATCCTGCCCGCAAAGCGACACGGCCTGTGCACTTCGCCCGCTCTCAAGAAACTCGAATCGGCCGCAACCGCAACACGGACATTCCGGGCGCATCGCGTGTGTCAGATCAAGCCGTCTGCGCCGCCCCGCCCACAGGTCAAACTCCAGCAAGGACTGCGGGATCTCGTCGCCGTTGCCGAGCATGACACGGATCGCGTCCGATGCCTGGCACCCCGCAACGATCGCGACCACCGGCCCGAGCACGCCGGCGGTGTCGCAGGTTGGTTGCGTGCCGGGCGCGGGAGGTTCCTCAAAGATGCAGCGCAGGCAGGCGGTCGCGCCGGGGCGGATTGTCATCTGCATCCCGCGCGTGCCGACGACCCCGCCGTAGACGAGGGGGATGCCGTCACGGACCGCGATGTCGTTGAGCAGGTATCGGGTCTCGAAGTTGTCGGTGCCGTCGAGGAGAATGTCAGGACGCCGCACATCCCCCCCACCACCCCCACCACGCCCACCGCCCCCACCCTCGCCTCTGTCTGTCAGCAGTGCATCCGCGTTGGCTGCGGCGAGGTCCACGATGTGGGCATGGATCGTGATCTCGCTGTTGACCTCGGAAAGCCTGCGGCGGGCGGCCTCGGCCTTGGGCAGTTGCTCGGCGGCGTCGCGTTCGGTGTAGAGCGACTGCCGTTGCAGGTTTGTGCGATCGACGAGGTCACGGTCGATGAGCGTGAGCGTGCCAACGCCAGCACGGGCGAGGTGGTCGGCGATCGCGCAGCCCAGCGCACCAAGGCCAATGATGGCCGCGTGCGCGCGAGCGAGTCGCTCCTGCCCTGCGACGCCCACGCCGGGAAGAATCTGCTGCCTGTGGTACCGTCCGACACCTGCCATGCCAACATCGTAGACGTGCGGGCGATAGACTCCCGCCATGACACGATGTGCGAACGAGACCGACACCGGGCTGGGGCTGGGGTGGACGCCCCCCGATCCGTTTGTCATCCGGTTCGAGACGCCGAGGCTGCTCGTGCGGGGGTACGAACTGACCGACGCCGAGGCGATGTTCGACGCCGTATCGTCGAGCCGCGAGCACCTGCTGCCGTGGATGATGTGGGCTAGGGCCGCGCACACCGACGCGATGAGCAGCGCGCATTACATCACCACCCAAATCATGGCGCTGCGCGACCGAGCCAAGTTCAGTAACGTCGGCATCGGTATCTTCAACAAGCAGACCGGCCGACTCCTCGGCGGCACCGGTGTCCACGGCGTGCACCGCGACACCGCTTCGGCCGAGGCGGGGTACTGGATCAGAACGGACGCGACAAATCAGGGTATCTGCACTGAATCAACCGCTCACCTCCTGTCCTGGGCGCTCGGCGCGCAGGTCGGGGGCGGTCTTGGTTTGCGGCGTATCGTAATCTACTGCTCGGCGGCAAACGTTGCATCACGGCGAATCCCCGAGAAACTGGGGCTGCGCAAAGAGGTCGAACAACGCGCAGACTACTTCGTTCCCGGCGTCGGGTGTACCGACCGCCTCGGCTGGGGCGTGCTCGCCGAGGAGTGGGACTGCTCGCAACACCAACGCAAAGAGCCCTAAGCGTCAGCGCCGGGTTCATTCCGAAACCTCTCCCCGGAGTCCGCCTCCATGACCACCGGCCTGCTCTTCGTCTGCCTCGGCAACATCTGCCGTTCGCCTCTTGCCGAGGGTGTGTTTCTGCATCAGGCGGCCGAACGGGGTGTGCTCGATTGCTTCGACGTCGATTCCTGCGGCATCGGGGGGTGGCACGCCGGATCCCCACCAGACACGCGAGCAGCGGCGGTCGCCAAACGCCACAAAGTGCGGTTGCCCAGCATCGCGCGGCAGGTCGATCCCGCGACCGACTTCGACCGCTTCGACCTGCTCCTCGCGATGGACACGTCGAACCAGGACGCGCTTCTCGAACTGGGCGCACCGGCGGAAAGGGTCTGCCTCATGCGGAGCTACGACCCGACACTCACGAGCGCTGACGACAACGACCTCGACGTACCCGATCCTTACTACGGCGGGCCGAAGGGATTTGACCTGGTGTACGAAATGCTCGAACGGGCGTGCGCCGGCTTGCTCGATGAACTCACCGAGACATAACTACAGGTCGAGCATAAGCCGTTCGGGGTTCTCGATCGCGTCCTTGATCGCGACGAGGAACGTCACCGCCTCGGAGCCGTCGATGATGCGGTGGTCGTAGCTGACCGCGAGGTACATCATCGGGCGGAGCGAGACCTCGCCGGGCTTGTCGGGGTTCTCGACCGCACGCTTCTTGATCGTGTGCATGCCAAGGATCGCCGACTGCGGCGGGTTGAGGATGGGCGTGGACATAAGGCTGCCGAAGATGCCGCCGTTGGTGATGGTGAACGTGCCGCCCATCATCTCGGAGAGTTCGAGCTTGCCGTCGCGGGCGCGGAGGGCCAGCTCTTTGACCTTGGACTCGATACCAGCAAACGAGAGCGTCTCGGCGTTGCGGATCACCGGGACGACAAGCCCGCGCGGGCTCGACACCGCGATTGCGATGTCGCAATAGTTGTGCTGTTCGATCGCGGGGCTGCCGTCGTCGCCCTCGACGATCGAGCTGTTGACCATCGGTGAAGTGAGCAACCCGTTGACGACTGCCTTGACAAAGAACGACATGAACCCGAGCCCGACGCCGTGCTTCTCGGCAAACGCTTCCTTGTAGCGTTTGCGGAGCGCCATGACCGCGGTCATGTCGCACTCGTTGAACGTCGTGAGCATCGCGGCGGTCTGCTGCGCCTCGACAAGGCGGGAGGCGATGCGCTGGCGGAGCGGGGTCATTTTCTTGCGGCTGACCGCACGGGACGGGCCGCTCTGGCCGCTCGCGGTCGCGGGTATTTTGCCGCCACCGGTTGCGCCGATCAACACCCCCACCGATGCCTGCGCCGATTGCAAGAACGCGAGCACGTCCTGCTCGCGGATTTTTCCGCCCGCGCCGGTGCCGACAACTCGGGAAAGGTCCACGTTGTTCTCGCGGGCAATGCGCTCGGCAAGGGGTGTGGTTCGGTAGTCGCCGTTGGAATGGGGGGCGGCCGCCGCCGGGGTGGCGGCTGGTGCGGGCTCGGGGCTGGGCGCGGGGGCATCGGCGACCTTTGGCGCAGGAGAGCTGGGTTCGGCGGATTCGGCCGTTGCCGGCTCGCTCGACACCGCAGCCGCTGCAGCCGGCTTCTCTGCGGACTCATCCACCGCGCCGACCACCGCGCCGACCTCAACCTCATCGCCCTCGGCCGCCATCTGCTTGAGGCTCCCCGCCGCCGGGGCCGTGATCTCCATCGTGACCTTGTCGGTCTCGAGTTCGAGCACGGTTTCATCGCGTTCGACGAAGTCGCCGTCGGCTTTGAGCCAGGTCGAAATCACGCCGGTGGTCACGCTCTCGCCGACGTTGGGGATGACGATGTCGGTTGCCATGGTCGGTTCGTTCCTGCTTCGGGCGGACCGAGTGGGTCGCGCCGGTGCTTACGGTCAGTTCGCGGCGTGGGCGACTTTGCCCTTGGCGTTGCTTGCGGCCTCGGCGGGGACCGGGCCCACAATGGTGTCGAGGAGGTGGTTCTGCTGGAGTTTGTGGACCCGCTTGGAACCAACGGCAGGTGTCGGACTCGCCGGGCGTCCCATGTACGTCCCCTCGAACCCGAGTTCCTCACGCAAACGATCGAGGATAAACAACCCGCCCGCGACATTGCGGGGCTCTTCCTGGGCGTAAACGAGTTCGGTCCGCTTCGGATACCGGGCAAGAATCTCCCGGCACATCTCCGCGTGGAACGGATAAAGCTGCTCGATACGGATGAGCGCGATGTCCTCGCGCCCGATCTTGTCACGTCTGGCCGCGAGCTCGTGGTAGAACTTTCCAGAACAGAGCACAACCCGACGCACCCCGTCCCGGTCCGCCCCGGAGTCAAACTTCGGATCGTCGAGCAGCTCAAAGAACCGGCCGCCGGTCAGCTGATCCACCGTGCCGGTGACCACGCGGAGCATGCTCTTGGGTGTGAACACAATCAGGGGCTTGCGGAAGCTCTGTTTCGCCTGGCGGCGGAGCAGATGGAATATCTGCGCCGCAGAAGACGGATACACGAGCTGCATGTTTTCCCCGGCGCAGAGTTTCAGGAAGCGTTCCATCCGTGCCGACGAGTGCTCGGGGCCCGCGCCCTCGTAGCCGTGCGGCAGAAGCATGACAAGCCCGGACCACCGCTCCCACTTGTGCTCGGCCGACGCGATGAACTGGTCGATGATGACCTGCGCCCCGTTCACAAAGTCACCGAACTGCGCCTCCCACATCACCAGCATGTTCGGGTCAGCGAGCGAATACCCGTAGTCAATCCCGAGCACGGACGCTTCCGAGAGCGGGCTGTCGTAGACGCACATGTGCGCCTGCTGCTTGGACAGGTCGATCGGGCCCATCTTGGGCTCCCACACGTCACGCATCTCGTTGAGCGGGATGCAGGCCTCACCCGTCTCAAAGTCGTGCAGCACCGCGTGCCGATGGCTGAACGTGCCCCGCCGCGAGTCCTGCCCGCTGAGCCGGATCGGCGTCCCCTCCAGCAAGAGCGTCCCGAACGCCAGGCTCTCGGCATCGGCGTACGAGATGCCCCTGGTCTCGGGCAACGACCGCCGCGCATCGAGCAGACGCTTGAGCTTGGGATTCACCTTGAACCCTTCAGGCACCCGCCCCAGCCCCTCGCAAACTTCCTGGAGCAACTCCTCACTCACCGCGGTGTCTTGAGGCTCAAAGCTGAACGACCGCTCAACGCCCGACCAGCGGGCGCTGCCGGGGTCGATCGTCGGGTCGTAGGGCGAGCTCTTCGCGGCCTCCTGGGCGTGCTCAAGCGAATCGTCGAGTCGCGTGCGGATCGTCGACATGTCGTCGTCAGTCAGCACCCCCTCAGCAAGCAGACGCTCGGCATACACCTTCATCGTGCTGGTCTTGCGCTTGATCAGGCCCGCCATCAAAGGCTGCGTGAACGACGCCTCGTCCTGCTCGTTGTGCCCGTATCGACGGTAGCACCACATATCGACAAAGATGTCCTTGCGAAACTTCTGGCGGTACTCGATCGCCATCTGCGCCACCGCGACGACCGCCTCGGGGTCCTCGCCGTTGACGTGGAGCACCGGGGCGTCGCCGGCTTTGGCGATATCAGTGCAGTACCGGCTCGACCGGGAATCTTCAGGAACCGTGGTGAACCCAATGAGGTTGTTGACCACGACATGAACCGTGCCGCCGGTCGTGTAGCCTTCGAGTTGCGCGAGATTGAGCATCTCGTAGACCATGCCCTGGCCGGAGATCGCCGAATCGCCGTGGACAATCATCGGGATGACCCGCCGGCGTTCGGTATCACCGTGCAGCCTCTGCTTGGCTCGGCACCGCCCGGCAACGACCGGCGACACCGACTCAAGGTGGCTCGGGTTGCTTGCCAGCGCGAGGTGGACCTGCTTGCCGTTGCGGAACTGGCGGGTGCCTGAGTAGCCGCGGTGGTACTTGACGTCCCCGCCGCCGTCGACGAAATCGTCGTCCCAGTTCTCTTCAAACTCTGTGAAAATTTGCGTGTAGGTCTTCCCGATGATGTTGTTGAGCACGTTGAGCCGACCGCGGTGGGCCATCCCCAGCACGATCTCTTCGACGCCAAGATCCGACGAGCCCTCGATCAGCCGA
Source organism: Planctomycetota bacterium (assembly GCA_030950285.1). GTDB lineage: Bacteria > Planctomycetota > Phycisphaerae > Phycisphaerales > UBA1924 > PNC22. Next base: position 68,323 of record JAUZRR010000024.1, on the reverse strand, counting down.
TCGAGCAACGGAATGAGCGATTCAGAGCCCTCGAGGCTGAACCGTTTGTCGCCGGGGTACCGCTTGCCGAGAAACTTCTCGAACTGCTCAGCCAGCAGCAACTGATGGGTGATGTGGACCCGGTCGCCGCGGCTCAACTCGATGCGGCCGCCGCCGCCCTCGAACCGGTCCAGCCACCAGTTCCGCTCCTCCACCGACTCGATGTGGGTGAACTCGATCGCCGTGGTCCCCGCATAGGTCCGGTCGAGATACTCGATCAACTTCCCGACTGTTGCCGACGCACCGAGTCCGCGGACCTGTTCGACGCTGACAGTCCGGGACATGTCCTGATCGGTGATGCCGTAGTAGCCGGGCGTGAGAAAGTCCGGCTGGTCACGGTCCCGGCCGAAGGGATCGAGCTTGGCCGCAACATGCCCGCGCGAGCGGTAGGCCTCGATCAGCCGGTCCACCCCCGACTGGAGCGGTGACGTTCCATCGGTCCCCGCCGGCCCGTCACCGCTGCGGGCGAGCTCGAATCCCTGAAAGAACGCCCGCATCTCCAGCGAAACGTTCTCAGGGTCCTGGCGAAACCGCTCATACGCGTCGTCAAGGTACTCCGCGTTCCATGCGTTGACAGCAGACGGCATAGCTCTCGGCGGGGTGTTCATTGCTTCCCTCAACCCGAAAAAACACGGTGTCCGGGGCTCCAAACACGATCCGGACCAACGCCGGAGCCCCTCAAAGGTGATCCTAGGCCAGAGTATCGGATGCTCAACACAGCGAATCCCGGATTCCTGCCCGAACACACCCGAGAACTCCACATTCAGGGCTCACCGGGCGCGGGGTCAGCCGAATCTGCCGGTCACATAGTCCTCGGTCTCCTGCAGCCGAGGGTTCTGGAAGATATCGACCGTCGGCCCACACTCGACGAGCCGCCCGAGATACATGAATGCTGTGTAGTCAGAGACCCGGGAAGCCTGCTGCATGTTGTGGGTCACGATCAGGACCGTGTACCGCTCGGAAATCTCGTGGATCAACTCCTCGATCCGCAACGTGGCGATCGGGTCCAGCGCCGAGCAAGGCTCATCGAGCAGCAGCACGTCGGGCTCGGCGACAATCGCCCGCGCGATGCACACCCGCTGCTGCTGCCCGCCGGAGAGCCCAAGAGCCGACTCATTCAGCCGGTCTTTGGCTTCGTCCCATAACGCAGCCCCCCGGAGCGCCCGCTCGCACGCCTCAACGAGCACCGACCGACGCCGCTCGCCGTCGATCCGGAGCGGATAGATCACGTTCTCGAAGATCGTCATCGGGAACGGATTTGGCCGCTGAAACACCATCCCCATCCGCTTGCGGAGGTCGATCACGTCCACCGCCGGGTCGTAGATCGACTCGCCATTCAGGAGCATCCGGCCCTCAATCCGCACGCCGTCGATCAGGTCGTTGAGGCGGTTGACCGACCGCAAAAGCGTGGACTTGCCACACCCCGATGGCCCGATCAATGCGGTCACCTTACCCCGCGGGATGCCCATCGAAAGACTGAAAATCGCCTGGGCTTTGGTGTACCACAGGCAAAACCGCTCGATCTCCAGAATCGACGATTCCTGTGCCAGCGCGGGGTGGATCTCGGGCGTGGTCTCGAGCCCCTGCTGAATGCGCTGAATGATCGACAACGAATCGTCGGCTGGCTGGGCGTCTGGCTGTACTGGCGTGGTGGTCATCAAGGACATGATTGGCGGCTCCAGAGCCCGAGGATATCGACAGCGAAAATTAGAAGTGCCCGGACCCCATCTTCCGACGCACCCGGGCCCGCAGCATGATCGCGGTCAGGTTCAGAAGCAGGATCACCGCGATCAGGAGCAGCGTGCTCGCCCAGACGAGAGGCCGGGCCGCTTCAGAATCCGGACTCTGGAACCCCAGATCATAAATATGGAACCCCAGGTGCATAAAGCTGCGGTCCAGGTGCAGGAACGGTGCATCGAGCGAAATCGGCAGCTCGGGGGCCCACTTGAGCGCCCCCACCAGCATCAGCGGCGCGACCTCACCCGCCCCGCGGGCCATCGCGAGGATCATCCCGGTGAGGATGCCCGGCATCGCCCCCGGCAACACCACCCGCTTGATCGTCTGCCACTTCGATGCACCGCTGCCGTAAGACGCTTCACGGAGCGACGGCTGCACCGCCGCGATCGCCTCCTCGGTCGAAACAATCACGACCGGGAGCGTGAGCAACGCGAGTGTGAGCGCCGCCCAGAGCAGCCCCCGCTTGCCGAATGTCGGATCGGGCAACCGTGCCTCGAAGAAGCCGTGGAAGTAGGGTGTGGTGACAAACATCGCAGCAACAATCCCGAATGCCGCGATCCATGCACATGTCGAAGTGATTCGGAGCGCTTTGTATCCCCGCGAATCGACCTGCCCGGGCTTTCGCGTACTGAGGATGCCCACCGACCCCGCCGCGATGACGATCGCAAGCCCCGCCCCGACAAGAAACCACCACTGGAACACGGGCAGTTGCGTCGCGCCGCTCGGACCCGCGTCGACATACGCGCCGACGGTGTAGCAGAAAAACCCGAGCCCGAACACGCCGTACACAATGCTCGGCACACCCGCAAGATTATTGACCGCGATGCGTATGAAACTCGTCACCACGCCCTGCCGCGCGTACTCACGCAGATAGAGAGCAGCAAGCACGCCCAACGGCACCACAACAATCGTGAGCAGGATCGTCAAGAGCACCGTGCCGAAGATCACCGGGAAGACCCCGCCCTCGGTGTTGGCTTCCCTCGGATCGTCGGCAATAAACTCCCACCATCGCGCCAGGTAGAGCCCGAGACGGTCTCCGGCCGAGAGTGTGTTGGGCTGCACCGTGCGCACAATCTGCGAGATCCGCATCGGCTCATCCGGCGTCGACTGCCGTTCCGGTGCAAAGCGGTCGGCAGCCGGGTCGCGGATGATGACACGGAACTGGCTGTCAATCTCCCGGACTTCCTCGATCTCGGCGGCGACCGCGTCGTACTCGACCTCAAGCTCGGCCTGCCTCGCCGCGGCGTCCGCAACGATGTGGTCGTACCGCTCGGGGGTCATCGACCCGCCGACCGGCCGTTCGAGCCACACGAACAGCACCAAACCTACCGCGAGCACAACCCCGGCGTGGGAGAGCATCTGTGCGAGCGGCGTCGGCCGGCGTCCCGACTTGCGCGCGCGGCGGGACGCCCGACCCACTCCGACCACCAAAGCGCCGGCAGCCGCCAGAGCCCCGAACCACACCACCGCCGGAGTCGACCGAGCCCCACCTGCTTCGGCCCGTTGCAACTTGATCTCGGCTTCTGTGACCCTTTCGCGCAGGTGCGTCATCGCGGCGTTGATCGGGCCGATCTTTGAGCGACGCAACCCCCGCAGGTGCTCACGCCGCTGGGCAGCCTCTGGGATCAACTCTCGCAGCAGGCGCATGGTCTCGGCTGCGCCCTCGGCGAGGTACCGCCGGGTTACCACGAATGGCTCGAACACCCCCGCCTCAACCTCGATCCTGCGCAACTCACGGGTGAGGCGGATGGTTGCACCGTCCTCATCAACGGTTCCCTCGGCCGGGGCACCGAGCATCGGCGAGCCCTCCGCATCGAGCGGTGCGGGCGCGAGCGTCTGCAGCACGACCGCTTCGGGAACGCCGAGAAACACGCCCCATGCGATCCGCTCGACAAAGACCGCCTCGTCAGGCCGCTCAGCCGATTCGAGGTTCTCGATCTCCACCCAGCGGAACGGCTGCTGCCCCAGATCACGGTTGCCGATCCGGTAGAGCCGACGCATCGGACGGCCATCACTGGCGGTGGTCTCGGGGGCAATCTCCCCAGCCTCGACACGCGCGAGCAACTCGCGCTTGCGCTGCGCCGAGACCTCGAACGCCTCCTCCCGCACCGGCACGCCGAGGAACCGCTCGCCCGTGCGGAGTGTGACCTGTTCGATCGGGTGCGGCCAGAACGCCCGCATCCCCTCGACCGCGATCAGCCCCAGCAGCGCACCGATCATGACGATGTTCAAGACCAGCGCAGCCCCGAGCAGCCAGACCATCGCCTCGCCCCGACCATACCGGCCGGTGCGCCGTGTGTGACGCGGTGCGTCTTCTCGAGATGTGCCGGCGGGCTGATCCATGGGTTAGAGCAACGCGTTCTTTTTGCGGTAATGTTGGCGGACGATCTCGGCGACGGTATTGATAAAAAACGTCATGACGAACAGGACCAGACCGCACAGGAACAGCACCCGGTAGAGCGCCTCGCCCTTGGGGGCTTCGGGGAGTTCGACCGCAATGTTCGCCGAGAGGGTGCGGAACCCCTCGAAGATATTGAGGTCCATCGTCGGCGTGTTCCCGGTTGCCATGAGGACGATCATCGTCTCCCCCACCGCTCTGCCCAGCCCGATCATCGACGCCGAGAATATTCCCGACGCCGCGACCGGCAGCACCACGTGGATCGCGGTCTGCCACGGCGACGCCCCGGCGCCGAGCGACGCGGCCCGCAGGCTGTTGGGCACACTCGCCAGCGCGTCCTCGCTGATGCTGTAGATGATCGGAATAATCGCAAAGCCCATGATCACCCCGACGATCAGGCTGTTGCGTGACGTGAAGCGGCCGAAGATCGAGTCGCGTGCATCGAGACCCATCGCTGTCAACGCCCAGGCGAGCCCCGCAGCGAACAGCACCGTCAGCACGAGTATCGCAACCGGCTGGCCGACCGCGATGATGACCTCGGCGGCGTGCGCCCGCTCGCCCCGAGACCTCTCCCGAAACGTCGCCGCCGCCCGCGCCGTGAGCACAAGCCCGAAGATCGCTCCAACCGGGATCATCGCCATGAGCCAGCCCGGCCACGGACCGCCGATCTCGCTGTTGAGCCACCGGCGGATGCTGGGGGTGTCCAGCCCCTGCTCGATCAGATCGGCCCGGAGCGCAGCCAGTTCCGCGCCGGTACGCTCGACCGGGCGAACAACCCCGCCTTGCCGAAAGTACAACCCCGCCTGCCGGAGTCGGCGTTCTTCGTCAGGACTCATCGACGCCCGGACACCGACCCACCCGGGCACCTCATCCGGCGCAACCGCCTCGAACGAGCCCCCGAGCACGAGCCGGTCGCTGGCGGTCGGCTGAAAGAGCGTCCGCTCGAGCATCGGCCCGGCAAGCAGCGCCGAGCCGAACCCCGCGCCCAGCGCGAGCCCCACCAGCACAAACTGCGTTCGCCGACCAAAGCCCGTGCGGACCTTATTGGGGACCAGTGTCCAGAGACCCGCCGCGAAGATGATCGTCAGCGGGACCGTGACCATCGACGTCATGATGCCGGGGAGAAGGTCGCGGAAGATCGGCGCGACAACCATCGCCGCGATAAACCCGAGCACGACCGAGGGGAGCGACGCCATGATCTCGATCGCAGGCTTGACTGCGCGCCTCGTGCGCGGCGAGAGAAACTCGCTGGTATAGATCGCGGCAAACACCGCGAGCGGGCACGCAAAGAGCATCGCCACGACCGTGGCTTTGAGTGTGCCGAAGATCAGGGGCGTCAGGCTCAGCTTGGGCTCCGCCGCGTCGTCCCCGGCCGAACTCTGGTAGGAGAAACTCGGCTGGGGCTGCCCCTCGTAATGCACCGGCGCAAAGAGTGCCTTGAACGTGATCTCGGGATACCCGGCGTCGTAGCGGGCGTGGACGAGCGTGCCGTCTTCGAGCAGCAGCGCCAACGCATCGTTCTTGGGCGAGATCGCACCCGCGACCACGGGTATTTCCTGCTCTGCGCGGAGGGTCACGATGCGTTTTTCGCTTGCCACATGACAGACGAGCCCGCGCCCTGTATCGTCTGTAATCACGATCGACCGGTCGCGCCAGCTTGTGCCGATCGAACGCACCGCTCCACCGGGGCCGCGGATCAAATGCCCGCGCACCAGCCGCATCTGGTCGGGCGTCAGAACGGCTGGGTCCGGCGCAGGAAACCACGCCGAGACCCGCCCCGACTCGTTACCGGCCAGCAAGGTGAGCGAGCCGATGAGCTTGGTCACCGCGGTAAGCGGAGCATCGCTGAGCTGCACCGTCTCGGCCAGCACGATCGGCTCGTTGCGTGGGTCGGTCGCGGCGTATCGCTGGCAGGTGCCGTCGCGCCAGACAGCATACACATGAGCACCATCACCCGCAACAAAGACCCAGTCCGGCGGGGACTCGCGAGCCGCGATCTCGAACGAGTACGACTTGAGTCGCGTGCGCGGGGCACCGCCGCCCAGGGGCCTGGTTGTGCGGACCGAGGCGTAGGTCGCGTCCCCCTCTTCCCGCAACACGACGAGGTTCTGCTGTCGCGCATCGGCAAAGACGTCGATCCGCGTCACCGCACCCGCGCCGATCTTCAGTTTCACCGGTGACGACATCTCGATGCGCGGCGTTGTGACCCGTACCTGCCCTGTGTCGACACGCTCGACGATCGAGCGGAACCCGCCCGCCCCCGCCTCTCTCGAGGTTCGGCTGCCGCCAACGGGGATGTCCATCTCCTCGGCCCTGACCCCGCGGACATCCGAGCCGAACCGGATTGTGCCGGTCCGCACCGTTCCGTCGGCAAACCCGAGAGCGAGGATCCCGTCGCGCCCCCACTGCGAGATCGCGGTGGGCGCAGGGCCCTCACCGGCAATCGGCTGTCGGCCGAGGACCTCGCCGGTCTCGAGGTGATACGCCGTGAGCGTGCCCTCGCGGTCCAGGACCACCGCGCCATGGTTGTATTCATCGAGCTGCAGCCCGTGGATGGGTGCCCGATGCTCGATCGGCACCGCGGCAGGAGGCTCGGCGCTCCCTCCCTGAAAGAGCGGGAGCACCACCGACACGAGATAGACACAGATCCCCAGCACCGTCAGCAGCACCGCCCCGCCGCCCACGCGGATCACCACCCCGGCGGTCCGGTCACGCCGGTACACGCTGCGGGGGGTGCGTCTGACAATGCGTGAGGGCTGGTTGGTCATCGGGGAGCGGGCCGGGCGAGAAGGCTCTCAGGAGATGGCGATCGATGCCGCCGTGACGACGGCCGCATGGTAGCCCATCGAGGCGGCACCGTTCCCGCTTTTTCCTCAGGAAGACATCGGGAGGCAACGAGGGTTCAGTCGCCAGCCTCGATGCCCACCCGCTCGAGGTCTTCCAGCGCGATCGCTGCGGGAACGGGAATGTACCCGTCCTTCACCACAACCTCCTGCCCTTGCTTGGAAAACACCAGCTTGAGGAACTCGGCCCGGAGCGGATCAAGCCCCTCGCGCTGGTCGTAGTTCAGGTAGATGTACAGGAATCGGGCCAACGGGTAATCACCCGAATAGGCGTACTCATTCTCCGGCGGGAAGGCCTCCTCACCCTTCTCGTACGCAATGTCCAACACTTTGACGTCAGCGGTCCGGTACCCGATGCCCGAGTAGCCCATCGCGTAGCGGTCCGTCGCGACACCCTGGACAACCGACGATGAACCGGGCTGCTCTTTGACGGTGGGCTTGTAGTCGTTCTTGGCAAGCGCGACGCTCTTAAAATACCCGTACGTGCCCGACGCCGAGTTGCGACCATAGAGATTGATCGGCTTGGACGCGAACGCCGGGTCACGGACACCGAGGTCGCCCCATGTCATGTCCGGGCCGGCGACAGAGAACACCCGAGCGAGCTGAGGCAAGGTGATCTCGTCGAGCGGGCAATCGCGGTGGACGTACACCGCGAGGCAGTCGATCGCCGCCCGAACCTCCGTCGGCTTGTAGCCGAACTTGGCCTCAAACTTGTCGAGCTCCGAGGACTTCATCTCGCGGCTCATCGGGCCGAACTGGGCTTGCCCCTCGATCAGTGCCGGCGGCGCGGTCGACGAGCCCTTGCCCTCGATCTCGGGCTTCACGCTCGGGTAGTGCGACACAAACTCCTGCGCCCAGAGCGTCATGAGGTTGTTCAGCGTGTCGGATCCCACGCTCTTGAGCGAGCCGAACACACCCTGCGTCGGGCGATACTCGGGGAGGTCCGGATCAAGCTGGGCGTTGGACACCGCGGTCGAGGTTGCGAGAACAAGACCGGCCAGGGTGGTGAGAAGTGTTCGCATCGTTCTATCTCCTTTGTGTGCTGAATGGTCGGAGGATTGACTCGACCGGGACGAATCAAAGAGCCGCCCGGCGTGAATGCGGGATCGTATGGGGAGCAAAGAATGCGCGCGCGGATATCAAGGGCCGCACACGACAGATGTGTGTTAGACTTGCGCTAAGCGGTCGCTTACAAGGTTTAAGAGCCGATCTGGATACCCAGAGGGCGTGCCGTCTTGGCGACAGTCCCGTCCTGGCCGGTGTACTCGGCAGACAGCCTGGCGTTGGTCAACGGCAGCACGTCGGTCGTGGCTTCTCGGATATCGAGCGTCAGCACATGGGACGCGCCGACCTGGTCACGCCGCCGGCTCGAAGCCAACAACTCCTGCGGGACGTCCCACTCGGCGATCAACCGTTCCTCGGCATCACGGAGTTCAAACCGCAATCCCCCCTCGCCCCACATCGGGAGCGGGTACCGGTTGTCCCACAGATAGACCACAATCGGGATCGTGTCCGGGTACCCGTTGTTGTCGTTGTCGATCAGCGGATACGTCGCAACCGTGACCAGGTCCGTACGGAGGTCGGCCGGAGGGCGGATCGGTTTGTGCCCCGAACCATCGGCCACGCACCCGCTCACCGCGAGCGCCGCGAGCACCGGAACGAGCCGCATGTACCGTTCGCATTGTGCCCGTCGAGAAAGGATCATGGTGCCATCCTACTCCTGCCCGTCTTCGGCTGCGTCCGAGCGTTTGGCGTCTATTCGAGTCACCGCGGACCAGTCGATCTCATCGGCAGAGGAACCTTCGACGCCCTCTTCACCCGTCGCCCGCTTGGCTCGGATCCGCGGGGCGTTCTGGAAGTCGATCGCGCTGTCCGCGCCGCTCCCGGGGGTCACTCTCTTGGGCGTTGGCGCGAGAACCGGGTTGGCGTTGACCGGCCCGACCCGATCAATGATCCGGCTCGGATCCGACAACTCGCCGATCGCGCGGTCGGTCAGGTTGCGATAACGCTCAACCGCCGGCTTTCCACCCGGAATGATGTGCGGCGTGAGAATCACGAGCAGTTCCGTCTTCACGTTCTGCTCCTTCATCGATCGGAAGGGCAGCCCGAGGAGCGGGATGTCACCAATGATCGGCACCTTCCACTCGCGGTTCTCCTTCGTCGTCTGGATCAGGCCGCCGATGACGACGGTCTGGCCGTTCATCACGCTGACCGTCGTTTGCACCGAACGCCGGGTGATGATCGGAGCCTGCACCGACTCGCTCACCTGCGTGGTTCGGCTGGTCAGCGCAGAGATCTCGGGCATGATTTCCAGCTGGACAAACCCATCGGCGCCGATCGTCGGGGTCACTTCAAGGATGATGCCGACATCCTGATAGGTCACGCCCGTGGTGACGTTCCCGCCGCCGCTCTGTGTGGTGTTGCCCGGCACACCGATATTCTCACCGACCTGCATCCGGGCCGCCTCGTTGTTCTTGACCGTCACCGAGGGACGGCTCAGCACCTCGAGCTTGCCCTGCACTTCGAGCGCCCGGACCATCAGCTCAAAGTCCACGCTCGAAACCGAGAGGTTGGCGGTGCCTAAGGCGCTCGAGAGCGCCCCCCCGGCCGCGAACGATCCGAGTTGAAACGCGTCCGGCCCGAGCCCGGTCAGGCCGCCGACGTTGATGTCCGCACCCCAGGAGTTCTCGTCGTCGAGCGTCACCTCGGCGATCAACACCTGAATCTGCACCTGCGGCGGAGCGGCGTCGAGTTCCATCACGATCTGCTCGACAGCATTGATGTATCGGGGTGAAGCCGAGATCAGCAGCTTGTTGCTCTTCTCATCGCCGACGACGGTGACCTCCTGCTCGAGCTGGCGGGAGACCGAACCCGCCACGCCATCCGCTCCACCGAGCGCCGCCTGGATAGTCGTTGCCTCGGTGTCGAAGTAGCCCTGCAGCGTGACCTCAAGGTCCTTCGCTTTGGCGTTGGTCAGGTGAAAGACGAGCTGCTCGCGCTCGTTTGCCTCGATCACGTCGAGGTCCAAAACCACTTTGCGGACGAGATCGAGGTACTCCTCCGTGCCCGAGACCAGCAGCGTGTTGGTGCGGGCATCGATGGTGATCGAGAGCTCCTGACGCTCGTTGGGGACGGCGGTCACCGAAGTGGAGTTCAGCCCGTCGGGATCCTCGTCGGCGCCTTGCCGTTGTCCCGTGGGGATAAGCACCAGCGTGTCACCCTGCACCCGCAGATTGAAGAGGTCACGCAGGACCTCGGCCATCGCCCTGGCGTCGGCGTTGACCAAGCGGAACGCCTCGATCTCTCGCGACCCGGCGGTGGAACCGTCGAGATCAAGAAGGATCGACTCGATGAGATCAACAATCGACGTCGGCGCAGAAACCAGCACCGAGTTGGTCCGCAGGTCGGCGGTAAGGCGGACCTGCTCGCGGATAAAGTCGTCCACCTCGGCCTCGGTGACGCCGCCCGGGATACGGTTTCCGAACACGTCGGTCACCTCCTGCCGCAGGTAACGGAGTCGCGTCGCCCGACCCTGCCTGACCGACCCTGCCAGAGGTTGCCCGGCGAGCACACTCTCGAGGAGCCTCACGACTTCGAGCGAGTTGGCGGACGTCAGCTCAAACCGCCGCACGTCCTGCACGCTCAGCACCTCGCTCTTGTCGAACCGGTCAACCAGATCGAGGATCGCGTCGATATCGGCGTCGCTGCCCCGGACGATGAGCGCGTTGAGCCGGGCTTCGGCGGTCACACTCACGGTGTTCTGCCCACGCCGTTCGTTCTCGCGATCGACGTAGACCTCACGGATCGAGTCGGCGACTTCCTCCGCCCGAGCGTGCTGGAGCTCGATGAGTTCCATCCGTCCACCGCTGGACATGATCGTCGCGCCCTCCTGAATCGTCTTGACCAGGTCCTTGACGAGTTGCAGGTTTTCTTCGCTGCACGCGAGGATGAGCAGGCTGTTCGCCGGGTCTGCAAGCACGCTGAACGTGTCCATCGGCGAGTCCACCCCGCCCGATCTGCGCGTGGATTCGATCCGTTCGTCCATGAGCCTTTGCAGGTTGCCCGCGAGGGTGACGACATCCGCGCCGGGCACGGGCAGCACATGCAGCCCGACCGTAAAGTTGCTGTCCTCGGCGTCGAGTGAGGTCAGCAGCGTCTCCACGATCTCGAACGATCTCGCACTGGTCGAAATGATCAGCGTGTTGGTCCGGGCGTCGGGCGAAGCGATCAAACGATCCTCCGGACGGAGCACGCCGGCTGCTTCACGCTGGTCGAAGACATCGGTCAGCACTGCGCTCACCCGGTCGGCCGCGGCAAACTCGAGCGGGAAGAACCGGACCGCGTTGCCCGCCGACGTGAGTTCCACATCGAGCGAAGCGATCAGCTCACGCACCACCTCGATGTTCTTGGGGGTGCCCACCACAATCAGCGTGTTTGTGTCGGGCTCTGCCTCGACGACGAGGCTGGAGAGCGGGACGAACAGGTCCGACTCGATGCGCGCGCTGGCATCGGTTGGATCACCACCCGAGACAAGGATGCGGAGCCGTGCAACCTGACGTTGCAACCCGTCGGCTTCGGGCGTTGAACGTGAACCCTGGATGATGACCCGGTCGATGATGTCCGCGATCGTGCGCGCGTCGGCGTGCTCGAGCGGGATCAACGCCGGCTCGACCCAGTTGCCGACGGTATCGGCGTCCAGGTCTCTGATCAGAACCTCGACGAGCGCGACCGCTTCTTCCCGACCGGCCACAAGCAACGCGTTGGTGCGGTCGTCGACCGACACCGCGATCTCGCCGGCGAGTGCTTGCCCGGTTGCTGTCGGGGGCAGCCCCTGCCGTTTCGTGCCGGGAAGCCGGCGAAGCGTTTCGCCCTGGCTGAAGAGCTCGTCGACAATCGCCTTGATCCGGTTGGCTGCGGCGTTTTCGAGCGGGAAGATCCGCACGACAATCGCGTCACCCACCGGCAGCGTGTCGAGGCTCTTGATGAGATCGGCGACCGCGGCGACGTTCCCGGGCGTCGAGCCGACGATCACCGCGTTCGACTCGATCACCGGGATAAGCCGGATCGGTTGCGTCAGGTCGAGGGAGAGCTCGGCGCGCCCGAAGCCTCGCGTCAGCCGGAGCCGACGGATGTGCTCCTGGACCGCCTGCGCCGGCCCCGTCTTGACATCCTGATTCGCCGGATTGAGCATCTCCTGGAGTGTCGAGACGATGCTGCCGGCGTTGGCGAGCTTGAGAGGCACCACCGCCATCTCCTGCGAAATCTCGCCGCGCTGGGCGTCAAGCGTGCGGATCAGAGCCGCCACTATCGCGGCATCGCGGTCATTGCCGATGACGCCGATCGCCGCCCGGCTGGTGATCTCTACCAGCGTCACCGGCTCAGAAACAATCCCGAAACGATCGTCCGGGACGGGCCGGGTGACGCCCATCTGCTCGAGCATCGTGCGGATTGCCTGGGGGGCGTTGTTGCTGACCGGGACGATCAGCATGCCGGGCGTCAGCGGCGAGCCAGCGACAGCCTCGTCGTTGTCTGGCTGTGCGTTACCTTGTGCGTCGCCGTTCCCCCCGTCATCTGATGGGCTGTCGAGTTGCTGGACGAATGTCTTGACCTGCTCAAAGAGCCCGGGCGAGGCGGTGATGACCAGCGAGTTGCTGGTGCGTTCGACATCGACCGCGAACGGCTCGCCGAGCCGCTGAGCAACCGGGGCAAACGCGGTCTGCACAAGCTGGCGCAGCCGTGTCGCGGGGATGGTCTCCAGCCGTACCAGCCGGGGGGCGATGGTCTGTTCGTTCTGCGACTGCAACTCGCGGACGAGCGACCAGATCTGGATCAGATCGTCCTCGTCGGCGCGCACGATGAGCGTGTTGGAAAGATCGTCGCCGAAGATCCGTGCCGAACGCGGCCCGGCGGGGCTTCCTGATTGGGTGGCGAACATCTGCGATATCCCCGCAGCGATTGCACTGGCGCGTCCACGCTCGATCGGGATGACCACCGGCTGGGGGAGCTTGACGAACTCGGGTACGTCGAGCTGCTCGACAATCCGTTCGATCCGCTCGAGCTCCTTGCGGCCGGCCGAGACGATCAGCGAGTTGGTCTGGGTCTCTGCCGAGACCGAGGGCACCCCCTCAGCATCAACAAGCACGGGCGGGTTGAAGAACCCGTCGCGCGGGTCGCGGCTGTTGGCGCGGGGTTGATTCTGCTGTTGCCGCGCGCGCTCGCGGGAGAGCTCATCCTGGAGTCTCTGGCGGAAGCCCTCGTTGAGCGCACGGGCCACACTCGCAGCGTCCGCGTGCTTGAGCGGAATGACCACAAGCTGACGCGAGCTGTCGTAGTCGGGCGTGTCGAGCTTCTCAAGCAACGCAAGGATGCTCTCCCACTCGCTGTCGGCGGCGCTAATCACCAGCGAGTTGCTCGCCTCGTCAGCGACGATCGAGACGTTTCGAGCGGCGAACGTCTTGGCCTCCTGCGCGAAGCGGCCGTAGAACATTTTGAGCGCATTGGCAGTCTGCACGGCATCGGCAAACTCCATCCGCACAAACTCGGTGTGACGGTCCGCACCGCTCGTCACGTCCAACTCGCGGATGATCTGCTCGATGCGGGACATCTGCTCGGGCGTCGCGAGCACGCTGATGGTGTTCTCGTTGGGCGAATAATCCACCTTCGGGCTCGGTTCGCCCGCTCCCTTGGGCAGGTCACGCAGCAACGTGCTGAGCGTGAGGTTCACATCGCTCGCCAGCACGTGCTCGAGCTTGATTCGACGGAACGTCTGCAACTCGATCTCGGGCTTGATATCAAGACGGCTGATCTGCTCGGTGACCAGCGCAATCGTTTCATCCGAGCCCGTCAGCAGCAACGTGTTTGACCTCGGAACCGGAGTGATCGTGATTTTGATCGATGAGGGCAACGCCGCACGGAGCGAGTCGGCAACGTCGAACGCCCGGGCGTTGACCAACGGCACCGAAGCGATATTCACGTCCTCGGGTCGCGGCGAAGCGTCGAGTTCCTTGACCAACGCGAGCACACTCGCCATCCGTTGAGGCGGGGCGGAAACCAACAGCGAATCGTTCTCCGGCTGCGGCGTCACGAGCACCCGCTCGTCGGCGCGCCCGGTCGGCGGGAACATCGACCGGACGGCCTGCGAAACATTGCCCGCGGTGCCGTTCTGGAGGTACACGATCTCGATCTGACGGTCCTCGCCGATCTCGGGCACGTCGAGCTCGGCAACCAACGTCCGCACGAGCGCGAGGCTGTCCTCGTCGGCGGTCACAAAGAGCAGGTTGCCGTCCTGCGACCCGATGATCGACACCGCCTCGGGCGGCGAGCCCTCGGCGCGGGCCCGCTGGCGGAAGAAGGTGTTGAGGTTCTGCGCGGCGCGGCGTGCTTCGGCGTGCTGCAGCGGGATCGAATCAACCACCGCGTTGGGACGCCCCGACACCGTGTCGAGCTGCTCGGCGTACGCCACCGCTTGCTCGACCTTGGCGCCCGGCCCGATCAGGATGATCGCCCGACTGCGGGCGTCGACCTCGACGGTCACCTTGTCCGGATCACTCCGCGGCGGCCAGTACCAGAAGTCGTCGCTCCCGCCCGAGTCCATCGCGCTCTCGACCACCCTCGCGATTGTCTGCGGATCGCCCTGGCTGATCGGAACGATCTTGACAACCCGCGCGGTCATCTCCGAGAACGGCACGTCGAGCTTGGCGATGATGTTCTTCATCACCTCCATGGTCTCGCCCTGCCCCATGACCACAACCGAGTTGAGCCGCTCGTTAAATTCGAGCAGCAGCTTGTCTTCTTGCGGCGAGGGCTGACTGCGGTTTCGACCGCCGTACATGCGTTCGTACTGCAGCTCATTTGCCAGACTGCGGAGCGTGTCCTCAAGATCGCCCACGCGAGCGTGTTCAAGCCGAATGATCTCAAACTTCAGTTCCGCGATCGCCGAGGATTCCGTGTCGTACTGCTGCACAAGATCGGTGATCTGTGCAAAGTCGGCATCGCTCGCCGCAACGATCAGTGTGCCGCTGCGCCGATCGCCAGTGATCGCAACACCTTGCCTGGTCGTGCGCAGACCCGCCCGCCGCATCGCCTGCTGGCGGTCACGAAAGAATGCGGACAACGAACGGGCGACCTCGCTGGCATCGGCCTGTTCCAGCTTGATCGACCGCACCGGAAGGCCCGCGGTTTCGGCGGTGTCGAGCTCGGCGACGATTCGCCGAATCTCCGCGATATCCTCCGGCTCGGCACGGACCACGAGCACGCCCGAGTCCCGTTCGGCCGAGATCTGTACACGCTCGCGTTTGCCTGCGTCGCGCCCGATGATGACCTGTTCGAGTATCCGTTGCGTTGCCTGCGGGTTGGCCTGATCGAGCCGGATGATCGCCAGCTCGAGCCCGTCGTCGGCCTGTTCAGAATCGGTGCTCGCGAGCAACTGCTGTATTTCATCGTGCTGGTCGGCCGACGCGGTCACGAGCAGCGAGTTGGTCCGGTCGTCGGCGACAAACCGCGCCCGGGCCATCTCGTTGACAAGCGGCCCTTGCCGTTGCGCGTCAAAGAGCGTCTGCAATGTTCTGGAGAGATCGGTCGCGCGAGCATTGGCCAGTTCGTACCGCCGGATCGCAAGCCGATCGGAGACCGGACTCTGGTCAAGCAGCCCGATCAGCGAGTCAATCAGACGCATCGCCTCGGCCGGGGCAGCAACAAGCACGCTCGCGCTGCCTCGGGTCGCGGTGATGCGGATATCTTTCGGATCAATGACCGCACTGAACGCATCGCCGTTCGCCGATTCAACGGTCAGGTCAAGCCCCCGCACCCGCCGAGCCTGCCGCCCGCGCGGACTGCCGGCAAAGAGGTCCTGGATCGCCTGCTTGGCGCGGTCGGCGGTGATATTTGCAAGCTGGTAGTTCTTGACCGTCAGCGAAACATCAGCACCGAGGCTCGACACCGACGCGATCAGCGCACCGATCGAATCGAAGTCGGTCTGGTTTGCCCAGACAATCACCGCGCTGCCCGACGGATCGGCCTGCACCGCGACACGGCTGGTGAACCCGCCCGGGTTGTTTGCGCTGGCGTTCCCAACCTGCCGGATCGTCTGCGAAACGATCTGCGCAATCGCGGCGGCGTCTGCGCCTTGAGGGAGCGTCACGATCCGCACCGCGGACGCCTCGGCGGGCATCTGATTCTCGAGCTGTGCCGCCAGCGCCGCGATCCGTTCGGTCATCCGGGGAGATCCGATCACGACGAGCGTGTTACTCGCTGTATCGACCGCGATTCGAACAACCGGGAGGTCATCGTCATCCTTTGCGACGGCCTCGGGTTGCCGCGGAGGTTCGGGCTGGGAGATGGCGATCGCACTGAGCGCGACAAGCTCTCGCGGGGTGAGCACTTCGGGAATCAGTCCTCCCGGAAAGGGACGGGGCGGCGTCGCCTCACCGCTTGGTTTGGGCGTGTTGCTCTTGCCGCCGAGCAGCTCGTCGGTCGAGATGATCTCGACCTTGATCCCGCCCTGCTGCTCGAGCAGCCGCTGGAGCGTTGCCGCCATGAGCGCCGCGTCCGCTCTGGAGCGATCGACCGGGATCATGCGCAGCTGCCGCGCACTGTTGATCGTCGCCGCATCAAGATCGCTCGCCAGTTGCCCGATGATCTTCATCTGCGCCACGGTTGCACGCACGATAAGCGCGTTGCCCTCGGGGTCGACCCGCACCACCGGCGGCGTTTCGAGCGACGCGTCCTCCTCGAACACCGCGTCGATATTTGCCGCGAGCACCGTCGCGTCGGCGTTGAGCAGCGGGATGACACGGACCAGACGCCCACCCCCGGACGGCCCGTTCGGCGGCACGTCGAGCTCGGCGACGATCTGCTCGGCCAGTTGCATCACGTCGAGCGACGCAGCGACCACAATCGCGTTGAGCCGAGTCTCCGCCGCAACCCGCACAACACCCTCATTCGACGTCGGGTTCCGCAGCAGGTACTGCCATCGCGACCATTCGGGGATCTGATCGATCGCCGATTCCTGCTTGAGAAGTTGCTCCAAAATCGGCGCGAGCGACTCGGCCCGTGCGTACTTGAGCGTGATCGTGCGGACACCCATCCCGTTGGGCTCGACCGTCTCGTCCATCGCCCGCACCAGCGACTCGGCCTGCGCGACCCGCTCGGCGGTGCCGGAAACAATCACCGTGTTGCTTGTGGGCTCGGCGGTCGCCACGGCGCGCGGTTCGCCCGGGTTGACCCCCGCGGCAAACGCGACCTGAAGCGCAGCCGCGACCGACTCAGCAGAGCCCTGCCGCAGCGCAAACAGCCGCACCTGGACCTCGCGCCCGGATGGCTGATCAAGCGTCGCGACCAGCTCGCGAATGACCGGCGCGAGCGGACCCGGCGCGCTGATGACCAGCCGATTCGTCTCACTGTCAGCGGTAATCCGCGGTGCCGCGACCGCGATGCCTGCCTGCTCGGCGTCACGCAACGCCTGCGGCCAACGCGAACGATCCGACGCCAACGCCTCGACCATCCGCGCAACCGCGGTCGCGTCGGCGTGGTCGAGATCAACCACCGTCAACTCGACATCGGGAAGCGAGAATGCCCGGTCGTCAAACTCGGCGAGCAGACGCATCGCCTCGGCGATCTGCGCCGCGCTACCGATCGCAACCACAGACCGAGTCCCCGCCTCGGCGGTCAGCTCGAGCCCGTGCCGCTCCTGAGGCTGCGTCTCGTCCACGATCTTCGAGACCAACGTCACCAGCCGCCTGGGGTCCGCCTTGCTGGGTGTAAAGGTCGCGACCTTGCGATCGAGCAGCTCGGCCGGCTGGTCCAGTCGCTCGATGATCGTCTTAGCAAGCTCGAGCGTCGCGGCGGGTGCCGACACAATCAGGGCGTTGGTCCGCGGCTCGGCTTCGACATGGATACTCGGCTTCTTAAACAGATTCGGGTTCCGCGAGTACCGGATCTGGTACGCAAGAATCCGCGGGTCGGTCTCCTGCTGTTCGACGAGCAAGCTCTGCACGGTCTCCGCGATCCGAGCCGCGTCGGCGTGCACCAGCTTGAATGTCTCGACTCCCATTTCCTTGGGGTCGTCCGGCCGCACATCGAGCGGCTCGATCAACGCTTCCACCCGCTTGAGATCGGCGCTCGCGCCGGCGAGAATGATCGCGTTCGAGCCGGTTGCCGAGATGATCGTCACATCACCCCCGCCGGTCAGGTCCATCTTCGGCACCGTTTGCGTGAGCGTCTTGGCAACCTCTGCCGCATCGGCGTAAGTCAGCGGCAGCACGCGGATCGTCCGCCGCCCCGCCGCCGCGGCCTCGGTGTCGAGCGACTTGATCAGCTCCTCGGCGATCTGCTGAATCGACGCCGGAGCCGTGATAATGAGCGTATTCGACGGCCCGTGCGACGCGACATCGAGCAACGTCTCGACCGCGTCGGACGCCCTGCCTGCACGCTCCTGCTCGTCGCGCAATCGTGTCGCGAGCAGGTCGGTCAGCAACACCTGGAGCTGCTCGGCCCGCGCAAACTTCAGCGGGTACATCTTCATCGACGTCTCGGGTCGGTCCGGGGCCTGCCCCAGCGAATCAAGCACCTCCTCGACGTGCTTGAAGACCTCCGTCGGGCCGCTCACCACCAGCGTCCTGGTCGCCGGCTCGGTGTTGATCGTCACCGGAGTGCGGCTGCTGGCTCGCAGCGCACCACTCGACGACAGATCCTCCAGCGTGCGCGCGACCATCGCGAGGTCCGCACGCTCGATGCGATAGGTCCGGATCTCCAGATCGTCGCCCATGTTCTGTTGATCGAGGCTCTGCACGATCTGCTCAAACCCCGCGAGCCGCTGGGCAGGGGCGTCCACGATCAGCGAGTTGGTCGCACGATCGGCACGAACGAAGACCTCCTTGGGCTGCCGAAGGTGGGGCATCGGACGCCCGCGCGAGTCGTACGGCATCGGCGGCTCGGGGAACATCTCGTCGATCGTCTTTGCCAGCTCCTCGGCCCGCGCCCACGAGAGCGGGAAGATACGGATCTCCCGTCCCTCGGCATCCATCGCCTGCGTCTCGTTGAGCTGATTGACGATCTCCTCGATCTCGGGAAGCACCTCGGGATGGGCCGAGATAATCAGCGTGTTCGTCGCGGCGTCCGCCTGGATATCAACCGGCTTCTTCGTCCGCTCCTCGACCGGGCGACCCGCGTACGAACGCTGCAAAACCACGGCGAGCCCGCTCGCGTCCGTCGTGCGCAACCGCAGAATCCGCAAAGGAGGACGCTCCCCGGCTTGCTGGGCATCAATCGAGCGGACGAGTTGTTCGATAATCACCAGCTGGCTCGGTTGAGCCGCGACAAGCAGGGAGTTCGTCGCCTCGATCGGCTCGAAGACGGGTGCCGGGCCACCCTGCATCGTGATCGCCTGATTGGCAGCAACCATCTCATTGAGAAACGAGATGATGTCGGTAACCTTGGCAAGCTTGAGCTCGATCAGACGCACCTCACGGGCAGAGCCAGTTTGCCGTTGCAACTGGTCGATGATCGCTGAGAATCGCGCCAGCCCGTCGAGCGAGCCCACCACCTCAAGCGAGTTGGAGTTGTCGTCAACCGTAACCTCGACCGGTTCGCTCTCGGGCAATCCAGCGACCTGCGCGTCATAAATCGCCATCGCGCGGTCGCGCACGGTCGACGCGGGTGTGTTCGAGATCGGGATGATCCGCAGTGAACGCTCGACAGGCACCGCCGAAAGACTCAGCAGAATCTCCTCGACCTTCTCAAAGGTAAACGCATCACCCGCGACGATCAGCGTGCTCGACTTCGGCTCGGCCTCGATCATCACCTTCACCGCCTGCTTGCCCGGCTGGGCTGGCGACGAGAGCGCGCCCTGCCTCGCGAGCCCGGACAGCGTCGACGTGATGGTGTTCAGATCACCCTTGACAACACGGAACGTCCGCAGCTCGGCCTGCGGCGGGACCTCGACACGGTCAAGCTGCGCAGCAAGCTCCTCAAGATCAGGAATGCGATCGGTCGGGGCATCGAAGATCAGCGAGTTGCTCGACGGATCGGCCGAGACATTGACATCTTTCTTCTCCCGAAGCCAAGGCATCGGTCGCCCGAACCGATCGGCGGGCATCGGAGGCTCGGGGTAGAGCTTGTCCATCGCTGACGCCACGTCCATCGCCTTTGCGACCTTGAGCGGGAAGAGCTTGGTCGTCCGCTCGGGCTCTGTCTGCCCTTCCTGATTCAGGATGTCGATCTGCGCCTTTACATCCTCGAAGAGCTCTTCGTGCGCCGTCACAATCAGCGTGTTTGTTTGCGCCTCGGCCTTGATTTTGACAGGGCGAGCCGTGCGATCGGTCAACGGGCGGCTGTCGTAGCGCTCCTGCAAAAGACGCGCCACGTTCGTCGCGTCCGCCGCCCGCAGCTGCAACAAACGCATCGGCGGCAGGTCGGCCGGGTTGGGCCGATCCAGACGCTGCACCATCTGCGTCACCAGTTGGTGCTGCGCCGCCTCGGCGGTCACCACCAGCGAGTTGGTCCGGTCGAGCACCGTGATCGTCGGCTCGGGGATCGCCCGCGCCGGGTCGATCGAATCGGCAGACGCAAGCAGCTGCTGAAGCGGCGCAAGAATCTCGGCCGCCTCGATGTTCCGCACGTCGAGCACGCGCGTTGAACGCGCCGGTGGCACCAGCTGCTGCACCTGTTGCAGCACGCTGTTGAACTGCTGCATACTCCGGCTCTCGGCCCAGACCAGCAAACTCCCCGACGCAGCATCAACCTGGACCTCGACCTCGACACGATTGTCCTCGTCAAGCCCCTTGTTCATCTCGTCGAGCATCGCAAGCGTGCGTTCACGAATCGCTGCCGGATCACCAGAACGCACACGAATCACACGGAAATCACGCCGAACAGGTTCCTCAGCGTCGAACTGGGCGATGAGCTCTTCGATGACAGCGAACTGCTCGGCCTCGGCCCGCACGATCAGCGTGTCGAGCTCGTCGAGCGGCTCAAAGGTCGGCACGACATACGGCGTCCCGTCGTCGGGCGTCAGCAGCGGACGGGCGAGCCGGGTCAGCCTCGGCGCGAGCTCGCTCGGCCTGGCAAGTGTGAGCTGGTAAGAACGCGAGACGCTCCGCGCGATCACCCGTTTCTCGACCTCGTTGAGCCTGCGCTCAAACCGGGTGATCGCAGCCGACGAGCCGACGATCGTTGCGCGGCGAGATTCGGCATCGACCGTCACCGAGACGGGCTCTTCGGTTCCCTCGTCGGTCAGCGTGTCCAGCTCGAGCGCGCGATCAACGATCGATTGCGGGTCCGGCGAATCGATCTGCACCACACGAACTTCGGTTTTCGCGGTCGCCGGCCGATCAAGGCTCTTGAGCAGTTGCTCAAAGGTCGCCACGTCCGCGGTCGGCCCGGAGACCAGGAACCCGGTTCCGTCGGGCGCGGCGCTGTAGCGAACCACCCGCTGCTGCCGAACCGTCAGCATCCGCCGCACAATCTGCTCGGCCTGCGCCGGGGTGATGTGCTCGAGCGCGAGCGCCCGGACCACGGTCTCGGGCTGCGCATCGCGGGGCTCGCCAGTCCCGGCCGAGGGGTCGATCTCGCCGACCAGCGCGGTCGCTTGCAACACCAACGCCTGCGCACCAATGATCGTTACTTTCCCGACATCCGACAGCGGGACAATCGTCGGTTTCGACTCCTTGGGGACCGAGGAAAACAGCGAGTTCAGCGTCCTGGCGGCCTGCTCGGGCGTGATGGTTTCGAGCACAAACGTCACCATCTGCTGCTCGCCGCCAAACCCGCCACCCGGCACGTCGAGCACCTGGATCAACTGCTCGACCGTCTCGATCCGGTTGTGCGAACCGACCACGATGACCGAGTTGGTGCGAGGATCGGGCTGGATGTTGAGCCCGGCAACGTCGATCTCTTCAGCGACGGTGCGGTTGCCGTCCTTGTCGATAAATATCTGCTGCATCCGCTGCCCGACAAGGCCCTTGAGCGCTTCGACAACGTCCTCGGCTTTGCTGTGACTCAGCTTGAAGACCTTGAACTCCGAGTCGACCGGCCGAACCGAGTCGATCGAGCGGATCAGCGACGCGATCCGCTCGCACTGCGCCGCAGACTCGACCAGAATCAGCATGTTCTGTGCATCAATCGGCGTGATCCCGCCGTACTCACCGATCAGCGGCTTGATCTGCTCGGCAACCTGCGTCGCCCGCGTGTTATCGAGCGGGATCGTCATCGTGACGATCATGTCGGGAGTGATATCGTCGGGCAGATCGTCAACCGACACGACCCTCGAGGGCTTGCGCAACGAGTCCTTGATGGTCGCAAGATAGAGGAAGTTGTTCTCACGCCGCAGCGATACGCCGTGCAGCATCAGATTCATGTTCAGGATCGAGAGCGCCTCGTCGAAGGTGTACGCCGTCCCGCCCACGAAGGTCATCGTCCCCTTGGGCGCGGGCGCCTCACGGATCACCGGCAGCCCGGTCTCGCGCGCAAAGAAATCCAGCACCATCTCGAAGGGTGTGTCCTTGAACTGGAAACGGATCTTTGGGTCCGCGACCGGTTGCGGCTGGTTCGGAGGCTCGGTGGGGCTGTCAACCGCGGGCTGGGAGACCGGAGCCGCAGCGGGCTCGGCGGACTCGGCGGTGGAATCCTGGAACGCCGAAGCCGAAGCCGCAGCACCCGCCGCAGCGAGCAGGGCGGCGATGACAACAGCCCGAGAGCTGATGCGAGAAGGCATGAGGAACTCCTTTTTCAAAAGCCGACCCTCTGGGACGACCCGGCCGACTCCGCGGCCTGTGAGCTAGTGCGCACTATACCAAATCTCGGGACCGCCTGCCTATTCGAGCAGGTGCCGGTCTGCAAGGGTCTCGTTCAGGCTGACCCTGTACAGGGATTCCCCTATCCGAAAAACCACCTGTTCTGTGTCGGCTTCCTCCAGCATGGCGTCCAGAACGCCCTCCCCGGGGCTCAGCATGACCGCGGCTCCGGTCCGGGCATTCTGCATCCAGGCGAGCATCCCTTGCCCCGGACTACCGCTGACACCGGTGAGCCGCCACTCGTGGTAGGGCGGCGAGGTCTTGGGCTTGACCGGATCGGGCTCGCGGACATCCTGGCTCGCCTGGGTCACAACGACGTCGGGGGTGTCCGGTTTTGGCTTGGGCGGCGCAAAGACGTTCCGCTGCACGATCGCCGTCGTCGCGGCGAGGTGCTCGGGATCAGGATCAAGAATCGGCGGCGGCTCGACCTCGATCCGGGCATCCCCAGCAGCGAGGGTCCCAGCCGGCGCGAGGTCCGGGAGCACCGCCGTGGTCACGCCGATCGAGATGTCGAACATCGTGCTCTGGTTGCCTTGCGGCGTCAGGCTGAACCCGCGCACGTTCCAGATCCACGGCTGGGTCTGCGCCAGGGCGAGCAAACGCACCGCCGCCTCGAGCGTCCCGCTGCCACGGATCTCGGCTTCCATGACGTAAAGGTCCGGCGCGGAAATCCGGTCGTCGTTCTGATACCTGCGAAACTCCATCACCCGCTGCGCCACGGCGGGGTTCTTGACCGCGGTCAGCGTCCGGCGCGGGCTGACGATCGTGTCGTCCTTGACAAGCCCGGCGCTCGCTGCCAGACGGTTGAGCCCCGAGCGGAACCGCGATTCGACCACCTCGGCGTCAAAGCCCAGCGTGGCGCTGGCAAACGTGTTGAGCTTGTCCTCGACCGACGGACGGCTGTCGAGCCAGTCCTGGAAGCGCGTGATCCCGTCCTGATAGTCGGCCAGTTGCTTCTGCAACTCGCCTTTGTGCCGCATAAAATGCAGGTAGTACGCGGCCCCACCCACCATCACCATCGCCGCGATCATCACGATCCCCACGAGAATCACCTTCGCGTGCTTCACGATTCACCCCCCTGCTCGCCGGATGTTTCGGCGGGTGTCGCGGTGCCCTCGTCTTCCGGCGCGGGCTCTTTCCCGGATGCCCGGAGCACATACTCAAACTTGCCCGCCACGTCGGCGCCCCGCGTGCTCAGCTCGTACAACTCGCCCGCGACCAGATCGGCCCGCAACTCGTCGGCGACCTCCCGCGTCGCGGTTCCCGCGAGGGTCAGGTCAACCGCCCCACTCTTGATCCACTGCCCACCCTGCAACGACTGCGCTTCGGTGAAGCCGCCCTCCTCGCCGGGCGCAAAGAACCCGACGCTCGATCTTGCGATGCCGCCCAACGAGTCCAGTTTCGCCAGCTCGGCCGGGGGGAGGGTCTGGGACAGATAGTTCACATGGTCGAGCCAGTCGACGCTCGGCTCGCGGAGCTTCTCGATGTGGTTGACCCGTGCTTCGGTGCGGAGCTGCCGAACGTACTGCATGGTGAGCGTGCGGCTCTGTTCCTTGGCGCCCTTGATCTTGCTGTTGAGCGATCGCAGCTGTTGGTCCGCGATCACCCATCCCCCGCCGCCGAAGATGATGAGCCCGAACGCCGCGACCAGCACCGCCTGCCGGAGCTGCGCCGATGTGTCGGGTGCTTTGCGAGGGTTGGAAAAATCGTACGTCGGGCGGTCGATCGCCGCGCCGACCATCAGCCCGATCAACGGCGCAAGCACCGCGCGGTTCTGGCTGTCCATCTCCGAAGGCAACTCCACCGCGTTGGGGAACCGCACCGTCTCCCATGGCAAGCCCAGCTCGTCGCTGAGCGTCTTGCCGACCGACTCTGCGAGCGCGTCGTCCCCCAGCACCGCGATGCACGCGATGTCGGCCGATTCTCCCGTGCCTCGATACCCCACGCGGGTCCGCTTGGCTTCGACCGCGACGCGTTGGGTGAACGCCCCCCAGCCGTCCACGTCGGTCGGTGGACGGATCTCGACCGCCCGCGAGAACACCACGCGGCCCTCCGCGACGATACCGAGCTCGACCCCCCGTGCGGTGACCGAGACCCCGAGTACCGGGCCGTCCTGTGTGTACGAGAGCTGGGCAAAGAGCGTCGCCGATCCTTCCCCGCGAAGCGCCACCGAGCGGAGACGGAGCTTGGCGCTCTTGGCGATCCCCCGGGCGTTGGCGACATAATCACCCGGCAACGCCGCCGCGAGAATCTCGGTGGACTCGGCCGTCTTGGCCCCATCCTCGGACGGGTTCAGCCGGACGTAGTCGATCGCGGCGCCCTGCAACGGCATCGTGAGCTGCCTCGCCAACTGCAGATGCACCATCCCCGCAAGATCGCCATCACGCCCGTTCGAGACCGTCGGCAGTGTCAACCGCTTGAGCACAACACTGGCGCGGGGCACCGCGATTACGCACGCTTTGGCGTTGCACCCGGCCTCTTTGAGCGCAGACTGCACCCACCGCCCGATCGCTTCGGGGTCCCCGCCGTCGATCCCCGCAGGGTGCTCCGCGGCGAGCCAGCCCCTGATCCGAACCCGCTCTTTCTGCACGGTGCCCCACACCGCGCTCAGCCGCTCGCCCTCATGACACAACACCACCAGATTGCCTCTGACCTTCATGACCCGCCCGCCTTCCGTGTCGTCCAACGCCCGATCCTTCGATCGACCGCGCCGCCCGAGTCGCCCGCCTGCTCGGCCGGGTCGTCGGTCGGCTCCATATCGCCGTTTGTGCCCGCGAGGTCGCCCGCGGGTTGTTGGTCAAATCCAGATTGTGGAGGTGCGAGGTCAAAGCCGCCGCCGAAGTCCAGTCCATCGTCAGGCGCTTCGCCAAACCCATCGCCGATCGCCCCTGCGACAGATTCATCAAAGCCCCCAGGCTCTGGCCCGAACCGCTCGGCGTCTTCATCGAGCGCCGCCTCGGCGTGCAGCATCGCCAGCACCGGGTCGAGCAGCGTCACCTCGCGCAGGTACGCGACCCGAGGCCTCGAGGACGCCACGTCGATCACCGCCTCCACCACCATGCGGTGCTGCAATCTGTCCCCGTCCGGCGCCTCGTCCCATCCCGCCATGAGATCGTCCATCGTCATCGGCGCACTCTCGTCGAAGCCGCCAGTCCCGTCGCCAGCCATCACGCCGACTTCGAGACGCACGCGCCATTGCATCGACCGAGCCGTGATCCAATCGGCAGCCGCCTTGTAATCTTCCGGCTCGATGAGCCCCTCCTGCAACAACCACGTCGGCATCGCCCGCGAGGGCGCGTCCAGCGTCTCCCGCCGATCAACGATCGCCGCGGCCTGCTCCGGACTGATCCCCGGCACGCACGCCAAGACCTCCGGCCCGGCACGGTTTACATCCACCCGGCCCGCGAGAAACTCGTCGTCGGTGGTCGTGAACACATCAAACAACTCGCCCCATCCCTCGACGCCAAACCCCACGTCGATCAGCACACCCGCCAGTTCACTGTCGGTGGCGAAGGTCTGTCCGCCGTCCATCAACTGTTTGACCGCCTGGGCAGCCTCGGCACCGAACCGCTCGGTGATGGCACGCTCAAGATCGTCCGACCACTCCTGGTCCAGATTCACACGCAGCTTCCCGCGGTGCTCCTGCGAACTCTGAAACCCGACCTGCACGTTCGGATCGAACGCAAACACCGTCAGGTAGCTGACCAACCCGCTCGGCCCGTCCATCCCCACGCCCAGCGGGGACGCCGGCGAGAGATCGGGGCTACCAACCGAGTCGCCGCCCGCGCCGTCCCAGCCAACATCCGGCGGGCCGTAGAGCAAGTCGGGCGTGATCCCCTCCACGCGCAACAGCTCCGCGACACTCGAGAACGGCTGCGTATCGCGGGCCTCGACGATGCGTGCGGCGAGCATCCCGTCCAACCCCGGCACCGCCGCGAGCATCTCGGCGGTCGCGGCATTGATATCGAGCTTGGCGTTCTCCGCGACAACCATCGCGTCGCTCTGCGGGTCAAGGTCGAGCAGCCGCACGATGCCCCGGGTCCCGTCGTCGAGTGTAAAGAGCGACCATTCCTGCGTGAGCTGCGGATCAAGGCCGTCGAGCAGGTCCTCGCGTTGTTCCGAAAGCTCGGCCATCACCGCCTGGACCCCCGACCACGCCATCGCGCGGGCCTGGGCGCGGTGCCGTTCGGATTCGGCCGATTCTCCCGCCGCGTCGGCCGCGACGAGCACCGTCGCCGCGATCACCACGCCGATGACCAGCAGCAACAGCACCGCAAGGATCGCGCTGCCCCGCCGGCCCGGGTTTGTTGCGCGCGCGATCATGACGTACGCCCCTTCCACTCGGGCGCATCGGGCACGCCGAACACGCGCAGGCAGTCGGGTTCGCGCGGGATCCACACGTTGTCATCCAGTCCTTGTTCGGGACCAAACCCCGGCGCATCAAGCGAGCCGAACCGGGCAAAGTCCTCGCGTTCCTGTTCGGTCATCTCGCCGGGAGGCTCACCCGGGTCGCTCGGCTCGGTGTCGTCCGCCGCTGATGCGAACCAGATCGAGACCTCGACCGCAACGGGAAGCCCACCCGCCGAGACGCTGTCGAATGAGCCCGACCAGCGCCGGCCGTCGGAATAACGGAGCCTGACCCGCTCGACCCGCCCGAGTACGGGTTCAGCCACCGAGCGTTCCGATTCGCCCGCCGCCCCCACTGCCTCGATCCCGAGTGTGCAGGACCGGGAACGCTCATCAAACTCGAAGGTCACGACGCTGGCATCGCCCACCGCCGCGTCGCCCGCCAGCATCGGCGAGACGCTGCGGGTGACCACCGCCAGCGATGTTTCGCTGCCCTTGATTCCAGCCGACCCGTCCGGCCCGACGGTGACCGCGTGCATGATCGCGGATTCGAGCCGCCCGAACAGCAGCGCTGCGTCCCGCTGCCGACCCGCGATCTCGACCAGACGGTCACGACGCACGCTGACCTGCAAGAAGAACGCGGTCACGCCGACCGACAGCACGACCAGGATCGCAAGCGCGAGCATCACCTCAATAAGCGTCATCGCACGCATCGCGCGGCTGCGGGTTGGTTGCAGATTCCGCACCGGTCAGTTCCCTCCGCCCTGCTGTGCTTCGATCGCCATCTCGTCGAGTTCGCCGACCACGTCCTCCTCGGCGTCCGCGAGGCGGACGAGCTGGTGCAACGTGTACGACGCGACAAGCGACTCGCTGTCGGGGCTCGCCCGCTTGACCACGGTCACCGTGACGTGGGTCAAGCCCGGAAACTCCGATCGGATCGTGTCGATCTCGACCTCCCACAACGACTCGGCCGGGAGGGTCTCGGAAAACCCGCCGGGCGCCGACTCATCGAACGGGCCGTCACTCACCAACGGCGGCTCCCACGCGGGCACCGGGCCGGCGAGGTTCTGCACCGTGCCCAGCCCGGCTTCGAGCTTGACCATCGTCGAGGTCGCCAGGTCCACCGCCTGCGCCTGCCCGCGGGTCCGCTCGGCCGAGGACAAGCCTCGATCGATCGCCCCGAGCACCGCGAGCGCGGTCATCGCAAAGATCGCCAGCGAGACCATCATCTCGAGCAGCACCCAGCCACGTGAGATTCGAGCAGTGATCGTCATGGCCCCTCCCCCGTGCGGCTCGTGCCCGGGGCGGCACCAGCCGGAAGCGATGGTGGCGGCATGGGCTCGTCGTCGAGTTCGTCTGCTTCCTCCGTTTCGCCCTCGGGGGGGGCGTCGCCGAAGGGATCGACAGTTGCAACGTCGATGCCCCCAGTCAGCGGGCGCAGCCGGGCCGAACGCTGCTCGCGCCCGTCGTCCACGATGAGGTAGACCGTCGGCCCGGGTCTTGCCGAGCCATCCGCAAAGAACACCCCGAGCACCCAGCGTGCTGTCGGTACATCAAGCCCGAACCGCTCGGCGTCGGCCTCGTCGCCCTCTGCGTCTGTCGCGAATGGGTCCTCGTCAAATCCGCCAACCCCGCCCATCCCTGGCGACATGCGCAGCACCGGCTGGTCGCGGATCTCCACGCCCTCAAAGCTCGCAAGCTCGACACGAGGGCGCGGCTGTCCTTCGTCGGGCATCGGCTCGAACAACTCATCCCCCGACGCCCGCACGAACACACTCCCGATTCGCTCGGGTTCGATCGGCTCGGCGTAGAGCACCCACGCCTCGCCGTCGCGCTCGGCGACGAACGCGACGACCTCGCCGCGCTGCATCGCTTCGGCCGCAGCAAGCGCGGCGGCAAACTCCACCGCGCGGACCGCGCCGCCGAGCTTGCTCTCGGCAACCCGACCCACCAGCGTGGGGATGACCACCGCGCTGATCGCGGTGACGATCAGCACCACAATCATGATCTCGAGAATCGTGAACGCGCGCACGCGCATGGTGCATGTCCGTCGGGGCTCCGCCCCTCAAATCAGAATCCGATCCCGAACCTCAACCCCCCGACGGCGGCGGCGGCATCATGTCGCCGCCGAAGTCCCCGTCCTCGTCGTCACGGCGCCACGAGACGATGTCGTCCCCCTCGCCGTCCTCGTCCTCGCCGTTGGGCCCAAACGACCAGAGGTCGTACTGCGTCTCGTCGCCGCGGATGCTGGGGAACCGGTACCCCCACTCGTTGCCCCACTGGTCGACCGGCGTCGGCTCTTCCAGGTAGCCGTTGCCCATGTACTTGTTGACGTCGGCGTCGGGGTCGAGCGCTTCCTTGTCCCAGAGCACTTTGAGGCCTTCCTCTTCGGTCGGCCAGCGGCTGAAGTCGAAGTTGAACTGCTTGATCGCGCTCTTGATGTTGTTGAGTTTGATACTGGTCAGCGAGACGTCGGCCTGGTCGCGACGGCCGAGGACCGCGACGCCCACAATCGCCGCGAGCGCGAGGACAATGGCGATCACGATCATGACTTCGATGAGGGTGAACCCCCTCGCACGAGTGTTGCGTTGCATCGGAGAGTTTCCTTTCTGGCACGCCCCACGCTTTCGCCGGGTCGCAGATTCCGTTCCTGTCAACTGTCACCTTCGGCCGAAGACCCCTCTCCGGCCTGACATTAGTCAATACTAGCATAGCGAGCCCGACGCCGCAAGCCCCTTCTTGGACGCTCCAGGGCGGTTTTGGGTTCGTTGACGGTCGATCCGTGAGCTATTTAATGTCGCTGAGCTGGGTCAGAGGCAGGATCAACGCCACCGCGATCACGAACACCACCGCCGCGATCGCTGCGATCAGCAGCGGCTCGACCAGGCGGATGAGGTTGGAGAGCAGCCGCTCGATCCGCACCTCGACGGTGTCGGCGATGCGGATCAGAACCTTATCCAGGTTGCCGGCTTCCTCGCCGACGGTGAGCATCTCGATCACGTCGTTGGAGAAAAGTCCGGACTTGCCGAGCGAGCTGGCAAGCGGTTCGCCGGCCCCGATCTGCTCGCCGGCCTCCTCGATCGCCGCTTCGAGCACGCTGTTGCCCGCGGCCATGCGGGAGGTCTTGAGCGCCGCGAGCATGGGGACGCCATTGGCGATCATCGTGCCGAGCATCCGCGCAAACCGCGCCACCGCGACCGACCTGACCAGCGGCCCGATGCCGGGCAGCTTGAGCATCGCGCGGTCGATAAAACGCTGCACGCCCGGCTTGCGCCGGACAGCCACGAACGCCACGGCACACGCCGCCACACCCCCGAGCACGAAGGGCGCGTAGCTGGTCGCGAGCGTGGCAACCGCAAAGACCAGCTCGGTGACCGCCGGCAGCTGCTCGATACGGTCAAACATCGGACGGATCTTGGGGATCAGCACCGCGAAGATCACGATCAGGATGATGCCGCCCATCGCGACGAGCACGAGCGGGTAGATCATGCTCCCGGTGAGCTTGCCGCGGAGTTCGGCCTGGGTCTCGACAAACTGCCCGAGCCTCGCCATGGCGTCTTCGAGAAAGCCGCCGCGCTCGCCGGCACGGACGATCGCGACGTGGGTCGGCTTGAATATGTCCGGCCTGCGGGACATCGCTTCGCCGAGCTCGTCACCCTCGGAGACCGCTGTCGCGACTTCGCGGAAGACCGACGAGATTCGCACGTCCTTCTGCCCGGCGAGCACCAGGAGCGCCCGCAACACCGGGACCCCGGCCTGGAGCATGTCGGCGATCTGGATATAGACCTCGGCGAGTCGGCGGGCGCTCAACCCCTTGCGGCGCAGCGAGATCGGCTCGGGCTTCTCGACGATTTGCACCGGGACCAGCGCGCGGCCTTCAAGTTCGGCAAGCACCGACTGCTCGTTCTGCCCGGTGAGAACGCCACCGAGGCGTTTGCCCGTCGGGTCGAGTGCTGTGTACTGATAGCGGGGCATCTGGTCTCGCTCAGGCGGGCTTGTCTTCGGTCGATTTGGCACCAGCGGGGGCCGGCTCGGCGAGCAGACGCTCGAGCTCCTCGATCAGCTTGACATCGTCGGGCACGGTCCGGGGGTCAAAGCGGGTGACCACCTTGCCTTCGCGGTTGACGAGGTACTTGGTGAAGTTCCACGTCGGCTCGCCGCCCCGATCCTCGGTCGCTTTGGCAAACTTGGCATACAGCGGGTGGCGGTCCTCCCCGATCACGTCGATCTTGCTGAACATCGGGAACGTGACGTTGTACTTGCCGGTGCAGAACTCGAGGATTTCCTCGTCGCTCCCCGGCTCCTGCCCGCCGAAGTTGTTGGCGGGGAACCCGAGCACGACGAACCCCCGGTCTTCGTACTTCTCGAAAAGTTCCTGGAGCCCCTCGTACTGCGGCGTGAGGCCGCAGGCGCTGGCGACGTTGACAA
The DNA here is from genome assembly GCA_030950285.1 of Planctomycetota bacterium. GTDB lineage: Bacteria > Planctomycetota > Phycisphaerae > Phycisphaerales > UBA1924 > PNC22. Next base: position 36,743 of record JAUZRR010000024.1, on the reverse strand, counting down.
AGAGCACGACCTGCCCGGCATACTCCTCGAGCTTGACCGGCTTGCCCTCGATGCTCTTCATCGTGAACCCGAGCATCGCAGCCGGATCGTTCTTGAATGTGTCCACGGGGGTTGCCTCCGGTTGTGTGGCGGGAGCGATTGCGGGCGGGGCTTTGGGCGGCGACGTCTGCTGGGCGTGCGATGTGCCGGCGAGGATGCCGAGGATGCAAGCCAGAACGCCGGCCGCGCAGGACGGTGTGGGGCGGTGATTCATGAGGGTATCGTACCGCGCAGGAAGCGGGCGCGGGCAAAGAGTACCCGGCCGAGTCTCGGCGAGCTATCGTCTGCCGGTGCCAACACTCCTGCGACGCACAACACGGTTTGCGGTCCGCCCCGGGGGTCTCGCGGCAGGTGGCGCGCGAGACACTCGCGCCCCGACCCGAGGCGTGAACGGCTATGCGGGCAGCCCGCCGATGGTCGGGCTCGCGTCCTTTGTGGAGTGCACCGTCGAGTGTGTGGGCGAGCCGGACCCGACCAGCGGCTACCTCATCAATATCAAAGAGATCGACGACGCGGTCCACGAGCGGGTGCGGCCGCTGCTCGAAGAGGAGTGCGGGGCCCCGGTTCCTCACGACTCCCTCTTCCCAACCCCGGACCTCGGGCGCGTGCTCGCCGAAGCGCTGGCCGGGCTTCGCGACGCGCTCCCGGTCGAGGTAGTCGGGCTGACGCTGGGGCTCTCGCCGTACCATGCGGTCTCGATGCCGCCCGATCCCGATGCCAACTCGCCCACTCCTTCCTCGCCCGCCCCTCCCACGCCGGCGAGCGCCACGATCAGCCTCCGCTTCGACTTCGCGGCTTCGCACCGACTGCACGTCGCGGGGTGGGACGAAGCAACCAACCACGACTACTTCGGCAAGTGCAACAACCCCAACGGACACGGGCACAACTACCAGGTCGAGGTCCGCGTGGCGGTGCCGACGGCGATGCTCGGGCGGTTCCCCACCGACGCGCTCGAGCGGGTGGTCCACGAGACGGTCATCGCGAGGTTTGACCACAAGCACCTCAACCTTGATACCGAGGAGTTCGCCGACGGCTGCGGCTTGAACCCGACCGTCGAGAACATCGCGCGGGTCTGCTACGACCTGCTCGCCGGGCCGGTGGCGGGGTTGGGTGATGGGCGAGATGAGGGGCCGGGCGACAACGCAGAAGGCGGCGGTGTTTGGTTGCGGTCGGTGCGGGTCTGGGAAACCGACCGCACCAGCAGCGAATACCCGGCGTGATGCGCAGCAAGGCCCGCGACACCGAAGAGCCGGTGTTCCGCTCACGCCGCCGGGGGGGCCGGGTTGTTTGGCGATCCGGCCGAGCTTGCCACCGACGGCCGCATCCGGACGGAGTGAGCCGAGGGAGGCCCTCTCACCCGCCTTCTCCGGCCCGTGGTTGAACAACCCTCCCCGGGGGAGAGGGAGGGAGGCACTCGCCCCCCGGCCCGCGTTCTCCTCGGCTCTTCTCTCTGCGTCTCTGCGCCTCTGCGTGAGCCCCTCTTCAAGACGAAGCTCACGCAGAGGCGCAGAGAAGGGGGAAAAGACAAGTGGTGCGGAGGGTGTTCTGGTTCGGACGGCGTTCTGCGGCGATCGTGGGTCGATCGTGCGGCGGGATCGGTCTCTGCCCCGACCCGAACATCCGCCGACGCGCCGGGAAGAGGAGTTCCCGAGGCCTGGGGAAGAGTTTTCCAGGCCCCAAGAGAAGCACTCCGGGCCTCGGGAACAATGCTTCGGGGCCGGGCCCGAGCTCGCCGACCCGAACCAGGCCCAAGCCCGCCGCCGCACGTCCGGTTTTCGCGGAGGTCAAGCGGAAACTACGCTTGGGGATGCCCGATTTCGACGGATACGCGGCCCCACACCGTGAGCTGCGCTTGCGTGCTGTGTCTGGAGCAAAGCAACGCTTTCCGTTCTCCTCCGTGGCGGTTGTCTGGGAGCATGCAGGCGGCCTCCTTCGACTGAATGTATGGCATTGTCCGTTGTGTGCATTTACTCATCGCGTGCATTTTTTGAGTTTTTATGGAGAATCCGCTTGCATCCGAGAGAGAGAGAGAGAGGTACTCTAGGTAAAGCATCTATACTTCATTTCAGGAAAGGGGAAATGCGATGCGAAACATTCCGAGCTGCTTGATTCCTCTTGTTGGTGTTCTTGTGTTCTTGGGCAGTCTTGCCACGGGCGTGCTTGCGCAAGGGAGCGGCGGGCCGGGAGGCGGTGCACCGGCCAAGTGCGACGGCTACTGCTCGGAACTGACGGCACCCGCCTGCGGGTATCCGAAGATGAAATGCTGCTGCGACAATGCGGGAACATGGGAGTGCGTGTGCAAGCTTGCGACAGATTGCACCACCGGAAACGGGTGCCAAGACGGGGGCACAAACTAGCAAGACAGTCGGAGGCCCCGTATGGCATCCCGCAAGGCACAGTATGTTTTGATTGGCATCGGCGCTCTTGGTGTTGCCATTAGCTGCATCGTATGGATACGGCTGAATACTGTGTCGGAGGCATCCAATCCGACTGAATATTGGCGCCGTGCGGGTGCCGAGGTCTATGGCAAGATGGCCTCGGCGCCTCTCGAGGATGCCGAGGCCATTGCCTATTCGCTTGCGAAGGCAGATGTCCGTATTCAGGATCATGCTCTCAGCAAGACTGATCCTCGTATTGCGATGCTGCGAGACACCGTGCGGGAGTTTCTTATCCAGCGGTACACTGCCGTTTCGGCTGCTGAGTATGTCCGCTGGATGGAGACGGAAGGGTACAGTTTCAAGACCCTCGAAGAGTTTGAACCACTTTACGGCCCGCTCTCACATAACGCGGCCCGAGCAGGGTTCGATGGGACCGATGTCGCAGAAGTCTTTGCGGTACTGTGGGAATACCCGCCATCCAAGCGTGCGGTGCCGACAATGCTTGCAACCGGGCCCGACGCAATGGCCATCGAGATTGCCTCTGCAAATCACAACCGCGGATTCACCGGCCGGCTGGCCGGAACATTGGGAGAACAGTTGTGGCATGGCGGCTCTGCCGCAACATGCCGGTTCTGGATGCAGCCTCCGGTGACTCGGGAAGCGCTCGTGGCCCGGTACGGCGAAATACTTGCGGCACAGGTTGGAGTGATCGGCGTTGTTCCGGACCGGAGCCGTCGCCCCATCATCGTGCAGTGCTTCTTTGATCCGCAATCCCAAAGCTGGTGGCTCGACGGCATCAATGTCACCAACTTCCGCGGGTCGAATACCATATGGACATGCTGTGAATATTAGATGAACAGTACCTTGCACAAGGCGCTTCGGAGCAACGCCCGGTGGCGCGCAATCAGCGCTGTGGCGCTAGGCGTGTTTTTTGTCGGCGCAGGATCGGCCAAGTTGGCATGGATATATGAGTTCCGCGTAACAGTTGACGCAATAGTCGTACAGTCGCTTGGCGACTCAGGCCTTTCGCTTTCTCTGCTTCGCGACAGCATAACGGCTGCGATCCCAAGTGTTGAGATTATGATCGGCCTTGCATTGGCGTGCTTTGCCACACGTCCCCGTATCCCGGCAATGCTTGCCACCATACTGCCGGCCGGGTTCTCTGCTGTGCTTGCGCTCCTTCTTACTATGGATCAGCCTCCCAGTTGCGGCTGTCTCGGATCATGGGAAGTATTCAAAGCAGATGCCCGTACCGGAGCGGCGATCGGGCTCTTCCGGAACGCCGGCCTACTCATTGTTTCGACGTGGCTGATATTAGATATTCCAGAGCGTCCCGCCCGCCCGGCGCATGCGTCGCACCCTCAAAGCGGCTTTACACTCATTGAGGTATTGGTAGTCCTCGCCGTCCTGGCCGTACTGGTTGCACTCCTGCTCCCCGCGCTTGGTCAGGCCCGCAAGGCTGGCCGACGGACTGAACGGCTCGCCGCGATGCGGCAGAGTCTGGCAGCGACAGTACAGTATGCAGATGCAGAAGCAGGGCACCTTCCGTTTCTTGCCGAGCCCGGAAACCCTGAGGCGGGCACGCTTCCTGAGGACGATTGGGGCACATTTGGTGCGCCGTCATACTTTCGTGGGCAGAGTCAGTTGTGGCCAACCGCGTTGCTTCGGCACGGAATAGACCTCACCCACCTCTCACATTACTCCCGCCCCAGCACGGGGCCTGCGCGGATAACGACTTACTTTCGGATGACACATGCTGCGGTTGCAAGACCATCGTACTGGGAGGGGGTTGATCCACCGGACGGCCGGTCGCTCTTTGGTGGCGTGCGTGTGTCGGAAGTTCTCTTTCCTTCGGCAAAGGGATGCCTGGCATTTGTGGGGTGGGCGCCGGAGGAGGCCGCAAGAGTCAGTGCGTGGGAGGTCGGTATGTTCGATGGCGCAGCGGCTCTCAGATCAATGATTGATCCGCCAGTCCAGATAGACGGTCCCTATCGCCCCTTTGGTGCGGTGGACTGGAGAGTATTCACAACGCCTTCGGGGGTTCGGGGGCGAGACTACTGAGACTCCTCAGCGGGTGTTTCGCTTTCGCCGTTTGCGCGGCTATGTTCTGTATGTCCACTGGCCCACAGCATCCCGCCCAGCAGGTGCCGGCGGAAGTCGGGGTCACGAAAGCTCTCGCTCGTGTGCCCGCCCCCGGTATAGAACGCCCGCCCGCCGCCGAACTGGTGGCACCACGCGATCGGGTGGTCGCCGGGCATCTCGCTGCCGTCATAAGACTCGGTGTCGAGGTGCATCAGCACGCGGATCGACTCGCTCTCGCGCGGGTTCTCGCGATAGTTGTACCACTCATCGGTCCGCCGCCAGCGCTCGGGCAGGTGGGCGGTCGAGGGGTGCGTGCGGTCTTCGACCACCACGTCGGCGGGCTGAATCTTTGGGTGGCTCTTGAAATAGCCGCCGACGAGCTTGCCGTACCACGGCCAGTCGTACTCGGTGTCGGCCGCGGCGTGCACCCCGACATAGCCCCGCCCCTTGGCGATGAACCGCTCGAACGCGGCTTCCTGTTCCTCGTCGAGCACGTTGCCGGTGGTGCTCAGAAAGACGACCACCGTGAACCGTTCGAGATTGTCGTCGGTGAACGCCGCCGGGTCTTCGGTCGCGACAACCTCGAAGCCCTGTGCTTCGCCGATCTCTTTGAGCGCCGCGATGCCGTCGGGGATCGAGGCGTGCCGGAAGCCGGCGGTGCGGGAAAAGACCAGCACGGTGAAGGGCTCGGCGGCCGTGGGAGCCGTTGCGGCGCTGGGTTCTTCGGCCAACCCCGGCTGGGCCACGAGCTGGGCACACGCCAGGGCAAGAGCGCCGAGGGCTGCGAGGTGGTGCATCGTCGAATCTCCAAAGACGGGGTCACGGGCCGGCGCATCCTATCTCGCGGGGCGGCCGAGGGGCCCGGCGAGCTTGAATAACTATACATCTCGTGCATAACGGCCTACCATCCGCCCCAACCCTGTCCCACCCCCCACCCCAACCCCCTGCCCGGAGACCGCGCGCATGGCAAAGAAGAAGGTCGTTCTGGCGTACTCCGGCGGGCTCGACACCTCGGCGGTCATCCCCTGGCTCAAAGAGCACATGGACTGCGAAGTCATCGCGTTTGTCGGCGATGTCGGGCAAGGCGAGGAAGAACTCGCCGGCATCGAGGAGAAAGCCGCTGCGAGCGGCGCCTCGGCCTGCCGGGTCGTTGACCTCACCCGCGAGTTTGTCGCCGACTATGTGTTCCCGACGTTGCTTGCGGGCATCCAGTACGAGCACGATTACCTCCTCGGCACCTCGATCGCGCGGCCGTTGATCGCCAAGGCGCAGGTCGAGGTCGCCCGAGAGTTCGACGCCGACGCGCTCGCCCACGGCTGCACCGGCAAAGGCAACGACCAGGTGCGCTTCGAGAGCACCTTTGCCGCCCTCGCCCCGGACCTCGAGGTCATCGCGCCGTGGCGGACGTGGTCGATGCGCTCGCGCGAGGACTTGCTGGCGTACCTTGCCGAGCGGAACATCCCGACGACATCGAGCGCGAAAAAGATCTACTCGCGCGACCGAAATCTCTGGCACGTCTCGCACGAGGGCGGCGTGCTCGAAGACCCGGCCGCCCCGCCGCCCGACGACGTCTGGATGATGACAGCCGACCCAAGCGCCGCGCCGGATCAAGCCCGGGACGTCTCGGTCGATTTCGAGGCCGGTCTCCCGGTCGCGGTCGATGGCGAACGCCTCGCGCCCGAGGTCATCGTCGCCCGTCTCAACACCATCGCCGGCGAGCACGGCGTGGGACGCATCGACATCCTCGAGAACCGCCTCGTCGGCATGAAATCCCGCGGGCTCTACGAAACGCCGGGAGGCACGGTGCTCGCCGAGGCGATCAAAGGGATCGAGCAGTGCGTGCTCGACCGCGAAACACAGCACTGGAAGCAACAGATGGCGGTAACGTTCGCCGAGCTTGTGTACAACGGCCGATGGTTCACACCGCTGCGCGAGGCGCTCTCGGTGTGTGCCGCGAAGATTGGCGAGCGGATGACCGGGACCGCGGTTGTCCGGCTCTACAAGGGCAGGGCGTGCCTGGTCGGCCGATCGAGCCCGTTTAGCCTCTACGAAGAAAGCTACGCGACGTTTGCCGAGGACGAGGTCTACAACCAGCAGCACGCCGAGGGGTTCATCCGCTTGCTAAGCCTGCCCGAGCGGATCGCGGCGCTGAAGTTTGGGACCGAACACGTCGGCTCGCGTGCGTCGAGTCGTGCGCCCCGCTGACTACGCTTGCACACGGCGAGCACTGCCGATCGCGGTGCGCATCCGATCCACTGCCGCACGGAGCGTCTCCGCTCGCTTGCAGAACGCGAAGCGGAGGTACTTCCTTCCCTCCATTTTATCGTGGTAAAACACGCTCGGCGGGATCGTCGCGACACCCGCGTGCTCGATCAGCCAGCGCGACATGACAAAGTCGTCGGCCGGCTCGCCCTTTCCGTTGGTCAGGCCGAGCCGCTCGCTCACCGCGGTGTGATCAGCCATGATAAAGTACGTGCCCTCGGGCTCGATGACGCCGAACCCAAGTTCCGTGAGCGCATCGGCAAGGAACCGCCGCCGCTTGGCGTAGTCGCGTTGAAGCTGCTCGACATACGCCTCGCCTTCCTCGCTCGCCAGCGCGACGGCGGCCGCGTGCTGCAGCGGGGTGGCGCTGGCGAAGGTCAGGAACTGGTGCGCCGCCCGGACACCCGCAGTGAACGCGGGCGGCGCGATCGCCCACCCGATCTTCCACCCGGTCATGCTGAACGTCTTGCCCAGGCTCGACAGCGTGATCGTGCGCTCCGCCATACCGGGAAGCGATGCGATCGAGATGTGCGGCCGCGCTGGCTCAAAGACCAGCCGCTCGTACACCTCGTCGGCCAGCACGATCGTGCCGTGCTCTATAGCAAGGTCGGCAATCAACGCGAGCTCGTCGCGAGTGAATACCTTCCCGGTCGGGTTGTGCGGCGTGTTGAGCAGCACCGCCCGAGTACGCGGCGTGAACGCCCGCCGCAGCTCGGTCTCGTCAAAGCCGAACGCCGAGCGATCGCGATTCGGGCGCAGTGTCACCGCGCGGGGCACCGCCCCGGCGAGCGCGACATCCGCGAGATAGGCGTCGTAGAACGGCTCGAAGCAGACGACCTCATCCCCGGGTTCGAGCAGCCCGAGACAGCACGCCGCGAGGGCTTCGGTGCAGCCGGACGTCACGGTGATCTCCGCGTGCGGGTCAACCTCGCAGCCGCCCCCCCGCTTCCACCACGCGGCGATCGCCTCGTTAAGCGCGGGAACACCCTGCGTGCGCGCATACTGGTTGTGGCCGATCTCGATCGCTTGTTGCGCGGCGGCCTTGAGAAACTCCGGGCCGTCAAAGTCGGGAAAGCCCTGCGAGAGATTGATGGCGTTGTGCTGTGTCGCAAGCACGCTCATCTCGGCAAAGATGGACGTGCCGAACGGGCGCAGGCGTGAAGCGGTTTGCGTGTGGGGCATGGTGATAGACTAGCGTCCTCTGGCACGCGGCGCGGGCACGGGGAAGACACGTTCTGGAGTCACCGCGTAGAGCCGGTCGTCCGGGGCCGTTGTCACGCCTCCCCTGCCGGTAAACACGCTGAATGCGGGCAGAACCGCGAGCTTTGTGCCGACGCGGAAGCAGGGCAGCCGCACCGAATCGCCGCCGGCAGACAGCGCGACCGCCGGGTGCAGGTGTCCTGCCCATGTGTAGTGATCGGCCGTCCCCGCGTCGGGCTCGTGGACGATTCGGAACGGGCCGTCGTAGAGCTCGGCCGGGTACAGCCGGAGGTGCCAGCGTGCCGCGATATCGGCGATGTCGCGGTCGTGGTTGCCCGGCACGATCCCGATCTCTGCTGCGAGTTCCGCACGCCACGCCGCAACGCGCTCGATGACTTCGGGGGTCGTGGCGGTCTTGGTGTGGAGCAGATCGCCAACGACGATCACACGCTCGGCACGTGTCGTCGCAACGCAACGCGCCAGGCGGTCGAGCGACTCATCAAGCACGGCTCCGGGCACACCGATTCGGCTGCCGAGAACGCCCACGTCCGGACGCCCGGCGACCATTGCCGGAGTCTTGCGAGCGCGAGCTCCACCTGCGTCTCGCGCTTGGACGCGAGGAGCTCGTGCCATTCGTCGACGATCACGCTCTCGAGCGACGCGAACCGCTGCGGCGCGTCGGCGTAGCTCAGCAGGATCGACAACGATTCAGGCGTCGTAATCAGCACTTCTGGCAGGCTCTTGCACTGCCGGGTCCGGACCGAGGTCGGCGTGTCCCCGGTGCGGCTCTCGGCATGCGCGGTCCAGGCCCGCTGTTGAAACGGGAACGGCGTCCATCCTTGCGACGCAAAGAACCGATCGGCGGCATCTGCCGGGGCTTCGACCTCGACGCTCAAACAGCACACTCCTTCGCCCAGCATACGGGGGCTGGACGGGGGGTGCCGCAACGCGCGTTTGCGTTCCGCGCTCACTGTCGCGGTGCAAAAAGGCGTACCTAGTCAGGGCGAATCGGGATCGGTGGTCCCGGCGTCAGGAACCGAGTCTGTCGTGGGCAGGGGCGCTGCAACGCCGAGCAACTCACAAGCTCGCCACCCCGGAAGCGACCAGGGCGCTGTCTCGGCGACGCGCTCCAAGAGCTTCCGCTGCCCTTCGTTTTCAGCGGGCACCTCACCATACCGTGAGACGTACCCGGCGAGCAACTTCTCGGCGTCCTCGGCGGCGTCCTGTGCTTCCTCTGCGTGTGCCGCGTCCACCCAGCGGAGCGCTTCAAGAAACCGGTCGGCAGTCGGCAGCGTGTGCGCCATGTCCTCGTACTCAAACATGCGGACGTTGAGCCCGTCGCTGGTCATGATGCGGGTCGCGTTGACCATCTCCCGGTAGTTGAAATCCAACGGCCCGGTCATCGGTGCGATGCGGCGCGTACGCAACAGCCGCCACGACGCCGCTTTGGGACGCCCGAAGCCCGCGACAACAAAGCGGCCGTCGCCCAACGGCACCTTTTTGTAGGCGTTGAGTCCAACGATGGGCACCGCGCCGGTGAACACCTCCGGAAAGCACGCCACGAGCCCGGAGCTGATCCGGCCGCCGCCCGAAATCCCCGTAACATACACCCGGTTGGTATTGATGTGATACCGCCGAACCATCGTCGCCACCATGTCCAGCGCAAGCTGGTAGCGATCGGTTGCGAGGCGAAGATTGCCCGCGTCCGCGGCCCCGACCATGATGCAGTTCAACTCGTCGGCTGCCTGGTTGAACACCTCCGGCGGCCGCCCGCTCGCCGACGCATCGATCCACACAATGAGCCCCGCCGGAAACCTCGCCGAGTACCCGACGGGCAGCCGCACAAAGAACTGTTCGTCCGGCAGGTAGCGTTGGGTTTCGGGAAGGTTTGACCTGCGCCCGCCGCTGAGACGGTCACGGATGGTCGCAGTATCGAGCAGAAGAGGAGAGCGTCGGTACGGACGTAGCGCCGGCACAACCTCGCCCAGCGGAACATCCGCCGGGACGGCATGGTCGCCGGCAAACCCGAGCAGAGGAGCGAGCAGAGGTTCGCAGTCGGCCATATCCATCGCAAAGGTCCGCGGCTCTCTCAGATCGTCAAAGAGCAACAACCCGTCCGGGGTCGCCCCGATTCGGTAGGAGTGCGCGTCGCGACCACGAGACACATGCACATACCCGAGCACGTCAGTTTCTTCCGGCCATCCCGTCTCGGCTGCGCGGCGCGAGGCGTTTGCGAGGCGGCGGCGGTCGATCGCATCGACGACCGAGACGGTGCCGAGCAGGCGGTTCGCCATCGCGCTCTTTGCAAACACCCGATCCGGCCGGTCCGCGTTGAGCGTGACGAGCAGTTCGCCGGGAGAGGCGCCGCGGAAGTCAAGCGGGCCGCGGCAGGCGGTTGCGGCAGAAGAAATCGCTGCGAGAATGAGCAGAGCGGTTGAGAGCATGAACGGCTGGAGATCAGCTTTCATGCCACACGATACGGCATCACGGCATGAATGATCCATGCAGGCCCACAGTCCGCGGCGTCCGACCGACTTCCTAGCGTTCGAGTTCCTTGACTCGATACGCGAGCCGGGCTTCTGTGCCGTTGGAGTGCCGGAGTACCACAACCCGCCCTGAGGTATCAATCTGTGTGATCGTCCACTCGGGCAGGGGGCTTTCACCGACGCAGTAGATGTTGTTGCTGATGGAAGCCAGCGCGCGGTTGCCCTTGCCCACGATCGAGTTGAGCACCAGTCGGGTGGTGGGGTCCTCGATCTGTTCTACCAGTTGTTCCGGCGGAAGTTCGAGTGCCTCCCGCACTTTGGGCTGAGCCATCGGCGACCGCAAATCACCGCCCGAAGGCAGCGACGCCAGGTAGTCGATTGCGGTCTGTTGGGCCTCGGTAATCGGGGATGTAACAACCGGCGCAACCGGCGGCAACTGGTCGTAGGCATCTAGGCCGGCAGCCGGGGCGGCGCTCGGGCCGGCCGAGAGCATCACCCTCGCGATGAGCACCGCGGTCACCGGAGCCATGATCCCCGCGAGCGGGATAAGCCTGGCACTGTCCATGTCCTTGATGCTCATTTGGATCCCTCGGCGGGGTTTGGAGGGGCAGCGCCGAGGTCCACCGGGCTGGCATCGAACGCGAACAACTCGAGTGTGCAGGAGAAGCTCACGCCGTCGCCGCCTTCTATGCTAAAGTCAGGTGCGACGCGGCACTGTTTGATCGAGCTGTACGCCCAGGGTGAACCAAGCAGGTCCAGAAATGCGGCCGTGCTCGTGTAAGACCCGACGCCGGCGATGGTAAACCGAGAGGCTTTGTCTCCCGCTCGGGTATGTTCGGCTTCCTCTGGCGCTGCGTTTCCACGCGACGCGGCGCTTACAGGTGTGACTTGCCGGACCTTGACGCCGGCCTCGTCTGCGAGCCGCATGATCCCGGAAAACGAGATCGACTCATCAGACCCTGGCAGGCTTCGCGCCTCGATCTCGGCGCCCCGAATCCTCGTGGTTTCCTGCTGTTCGAGCAACGCCGGCAACGCCACCTGGATCACCTGTGCCTGCGCCCCCTGATCGAGCACCGTCGCCAGCTCGGCTTCGGCTTCGAGCATTTGCTCTCTAAGCGGGCTCCCGACAAAGGCGTAAAGCCCGCCGCAGATTGCTGCGGCGATCGCGAGCTGTGCGAATATCTGCCTCGATCTCTCGGCGTTCATGGCGTTCTCTCACCTTGGGAAGCTGCGGCAACCAATCGACCCGACTCCGGAAGGGTCACAAGCCGCAGCGTGACAGCGAAGCTCAGCGACGGCGAATCGCCGTCGAGCATCCGGCGGGTTTCCCCGAGCTGCGTCTCGCGCACCAACGGACATGCCTGCAATGCATCGGTATACCTGCGAAAACGATCCGTCTCGGATTCCTCCGAGTCCCCGGCGACCACCCCGCGGAGCACACACTCGACACCCTCGGCCGACTCGCGAAAGTCCATGCTCAGAAGCTCCACCTCTTGGGGTGTGATCGCGGCCAACGCGCGCATCATCGCGCCGAACGGGGCTGACTCCCCGAGCTGTGCGGCTATTCGAGACTCGGCGCCGCGGACGCCGGCCTGTGCGGCTACAGCGGTGTCACGGGTTGCGACGACTGACGCCCCCTCGTCGAGCGCTCCGACATCGATGGTTTCCAGCGTGGCGGTGGCGGCACGAAGTTGGGTCCACGAATGCCCCGCGTCGATCGCGATTGCAAGGACACCGATCGCACAACCCACCAGCAACGCTCGCCCGGTGCTCCGCGCCAGATTCGACGCGGCGATCTCTTTGGGCGTGAGCCTGGGAGCCGCGGCCCCGAGCGCACGAACGGTCACGATATCGCCTGTGGATTCTTCCGACACGCACACTTTGGACGAGTGCACCGCCGGGAATCCAAGGCCGCTGCTCAAGAGCTCCGTAACGCCGGGCACACTCGCTCCCGGCCCGGCGAGCTCCAGCTCGGCACTGCCACGCGCCTCAGCGGTGAGACCAAAACGGATCGACTGTTTGAGCTCGATCACGAGCCGTTGCAATACCGGCTGCAAGAGCGGCAGCACGGCTCTGGAATCGAGCGTAACCGACTTGTCGCTCCACCCATCCGGGCCGGGGATCCCCGCTTGGAGCAGGAGCTCACGGCCCGCGTCACGCTCGATCAACGGTGCGGATTCGCTCTGCTGGGAGCTGACCGGCCGCGCCAATGCCTCGACCAGAGTCTCGATCCCCACCGGAATCTGTCGCGCAAATGCGAGGGCACCCGACGCCACCGCCGCGACTCCACTCGTCTGGTTCCCGATCCACAACACGACCCGCGGAGCATCACCCTCACTCTCGAACGGCACCGCCCGGACCGCCGCGGCCAGGTTTGCCGCTGGTGCGGGGATGAACTCGTCGGCGACCAGCCCGGCCCGCCCGATCGCCTGCGACATCGCGATGAGGGCTGATTCGGTATCCGCAACGCCGATGGTGTGCAACTGGGGGGCTTCTCCCTCCGCCGCGTTCCGATCACGACACACATGCAGTTCCACGTGGGCGTTCTGTTCAAGTGTGAAAGATACGGTGTCGGCAAGGATCATCCGAGCCGCGAGCGCCGCGCGGCGCTCGCCCGCGCTCGCGGGACAGGAAGAGAGCAATGCGGTCGTATCCGGACCGGAGTAGACAACAGTCGTGCGCAAGCCGCGGAGGTCATGCGCAGCAGACCAGGCGGTCAGCTCGACCTCGAACTCACGTAGCAGGTCTGCCCAGTCTCCATCCAACGCCGAAGTGCTCGGGCGGGCTGCATGGTGACCCACCAGATTTCGACCATCAAACGCCGCGAACTCAAATCTCGTCGCGGAGAGCTCGAGGTAGACCCGGCGTTGTCCTTTACGGATTTGCATACATTCCACCCCGCTTCATATCTATGATCGACGTGATCGCCGCCTCACTTGCCCCGACTTCATAAATGGGCTCTCAGGACATTGCGGTCGGGAGTTCTTTGTCTATTTCACCCGCAGTTCCACGCGCCGTCGTGCGTGCGCCGTGCGCCCCGTCGCGACAAAAAGGACGCCCTCTGCCAGGTCGGTTCGCAAAACAACAACAGAAGCCTCGCCAACCACCGGGTTGTTATCGGAATCGCCGTCGTCGGAGATGCTCCCGATTGTGCCATCCCCGTCTTCATCGGTATTCATCCACACCTCCCGTGTCGCCATCGCGGCCCCCGCTTCGGCCGCATAGAACGCCCGATTCGTGTCGATACGCTGCAGTGTCAGGTCGTGCTGCAGCCCGCCGCCCAGGACCGCGACCACGATCACGACCTCGACAAGCACGAGTGCCGCGATCATCGCGATCCCTATCGAGCCTCGCTCGGCTGCTTTCATAAGGAAGTCTCCAGCGCCATGCACCGCAGAAACACCTTGGTATGTACCGAAGCGGTTGCCTCCCCCGATGCGAGTTCGATCTTGATCGTCAAGCGGCGTATCGCGTCGCAAGCCGTGCCCGAGAGGGTTGCCCCAAGCGTTGCGTTGACGCTGTCGGCTCCAATGAGCGTGAACCCGGTGACCGCCGAGCACAGCACACTCTCGACACCCGCGCGGGTGTACATAAGATCGGTCCCGACGAGCTCGACAGATTCGGTCCCCCCCCGCCACACCAGCGAATCGACAGTCAGGCTCTGAATATCAGGCGTGTTGTCTATATCGAGCGGTATGGACCGCAACTCTCGCGTCAGACGCTCCATCGCAACCGAAGCCTCGCTCTGCAAGCGCAACGACTCTGCCCCCTTGCCGAACGCGTGGACCGCTGTCCACACAATCCCGATCGACGAGGAGCCGACAATCGAGAGAATCATCATGGTGGCGATCGCTTCGACCAGAGTGAAGCCACGGCGGGTTGACATTGCGCGGGGGAGCGTCATTCCGGCCTCTCCGTCAACACCGTCGTGAGCGTAACGGCCAAAGGGGTGTCCAGTTCATCTACCCAGGACACCGTGACCGCGATTTTCATATATCCTTCCCCGGGTGTAACAAGATCCGGCCCGGTCTCGAAAATCGCCGTCGATCGTGCAAAGCCCGGCGCATTCGGCAGTGTAGTCTCAACGGGATAGTTCCCGGGCACGAGATAACTCCACCCGCGTTCCGGACTCGCTCGGTCCGCGATAACGTCCTCGAGCCGTTCCATCGCGAGCCATCGAGCCTGCGAGGTCTTGATTGGTGTCACCCGGTTGCGGTGCGCAGTCGCCAACGCTGTGAGCATCGAGGGCATCGCGACCCCGAGGATCAGAATCGCGATGATCGCTTCGATCAGTGTAAATGCGCGGCGCTGAATCACGGCTTTTTTCCAATCCTTCCCGACCGCTCGGCCGGATGTCTGGGTGGCATGCAGTCAGGGGATGACCATCCTAATATCACCCGTCATTGCGCGGACTCGGATCGCCTGCCCACCATCGAACGTAACGATTCCGTCCGCCGAAAGGGCACCTCCCGACTCGGTGATCGGGCTTCCCAACCAGTCGAACCCCACGGTTGTCCCGCCATCAAACGACGCCGAGGCAATGCCAACACCCGCGAACTCACCCGTGTTGAACGAAAGGCCGAGCGGCCGATCTGTCAATGGGTCCGAGAGCGAGACAGCATCGACAAACCCGGTTCCGCCGTCGGGCTCGCTCAACAGCGCGACGCTGTCCAGCCCGACATCAAAGGTAACCCACGTCCGGTTCCCGAGATTGAGCGCCCGCTCACGAGCGAACGCCATCTGCTGGGCCAGCGCCCGTGCCGCACCTGCGCTGCGGGCCTCGGAAACCCTTCCCATCGAGGGGATCGCGACGCTCGCGAGAATCCCCGTGATCACGATCACCGCGATCAGTTCAACGAGCGTGAACGCTCGGGCAGATCGGGACTCGGCACCACCATGTGATTGCGCGACGGCCATGACGTTCTCAGGTCACCACTCGTTCTCATCGACGCCGGCTGTGTCGGTGTTGGCCCAGAGCCGGCCCACCGAGGCGTCGTAGTTCCAGCCAGCCGTCCCGGTCACCGGCGGGTCGGTGGCGTTCCACGTCGCGGCCTGGACGTCGGAGGAGTTGTTGAACGGATTGGGCGGGAACGCCTGTTCGAGGACAGTGCCCGTGGTCTCCAGTTGAAGAAGGGTCGGATAGGCGGCCGTCCCGTTCTGGAGCGCTTCGTTGGTATAGAAGTTGGCGATCGCCGAGCGGGCATTGCCGAGCGATGCCTTGGTCGCGGACTCACGGGCCTTGGCGGTGTAATCAAAGTACTTCGGCACCGCCACACCGGCGAGAATCGCCAGCACGATGATGACCGCGATGAGTTCCACCAGCGTAAAGCCGGAACGGCGTGTGTGCTTGGAAGCTTTCTTCTTCATGACTTATATCTCCATCTTTTAGAAGCAAGGCGGGGTCCCCCTCGCGTACATCTACTCATTGCTTACTCGGTGAGCTATCCCATCAACTGCACCATGTTCCACATCGGAAGGAAAATTGCCAGGGCCACGATCAGCACGATGGACGTGATCGCTACAACAAGCACAGGTTCCATGATCGTGGTCAGCGTCTTGATCTTGTGTGCGGTCTCACGCTCGTAGTGTTTCGCCACGATCGCCGACATCCGGCAGAGTTCGCCCGATTGCTCGCCAGCAACAAACATTCGTTTGGCAAAGGAGGGGATATAGGTCGCATCGACCAACCCCTCGCTGAGCTGCCGCCCGGCCCGGATTTCGTTGCTCATCTTCTCGATCTCGTCGCTGAGCATCTGCCGAGACGCGGCCCGCCTGCCCATCTCCAGCGCTTCGAGCAATCCCAGCCCCGCGGACAGACTCACCGAGAACACACGGGAGAACCTGCTCACCGCGAGCCCGACCATAACCGCTCGGATAGCGGGAACCCGATGGAAAATCGACTCGAGCGCCTTGAGCCGACGGGTACTCATGAACCGAACGCCCCACACCAAACCAATGATCCCCACGAGATACAGCCACCAGTACGCGCCGATGCTGTTTCCCAACCCCGCCAGAACACGGGTGAGCAAGGGCAACTCCACCCCGCGGGATGCGAACATCGTCGCAAACTTCGGGATGGTAAATGTTATAAGAAACCCGCTCGCCAGGACCAGCACCACACTCACACAAATGGGGTAGAGTAACGCACCCTTGACCTGTCGGCGGGAACTCTCCATCCGCTCCAGAGCCTCGCAGAGGTGCTCGAGTGTGCGTGACATCGTGCCGCTGCGCTCGGCCGCGGTGACCGTCTCCACATACACCTCGCCCAAGACCTTACGATGAGCCTCCATGGCTTTGGCAATCGTGCTTCCCGATTCAACTTGCGTTGCGATGTCCACTAAAATCGCCCGAAACGTCGGGTTATCCTCTTGCTTGGCGAGTCCGGCGAGTCCCTCACTCAGCGGGATTCGCGCTTCGAGCAGCACCTGGAGCTGGTATGTAAACTGTGAAATCTCACGCAACCCCACCCGTTTCTGCATCATCTTGGCGCGTTGCCGCACAGGTCTCAGTACCAAGGGTGTAAGGCCGGACTCGGCAACCTTCCGGTACGCCTGGTCTCGGTCCGCCGCTGCGATTGTGCCGCGCGACTCGGCGCCAGCGCGGTCTAGTGCACGATATTCGTACATCACCGCGTTCATGCTGCACGCTCCAGTTTCTTGGATGGCTCGTCCGTTGTCTCCACCGCGTCGATCGCGATCGTTCGGGCGACCTCTTCGAGCGTCGTAAAGCCCATCCTCGCTTTCTCGAGGCCGTCCCGCCACATCGGCCGCATGCCCGAGTCCAGCGCAGCCTTTCGGATTGTTGCCGCCGCGCCTCCCTCTTCGATCAGGACCTGCATCGCCCGGTCCATCAGGAACAGCTCTGTCGCCGCGATTCGCCCTCGATACCCGCTGCTCATGCACTTGCCGCAGCCGGCTCCCCGCATCAACCCCGCCGGGTCGTGCTCGATTCCGAACCGCCGCAGCATGATCTCATCGGGTGTGTCCGGTGCTGCGCAAGATGTACAGATACTCCGCAGCAGCCGCTGCGCCAACACGCCGACAAGCGCCGCGTTGATTGCAAAGGGTGGGCATCCCATATCCCGCAGCCGCCCGATCGCGCCGGGCGCATCGTTGGTGTGCAAGGTCGAGAGCACAAAGTGGCCCGTCAACGCCGCTTGGCACGCGATCCTCGCCGTTTCTTCGTCGCGGATCTCGCCGACGAGCACCACGTCGGGATCCTGGCGCAGAATCGACCGCAGCGCGCCGGCGAAGGTCAGTCCGATCTCGGAGTTCACCTGCAACTGCCGTACCATCGGCAGGCGGATCTCGACGGGGTCCTCGATCGTCATCACGTTCCGATCGGGCGAGTTGAGCTTTTTGATCGCGGTGTAGAGCGTCGTAG
Source organism: Planctomycetota bacterium (assembly GCA_030950285.1). Lineage (GTDB taxonomy): Bacteria > Planctomycetota > Phycisphaerae > Phycisphaerales > UBA1924 > PNC22. Next base: position 18,913 of record JAUZRR010000024.1, on the reverse strand, counting down.
TTTTGCCCGAGCCGGTGGGCCCGGTGACGAGCAGCAGCCCGTGCGGCTTCGTGATGAGCGATTCGATCTTCTCGATCGTGTCGCTGGCGATCCCCAAGTCCTGGAAGTCTTTGATTGACGCCCCTGACGCGAGCAAGCGCATCACGATGTTTTCGCCATAGATCGTTGGAATGAGACTCAGCCGCACGTCGATTGGCTTACCCGCGTGCGTGAATCTGAACTTCCCGTCCTGCGGCCGCCGTGTCTGCGTGAGGTCGAGCGACGCCATGACCTTGAGCCGTTGCACAAGCCCGGAATGCCCGGACTTTGGGGGCCCCTGTCTTTGGTGCAGGCGGCCGTCGATCCGAAACCGCAGGTGCAGGTCGTGCTCATCGGGCCCGATGTGGATATCCGACGCGCCCTCGCGCGCAGCCTGCGCCATGATCTGGTTCACCGCCGCGACGACCGGCTCTTCACCGGTGACCAGCCCCGCCTCGCTCTCGACCGCAGCCGTCGTCGCGTCCATCCCCCCGGCCGACAGCGAGTAGCCCCGTGCGATCAGTTCGCTGAGCGCCTGCTGCTCGCAGAGCACCGGGTCAACCTCGGCCTTCAGCATGCGGCGGAGTTGGTCCACCGCCGCCAGATCAAGAGGATCGGCCATGCCCACGGTCACCAGACCATCGAACGCGAAAAGGGGAAAGGCGTGCAGCCGCTGCGCCGACGATTGCGGCAGCAGCTGGGTGTTGCGGATGTTGATCTCGAACGCCTCAAGATCGACGAACGGGCACTCGAAGATCTCGGCCATGCAGATCGCGATCTGGCGGTGCGAGACGACGCCCTGCGCAACAAGCGCGCGCGGCACTGTCATGTCCTGCTCTTTGGCGTAAGCGCTCGCCGCGTCGAGTTGTTCCTGGGTGATGATGCCCTCTTCGAGCATCGCCGAGAGGACAAAGTCGTTTCTCTGGATCATGCCGCAGCTCCTGATCCCTCGGCCGCCTGATCGTCAGGACCGATCGCCGCGAGCAGTTCACCGATCGCTGGCGCGGCCGCGGCCTGATCGACGAGCGATGTTCCCAGGTAGTACGCCGGCTCGCGGTCAACCATCGCCGATCGCTGGACCCGCAACTGAACCCGGTGCTGTACAGATTTGCCCGCGCCATCAAGCGTCACCTCGACCACGACCTGCGCCCCCCGGGGCACATAGACCGGCGAGCGGAGCCCGAGCCCGCCCTCGCTGCAATCAACGATGCGCAACGGGAGCGACCCGTCGGTCTCGGCTACTGCATTCGAGAACACGACCTGCGCCTCGTGGAGATCGTCAATACACAGCCGCGCCGCGAGGTCGCACTCACGACGGCTGTGCCGCCGCACCGCCAATCGTTCTTTCTCTTTCGGCATATCGCTCTCCAGCGCCGGTCGCGCATCATGGCTATCGGCCTCGGAGAACGGTCGCTCCACTCGGACGCATTACAGAGCGGTGGAAACCACGCAAACTGGCCCAAGCGAAGTAAGAAACTTGTTCTCGGACGCAAACGGGCGACGCTGTCCACTCCCGAACTAGGACGTCTCCGCGCTGGTTGCGCCATCCGGAAGGTGCTTGAGGAGCGTTTCTTCATCCCAGATATCGATGCCGAACTCCTGCGCCTTCCGGAGCTTTGACCCGGCGTCGACCCCTGCGATCAAGATATCGGTACGCTTGGACACAGCGCTCGTAACCCTGGCACCAAGGGACTCAAGAAGAGATGTCAGCCCTGTCCGATCAAACGAGTCGAGCCGCCCCGTAAGAACGATCGCCTTGCCGGCAACCGAAGTGCTTGCCGCGCCCTCCTGCATGGCATCGGGCTCCCGGCTTGTCAGGCTCACCCCGAGCTCTTTGAGCTGGTCGAATGTCGAGTGCGCAGCCCTGGAATGCAGATATTCGTATACACGCGGGGCGGTGTCCTGTCCGAGCCCGGTTTCCCAAGGCGATTTGATCTTCGCCGTCGATCCTGTGAGCGCTTTGCGCTTCGCCTGACTCATTGAGTTCACCGCGGTCGGCATGAGTTCCCACAACTCGGCGTCCATCAGTTCATCAATATCCCGGAAGTGCCGGCAGAGCAGCTTGGCGGTCGCGTCCCCGAGGTGCCGGATCCCCATCCCCGCCAGCACCCGCGAGAGCCCGCGTCCCTTCGCACTTTCAATCCCTGCCAGAATCTTCTGTACCAGACGATCCGACGGCGGGCGCTTGGACCCGGCCCCCTTGGGGTCGGGCTTCGCATCGCGCCAACGCATCTGCCGCAACTGCTCTTCGTACCGATGCAGACGGAAGATATCCGCGAAGGAATCAAGCGGGATCTCGGGATTCGCTCTGATCCGGTCGATGTTTTTTTCGCCGAGCCCGTCGATGTCCATCTGCTTGCGCCCGGCAAACCACACGAGTTTCTCACGAATCTGGGCGGGGCATTCAGGGTTGACACACCGCCGCACGGTCTCGTGCTCTGGCTCGCCACCCTGTGCAGGGTCGCCTTCCGACGGCTCGATCTCGATCGGCCCCTCGCACTCCGGGCACACCGCCGGGGGCACAATCCGCCGCGCCCCGGTCGGCCGCTTTGCCAGGACCACCCCCACCACATACGGGATAATCTCGCCGGCTTTTTCCACCTCGATCGTGTCGCGCAGGCGGATGTCTTTCTTGCGGATCAGGCCGTAGTTGTGCAGCGTTGCGTGCCGAACTGTGGTCCCCGCCAGCAGCACCGGGTCCATCACCGCGCGGGGTGTAATCTTGCCGGTCTTGCCGACCTGGTGCAGCACCTCGCGGAGCACGGTCGTCTTCCGCTCGGCCGGATACTTGTACGCGATCGCCCACCGGGGGCTCTTGCTGGTCGTGCCGAGTTGCTGCTGCAACGACCAGTCATCCACGCGCACGACGACGCCGTCGGTCGCGTAGGGGCGCTCGTGCCGGGCGGTGGCGAAGTCCTCGACCGCGCGCACGATCTCGTCGATCTCGCGGGTGTGGGCGAGCGGCCGATTGATCGGTACGCCGAGGGCAGAGACGGCATCAAGGAAGCCCGAGTGGGAATCGGCGAACGCCTCGGCGTTGTTCCCACCGATCTCCCCCCGGCTGTGGGCGAGAAAGCCGAGCTTTCGGCCGGCGACGACCTTGGGATCGAGTTGCTTGAGTGTGCCGGCGGTCGCGTTGCGGGGGTTCATAAAGGGATCGATGTCGGCCGCGTCTCGCTCGGCGTTGATGCGTTCGAACTCCGCCAGCGGCATGAATATCTCGCCGCGAACCTCGAGCACCTCGGGCACGACAGCTCCCCCCCGGCGTTCTGCGATTCCCTCGGTCTCCAGCCGCAGCGGGATCGCGCGGATCGCCCGGGCGTTCGCCGTGATGTCGTCTCCAGCAGCCCCGTCGCCCCGCGTGAGAGCCTGCACCAGCTTGCCGCGCTCGTACCGCAAACTCACCGCCACGCCGTCGATTTTCGCGTCGGCAAGCAGCATGGGGAGTTCGTCTCTGCGAGGTGAGTCGGCAGGGTCGAAAGCCCCGGCAAAGAGATGGCCCGGCGCTGACGCTTGGGGCTCCCTTGAATCTTGAGTCTCCACTGAGGCCTTGGGCTCATTCCTGCTCCCTCCCCCGCGCCCCGTGGGGGAGGGTTGGGGAGGGGGTGTCTTCGGGCCTTGGGCACGCGGGCTCCTCGCTTGCGCTTCGGGCTCGGTCTTGGCGTCGGGCTCGATCGAGATGGCTGCTTTGCAGAGGCGGGCGTGCCAGGTGCGGAGGTCGCCCGCCGAATAGGTGTTGTCGATCGAGAGCATCGGCACCGCGTGCGGCTTGGTCTCGAACCCCTCGATGGGCTCGCCCCCGACGCGCTGGGTCGGGCTGTCGGGGTCGGCGAGCTCCGGGTGGGCCGCTTCCAGCGCGGCAAGCTCGGCGAGGAGCCGATCAAACTCCGCGTCCGGCATGATCGGCGCAGCGTCGACGTAGTACGCCCGGTTGGCGCGGTGCAACAGCGTGCGCAGTTCAGCGACACGCTGCTCAGGTTTGGGACTTGAGGCACCCACAACGGGATCGTACACGCGGCGGGATCGCCCGTGCCTTGCTGCCGGGGACGCCCCCGCGGCTGCCCGTGCCCGGCACGCCCCCCCGCCCCCCATCCCCCCACCCCCTATGCTGGAGGTATGACCGCCACCCTCATCGACGGCAAGGCCCTCGCAGCCGAGTACCGCGAGCAGATCGCTCGGCGGGTGGAACGAGCGCGCCAACTCGGCCGAGCCGCAAGGCTCGACGCGGTCCTGGTCGAATCGGGGGACAACGGCGCCCGGGTCTATGCCGAGAACCAGCGGAAGACCTGCGAAGCGCTCGGCATCGAATACCGGTTGCACGTGCTGTCCGCGGGCTCAGGGTTCGACGACATCGCCGGGCGGGTGCTGCTGCTCAACCACGACGAATCGGTCTCGGCGATCATGGTCCACATGCCCCTGCCCGAAGCGATCGACCCCTACCGCGTCCAGCGGCTCATCGACCCCGACAAAGACATCGAGGGCGTCAACCCAGCCAACATCGGCAACATCGTCTACGGCCACTCCAGCCTCGCGCCGTGCACTGCCCTGGCCGCGATCAAAATGATCGAATCCACCGCGATCGACCTGCGCGGCAAGCGGGCCGTGGTCGTCGGGGCGAGCAACGTCGTCGGCAAACCCATCGCGGTCCTGCTCATGCGGCAGGAGGCCACGGTCATCAGTTGCAATAAATGGACCGCCGGGCTCGATGAGCTTTGCAGCACCGCCGACGTTCTCGTCGCGGCTGCGGGGGTCCCCGGCCTCATCACCGGCGCGATGGTCAAACCCGGGGCCGTCGTCATCGACGTGGGCGTCAACCGGATCGCCGGCTCGGACGGCAAAACACGAACCGTCGGCGATGTCGCATTTGACGAAGTACGGAAAATGGCCGGGTTCCTCAGCCCCGTGCCCGGCGGCGTCGGGCCGATGACCGTCGCCATGTTGTTGCTGAACGTCGCCGAAGCCGCGCTCGGGAGCAGCCCGGAGGCGTAGAATATCTGAAATGGCCGGACCACGACCACGAAATACGTACTGACACGCCACCGCAGCGGGCACACCCGGCCCGGGAGTATCCATGGACGCCATGACATTGGGAATGTTCAACCTGCCCGGCAACTCTGAGCTGCTCATCATCCTCGCGATCGGGCTCCTGCTCTTCGGCAAGCGGCTCCCCGAAGTTGGACGCAGCCTCGGCAAGGGCATCGTCGAGTTCAAACGCGGGCTCAAAGATATCGGCGACGGGATCGAAAACGAGTCGAGCAAGCCGGGGAGTGAGCCCAAAGCCATCGCCGAGGAGTCGACCGAAAAACTGCCCGAAGGGGACTGGCGGCGGGTGTCGCAGGCCGACGGTGTCGAGAGGGTGGACCCGGTCGACCAGTCGCCGGGCGTCGAGCCTCAATCGAACGGGTGAGGCAGCACCGATAGGGTGGCACGGTTCTCCAAGCCGTGTCGCTCGCACCCATGCCGGACGTCTGCGAGATGCCGCTACCATGCGGACATGAGACACTCGCGAATATTCTGTCCGGTACGATTTGTCAAAGATTTACCAGCGTTTCGACGAGCCCCGAGCGCAAGCTCGAGTTCATGGTCGGCTGGCGACACGGACATATCCAAGGCTGTGCTCGCGCACAGGGCTCGTAGAAACGCACGAGTCGTTTTTGTGGTGCGTCTGCTTGCTGCGATGATCGTTGTGGGAAGTGCGAACGCCACGCTTGCCCAGCCCGAATCCATCCTCCCCGAAATCACCATCACCGAAGACAACACCCGCATCGAGACCTCTTGCCTTGTCCGTGTCGCGCCGGGCACGGTCATTGAGGACACCGACAACAACGGCGTCGTCCATATCGCTGGCGACGGCATCACCGTGGTGTTTGTCGAGGGTGAGGCAGCACTTTTCGGCGCAGCTGAGGGAACGCCCTGGGAGACACTCACCGGCATCGGTATCCGTATCGAAGGCTCGAAGAACGTCACGCTCATCGGCCCGCACCTCCACCGCTTCAAGATCGGCATCTGGGCGACAGACGCCGACGGGTTGATGATCGACGGCGCCGACGTCTCCGGCGGGTACGCGATGCGGCTGGGGTCAACGCCCCAGGCCGAGGACAGCAGCGACTGGCTCTGGCCGCACGAGAACGACGACCACCAGTGGCTGAAAAACTACGGCGCAGGGGTCTACGTCGAGCGCTCGAAAGGGGTCACGATCCGCGAGTGTTTCGCACGCCGTCGGCAGAACGGCATCATCCTCGACCGCGTGACCGACTCGGAAATCTACGACAACGACTGCTCCTTCCTCTCCGGGTGGGGGCTGGCGATGTGGCGGTCGAGCGGGAACGTCGTCAGCCGAAACGCCTTTGATTTCTGCGTGCGGGGCTATTCCCACGGCGTCTACAACCGGGGACAAGACTCGGCCGGAATCCTGCTTTTCGAGCAGTGCAACGACAACCTCTTTGCCGAAAACTCCGCGACCCACGCCGGGGACGGGTTCTTCGGCTTTGGAGGCAAAGAGGCACTCGGGCAGGTCCCCGGCCCTGAGGGGCTCAGCGTCAAACGCGCCGGGTGCAACGACAACCTCCTCATCAACAACGATTTTTCCTACGCCCCCGCCCACGGCATCGAGCTGACCTTCAGCTTCGGCAACCGCTTCATCGGCAACCGACTCGTCGAGAACGGGATCTGCGGCATCTGGGGCGGCTACTCGCAGGACACGCTCATCGCGGGCAACCTGCTCGAAGGCAACGGCGCACTGGCGTACGGCCTTGAGCGCGGCGGGGTCAACATCGAGCACGGCGCAGCCAACACCATCCGCGACAACGTCTTCCGCAACAACACCTGCGGCGTCCACCTCTGGTCCGACAACGACGAGGGGCTCCTCGAAACCGACTGGGCGCAAGCCAACCACCGCGGCTCGATCGACAACACCATCATCCGCAACCGATTCGAGGGCGACCAACTCGCGATCCATCTGCGGGCGTCCAAAGAGACCAGCATCGGCGGCAACGAATATGTCGATGTTGCCCGGGAGATCGACGCGGCCGAGAGCGAAGAGCCGATCGAGGTGATGGTCACGATGGAGCTGTACGAACCACCGTCGTACGACGCGGTCGGCGAAACCTCGCCCGTCGGCGCACGCAGCGAACTGGCCGGACGGGCGAACATCGTCATGGGAGAGTACTTCCCGTGGGACCACCGCTCTCCCTTGGCGCGACGGACCTCAAAGTCGGCGGCGAACCACACCTACGAAGTGCTCGGCGATGTCGAGGACTTCTACATCGTCATGAACGGGCCGACCGCGCAGTTCAAGCTGACCGAGCCTGAGAAAGACACCGACGAGCCCTACCGGGTCGAGGTGTTCGGCATGGCCGGGGTCCACCAGTACACGCTCAAACTCCGGGCAAAGGACTTCGAAGCGATATACAACGACACGCTCGTGGTCGCCAAATGGCAGGCGACGTTCTTCCCGTGGACGATCGATCCGCGCGAAGACCTCGAAGGCTGGCGCGCCCACGCCGACGAAGCCGGGGCACGGAGGGCGACGGTCGATTCGCTCAACTTCGCCTATGGCAGGGGCGGCCCCAGGGACATCGACATCGCCGACGTTATCACCAAAGCCGGCCCGGGCGGCGACCGTTTCGGCATGATCGCCACCACCAAACTCCGCCTCCCCGCTGGCACTTGGCGCGTGAGCACACTGAGCGACGACGGCGTGCGGGTGCTGGTCGATGGGGAGCCGATCATCGAGAACTGGACCTGGCACGCCCCGACCCGAGACGAAGGAGAATTCACCCTCGACGAGGAGCAACCGATCGAAATCGTTGTCGAGCACTTCGAGATCGACGGCCACGCGGTGCTGGAACTCTCCATCGAACCTGTGGACGCCCGATAGCCGCACCGGATTCTGCCCGGGCTGCCACCGATCGCGTGTTCTGCGAGGGGTGTCCGCTTGTCTGCCGCGATGGCGGCGTGCTACGATTGCCCCGCAACAGGCGAGGTAGCTCAGCTGGTTTAGAGCGGCGGATTCATAACCCGCAGGTCGTGGGTTCAAGTCCCACTCTCGCCATTTCGACTCCCCGGAGCGCCACTCGGGCTTGCTCCGGGAAAGCCACGGGCCGCGCCCCGGCGAGAACCGCGCCCCGGCGAGAATGAGTATCAGGGGCGCAGGACGCGGGACCAACCGCTCGGTCGCGGCCGTGGTAGGCTGCAACCGATTCCGCGATCCCCACCATGCACAACGTCGAGTACAAATCCGAGCTGCGCGATATCGAGATGGCCCGCGCGACCTGCCGCGCGGTCGGGGCAACCTTTATCGCGACGCTCGCCCAGACCGACACCTATTTCCGTGTCCCCTCGGGTCGGCTCAAGAGGCGGGAGTGCGTGGGAGAGCCGACGGAGTGGATTTTTTACGACCGCTCTGACGAATCCAGACCCCGCCTGAGCAGCTTCACCATCTATTCCGATGCCCAGGCGAGGGCCCGGTTCGGCGTCAATCCGCTGCCCGAGTTGGTCATGGTGCGGAAAGTGCGTGAGCTCTATCTGATCGACAACGTGCGGATTCATCTGGACGACGTCGAGGGGCTCGGACGGTTTTTCGAGCTCGAAGCGTTGGTTTCGCCGGGGTTCCCGGTCCCGAGGTGCCATGCTGCGGTAGACCACCTGCGGGCAACCTTCGGCCCGGTGCTGGGTGAGGCGCTGAGCGTGAGTTACGCCGACTTGTTGCTGCTTGAGCACGAATCGGCCGATCAGCCCACCGATTGAGCCCGCGGGCTGTTCGCCGAGCGGCGTTGGTGCCGATACACCCTCCATGTGCGGCCTGTTTGGCATCGTCTCGACAACGCCTGTCCCGGTTTCTGACCGCGAGTGCTGTCGGTTGCGCGACATGCTGACTCACCGGGGGCCGGACGGTGCCGGGCTCTGGCGCGGCGGCGTGGCCCGCGCGCCCGGTGCCGAGGTCGTCCTCGGCCACCGTCGGCTTGCGGTCATCGACCCCACCCCCGCCGGCACCCAGCCGATGGCGACGCCCGACGGCCGGTTTGTCCTCATCTACAACGGCGAACTCTACAACGAGCCCGAACTCCGCAGCCGGTTGCAACGCGAAGGCGTCCAACTCTCTACCGGGTGCGACACCGAAACGCTGCTCTGGTGGCTCGCGACCCGCGGGCGGCAAGGGCTCGACAACCTCCGAGGCATGTTCGCCCTCACCCTCCTCGACCGCCTCGAAGGCAGGGTGCTGCTGGCGCGGGACCCGCTCGGGATCAAACCCCTCTACTGGTGGCAGGGCCGCTCGGCCGGGGCAGACACCATCGTCTTTGCCAGCGAGCCCGGCCCGATCCTCGAGCACCCGGCTGTCACACCCGAGCCCGACATGATCGGCGTGAGCACCTACCTGACAACGATCCGCTCGGTGCTCGGCGAGCGGACGATGTTCGCAGGCCTGCGCGCGTTGCCGCCGGGTCGGGTGCTGGAGGTGGAGATCGGGAACGACCGCCTGCACACCCAGCCGTTCGATCTCACGATCGGCGCAACGCCGCTGCCGACCGGGCAAGTCGAGCGGTTCGGGCTCGTGCGCGAGGTGGTTCGAAGCTCGGTCCATGCGCACCTGCGGTCGGACGTCCCGGCCTGCTGCCTGCTCAGCGGCGGGCTCGACAGCGCGATTATCACCCAGGTCTCAAGCGAACGCCCCCCCCACCACTTCACCCTCCGCACCTACTGCGCCGGGGCAAAGGGCGAAGCCGCGATCGACGGCGTCCCCCAGAGCGAGGACTTCCGGTTCGCCAGCGAGATTGCCACGGGACTCGGCACCCACCACACCGAGGCGCTGGTGGACGAGACGCTGTTCGCGCAGCGCTGGCGCAACATGGTCGCGAGGCAGGGCGTGCCGCTCTCGACGCCCAACGAGGTGGCGATCAACGAGGTCGCCCGTCGGCTCCGCGCCGACGGGTGTGTCGTGACGCTCTCTGGAGAGGGGGCCGACGAACTGTTCGGCGGGTACCACCAGGTGCTCGCCCCCGCCGTTGCCCACATTGCTGCGGGCAACACCGATCCCGGGCGGTTTCAACTCGCGATGTCTTCGTGGTGCCCGGTCGAAGCCAAGCCGGCGGTGCTGACGCCCGAAGCATGGGACGCGGTGCACGCGGACGAATGGCTGACTGGGTGGTATGCCGCCGAGTTCGCGGCTGTGGGGCTCGGTGAGGACCCGCTCGCTGACCACCTGCGGTTTCAGAGGCGGACCAATCTTGTCGGCCTCCTGCAAAGGCTCGACAGCGCCACGATGCTCGAATCGGTGGAGGGTCGTACGCCCTTTGCGGATATCGCGGTGGCAGCCCTCGCCGAGTCGCTTCCGATGGGCGATCGGTTTGTCGCGCCGGCCCGCACCAAGATCGCGCTGCGTGAGGCGTTCGCTCCCGATCTCCCCGCGTCGGTCACCCAGCGGCCCAAGGCGAGCTTCCCGCTGCCGTTTCAGCGGTGGCTCGGGGGGAGTTGCGGGCTGCTCGGGGAATCAGCGTTTCTGCGGTCGATGGTGCGTCCCGAGGTGCTGGCAACGGTGGCAGCCGCCCCGAACGCGCGGTGGCAACTCGCGTGGCCGCTGGCGAACCTCGCGTTGTGGGCCGAGCGGTGGTGGCCGGAACGCAGCTTCTTGTGCGGGACGACCAGGCACGCACAGACTGCACAGCCCACGGCTTGACGCGGTGTGGTCGAGGCGACATACTTGCGTCATGCATAATCGACTCATCTACCGTGCCGGGCTGATCCTGGGGATGTTCTTCTTCGCGGTGGGCTGCGCTGCACCCGAACGGGGAGCCGAATCTTCCTCCTCATCTGTGGAAACCCCGCTCACTCAGCTCAAACCCCGCACAACCGTTCAGATATTTGACCGTGAAGGGCGGGCTACGTCATGGAATGCCATGCTCGCGGAGATCTCAGACGCCGACGTGATCGTGATCGGCGAGACGCACGGTCACGAGCTGGGGCTGAGTGCCGCAGCGGCTCTCTGGGACGACGTGCTGGCGACCCACCCCAATAGCGCGCTGGCGATGGAGTTCTTCGAGCGCGATCAGCAGCTTGCTCTCGACGACTATCTCACCGGCGTGACCGACGAGGAGGCCTTCCGCGAGGCCGCTCGGCGGCGCGAGGGCAACTACCCGCCGGGCCATCAGCGGATGGTCGAAGCCGCCCGGGAGGCAGGCCGCCCGGTCATTGCGGCCAACGCACCGCGTCGATACGTCCGGATGACCACACCCGAAGGCTACGAACGGCTCCACGCCCTGAGCGATGAACAACGCCGGCTGTTCAACCCGCCGGTCCGGCTTTCTGAGGGCAAGTACCGTGACGACTTCGTCAGCCTCATGAGCGGCGGCGGGCATGGGGCAGCGATGTCGGACGAGATGGTGAATAAAATATACTACTCCCAGCAGCTCTGGGACTCGACCATGGCCGAATCAGTCGTGAGCGCCACGATGCGGGGTGAAAGCCCGGTCGTGCTGGTGGTGGGGAGGTTTCACTCCGACTTTGGAGGGGCAACGGTCGAGTTTATCGAACGGGCACGCCCGGACCTGACCATCCGGACTATCAGCGTTGTGGATACCGCCTCGGCCGAGATCGACGACGAGGACCTCGGGCGGGCAGATTACGTGTTCTATGTCGGGCAAGCCGGGGATGACGACGGGGACGGCACTTGAAACAGGGATACACGCTCCCCCTTCCGCGACCGATCCTGTACAATGCCTCCATGCGAAAGAAATCCGCGTTTACACTGATCGAACTCCTGGTCGTCATCGCGATCATCGCCCTGCTCATCGGGATCCTTCTCCCGGCGTTGGGGGCCGCGAAGAAACAGGCCCGCGTGACGGTCGCCGGGTCGAGGCTGCAACAGCTCGGGCTGGGCATCCAGATGTATCTCGGCGACTACGACGAGATGCTGCCGCAGTACATGGTCCCGGGGTTTGACGGCAACCTCACCGTCGTCGGCGCGCTCTTCGGCGGCAAGAAAGGGCTGCTGCCCTTTCTCGAAATCGACAAGGTCGGTGCAGAACGACGGCCGCTCAACGCCTATGTCATCTCCTTCGATGTCCCCCCAGACGACGTCGACACAAACATCGAACTCGAACCCTTCAAGTCCCCCATGGACAAGGGTGCGCGCAACGTGCCCTTCCCCGGCTTCGAGCAGTTCGATTCGTTCTACGACGTGATCGGGTCGAGCTTCACGCTCAACGATCATGCTCTCGACAGCAACCCCTACGGCGACGACTACCCGACGCTGATCCCCTCCAACGGTGGGCGCATGCCCCCGGTGCTCGACACCACCAAGACCTGGGTCCTGGGTGAGCACCCGATCTACAACCACGACGACGGCGGCAATCGCGAGAGCTACTGGTACGACGACGGCATCGCCCAGACCAGCCTGTCCTTCCTCGACGGGCACGTCCAGATGCGGCTGCACGTGCCCGAGGGCGAGGTGCAGACGACCAAGGACTACACCTTCCTGCCGCAACCGACGTGGCTCGACCGGTTCTGAGCTACCGCTTGTCTCTGGGCAGGTGCGTCTCGTTCGGCCCGCCCCTGGACGAGTTTGAGAGCGAGAAACTGATCCGCTGGTTCGCCCGGCCGGGGGGGGTCGGCGTCACAAACCATCCCCAGAGCGCCGGAGAGCCGTAGGACCGGACCGTCGTCGGCGGATGGAAGTGGAACGCCATCGGGACAACCGTGTCGAGTTCGTCGTGGTTGCCGAAGAAGTTGGTCGGCCGATCCAGGAAGTTGGGCGGCATTTTGCTCGAAGATTCCCGCAGCGCGGTCACGTCCACCGGCACCCAGCCGAAGGTTTCGTTGTCCTCGTCATAGAGGGCGAACTCGACCCAGACGCGGATCTCGCCACCGGTGCGGGTCTGTTTGAGGTAGACGTTCTCGCTCTGCCCCTGTTCGTCGAACCCGATGACAATCCGCGCGGGCAGCCCGGCCGCCCTGTACATCGCGACCAGCAGGATGGGCAGGTCGATCTCAGTCCCCTGCCCCTTGAGGATTGCCTGGATCGGGCCGACCGGGTTGAACCCTTCGAGCTGCCCGGTTTTGTCGAACGCGAGCCCCTCGCCGTTGGGTTGAACGAACTCGGCGACCTGTCCCGCGAGATATTTGGCGAGCACGACCGGCTTGACGGACTTGGGGTCTTTGTTGCCGGTCCATTGTTTGAGGAGCTTGACGACCGGCGCCATGTTGTATCCGCGGCCGAAGGCATCAAAATCAACCAGCATCTGCGGCTGGAAGGTCGCCATCGCTTCGGCCGGCCACTCGCCCTTCGGCCAGTCGAGCTGCTTTGCGCCCGCCTCGTCGAACTTGATCTCGTAACTCACCAGTGAGGTCTTGACGTGCAACTCCATCTCACGCGGGGAAAACACACCACGCGGGGGCGGCTCGACCTGCCACTGGGCGCGCCACGTCCCGCAAGGCAGCAGCCCGCCACCGATCCCCTGTTTGACGATCGAGACCTTGTCGGTGATGAAGCGGTCGTCGAACTCGACCCGGCCGCTGACCGCGGGCACCTCTTTGCCGTCAACATCGGTGACCTCGAGAATCGACGAGGCCGACTCGGCGAGCACGGGAAAGACCAGCGTCGCGGCGTTGAACTCCCAGACGTCGTTGGCGGGAACGGCCTGGCCGTCGATGCTGTTGGTCCACTCGGCGGTGCCGATGAAGATCATCGTGTCGAGCGTCCAGCGCTGGGGCCGAACCCGCTCGATGAACGGGCTGGGCTCGAGCTTTGGTGCGGCCTGTGCCGCTTTGGCGGGGATGGGCTGCGTCTGCTGGCTCGGAGGCGGTTTCTGCCTTGATCGACGGCTCTGGGCCGAGGCGCTGGTCGTGAGCATCGCCGAGACGAGCACCCCGGCCAGGACCACGAGAGGGAGTGTCTTGATAGTGCGGTGTTGCATGGGTGCTCCTGGGGGTGCTGTCGGGTGGGCGGGCGTGTCGGTGCGATCCCGTCGCAGACGTCTGGTCGGCCCGAGGGTTGGACGGGCCGAACATCAAGAGGTTCCGACGGTGTATACCGCGCCGGGCTCTGTGCGATGCATCCTACCATACCGACGAGGATTCCACGATCACACCACCAACCCTATTCCGGCGGCCCACCCCCCGGGCGACTCGGCCGGATCAGAACCGAATCTGCCAGGAGTTTCCGATATGTCGAGCACGACCACCCCTCACCAGACGGCGGCCTCTGGAACATACCCCGGCAAGACCCGAACCGAGAAGGACTCGATGGGCGAGTTGCTTGTGCCCGAGGATGTGCTCTACGGCGCGTCCACCCAGCGGGCGGTGCTGAACTTCCCGGTCTCGGGGCGGCCGGTGCCGGCAGAAGTCATCGTCGCGTTTGCGATGCTCAAAGCCGCGGCTGCCGAGGTCAACCGTGACCTCGGCAAGCTCGATGCCGATCGCGCAGCGGCGATCGTCGAGGCGTGCGCGCAGATCGATGCCGGGCTGGCAAGCCAAGGCGGGATCGCCAGGCACTTCCCGGTTGATATCTTCCAGACCGGGTCGGGCACCAGCACCAATATGAACGCCAACGAGGTGATCGCCAACCTGGTGTGCGTCGCGCGAGGGGCCGCGATCGGGTCGTCCAAAGACGCGGCCTACCTCGAAGCCGGTGGCGTGCATCCCAACGACCACGTCAACATGGGGCAATCCTCGAACGACACCTTCCCCACCGCGATGAACGTTGCGCTCGCGACCGCGATGCAGACCCGGCTGCTGCCCGCGGTGCAGCGGATGGCTGCCGAGCTTGAAGCAAAGGCGCAGGCGTGGGACCGGATCGTCAAGATCGGCCGCACGCACCTGCAGGACGCAACCCCGATTCGGCTCGGGCAGGAGTTCAGCGGCTACGCGGCCCAGATGCGCCACGCCGAGCGACGGGTTGCCCGCGCGATCGAGGCGTTGTGCCCGCTGGCGCTGGGCGGCACGGCGGTCGGGACCGGGATCAACACCCACCGCGAGTTCGGCGCGCGCGTCGCGGCGAAACTTGCCGAGCGGACCGGGATCGCATTCTGCGAAGCCGAGAACCACTATGAGGCGCAGCACTCCCGGGACGGTGTCGTCGAAGCGTCCGGCCTGCTCAAGACGGTCGCGGTGAGCATGTCCAAGATCGCCAGCGATATCCGACTCATGGGCTGCGGCCCTCGGTGCGGGATCGGGGAGCTGATCCTGCCCGCGGTCCAGCCGGGCTCGTCCATCATGCCCGGCAAGGTCAACCCGGTGATCTGTGAATCGGTGATGATGGTCTGCTGTCAGGTCATCGGCAACGACGCGACGACGACCACCGCCGGCCTGGGCGGCATCGGCGGCCTGCTCGACCTCTCGGTCGCGATGCCGGTCATGGTCGCCACCACGCTCGACAGCGTCAACGTGCTCGCCGGGGCGTGCGGCATGTTTGTCGAGAACCTGCTCACGGGGTTGGAGCCGGACGAAGAACGCTGCAAGTCGCTGATCGAAGGCAGCCTAGCGATGTGTACCACCCTCGCGCCGGTGATCGGGTACGACAAAGCCTCGGCCCTCGCCAAGCAGGCGTTCGCCGAGGGCAAGACCGTCCGGCAAGTCGCGACCGAGCAGGCGTTGCTTCCTGCCGACGAGCTGGATCGGTTGCTCAACCCGATGAGCATGACCGAGCCGGAGAGCTGAGCGACCGCCGCTGACAAAAACGAACACGGGCGCACCCAGCGGATGCGCCCGCGCTCTGCACGAAGGAGAGCCGAGGAACAGGAACTGCTAATCAGTTGGCACAGACGCGATCGCGTGGTCACGGCGGAGGGACATCAGGGACCGGGCCTGGTCAAACCGCTCGGCGGCTGCGGACCGCTGCCCATGATCGAGGCGGTCGAGCTGGAGCACAAGCGTCGGCACCCATTGGCCGTCTTTGTCCTGCTCCTGAAGCTCGATGTTCCAGGCGTTGCGGTGGTCACGGCTGAAGACCGCCCGGACGTCGCTGCCCCTCGAACGGCTTGACATGACCAGCGAGTCGTCGTCAGAACCGATCGCCTGCCTGTCCAGGCGGAAGGCCGACAGTGTGCTCGACGATGAATCCCGGATCGAAAGGCTCGGCAGGTCTCGATCGAACGAGAGGATCATGGCGCCATCGACCGCCTTGCCGAACGCGAAGCCCTCGTAGTAGAGCTCGAGCGTTGAGTTTCTCGCATTGCGGACCGCCGACATGCTGGCGAGCGACGCCGAGAGTTTGTCGTCTGCCGAGCGCATCTGGATCTGGCCTGACCATTCGCCCGCGAGTTGCTTTCCAACCTCGGCCGGTTTCAGGTCACCCGCAGAAGCCAACCCGCTCGCGAGCACAAGCGCCCCCACTGCCATTGATCCTCGAAGAAGTCGTGCGTTGCCCATGGGTCCATCCTTCCGGCTTGGTGCAGCCTGGTTGTTGCCAGCGGTTCCCGATGTTGGCTCGGGGCTGCGGAGAATGTGACAAGCAACCGCCCGCAATGCGAGGGGAGAGCACAAGTGAATCTGGGCGACGCCCGGGCCGCCGGTGAAACCCGCACGACCGACAGAAGTTGACAGCCATGGGCTCTCGGACGCCCGGGCGGCGGTTCAGGTGTGCAGGATCCGCCGAAGGTCGATCTTCTTTCGCAGGCGGTAGTGAAAGTAGAGGAGAAACAGCATCGGTGGCACAACCGCCCCCAGCACGATGAACGACCAACTGACCCCGGGCTCTCCGTGATGCGCCGAGACGATGAGGTCCAACCCCACGGCGCTGGTCGCACAAGCGAGCAGGACCGAAGCCGCGATCATCGCGGGCGCGCGACGGCTCAGCCGGGTGACAATCCACACCAGGACCGAGCCGGTCGTCGCGATCGCCACGATCGGCAGCGCCAGCGGCATGAACCAACTCAGCTTTCCATCGAAGAAATCAATCGCGAGCAGGAACCCCGCGGTCGCGACGGCCTGCCCGGCGATTACGAAGATCGGCCGTCGGGCGACGAGCACGACCAGCGTGATAAAGACCCAGAGCACCCCGACCCCGGTCAGCGGATACCGCGACCACGTCACCGCGCTGCTGAGGATAAGGTCGAGCGTGAGAAAGGTCAGCCCCGCCGAGAGCAGCACCGCGGTGGACACCGACCACACCAGATGCCGCACATGCCGGTTGGGCATGGGGACGGGGTCAGGAAAGCGGGCGGGCTCGGTCGGCTCGGGCTCGAACCGCTGGATCGGAGCGCCGCACAGCGGGCAGGCTTCCACTCTCGACTCAACTTCTACACCACAACGTGAGCAGTATGCCATCAGCGAGGGCCCCATCAAAGTCGTGTCTCAGTTCGTCTCGACGCGCACAGGAACGCCCATGCGGCGCAGCTGTGTAAAGAACGCCCGCTCAAGGCCCGTCCCAACCACGATACTGCTAAAGGAAATATACAAATGCTCTCGATGCCCGATCAGTGCGCACGCGATGCCGTGGGCCGCGCTGGGGTTGGAAGCCACCTCGAAGCGCTCGATGTGTTTGTCGATCTCTTCGGGGAGTGACGCACGACCGAGATTGGACAGCACGGTTGTGAACCGGGTGCCCCAACGCCAGGTATAGAGCATCCGCTTCACCGGCACCTTGAGGAACAACGGGACATGCCGGATGAACGTGTTCCGCTCTGCGCCCACATTCCGCCGGATCTGCCGGCTGATGCTCTTGGCGGTGACCTGCCCCTGCACCGAGTGGTGGACCTCGTGAAGGATCTCCTCAAAGGTGTACGGCCCGAGCCTCGGATCAATACTGGCGGTCACGGACAGAAAGAAGTTCCGCATGGTCTTTGACGGAAAGAGCCCGCGGAGGTTGACTGGTGTCATCACCGCGATCGGGCCGCGCTTCGGGCCGACAACATCGGCGATCGCCGCAAGCATGATCGACGCGAGCAACTCGGTGAGCGCCACGCCGTGCTTGTGGCTCAACTCACGGAGCGGCGCAACCGGCACGATCCCCAGCACCATGCGACACTCATCCGGCGGCAACGACTTCCCGCGGAGTCGAATCGCCCGGAGCCCGAGCCGGGGTGGCGGGATCGTGGGGTCGTAAAACCGTCGGTATGCGTCTTCTGCCTGCTCAGGATCCGGCACCGTCGCCGCGGGGGGGGCTTCATCTTTCGAGGCCGACTCGGCTTCCGAAGCCGACTCGTCCGCGTCTATTCGATTCAGGTACTCTTTGAGGAGCGCGTTGAGAAACTCCACGCCGCCGGCCCCGTCGGTGATCACGTGCGAGATTTCCAGCGCGATGCGACGGTCGAACACGATCACTCGAAACTGCCACGGGCCGTCCTCGGCTCTGGTCATCCGCCGGCACGGGTACCGCGTCTCGAATCGTACCTTCGGCGCGCCGGGTACTGGTGACAGATAATGCCAGAAGAGCCCCGCCCGCAGCCGCACTGCGTAGTACGGGTACCGGGGCATGAGGCTGTCCAACGCCTCCTGCAAGACCCGCATGTCTATGGATTTCCGCAAGACAACGGCGATACGAAAAACAGTGGTCGTCCGCCGCGACGCGAGTGCAGCGAAAACCCTCGCCGCGTTATCGAGGCGATACCAGGTGCGCTCTGACGACACCGCTCGATCTTTCACAGGGTGCACCGCTGCATGAGATGGAGTCAGGATAGCGGCCGCCACGGCCAAGTCGCCCGCAGACGGCCCGCTGCCAAACAACGCGAGGCTCCGGGGAAACAATGGGCGCAACAGGACTCGAACCTGTGCCGATCCTAGCTCGGGAGGGCCGATTCCGCAAGAGGGCGGCGCAGAATCCGGCGCGCCGGAGAGCGATTCCGGCTCGGAAAGCCCTCGACCGCCCCCCCCACCGACACCCACCGACCCCGACCTCGCAGCGGTGGTCGCGGCATGGGCTGACCTGCCCCCGGGGGTGAGGGCGGATGTCATGGCGATGGTG
>JAUZRR010000023.1 GCA_030950285.1 Planctomycetota bacterium | reverse complement strand
GTCGTGATACACACGCCACGACGCCGCCAGCCGGTTGACATCCTGATCGAGGCCGAAGAACTCGACGGTCGGCGACTGCTTGCCTTGGAGGAACGCCACGACCATCGCCGCGTTGCTCGGGGCACTGAACAGATACCAATGTTTGTCGCTCGCAGCAGCCCCGTACTTGGCGGCGTTGTTCAGGCGAGGCTCGACCTCGATCGACACCGCACGCCGCAGGCTGTTGCCCGTCGGCTGCTTCTCGGCGATCTGCTGGATGAACTCGCTCTCGAGGATCGCCTTGGCCGTCGTCTGCAACTCGGGGGCCACCAGTAGTGTCCTCGGGCGCAGATCGAGGTCGTTGCCCTCGGCATCTCTCTGCGTCAGCATCGCGGTGATCGCCTGTGCCAGAGCGTCGATGCCCAGCGCGGTGTCCACGCCTTCGAGCAGGTTGCCGTTGCCCGCTGAGAAGAACCCGCCCGCGTTGGCCAGCAGGACTTCGTAGACCAGATCGTTGAGCCGACGCATCGCCGCCCGGCCGAAGGCGCGAGCCGTGTCATCGAAGACGCCGAGGTCGTCGTTGACCAGATCGCGGCGGTCGATGCTCAGCACCTTGCCGAAGGTGTCGATCTTGTAGGTGGCCGTCCACTCGCTGACGCTGCCGTGCTTCAACTCACCGCCGGGCGCGACCTGTTCGAGGCTGCCGGTGAACGAGGGGCGGATCGCCGTCTGGTCCTTGAAGTCGCCCGCCGATCGGATCGCTGAAAACGCCCGCCAGGTCGCGGGGGATTCGGTGTAGGCGTCGAGCAGCACCTTGTTGGCCACATTGCCCAGCGCGACGGGCAGGCTGGTGGTGCTCAGCGCCGCCTTGACCATCTCCTCCCGGCCATGGGGTTCATCCACGCCGTCGAGCCGCAGGGCCGCCCGGCACAGGTCCAGCGCGTGCGTCGCCCGGAGACTCTCGCCGTGCTCCATCGCCAGCGCGCCCAGCGACTTCTCGCCGAGTTCGGCCAGCCCCATGCGATTGAGCAACGCCGCCTCGAGCGTGGTCACGCCGCCGACCGAAGTGGGCCGCCGGACACCGCTCATCGTCGGCCGCGACTCGCGCAGGATGTTGAGCACCTGCGCCGAAAGGTCGGCAACCTCGATCTCGCCGGCGATGGCCTGAGCCTTGAGCTCGTCCACCTTCTGCTGACTTGCGCCCCAGTTGCCGCTCGGCGCGCGGCAGATGTTTTCGATCTGTTGCAGCCGGTCGCGCTCGTCGGCGCGGATCGCCTGCTCGTCCACTTGAACTTCCGTGTTCATTGCAATCCCTTCCTTCCGTGCCGCCGCGATGGCGACCGATGTACCCGCATCCGCCCCCAACGGCGTGATGCTCACTTCCCTGAGTTTGCCCTTGCGGACAAGCGTGAACCCGCCCGCCGTCGACAGTGATCGCCCATTGACTTCCACCGCCTCGCCGGGCCGCACCCGCGCGTGTTCGGTCGGCGTGAGCCCGACGCTGGCTTGGAACTGAAACCCGCCGCGCGTCATCACGACGATCTGCTTGGCGGCGTCACCGGCACCAGACAGCACACCCTCCACGAGCAGCCGTCCGTCGCGGACCTGGGCGTTGCCGTGCCCGACGACGCCCGACACCCGACTGTCGTGATCCGCCAGCAAGGCGATCTGGCCCTCGGCATCGAGACCCTCGAGGTCGATGGCGACATCGCCCCAACCCGGCACGCGCATGAGGCCGCCGGAGTATGCGATCATGGAGATCGTCGGGCGCTTCTCAGTGCCCGCAGCCAGTTCAACGCTCGAAGCCGTGAAGAGCATGTCCTCCGTGGCGACGGTCATTGGCCACCCCCGTCCTTCGCCTGCTCGATCCGCGCCCGCCAGGCCCGTTCCTCGGGCTTGGTCATCGGCCGATACCGCACCATCGACCGCAACCCGACGCCCGCTGCCCCGGGCAGCACCTCCATGACGAAAAGATCAGGATTCGGAGGCAGCTGGGGACTGGCATCGAAGGCCTCTCGCTGGGCTCGCAGATCCTGAGCCGGGTCGATGTTGTAGAACATCCGGGCGACGGTGCCGGGGACATAGATCTGCTCGCGGTCGAGGTAGTCGGCCGCCCGGTCGATGTCCTCGCGGGTCCACCTCCGATTGCGGCCGGTCCCGCCCACCGGCTCGGGGATGCGGCCCTTCTTGATGAGGTAGTCCAGCCCGGCCGGGTCGGTATCCAGCCCACGAGTCCGCAGCTCGGTCACCGCTGCAGCGGTGGTCTTGGGGTATTCTTGGGCGAGAATCCGCTCCTTGTCCTCAGGCGGCAGATCGCCGTCGGGGAAGAGGAACAGATCCTCGTAGTCGGCCCGCTTCAACGCATAGCTCATGGCATCCTCCTTGGCGAAAATCCATAGACAGTCTACTAGTTATTTACCCCGTCGAGCGACAAGTTTGCTGATCTTTTACAGATTTTCTGCAAAATAGTGCAAAAAGATGCCCGGATGGGCTGTGAGGGGTGCTCAGCACACCGACACCAGACCCAAACCTCTACATCTGCACAGCCGACGGATCTGTCGCGTCTGGATTGGCAACGAGCTGGAGAACCCTCTCGAGCAGGTCTATTCACCGAGGGGGGCGATTCTCGGTAGTTCACGACCGTTCGCTCAACAGCCGGGCCAAACGGCGTTCGAGGGTTGGCAAACGGGACGGCTTGGTCTGACATTCCCAGACAGTGATGACCCGCCAGCCCATGGCTCGCAACTGCCGCCGGACTCGGCGATCTCGGGCTACATTAGCCTCAAATTTCGCCTGCCAGAACGCCTTGCGTGTTGACGGCATGGACTTTCCACGCGCACAGGAATGCCTGTGCCAGAAGCAACCGTTTACGAAGATTACTGTCGATTGGCTGCGAAGAACCAGATCTGGACAACCGGGCAGACTGCGGACATGGAGTCGGTAGCGATACCCCAGTCCACTTACAACCCATCGAACGATCAGCTCGGGCGAGGTATCCCGACCGCGAATCTGTGCCATAAGTCGGCTGCGATCTTCCGGGGATAGCGAATCCATCACAGACACCATACGCTACTGGATCATGGAGACCATGGCTGACCATCCCAGTGAACCGGACTCAGGTGTCGCCGCGGTGACGGAGTGGCTTGGCTCGGAAAAGCGGGTCGAATCCATCGGTCGTGGGATCAGAGCAGCCATCGATTGGGTGATCGACGGAGCTCGGACTCGGCGATACAGCTTGGGACAAGTCGAGCAAAGCGAGAAGCTCTACCTCGGCAATCGGATCGAACACGAGGTGCTTCATGAGCTGGGTCTGGTGAAGAACCCGCAGGGGATCGATACGGCGATCGAGGGTCACGAGGTTGATATCAAGTTCTCACTCTCGACGAACTGGATGATTCCGCCAGAAGGCGTGGGGCATATTTGCATGTTGCTGTCTGCCGACGACGACTCTTCGGTATTTTCCGTTGGAGTGTTCCGCGCAGCCGCCGAGTTGCTCAATGCCTCGAATCGAGATGAAAAACGAAGCATCAAGCGAAGTGCCGCGAGGAACATCGTGCATTGGCTCGCAAAGGACGCTCCTCTTTCGGAGAACTTCTTGCTTCACCTCGATCCTGATGTGCGCACGGCGATCCTGAATGAGAAGAGCGGTCAGGCAAGGGTTACCCAAGCGTTCAGGTTGGTCCAGGAGAAACCGATCTCGATTGTCGCCTTGGATACATTGGCGGTGCAACGCGATCCGTCAAAGCGTGTACGCGATGCGAGGAAGGCTTTGGAAAAAGAAGGTATCCTGGTGCTGTGCGGGCGCTGGGAGTCCGATCAAAAAACGCTCAAGCGATTGGGACTTCCTCCACTCGGACGGGAAGAATGGATGTCTACCCGACGGTCTTGATGCGAAGCTGCGGCCTCCGTTTCGCGCCGAGCATTTCAGCAACATGCTCGGCGATTACCTCGGCAAGTACAGGCGGGACTGCATTACCAATTTGAATTCCGACTTTGATCTTCGTCCCGCAAAACACATAATCCTCCGGGAATGATTGCAGTAAAGCCGCTTCCAGATGAGTGATCGGGCGATTGGCCACCGGGTGCAGGTAGCGGCCTTTCTCCGGCTTGTAAAACTCCGTTCGAATCGTCACTGACGGACGATCCCACCACAGACGTCCGAACAGATCCGTGCCTCCTTGTGTCTTTCTTTTCCAACAATCGGGCGTCAGGTCCGGTGGAAGATCCCAACGATTGCCGCCGGGAGGAATGCACTTGTATCGCTTGATGGACTTCGGCGTCGGGTTACGACCGATGTGCCAGTTGAGCCCGGTCGGCTCAAGCGGGACATGGCCGATAGCGTCACGAACAGTACGCCAACCCGAAAGATCTTGGGTCATGAGGTCGCGCTTGGCTGGATCGACATGAGTCGGCTGGGGGAACGATGGGTCACCGATTCGGGAGCCGATCACGATCGCCCGCTTTCGAGTCTGCGGCACGCCATAGTCTGCGGCATTCAATACACGACCTCTAACACAGTAACCGAGTTGCTCGGCTACCCGGCACATCTCTTGATATTCGGCGGACTTCAGCAACGGCGGCACATTCTCCAATACGAAGATGGACGGCTGCGTTTGTTCGACACAGCGAAAGAAGTGCCGCCAAAGTTGGTTGCGTGGATCATTCGGCACCCGCTCCCCAAGGTTGCTGAAACCTTGGCATGGTGGGCCGCCTGCAACGACATCGGCCTCTGGAAAATGCTCGATCTCCTGAACAGCACAGTTCAACACGCGGTCTGTGATGTTTGCCCGGAGTGAATCGCACGCTTCGCGATCCCATTCGTTCGCCAGCACGGTTCGATAGCCGGCTCTTTTGAAGCCGAGTGCCATCCCCCCGCATCCTGCGAACAGTTCGATGACTCGAGGGCCATCCCCTTCGGGTTCGGCATCGAAGACGAAAGTGGAAGGGCAATCACGCTGTTCCTTCGCCTCGAACGGACTGACGCGGAATCGGCGACGGCCGACGCGTTCAATGCAAATCGTATCACCTGGTTTGATGCGGTGCTTGGCAAAGAACTCCCTGACCCATGCTCGCTTGCGAAAGAATCGGCGCGGCCGACCGCTTTTTGCATCAGTCGGGATGTCCGTCAAAACCGGCTCCGACAGACCAGCCACATGAAGTTCGATTAGCTTACCGCACCCGGCTCGCTTGGTGGACGCTCCGAAGCAGTCTGCGGGGAAGAAGTCCCAGTGGCCGGTGATGTAGAGGTGGCTCTCGCGGATATTCGCCGGAGTCACACAGATCAGCCGCTTTCTATGACCTACTCGCCCGCTCACGATCGCCTCCTGTACGGTACTCTAGGCTGGGTCATCCTTTGACGCGATGCCAAAGGCTTGCGGTTCTACCACTGTACCGACTTGATCGGGAGAGACTTGTCGCGGATCTTGGTCAGCAATCGGGTGTCCCGCGACATTCCCCTTTCCCGTTGAACCCCCAAGCAAACCACCACTCCCCCAACCCCGTCGGTTGCGGGCACGTGGTTTCATGGGTCGCCCCCGGACCACCGTCACCCCCCCAAATCCCGCCTCCCGGTAGCGCCAACGCGGTCGGGTAGATACCAACGCGTGCCCCCGCCTACGCCGCAACCACCTCCCCCCGGTGCCAGCGGAACGGGACAATCTCCACTCGGGTAGCGCACGGCTCCCGCCGAGAACTGCCAAATGGCTGGATATGCCCAGGCAGAGCGCAAAACCCGCGCACAGAAACTCCCTACCCGCTCACCAGCAACGCCACCACGTCGTACAAAAAATGCACCGCAACCACCAGCCCGAACCCGCGGGCCAGGTACAACCCCCCAAAATACAACCCCGCCACGAAGTAAGGCAGCACCCACCCGAACCCGCCCCCCCCCACATCCCCCGCTCCCGACTGCTGGTGGTACAGCGCGAACGCGATCGCCGAGACCACGACCGCGATCGTCCCTCCGACCCAGTTCGACAGCCGCAGCACATCCACCAGCACCGTGTGCGCAGCCGCGATCAGGATCATCCGGAACAGCATCTCTTCGTACAACCCAGCCCCCGCCGAGATCGTCAGCCGCGCCTGCCAGGGAAGTTCCCGCAACCCACCCCCACCCTCGGTCTGCACCAACGCGCGCGCAACCCCCGACCCATCACCGCCACCTCCACCACCGCCGAGCATGGACTCCACCACGATCAGCAGGATCGTCAGCGGCACCGTCCACAGGCACGCCTCCATCGCCATCCCCACCAGCACCATCGGCCGCACCCGCCAACGCTCGCGCACCAGCATGTGCCACACCACGAGCACCGTCACCAGCAGCAACGCCGGCAGGTGGATCCCGATCACACCAAACGTCTCGAAAAACCGCGCGAGCATCCCCCACGCCGCGATCGTCGTCGGCCCGTGCTCACCCCCCGAAAGGTACAGCCACGCCCCGAGTTCGTACGCCGCGAGCAAAGGCAGTAAAAACACGAGAATCGACAGCGGCCGCTGCGACTCGGAGAGGTACCCCCGTGCCGTTCCGTTCGTCAGCTTTCCCTCGGCAACGCGACCTTCCATGCGTTCCAGCGTAGGACGGATCGACGCATGTGGGGGCCGTCAATCGCCCTGTCCAAAAACAAAAGACCGACCAGCACAGGCCGGTCGGTCAGCAACTGCAATTCACGCTGCCACCCCAGGCACGACCGCCCGAAGGCTCAGGCGAGAACTTTGGCTTTGAGCGCCGCGTTCAGCCGGCTCTTGCGACGCGCAGCCTGATTGCGGTGAATCACGCCCTTCTGCGCGGTCTTGTCAATAACAGAGCAGCACGTCTTGAGCGACTCCTTGGCCCCCGCGACATCGTCCGCCGCCAGCTTGCCGCGGAAGTCCTTCATCGCCGCACGCATCGCCCGAAGCCGCCAACGGTTCGCCGAACGGTGCGAGAGATTCTGACGGACGCGTTTGCGTGCGGAACGTGAGTGAGCCATGCAATACCTCTGATTTGTCCAAAAAACCGCCCACAGCACACGCCGCAGACACCAGCACCAAACTCCAGCCACGCCGATGGCATGACCGAACCCGGGCTCCAATCATCGCCCACCAGCCCGGCAGAATCAAGCCCATCCCCTTGCGAACCCTCCAAGAAGCCCCTCGCTCGAACAGCAGAATCCCACTCTTCCCCCTTGCCCGTGCTTCAAGGGGGCGGCTGCCGAGCCTTCTGAAGCCGCAGGGGCGTGCCTTTCTGCCTCCCCCAGCCTTTCACCGCTTGCCCCCACCCCCTAGCCGGTTTACGATCCTCGCTCTGCGGGCGTAGCTCAATTGGATAGAGCACCTGACTACGGATCAGGAGGTTAGGGGTTCGAATCCCTTCGCCCGTGTTTGTGCATCGACGGCCCGACGGGCCGTTTTTTCATGCCCGCACAGCACCCCAGCGTCGCAACGCGGTCCACCACCACTACACCCCCACCACCGTCACATGCCCCACCTTCCGCCCCGCCTTCTCCGCCTTCCCGTAGCAGTGCAGCCGCAGCCCCTCCTCGGCCAGCAACGCTCCGACGGCGGGCACGCTCCCGATCAGGTTCCGCATCTCCCAGTTGCAGATCGTCCGCGTCGAGCCCAAGGGCAACCCAAGCACCGCCCGCAGGTGGTTCTCGAACTGGTCGCACGCAGCCGCGTCGATCGTCCAGTGCCCCGAGTTGTGGACCCGAGGGGCCATCTCGTTGGCGATCAGCCCCCCACCCCCCTCACCAACTCCCCTCCTGTCAGCCGTTTCAAACAACTCGACCGCCAGCACGCCGACATAGCCGAGCCCCGCCATCAGCGACGTGATCCCCGCCCGCGCCCGATCCAGCGAGGCCGGGTCGACAGCCTCTCCTGCCGGGCGTGACCGCACGAGAATCCCCCCCTCGTGTTCGTTGCGTACCGGGTCGTAGAGCCGTACCTGGCCGTCCTTTCCTCGCACCGCCAGCAGCGAAATCTCCCGCGAAAACGCGATGAATCCTTCCAGCACGAGCCTGCCCCCTTCGCCCGCTGGGCTGCCGAGTTCGGCCCATGCGGTGGGGATATCCGCAGCCTCGCGCAGCACGACCTGCCCCTTGCCGTCGTACCCGCCCCGGCAGGTCTTGAGGACCGCGGGCAGGCCGAGCGCCTCGACCGCCTCGCGGAGTTGCGGCTCGCTCTCGACGAGCATGTGCGGCACCGGCTCCAGACCGTGCGCGCGCAGCAGCGCCTTCTCTTCTATCCGGTCCTGCGCAGCGGCCAGCGCCGCGATCGCCGGGTGTGTCTCGACCCGCTCGGCACACCACGCCGCGGCCTCGATCGGCACGTTCTCGAACTCGTAGGTCACCACGTCGCACCCGTCGATGAGGCGACCCAGCGCTGCCTTGTCGCTGTAGTTCCCCACGACCAGTTCGGTCACCTGCCCGGCGCACGCCTGCGCATCTGGATCAAAGCACCGCACCTGCGCGCCGATCCGGCGCCCTGCCAGCGCGAGCATCCGCCCGAGCTGTCCCCCACCGAGCACGCCGACGATCATGTCCCGGATCCCGGTCGGCGCGGGTCGGGATCACCCAGCACCTTTGCGGTCTGCGCTGCTCGGTGCTGCTCGACGGCCTCGGCGATCTCCGGCCGCGAAAGCCCGACGATCGACGCGGCGAGAATCCCCGCGTTGATCGCCCCGGCCTTCCCGATCGCCAGCGTCCCCACCGGCACCCCCGCCGGCATCTGCACAATCGAGAGCAGCGAATCCATCCCCCGCAACGCGCGGCTCTCGACCGGCACCCCCAACACCGGCAGCCGGGTCTTGGCGGCGATCATCCCCGGCAGGTGGGCCGCCCCGCCCGCGCCCGCGATGACCACCTCGACACCCCGCCCCGCTGCGCCCGCAGCAAACTCAAACAACAGGTCCGGCGTCCGGTGCGCGCTCACCACCCGCACCTCGTGCCCGACGCCCAGCCCTTCGAGCACCTCGGCCGCATGCGCCATGGTCTCCCAGTCGCTCGTCGAGCCCATTACCACCGCCACAAGGGGTTCCATCGCCGGGTCTCCTTCCCACACCGCCGATCGTAGCTCCACCCGCCGGGACCAACCAGTTGCCCAACCCGCACAACCCCACCCAAAACCACCCGCACTGCCACAACCTGCGATCTCCGTGCAATCAGCCCCCCTTTCTCCGGCCGACTCTCGATGCACCGGGGTCTTCCACGTCCCGGCGTCATCACAATCCAAAAAAGAGGTCACCCATGCACACCAACAAGCCACACACCGCGAGCACCCTCGAAACCCTCGAGAGCCGTCAGCTCCTCAGCGGCGACATCAACACCATCGCCCTCGATATGGGTGCCACGCCCGAATCGGTGATTTTCGCCGACTTCACCGGTGATGGTGTCACCGACACGGCTGCTCTTGTTCCCGAGTCGAATACGATCCAAATATGGTCCCGGGATTCGGGCGAGGGCTACTTCGACCCATTCTTCGAGTGGGGCACCATCGAGGGTGACTTTGCCGACGCCCAGCGGCTGCAAGTGCTCGACGTCAACGCCGACGGGATGATCGACCTGGGTTTCTTTGATGCCGGGACGAAGCGGTTTACCACCTATATCAACAACGGCGACTCCACCTTCACGTTTGCCGGCGGGCTCCAGCTCGCAGATACCGCCACCGGCATCGTCCTCATCTACGACGCCGAGGGACCGATCGCCGAGCCCGTCGGGCCGTGGATCGGCTCTGAAGACTTCGGCGCCGACCGCGAAGGCTTCGGCGAAGGCGGCGACGACTACGGCGACGGCGGCGGCGACTACGGCGACGGCGGCGACGACTACGGCGGCGGCGATGGGGCCGGCGGAGACAACTTCGGCGACGCCTCGCACTTCGTCGGCGATCCATTCATCGCCGTCTGGCATGACTCGCTCGGCGCGCTCCAGATCGTCGACTCACTCCTCCTCCTCGGTCGCAGCGACGGCTCGGGCGACAGTGGCGACGGCAACAGCGACGGCACAGAAAACGCCATCGCGTGGCCCTTCGACGGCGCATACATCGACATGCCCACCGGTATCTACTTCGCCACTGGTTCCGGCGGCGACGCCATGGCGATCATGGACTTCGACAACGACGACTCACCAGATATCGCTGTCACCAACCGCGACGACGACACCGTCAGCATCATCAGCTTCCAGCCCGAATACCAAGACCTCATGGCCGGCGGCTTCAATCTTGAGGACGGCCTTATCGAAACCGACACCTTCGACGTCGGAGACCAACCCGTCCACATCAACGCCTTCGACATCAACCTCGACGGCTTCATGGACATGATCGTGTCCAACGCCGGGGACGGAACCTTCTCCATCCTCCATGGCAGCGAAGCCGGGCTCGGCGATCTCGAAACCATCGACGTCGCCCCGGGTGTGACCCAAGCCTTCCTCAACTTCAACGCCTTCGGGCATGAATTGTTCGTTCTCGGCTTCAGCGCCGACGGCACCATCACCCAGCTCGACTTTGTCGACGGCACCCTCGAAATCGCCGAGACCGAAGCGGGCTTCCTGCTCGCCAACGACCAGGCACTGCCCCGCCAGCAGATCGTCGGCGAGTTCGACGGCGACGGGTTCATCGACATCGCGGTCATCGACCAAGCCGGCGGCCAGGTCGTCATCTACAGCAATGTCACCGGCGACGCCGACGACGGCGACGACGAGGACGACTACGGCGGGCCGCCCATCGACTCGCGCGACATCCCCATCCCCGGCATCCCCGACCTGATCGACGACTCCGACACCGGTGAGAGCAACACCGACGACGTCACCGCCTACAACAATGCCGGCGAGTTTACCCTCTCCTTCGACGTCCGCGTCTCCCACGTCTCCGACGATCTCGACGACCTCCGCACCACCCTCAACACCTTCTTCGAAGAGAACGGCGAGCAGTTCGACGACAACGGGTTCGCCTACACCCCCTCGATCTGGATCAACCTCTTCGCGGGCAATGTCTACATCGGGTCGGCCGAGGTCAGCGAGGGCGACACCGTCGTCACCGTCGAGACCGACGGCACGACTGTCCTCCGCGAAGGAACCCACCAGATCCGCGCCGGGTTTGCCATCGGCGCGCCCGGGCTCCGCGGGCTCATCGGCACCCGCTCGGGCAACCTCGGCATCGAGGTCCGCGTGCCGCGTGTCGAGGTCGAGGTACCCGACGACGAAGGCGAAACCGTCACCATCACCCGCGACGAATCGGGCAAGCCCGTCCTCTCCTTCGAGCAGCAAGACGGCGAGAAAGAACAGCTCCACCTCGCCGACTTCGACGATCTTCCCGAGATCACCGGATCGGTCGTCACCATGCGCGAGGCCAACTCGCGCTCCAACGCGAGCCGATACGCCGCGGCACGAAGCGACGAGGGGCTTGTCCTCTTTGTCCGCGACCAGGAGGGCGCTTGGGACGGCCGGAACCTCACCGACGAGATCACCGACGCCGAACCCATCACCGACTCCAACATCAGTGTTCTCATTACGCCGTGGGGCAACGTCAACATGGCCGGGCTCAACGAGCAGGGCGAACTGATCTTCTACTGGCAGAACGGCGGCGTCGACGAGAACGGCGAAGCGACCTGGAACTTCGTCAACCTCGCAGACGACCAGCTCCGCGAAAATGGCGAAAGCGTCCCCAGCTTCACCAGCGCCCTGACCAGCTTCGTCACCCCGTGGGGCGCGATGAATGTCGCAGGGCTCGACACCGACGGCCACCTCCGCGTCATCTGGTGGGCACCCGGCGCAGATCACTGGATCTCCACCGACCTCACCGAACTCCTCGGCTCGACGCCTCTCACTGGTGATATCGCCGCGTGGGTCACCCCGTGGGGCGGGATCAATATCACCGGCCTCAACACCGACGGCGAGATGGTCGCGGTCTGGTGGGCACCCGGCGGTGAGTGGACCGTCACCCCGCTGGGCGACAACCTCGGCGCCCCCGCCTTCGTCGCGGGCTCCCTGACCTCGTTCATCGCCGATTCAGGCGAAACCTTCATCGCCGGGATTACCGTAACCGGCGACGTCGGGGTCTTCACGTGGACCCCAGGCGACAGCGCCTGGACCTTCGCCGCCATCGATAACCTCCCCGAATCGGCCACCCTCATCGGGTCGGTCTCCGGCTACTACACCAGCGACAACAACTCCGTCACCCTCCTGGTCGGCTCGCTCGACGGCAGCATCTACCAGCTCGGAAGCGATGCCGGGGACATCCAGAACACTTGGGACGTCGGCCTCTTCGCCGCCTGATCCGGACGCGACTCTCACAGACCGTTCTCTCTCGAGCCCCGGCCGTCCGGGGCTCGTTTCTTTCCCAGCCCAACCCGCCCCGCCGTCTTCTGACACAGAGCCTCCTGCGCAAGCGGGAGGACACCTCACCACACTCTGCCCCCGCCTCCACTATCCTCTCATCTCTGGGCCCGTGGCGGAACTGGTAGACGCGGCGGACTTAAAATCCGCTCCCCGGAAACGGGGGTGAGGGTTCGATTCCCTCCGGGCCCATCTTTGAGCTTGCCTCACGGCGGTTATTTCTCTGCGCCCCAACCCACCGCAGCACCGACGCTACCGCGCCCCTCGTCACGGATCCCGCCGCGTCGGTCCCCGCTTCTCCAACCACTGCGCCATGTCCAGGTCCTCGACGCGCAGCCTGCCCCGCCACTCTTCCAACGCCGCACGGATGACCGGATCGTTTTCGAGGTCACGCGCCGGCAACGCTGGGGGGACCGGGGGGACCGGGGGGACCGGAGGGACCGGAGGGTCCGTGGGGTCCGGGGGGACCGTGGGGGCCGTGGGGGCCGTGGGGGCCGGAAGCACAGGGTGGTCCGGCGGCTTGGCTTGAGGCGAGGGCGCTGCCCCCGGGGGCCCGCTCGCACGCTCGTGCTCCAATCCTGTCGGCCGATCCACCACCCGCCTTTGCGACAGCGGATTCACCGGCTTTACTGCCCCACCCCGCCGCTCAAGCAGATCCCCCGGTGTCAGGCCGAACTCCTGCATCCAGTGCGCGATCGAGTACCGATCCAGAGGCATATCCCTCGCAAATTCCGGGACCGTTTGCTTCCGATTTCGACCCGGAGAAGCCAACAGGTGCGAGAGAAAGACGCTGCTTGACAGGCTCTTGGCCCGCACCCGCGACGCCGCTCGGCGCAGCCTGCGGTCGTCGCTGACCACGGTCATCCCGTGGCCGCCTCCCCGTTTGAGCCTCGCTTCGATTTCGTCGTCGGCGCTGCTGCCCGGGCCGCTGAACACGACCTCGACCCCCGAGAGCCGTACCCGGGCCCGCTTTCCCCGGGGAGTTTCGATCGAGCCATCGCCTGATCCGTCGCAGACCAGGACGGCTGCCTGCCCGGCGTAGCGACTGGTTCCGATGAGGCTCGTCAGGTCCGCCAGCACCAGCGACCGCCCGACCACCACCGCTTCGGGCAGGTGGAGCACGTTGAACGCGTCGATCAGCAGCAACAAAGACCCTCTTTCTCTGGGTGAACAAACCCCGATTCACTTGAAATGGCTGGCTACCCGACCTTTACTTTCGGCCCCGTCGGACCCTGCACCCGGTCCGGGCTCGACGGCAGTCTAGAAGTCGAACAACGCACGCACGGCCGCACGCTCGGCCCGAAGACGAGGTATCCATGGCGATTCGCATCAAAGCCCGCGGCGGGGAGCATCCCGAAGGTCTCATGAAGCGCTTCAAGAAGCTCTGCGAGAAGGAAGGCCTGACCAAGGACGTCCGCAAGCGCGAGTACTACGAGAAGCCCTCCGAGCGGAAACGCCGCTCGCAGCGCAAAGCCGAGTCGCGCCGCACCCGCGAGCAGATCGTCAAGCGCTGATCTAATACTGATTGCCTGCACCGGGCCCGGGCGAGAGCCGGGGCCCGTGTTCTTCTCATGCTGCTGCGCTTTCCCTCGTGGGGTCTTTCGCAGCCGACCAGATCATCTGTTCACGTTCGGGACCATCGGCGCGACCGATGCCCGGTGTCGTCATTCACCTGCCCACCAACTTATTCGGAGAGCCCAGCCCTATGAGCATCTCGATGCCCCTCACGCTGGCGTCCATCGCGGACATCCCTGCCCCTTACTACATCGCGCCCATCGGTGCGGTTGTTGCCCTCATCATGGCGAGGGTGTTTTCTGCCTCGGTCATGAAGAAAACCGAAGGCGACGCCGAGATGGTCCGCATCGCCGAGGCGGTCCGCGAGGGTGCGATGGCGTACCTCACGCGCCAGTACCGCGTCGTTGCGATGGTGTTTGTCGTGCTCGTCCTGTTCCTGGCGGCACTGGTCGGGCTCAAACTCCAGCCGTGGCAGACCCTCATCGGCGTCCCGATCGCCGGCCTGCTCAGCGGGCTCTGCGGCTGGTTCGGCATGAAAATGGCAACCAACGCCAGCGCACGCACAACCGCCGCGGTCAAGACCTCGCTCAACGACGGGCTCACCGTCGCGTTCCGGTCGGGTGCTGTCATGGGGCTCACCGTCGTCGGGTTTGCCCTGCTTGATGTCTCCGCCTGGTTCGGCGTCTTCAATGCGATGGATGTCCCTATCTCGCAGCTCACCACCATCATGCTCAGCTTCGGCATGGGCGCCTCGACGCAGGCACTCTTCGCCCGCGTCGGTGGAGGCATCTACACCAAAGCCGCCGATGTCGGTGCCGACCTGGTCGGCAAGGTTGAAGCGGGCATCCCCGAAGACGACGCTCGCAACCCCGCCACCATCGCTGACAATGTCGGCGATAACGTCGGCGATGTCGCCGGCATGGGTGCCGACCTCTACGAGTCCTACTACGGATCGATTCTCGCGACCATGGCGCTTGGGGCCGCTGCGGCCTTCACCATCGGGAAGACCGGCGACGAATCAACCTCGATTGCGCTGTCCCTTGCCGCGGCACCGATCGCCCTTGCGGGCATCGGCATCATCTGCTCGATCCTCGGCGTCTTCACCGTCAAAGCCCGCGAAGGCGCAGGGTTCAACGAACTCCTCAAGAGCCTTCACAAGGGCGTCTACGTCGCGTCAACACTGATCCTGCTCGGCGCGTTCGGCTTGCTGTACATGCTCTTTGGCCGGAACCCCTCCGAGGCACTCCCCTTCGCGTGGTGGGGCCTGGGGCTCTCGATCGTCTCCGGGCTGCTCGCCGGGCTCGTCATCGCCCACGCCACCGAGTACTACACCTCGTATGAGCACCCCCCGACCAAACGCATCGCCGAGCAGGCTCTGACCGGCCCGGCGACCGTCATCATCGCCGGCATCGCCGAGGGCATGAAGTCCACTTGGGCCTCGTTGCTCACCGTCGTTATCGCCATCCTTGCTGCGTTCGCGTTTGCCGGCGGCGGCGACAACTTCCTCATGGGCCTCTACGGGGTCGGCATCGCCGCGGTCGGCATGCTCTCGACACTCGGCATCACCCTTGCGACCGACGCCTACGGCCCGATCGCAGACAACGCCGGCGGCAACGCCGAGATGACCGACCAGCCCGCCTTCGTCCGCGAACGCACCGACATGCTCGACAGCCTGGGCAACACCACCGCCGCCACCGGCAAGGGATTCGCCATCGGCTCGGCAGCACTCACGGCCCTCGCGCTGTTTGCCGCGTATATCCAGGTCGTGCAGCACCAGATCACGGTCCAGGCGGCCAACGAGGTCGGCTCAAACATCGGAGGCCACAACGCCCCGTATGTCATCTATCAGGGCTATCACAAGTTTGCTGTCGTCGATCCGACCCAGACTGACAAGGACGGCAAGCCCTATGTCGATGGCGGCATGCTTGTCGATCGCTTCCAGTTCGCGGGACTCGACATCGGCTTTGACGATGCGATCTCAAAGGGGCAGACCCTCGAGACGGTCGTGCCGGTTGCCTCACGAGATGGTGTGAAGGGCGTCGATTTCAATCACGCGCGCAGCTTCCTTGTGACACACACCTTCGAGCACGACGGCACCACCGAGACCATGCAGTTCGAGATCATCAGCACCAACAACGGCAGGCTGCAAGACATCCTTGCCTTCTACGACGTCACTATCGCCAACCCCCGGCTCCTCGGCGGCATCTTCATCGGCGTGCTGCTGGCGTTCCTCTTCTGTGCCCTCACGATGAACGCTGTCGGACGCGCCGCGTACGAAATGATGCGCGAATGCCGCAGGCAGTTCGGCAAGATGCGTGAAGCCTTCCGCGCCAACGGCATGAGCGAGGAACAGATCGCCGACCCCATGCAGTGGCCCAAGCAGGTCGAGTTCGAGGGCGTCACCTATCCCGACTATGCCGAGTGCGTCTCCATCTCGACCGCCGGCGCACAGCGGGAGATGGTTGTCCCTTCCATCCTCGCGATCTGCATCCCTATCGCGGTCGGGCTGCTGCTCAGCGTGCCCGGTGTGCTCGGCATGCTCGCCGGCGGGCTGACCTCGGGCTTTGCGGTCGCGGTCTTTATGGCCAACGCCGGCGGCGCGTGGGACAACGCCAAGAAGCTCCTCGAGTCCTTCGGCACCATCACCGCCAGCGACGCGCTCAACAACGAAGAGCAACGCAACAAGATCCCCGAGGCCATCCGCAAGTCCATCCTTGCCAAGGCTGAGGAAATGGTCCGCACCGGCAAGGGCGACGAAGCGGTCTACGGCAAGGGCTCGGACGACCACAAGGCGACCGTCGTCGGGGACACCGTCGGCGACCCCTTCAAGGACACCTCCGGCCCATCCCTCAACATCCTCATCAAACTTATCTCCATCGTCAGCGTCGTCTTCGCCGGCCTCGTCGTCGCCTACGGCCCGATCGTCAGCAGCCTGCTCGGCCTCAACTAAAGCTCCTTCAAAGCACCCGTCCTACCACACCAAGCCTCGGGCACACCGCCCGGGGCTTTTTTGTTGTGGTGTGCCAACTGCGCCCCTGTACACACCTCCGCTCCTGCCTTTGCTCCCTCCCCCGCGCCCCGTGGGGGAGGGGTGGGGAGGGGGTGCCTTCGCGGCCCCCAACACCGGCTCCTCGCTTGCGCGTCGGGCTCTGTTCGCTCCACCACTCCGGCCCTGCCATACACTCCCCCCATGCCTCCATTTCTCCTGATCGCGCTCTCCACGCTCGCCGCGGTGCTCGTCGGCGCCGCGTTCCTTCACCTCATCCCCCGCCTGGGCTCGCCCGGCAAGGCCCTCGCCGCGTGGCTCTGCCGCGCCCCGGGGCTCGATGTCGTCATCACCTCCTTCACCGTCGCCCCGATGGTCCTCGGCCCGGTCTTCGGCGTACGCCTCCTCACCGCGTCGCCCGACCTCACCGCAGCCCTCACCACCGACCCCGCGTCGACGAGCACCTCCCCCGCCTCTCCCTGGCTCGCCGCTCTCCTCGGCTTCATTGCCGCGGTCGTCGGGCAGGTCGTCGGCGTCTGTGTCTGGACCGTCCTGCACGAGCTGGCCAACCGCAAGCACTGCAAGGGGCCGCGCATTGTCCACGTCCTCAACCGCAAGGTCGGCCGCCTCCGCAACCACTCGGCGGTCTGGTGGACCGCGCTGGCCGTCCCGCTCTTCTGGTTCGTCCGCCTCTCGCAGTACATCGTGTACCCGCCGCTGACCTGGCTCATCCGCCTGCCCAAGTACAACGCCGCCGAGTGGGTCAACGTCAGCCGTCAGAAGTTTGACGGCCTGGTCGGGCACGACCTCATCTGGTGTCTTTACTGCGACTGGATGACCGGCGTCTGGAGCCTCGGCGGCGAGATGCTCCGCAACGTCGAGACCTTCTGGTGCCCCATCCGTTTCGACTCGGCCAAGAAGTGCGACAACTGCCGGCACGATTTCCCCGACGTCGCCGACCGCTGGGTGCCTTCCGACAGCGACATGGCCGAGGTCGTCCGCCGGCTCGATGACAACTTCCCCGGCCCGGGGGGCGACAACTCCTGGTGGGGGCACCCCGCGCGGCTTTCGGTCAGCGCCCCAAAGAAAGAAGAATCCGCCGACGAGTAAGCCTCGTACTCTCAGTGGCGTCTGGCCCGCCCGTCTTCATCGCTCTTCCTACAAGTAGTGCCCTTCCCCTTCACCATGCCCAAAGACCTCGACAAGCACGACCTCTACGAACACTGCGTCCAGTCGCCCGCCCAGTTGGTGCCCATGCTCCGCGCCATGCACGCCCCCCACCCCCCCCCCACCGTGGGACCGGCTTCCAGCCGGTGTCTCACCCTCGCCGAAGACTTCGCCGGCACCGCCGCCCTTTCGTATCTCTGGGCCGACGCCTCGCCCGACCACCACGCGGTCGCGACCGACCTCGACCGTGCCGTGCTGATGCGCCGTCCCGCCCACCCCCGGGTCACCCGCGTCGTCGCCGATGTAAGACTCGCACCGCCGCCCGCCGCGCGGCCCCACCCCGCCATCGACATCCTCTTCGTCGGCAACTTCTCGATCGGCTACCTGCACACGCGGGCCGAGCTGGTCGCCTATCTAAGAAACGCCCGCGCTCGCCTGGCACCGGGCGGCCTCTTCCTCTGCGACACCTACGGCGGCGAGTCCGCCTACATCCTCGGCGAGGTCCACCGCGACCACCCCGCCCCCACCCCCCCCGGCGGCCGCCGCATCCGCTACACCTGGGAGCAGCGTGCCGCCAACCCGCTCACCGGCATGGTCACCAACGCCCTGCACTTCGAGATCGACCGCGCGGGGCTGATCGAGGCCGAGTTCCCCGACGCTTTCGTCTACCACTGGCGGCTGTGGAGCGTCCCCGAACTCCTCGACGCGATGCACGAGGCGGGCTTCCCCCCCACCGGCCCCACCGGCCCGACCGGCCCGACCGCCCCCACCGGCACCACCGTCTACGACAAAGACCCCGACGCCACCGATGACGAGGGCAACGCCTACATGCTCCCGGTCACCGGCGACGGCGACCTCGGCGACGACTTCATCGTCTATGTCACAGGAAGAGTCTCTGCGGACGCCTGAGCCGAGCCGCCCCGGTTCGACCGCGTGGGCGTCTTCCGGGCACCCGACCACCCAGTCGTTGATACCGGGTGGGTCTCTCACCCGGTCACTTTTGTCTGTTCCTCGGTCGAGTGGGTCTTCTCCTCGATCACTTTTGTCTGTTCCTCGATCGAGTAGGTCTTCTCCTCGATCACTTTTGTCTGCTCCTCGATCGAGTAGGTCTTCTCCTCGATCACTTTTGTCTGCTCCTCGATCGAGTAGGTCTTCTCCTCGATCACTTTTGTCTGCTCCCCGGCCGCGAAAGCAACCAAGTCGCACAAATAAAACAAAGAACCCGCCCTCCGGTTCAAGCCGCCCTCCGCCCCGGCCGACATCCACCATGCCGCCAAAGCCGGCCCGCCCGCGGCCGATGCAGGATGCGGTACCCCACCGGCCCGGCCCGCCGCACACACCCGCGCGCCCGGCACAAGGAGACCGCCATGGGCGTGTTACCAGAACCACTCCTCCAGCAGATCGAGTTTTTCGAGCAGCGGCTCGCCGCGTGGGCGGCCGACCCCGCCGGGATCGGGCTCACCGGGCCGCAGGTTGCAGCGCTCGCGACCGAAACCATCGCCGCCCGCGCTTCTTACAATGCCGCCCAGGCCGCCCGCATCGCCTCGCGTGACGGCACCGTTAACTTCCACGCCGATACCGGCACCATGGCCGCCACCGGACGCGGGCTGATCAAAGAAATCAAGGCCTTCGCCCAGTCCACCGGCGACGACAGCGTCTATTCCAAAGCAAGCATCCCGCCCCCGGCCGCCCCCGCCCCCGCCGGGCCGCCCGATCCGCCCACCGACGTCGCCGGGTTCATCAACGGCGACGGCGCGGTGGAACTTACATGGAAGGGCACGCTCGCGTATTCCACGTTCTATGAAATCCTTCGTAAGGTTGACGACGAGACCAGCTGGAACCTTATCTCCAGCGTCGGCGACAAGAAGTTCCTCGACGACACCCTGAGCTCCGGCTGCACCGGCGTCCAGTACCGCGTCCGCGCCAAACGCGGCAACGAGACCAGCGCCGGCTCTGACCCCATCGTCATCCGCCTCGGCGTCGAACCCGAGAACACGGCCCTGGGCATCGCCGCATAAAGAGTTGAACGCAAAGGACACCAAGGAAGCATGACAGCATCAAGGCGGCCCGGGTTGAAATGCCCGGGCCGTTTCTGTGCCGCAGCACACACGACGCACGTCCACCAAAACGGCCGCGGGCCCCCGATCTCTCGGAGGCCCGCGATCAAACGGTCCTGCGCGGCTGGTAAGCCGAGTTCTGTCAATGCCGACCGCTCCTGCACACCGGCTGGAAGCCGGTGCCACAAAGCCGCCGACACGAGCGGCCATTTCTCTTGCCACGCCGTTGCCGACGCGGTCCGGGGCTCAAAGGCCCCGAGCACCCTACCCGTTCCCATCGGCCGGACAAGCCGTGCCAGGCGCCGCGCAATGCGCGTTCGCAAGACGGAGAACTGCTTGGGCTTGCACGCGGTGGGGTTTACCATGCCCCGGCTGTCACCAGCCGGGCGGTGCGCTCTTACCGCACCCTTTCACCCTTGCCTGTGCACGCTGCAATCGCAAATCTCAGATCTGAAATCGCAGAGGCCATCGGCGGTTTACTTTCTGCGGCACTTTCCCTCGCCCCGGAACCATCGGGCGGGTGGGCGTTACCCACCACCGTGTCCTGCCGTGCTCGGACTTTCCTCAGTCGGAGTCGCCTCCTCCCGCAGCCGCTTTGCCACGCATGACAATCATACCCGATCCATAGAGCCCCTCGCCAAAGCGAGGGCACAAGGCCATAAAGCCCCTCGCCAAAGCGAAGGCACAAGGCCATAGAGCCCCTCGCGCAAGCGAGGGGACAAGAAACCGACCAAAGCCCCCCCTCCCCAACCCTCCCCCGCGGGGCGCGGGGGAGGAAGCAGGACCAACCCATCACGCCAGCTTCAGAACCCTTCGCCCCACCCACTCTGCCCCGAGCAACAGCACCAGCACCAGCAGCACCACCGGCTTGTCCCACAACGTCTCCACGTCCGGCTCGCCGGCCACCACCACCGACCGGTTCGGCACCAGCTCGAGAAGCCGCGACAGCTCCCCCGCCTCCACCACCGCGCCGCCCGTTCGCGTCGCCAGCGCCGCCAGGAGCCCATGGTCGGCCTCGGGCACCCGTCGCTCGTCGTCGGGCGAAACCACCCGGAACCGCGCCCGCGCCCCCACACCAACCCCTCCGCCACCGCCCGCCGCCGCCAGCAGCGGATCGATCGCCTCGACCACATACTCGCCCGGCTCACCTGCCACCCAACTCGCCGCATACCTCGCCGCCGCCGCCGCACCCCCACGACCACGACCACCACCACCAACCCCACGCCCCTCGCCCCCCTCAGCCCCCTCAGCCCCGAGCGAAATCTCCGCCGCCCCCTCCGCACCGACCCGCGTCACCCGCACCCGCAACGCCGGCGGTGCCGCGTCCACCAGCGACTGGTCAAGCAGCACCGCCCCAAGCCGCACCGGCGTCCCCACCGACACCACGCCCGGCAACGCCTCGAGCACCACCGGCCGCCCGCTCCGCGCGATGCTCCCCCGCCCCGCCAGCCGCACCAACGGCAGATAAAACCGCTCGGGCAACGCCTCGCCCCGCCCGTACCGCCAACGCCATATCTCGTCAGTCCCGACAAACACCACCCGCCCCGCGCCGTACCGCATCGTGAGCACGCCCGGACTCAACTCCCCGCTGCCAGTTCCATCAACACCGCCACCCCACCCCACCGGCACCGCCGACGCCAGCACCTCGGCCGTCGCCTTGACCGCCCCCGGCTCGATCGCCAGCGACCACCGCAACACCGGCCAGTGCAACGCCGCGTCGCTCAACGAATCAAGCCACCCCGCCGCCGAGCCGTCCGCCATCTCCAACACCCCAAGCCGCGCCGCCGCCGCTTCGCGCCGAAGTGTGATCGACCCCTCCGCGCTGCTGTAGCCCCGACCGCCGCCCTCCGCCGTCGCCGTGAACGGCAGCAAATCCCCCAACGGCGTTG
Source organism: Planctomycetota bacterium (assembly GCA_030950285.1). Lineage (GTDB taxonomy): Bacteria > Planctomycetota > Phycisphaerae > Phycisphaerales > UBA1924 > PNC22. The sequence goes on along the minus strand of JAUZRR010000023.1, from coordinate 25,490 downwards.
CTGCCCAACGCCAAGGCGTCGAGCCCGGCCCCGCGATCCACACCAACCCCGCCCCACGTTGGGCCACCTGGTCCCGCAACTGCTCGAGCTGTTCGGTGCTGAAGACATCCGGCCGCACGTCCCCGATCACCACCACGTCAAACTCGCCCCACTCCCCGCTCGACCGAGGCACGTGCGACAGCCCGACGTCCCCCTCCTGGATGTACCTTCGATCCGTCGCCAGCAGCATCACGCTCGACCGGATCGACGCCTCCCGCACCAGCAGGTCCTTCACATACCGGTACTCCCACCGCGGGTAGCCGTCGAAGTACAACACCCGCAACGGCCGATCGATCAGGTCCACCTCGACACTGCGTTCGTTGTTCTCGGCCAGCAAATCTCCTGCGCCAACCCCCTCGCCCGCACCCTCAATCCGCACCGCCCACCGCGCCGCCGCGGCAGCCTCCGGGCGTGTCGCCAGCCGCACCTGGGCAACACCGTCCTCCCACGCCCCGGCCTCGACCTCCTGTGCATCAAGCTCGATCCCCGTCAGCGTGTCAACCAGCACCACCCGCACCGGCGCGCCGGAATCGTCAAGCGATCCGCGCGCGGTCAACCTCGCCGTCACCGGCACAAAGTCGCCGACAAACGCCGACGTCGGCGCATCGACGCCCTCCACCGCGATATCCACGAGCGGCTCTTCACTGCCCAAAGGAACCGCAAACACCCCGACGCGCGAGGCCGACAGCTCGCGCATCAGCCGCGCGTCCGGCGGGTCGCTCGTTCGCCCGTCGCTGACCACCACGACGCCCGCGATCGGCCGCCCCGAAAGCCGCTCGACCGCCGCCCGCACCGCGCCGCCGAGCCTGGTCCGCGCCCCGTCGGCCTGGCCGGGCTCGGCCGGGTCGATCTCGTAGGCCGACCCGTCAAACCCCAGCCACACCAGGTCGTGCTGCGCAGCAAGCTCGGCCCATACCGCGTCCCCCACCACCCGCCGCAGCTGCGCATCGCGCGTGCCGCGCTCGCCTTGGCCCGCTCTCGCACGCCCCCCGTCCGGCATCGCCATCGACGCCGACCGATCGACCAGCACCGCCACCGCGTCCCGCTCCACCCGTTCGTTATCACGCACCAGCCTCGGCCCCGCCGCCACCACCACCAGCACCACCAGCAGCAACGCCCGCACACACGCCAGCACCACCCGCCCGCGCACCCCGCCCGACAGCCGCCAGTAGCTCAACGCCGCAAGCCCGACCACCCCCAACAGCACCGGCATCCACACCCACAGCGGCAGCTCCCGCGTCATCTCAAGACGCACACCCTCGTCGCCCAGCCCGAGCGCGTCAGGCCCCGACGAGTTCAGCCCGAACACAAAGTCGATGAAGCCGTTCACGCTGCAACACCCCCCGTCGGCACCGCCGCGTGGCTCGCCACCCGCGCCAGCCACAGCTCGACCAGCGCCAAGCCAACCGCCGCCAGCAGCAGCAGCAGCCCCGGCCCGGGGACATCACTCCGCACCCGCGCCCCCGCTCCATCGCCCGACACCGCCTCGCCGTCGGTCCACGCCAACACCCCGCCCGCCCCGCCCGCCCCACCCGCCCCACCCGCCGCCGCCTCGCCGCTGCCCACCAGCAACATCGCCACCCGCTCCCTCGTCGTCACCCCGGCCCGCGCCGCTGCCGCGTCCGGCTGCACCGCCACCGCGCCCACCGACGCGCCCTCGACATCGAGCGCCACATACGCCCCGGCCTCGCGCAGCGGCTCCCGCGTCCGCCCGCTCGCCGCTTCGACACCGACCACCACGCCCGAGCCCGACGCCACGCCGGCCGCGCTCCCACCCGCACCCCACCGCGAAAGCTCCACCGCTCCCGTCGGCACCGACGCCCGTGCCCCGGCAACCACCGAACGCTGCGACGAATCGGCCCCGACACCCGACCGCACCAGCTCCTGCACCATCGGCACCATCAACGGCCTTGCCGGCAGGTCGGTCCAGCCAAGATCAACCGCCGTCGCCAGGAGCGCCACAACCCCGCGCCGAACCGTGCCGAACCCATCGCCACCACCCGGCCGCGACACCACCAGCACCGGCCGCCCGGCTTCGGTCTCGAGCACCACCTCGCCCGCGTCCTCAACCTGGACCTCCAACAGCCGCGACACCGACACCGACCGCGCCAGCTCGTCCAACTCGCCGCGGATAAACCACAACAAATCATCCCCCGCCGCGGCCCCACCTGCCGCCCGCGCCCGAAGCCCACCGGCCGACGCCTCGAGCTCGACAGGCTCCCTCCCGATCGACCACGACACACCCAACGCCTCGCCCGCTTCCTCGGTCCACAGCTGCGCCCCCAGCGTCGCCGACGCCGTGACCAGCACCGTCCCGCCGCGCTGCGCAAACTCGCCGACCGCCGACCAGCCCTCCGCCCGCACCCGCCCCGGCTCGGCAACCACCACCGCGTCAAACCCCGCCAGCGCTCCCGACCCGACCCGCGCGGCGTCCAGAATCTCGACCTCGATCTGCCCGCTCCTGCCGCCGCCCCCCGGCCCGAGCGCAAGCCCGAACCAGTCGCTCGCCACAAACGCCGAGATCCGAGGCCTCGCCCCGAACCGCCGTGTCCCCACCACCGCCACCCGCAGCCGCTCGCGCACCTCGATCACCGCCCACGCCGTGTTGTCCCGCTCGTTGCCGTCCGGCTCGAGCTCAGCCCGCAGCACCACCCGTCCCCTCTCACCACCGCCCCGCACCGCCGACAGGTCCACATCAACCAGCACCTCGGCGGTCTCCTGTCCCTCCGACCACGCCGCCGTCGCCACCCCGACCTCGCGCAGCCCCGACTCGCCCGCCGCCATGATCCGCACCACCGACCGCCCCTCGATATCCACCCCCACACCCGAGCGCACCAGCCGGACCCGCACCTGCGAAGCCCCGACCGCACCCCCACCACCACCACCACCACCACCACCACCCGCACCCGCACCCGCACCCGCCGCGCCCGTCACCACCACCGGGCGCAACGCCTCGAACCCCGCCAGCCCGATGTTCCCGACCACCCCCTCCGTCGGCGGCGAGACCACCAACTCCGCGCCGAGCAGCCCCGCCGAGGCGCCGACACCCGCGCCCGACCGCCCGCCGACGCTGCCTTCTCGGAATGCTGAGAACACCGCGACCACCCGCTGCGCCCGCGCGTCGTCGCTGTCCCCGTCAACCTCGGGCACCAGTTCAAGCCCGCCTTCCAGGTCCATCCCGCTGTCGATCGCCACAAGCCCGCGCAGCCTCCGCTCGACCAGCGCCAGGTCGGCCGTTGCCGGCAGCACCACCCCCCGCGCCGGCCCGCCCAGGGCAATCAACGCCGCCCGGTCTCCCCGCCCCGCGTCAAGCCCGCGCAGCATCTCCAACGCCCGCTCGACCGAACGCTCGAGATCACTCGCACCAACTCCATCACCCCCGCCCCCGCCATCGGCAACCGTCGCCGACGCGATCCCCGTGTCCACCAGCAGATACACCTCCCGCGACCCCCCGCCGCCCGCAGCAGCCCCGCCGCCGAACATCGGCCGCGCCACTCCCACCGCGATCAGCACGATCAGCACACACCGCGCCGCGAGCAACAGCCACTGCTCAAGCCGCAGCCGACGTCGCTGCTGCCGGTACGCCTCCTGAATAAACCGCATCGCCGCCCAGCGGATCGGCTTCCGCCGCCTGCGCATCAGAAAGTGAATCGCAATCGGCAGCGACACGCACGCAATGCCAACCCCCAGCAAAATAGGGTGCAGGAACATCACGCCGGCAGCGTCCCATCCATACGAACAACCTCACCCATACTTGCTCCGTTTGATCCTTGCGTTCCGCCTGGCGACAAACGCCGCGATCGAAGGCCCCAGCCACTTGTGCGTGTCCACCATCTGGTAATCAAACCCGAACCCCCGCGCGATCTTCTCCACCGCCTCGATGTGCGACTCGATCGCTTTGCAGTACGCCGCCCGGATCGACCGCGGATCAACCCGCAACCGCCCCTCCCCTTCGAGCCCCTCAAACGGCGCAGCATCCGCAAAGTCAAAGCTGCGCTCGGCCTGATCCAGCACCTGAAACGCGATCAGGTCGTGCCCTCTGTGCTTGACCTGCGCAAACGCTGCTCTGATCTGGTTCCCATCCTCGAAGAAATCGCTCACCAGCGCGATCAGACACCGGTTGGTCACCCGTGCCAGCACCTGGTCGATCACCCGTCCAAGGTCCGTCGGCGCAGTCACCGGCTGGGTCGAGAGCGCCCCGACCACCTGCCGCCACGCCCCCATCGAACCGGTCCGCCCCAGCATCGCCTTGACCTCATCGGCAAACACCACAAGCCCCACCCGGTCCCGCTGGCGAAGGGTGATATAGCTCAGCGCCGCGGCGAGTGCCGTGGCGTGGTCGTACTTGCTCCAGTAGTCGCGCTCGTCGAGGCTCCTGGTTCTGCCCTGCCCGGACGCCTCGGCGAAACTCCGCGAGCCAAAGTCCATCGACCCCGACGCGTCCACGAGCACCAGCAGGTCGAGGTTGGTCTCTTGCTGATACTGCTTGAGTTGCAGCTTGTCGGAACGGCCGTACACCTTCCAGTCCAGGTGGCGGATGTCATCCCCCGCCACGTACGGCCGGTGCTGGGCAAACTCGACGCTGAACCCGTGGTAGGGCGACCGGTGCTGCCCGCTCCTGACCCCCTCGACGATCATCTTCGCCCGCAGCTCGAAGGTCTTGAGCCTCGCCAGCGTCTGCGGGTGCAGATACAGCGCCGCGTCCTCTTCGGGAAGCCGCGCAGCTGCTGCTGCCGAAACATCGCGCGCAGCCGGGTCCGGCGTCGTGTTGTCGGGCGTTGCGTCGCTCATAGGTACTAATGTACACGCCAGACCGATCCGGCGTTCCCACCGCGGCGTACTATCCACAGCCATGGCAACCGTTAGCACAGCTATCCGGGTCCGGTACTTTGTCGTCGCGTGCTGCCTGCTGGGCCATGCCGCTCTTGTCTCCAGCCACCTCTGGCACCACCACGAGGATAAAGCCGGACACGAGACCTGTCCGACCTGCATCATCGCCTCCAGCGCAGACCGCATCTCCCAACCATCTCCCGACACGATTCTCCTCACACGCGCCTGCGGACAGGTCGGTCCAACTCCAGCGGCCAGACTACCCGCCCCGCAGTCACTCACCGCTAGGGCGCGGTCCCCGCCCAGCAGCAACTAGCACCCACTCCATCTCAATACTACATACACAAGCCGCGCCAGCCGCGGTGCGTGTGCCGTGCATTCCAACACCAAAGGGAACAACTATGCCCATCACATGTCCTGCGCGCATGCCGCGCGCGTTTACACTCGTCGAACTGCTCGTCGTTATCGCGATCATCGCGCTGCTCATCGGCATCCTCCTGCCCGCGCTCGGCAAGGCCCGGCAATCGGCACGTGTCACTGTCACCCTCGCAGGGCTCCGAGACCTTGCCATCGGCACCACGATTTATGCCATGGACCATGGCGACCAAGCCCCCATCGCTGATGCGGACGAGGGCAAGGCCTTCCTTGGTCTTGAAATCCTCGCCGAGTACAACACCATCCCGTTTGAGGCTTTTGTCAATCCAAATACCACCGACGAGCCCGCCACCGACTTCCGCATCAACAACCCCAACCGGCCTGCCTTTGCTCTGCTCGATGGTCTGCCGATCGAAACAACAACATTCATCACGCCTGCCAACATCTCCCGCGTCACATGGGCCAACTCATTCTCCTACGATCCGGACCCCAAGTTCGGACGAGACTTCCTCTCCCGGGCCTTCCTCGGCGACCGCGCCGACTACGCCAACGGCAAGACATTTTCCGCCAACTGGCAAGGCCGCGGCCAATGCCTCGCCTGGACCGACATGCACGCCGAGTTCGTAAAGACCAACTCGCTCAAGGCCCAGGGCGACCCCAATATCTATCGCCACAATGAGTTCAACGGCGAAGGCGGTGACGAAGTCAACGACGGCATCGTGGTCACCCGCGCTACCGTGGACACGCACCTGCGTTACTTCAGTGAAGAAGAGGACGACGAACTCCTCCCCGACTGATCCTGCGTATACGGAAGAACCAAAAAAGGGCACGCCCGTCCCCCTCAAAGGTTCGGGCGTGCCCACAAGGAAAAACTCGTTCAACCGCGATTCAGCCGCCCTCGGTCGCCACCTCGGTTGCGTAGGTCGCGTCTTCGTGGTCGATCGTCCCGTCCCGGTTCAGGTCCATGGTGTCCGAGCCTTCGCCCACCGCCAGGAGCGCCTTGGCCAGTTCCAGCGTGCTGACATCGCCCGACCCGTCCTCGTCGAGCATCGCGAACGCGCGCACCCGCTCGAACTCTGCCCGATACGCCGGCCGCGCTGCTGCGCGTTCCTCCTCGTTGAGCTCCCCGTCGCCGTCCAGGTCGTACTGCGGCACCACCCGCGCCTGGATCTGCTCGCGGATCGCTCTGAACTCCGTCCGCGCCACCTCGCGTTCCTGGTCGCTCAGCTCGCCGTTGCCGTCGGCGTCAAACCGCCGCATCATCAGTTGCCGCACGTCGTTCCCGCCCCGGTTGCCCATCTCTTTGCGCAGCTCTGCCCGTTCTTCCTCGCTCAGCTCGCCGTCCCCGTCCTTGTCAAACCGTTTCATCATCGCCTCGCGGTCGAACCCCCGCCCGCCCCGCTCCCCACGCTGTCGACGCCCGCTCTCTCGCCGAGGCTCGCGCACCTCATCAGCCTCGGGCTCGGGCGCAACTTCGACCACCGCCGCGGGCTCACGCGGCGGGCGAACCCGCCGCTCCCGCCGCTCCCGCACCGGCCGCTCGATCGCCTCGGGCTCGGGCGCATCCATCGCCACCACCTCCTCAGCCGGCGCAGGCTCCCCATCGCCCCCGCCCATCACCCACACCCCCGCCCCGGCCGCCGCTGCGAGCCCGAAAACGGTCAGCACAATCACGTCTTTCCCGCGCATAAACCAGCCTCCTGCCACAACCGCGTGGCGGTATACCACAGCATAACGGCACCCCACCCCCCCACATTGCACAAATCACCAACAAAGCCCGACACCAAACCGAGCCCGAAGCGCAAGCGAGGAGCCCTTCCCAAAGCGCACGCGAGCCCCCCTCTCCCCCACCAACCACGTCCCCACCCATACCCATACCATCCCCAATGCCACCACCCCTCTCCCCCCCCTCCCGCATCGGCCTCCTCACCGGAGGCGGCGACTGCCCGGGACTCAACGCCGTCATCAGAGCCGTCGTCAAAGAGGCGATCTTCCACGACATCGCGGTCGTCGGGTTCGAGGACGGCTTCCAGGGACTCATCGAAAACCGCACCCGCCAACTCACCCTCCCCGACGTCTCCAATATCCTCACCCACGGCGGCACCATCCTCGGGGCCTCCAACAAGGCCGACCCCGCCCACTACCCATGCAAGCAGAATCCTGACGGCTCATGGGTCTACGAGGACCGCACCGAACAGTGCCTCGAAATACTCGACACCCACGCCATCGACGCCCTCGTCGTCGTCGGCGGCGACGGCACCATGACCTGCGCCAACCCCTTCGTCCAACGCGGCATCAACTGCATCGGGGTCCCCAAAACCATCGACAACGACCTCCACGGCTCGGACATCACCTTCGGGTTCCTCACCGCGGTCCAGACCGCTGTCGAAGCTCTCGACCGTGTCCACACCACCGCCGCCAGTCACCACCGCGTCATGGCGGTCGAGGTCATGGGGCGCAACGCCGGGTGGCTCGCCCTCCACGCCGGGCTCGCTTCGGGCAGCGACGTGATCCTCATCCCCGAGATTCCCTTCTCGCTCGACGAGATCGCCCGCGTCGTCAAGCTCCGCTCCCGACTCGGCAAACGCTTCAGCATCATCGTCGCCTCCGAGGGTGCTCGGCCAGAGGGCGGCACGCAGATCATCGACCGCGTCGTCGAGAACAGCCCCGACCCCATCCGCCTGGGCGGCGTTGCCAGATGGCTCGCCGAAGCGGTCGAAAACCGCACCGGCATCGAATCACGCTACGTCGTGCTCGGGCACGTCCAGCGCGGCGGCACCCCCACCGCCGCCGACCGCATCCTCGCCACCCAGTTCGGCCACCACGCGATGCAGCTCCTCCTGGCGGGCAAACGCAACCGCCTGGTCGTCATGCAAGAGGGCCGCCTCACGGATATCGATATCAACGAAGCCGCTGGCACGCAACGCCTGGTCCCCCTCGGCCACCCGCTCATCGCTGCTGCCCGCAGCGTGTACACCAGCTTCGGCGACGCCCCCGCCTGAGCCGCCCGAGCCCCCCCCGAGCCCCCCGCCGAGCCCACCGTCGAACCCGCCGCCCCCCGACGCGGTATGCTCCGGGTGAACACCAACCACTGACGCGGCGGAGCCGCACTCGCAGGACACCAAGACCATGCACGGAAGCGCCGCCCACACCGCCACGCCCGACACCCTCGCCGAACGCTACGCCCAGACCTGCCAGCGTGTTGCCGACGCCTCCAGACGCTCGGGCCGACGCCCCGAGGACATCATCCTCGTCGCGGTCACCAAGAACGCCGAGCCCGAGCAGGTCTGCGAGATCCTCGAGCTCGGGCACCGCGACCTCGGCGAAAACCGCGTCCAGCAGTTCGTCCAGCGCGCCGCGATGGTCCAGGAATACCTCGACCGCCTCCGCCTCCACCCCAGCAGCAAAGCAGAACAGCCGCTCCCCACCGCCAAAGCGCCCGCCGACGCCCTCAACGGCCAGACCCCCGGCAGCATGCCCGACGCCGTCCGCTGGCACATGATCGGCCACCTCCAGCGCAACAAGGTCCGCAAGGTCACCGAGTTCTGCAAGCTCATCCACTCGGTCGATTCACTCCGCCTGGCCGAGGAGATTCAGCAGATCGCGGTCCGCCGCAACAAGCCCGTGGATGTCCTCGTGCAGGTCAACTGTTCGCTCGAAGCGCAAAAGTTCGGCTGCCCGATCGGGGCCGCCATCCCGCTCTGTGAACAGATCGACACCATGGTCAACGTCCGCGTTCGGGGACTGATGACCATGGCAGCCAACACCGACGACCACAGCCAGGCTCGTGCCGCGTTCGCTCGCTGTCGTGAACTCTTCGAAGAAGCCCAGAAACGCAGCGGCATCGACTCCCGCTGCAACATCCTCTCCATGGGGATGACAAACGATTTCGAGATCGCCATCGAAGAGGGCGCAAACGTCGTTCGTATCGGCTCGGCGATCTTCGGCGAAAGAGCCCCGGACGCCGAGGAATAGAGCATCTTGCGTCGGCCGGCCCCGTGTGCCACGGCCATGCTGGCCGCGTCGCCTCCCCTCACGCCCGCGCCAACGCCCCACCCCGCGAGCGCGCCGTTTCCATCACCCGCTGCAGGTTCCGCCCCGGGCACGCCGTCGGCCGGATCTCCCGGTGCGTAAACACCCGCCCGACCGGCACCCCGTACCGACGCATCAGCACCGACACGAAATCATCAAGCGAACCGCTCGCCGCGATCGTCGGCACCTGCTCATCGTAGTTGCCCATCACCATCACGCCGAGGTTCCCCTCGTTGTTGTACTTCACGTGCGCCCCCTGCAGCGTCGTCGGCCTTGCTTCCCACACCCGCCCTGCCGGGTCGACCACAAAGTGGTACCCGATATCCGCCCAGCCGTTCGACGAAACATGCGCGTTGCGGATCGCCTCCAGCCGGCGCACAGCAGCCGACGACGACGTGCTCAAAAACGGCGTCATCCCGTCGTGGTGCACCGTGATCCGGCTCACCCGACCCATCGGCTTGGTGTCCCAGACCTTCGGCGTCGACCGCGTCCACGACGAACGCGGGACAACGCCCCGCAACGCACCCGAACCCGACGCACCGCCGCCGCTCTCATTCCCCAGCCACCCCGGCTTGTGTGACACAAACTCCCAGTCCGAATCACTCCGCGCCTGAGGCGTCACCCGCACGCCAGACCGGCGAGCCCCGCCACCGCCTCCACAACCCGCCAGCAACGCCAACGCCCCGGCACCAATGCCGGACCGCAGCAGCAAACGACGTGAAACCTGATCCATAGCGCAGCTCTCCACCGACGCAACCAAAGCGTCCACTCCATCCCATCGGCTCGGGGCGACCAAATCCGCCAGCCGTCCGGGGAGCATACGCCCCCCCCCCTCTCCACCAACACCCGATCGCCCTATCGTCACCCTATCAAACTGGCCATGGCGCGAAATATCGGAACACCCCGCCTACGCTCGCCGACCATGACAAGAAATACTCTCCAACCGAACCGTCTGCTCGCTGCGATCGCCCTCACCACCGGCCTCACTGCGGGCTCTCTCTTTGCCGCCGACACCCTCGACACCTCCGGCGCCCGGCTCCTCACCACCACCGCCGTCCAGGACGAAGCCGCCCCCGAGCTGGCTGACAACTCGAGCTTCTTCTCCCTCTCCGGGTGGGAGGGCTCCTTCGCCCTTGGCATGAACGGCGCGTCGGGCAACAACGAGAACTTCAACGCCCGCGCCGGGATGGAAGCCCGCAAAGAAACCGACCGCAACGAAGCAACCCTCGGCTTTGCCTACACCTACGCCACCAGCGACGGCACCGAGAGCGCCAACCGATTCGTCGCTGCCGCCCGCTACGACTGGCTCTTCCCCGATTCCAAGTGGCGCGTCTTCGCCATCGGCAGCTACGAGTACGACGAGTTCCAGGACTGGGACCACCGCGTCAGCCTCGGCCCCGGCGTCGGCTACCAGGCGATCAAGACCGACGACACCGACCTCCTCCTCCGCGCTGCGCTCCTCGGCACCCGCGAGTTCGGCGGCTCGGACGACAAGTGGATCACCGAGCTCAACCCCGGGCTCGACTTCGAGCACAAGATCACCGAACGCCAGACCTTCGTCTCCTCGCTCGATTTCTACTCCAACCTCGACGACCCCAACAACTACCGCTTCGTCGGGGCTGCTGCCTGGCGCATCGAGATGGACCCAGAGGCCGGGCTCTTCCTTGAGCTGGGCATCGAGGACCGCTACGACAGCAACCCCGGCACCGGCTTCAAGAAGAACGACTTCGCTTACTTCGCCACCGTCGGCTGGTCGTTCTAACTGGACTGCTGCAGAACGATCTTTCAGGAGGCGCAACCGGTGGCGTGCCGTGCGATCCGGGCGGGCCTGATCAGCGACGATCACTTCAGCATCGATGGAACACTGATCGAGAGCGACGCATCGATCAAGAGCTTCAAGCCCATCGAGGCCGGGGCCGACGATCGAAGTGTGCGGATGCGTGAGCGGCTGATGCACTGCACACCAAGAGCGAGGCGATTGGTCCCAGGCGGAGCCCGACCATCCAATCGCCAACGACAGACCGCCCCCCACCGGACCGCGATGCCGCAAGATCAGGTGCCTTTTGCAGCAGCCTGCTAGACTCGCCCATGCCCCCCGCACCATCCCTCTCCCCCGAGGTCCTCGCCCCCCTCGCCGAGATCGAGGCCGCCCTCGCCCGGGCCGTCGAAGGCACCGACACCCCCACCTTGCTCCGCGACGCCATGGCCTACGCCACACTCGACGGCGGCAAACGTCTCCGCCCTCTGCTGGCCTGGCACGCCTGCGTCGCCGCCGGGGGGGAAGGCCCAGAGAGCCTCCCCGCGTGCGTCGCGGTCGAACTGGTCCACTGCTTCAGCCTCGTCCACGACGACCTGCCCGCCCTCGACAACGACGACCTCCGCCGCGGCCGACCCACCCTCCACCGCCACGCCGGCGAAGCCATGGCCATCCTCGCCGGGGACGCCCTGCTCACCCACGCCTTTGGCGTGCTCGCCACCACCGCCCCGGCCGACCGGTTCGGCCCGCTGGCGCGGGAACTCGCCGCCGCCTGTGAACGCATGATCGCCGGGCAGGTGCTCGACACGCTCGGGTTCGAAGGAGAACCCGACGCCGACACCATGACCGACCAGCAACGCCTCGAAGCGGTCCACCACGGCAAGACCGGAGCGATGCTCGTGGCCTCCCTCCGGATGGGCGGGCTGTGTGCCGCGGTCAAAGACGGCGTCTCCGAGGGCATCCTCGATCGCCTCACCACCTTCGGCCACGCCGTCGGGCTGATGTTCCAGGTCGTCGATGACCTGCTCGACGTCACCCAGACCAGCGAACACCTCGGCAAGCGATCGGGCAAGGACGCCGAAGCCGGGAAGCTGACCTACCCGCGGGTGCTCGGCGTGGACCGCTCGCGGGCACTGGTCCGGGAACTCGAAGCCGACGCGATCGAGGCCCTCGCCCCCGTGGGGGACTTGGGGGACCTCGGGGCCAACGCCGAACCGCTGCGGGCGTTGGCACAGTACCTCGCGGTCCGCACACGATAAATAGGTTTGTTCCTGTGCCCGAGGCAAGAATCCCGGGCGGGCCTGCCCGTACAATGGTTTCAGGATGCCTTGAAAGTTTGTTCCCAAGCCACGCCAGTTTCCGAAGAAAGCCACATGCCACCGCCCCCCACGCCCCCACTGCCCCCCACGCTCCCCACGCTGACCGACCCTTCGCAGCTCCGTGGTCTCTCGATCACCGAGCTCGAAGCACTCGCCGCCGAGATCCGCCTGGCGATCTGCGACCAGATCGCCAGGACCGGCGGCCACCTGGCGCCCAACCTCGGCGTGGTCGAGCTGACGCTGGCGCTGCACTACGTCTTTGACATGTCCCACGATCGGCTGCTCTTCGACGTCGGGCACCAGTGCTATCCGCACAAGCTGCTGACCGGCCGGTACCCCCTGTTCGACGGCCTTCGCACCGGCAAAGGGATGTCCGGCTTTCCCGCGCCGAGTGAATCCCCCTACGACCTCTTCAGTGTCGGGCACGCCGGGACCGGGATCTCGACCGCTGTCGGAATGGCCCGCGGCGACACGCTCAACCGCGAGGCGTTCGACCCCGAGACCAACCCCGACGGCCGCCGCGTGGTCACGCTGATCGGGGACGCCTCGATCGTCAACGGCGTCGCGATGGAAGGGCTCAACAACGCGGGCACGCTCAAGCGGCAGTTCCTGGTGGTGCTCAATGACAACGGGATGAGCATCTCCAAGCCGCAGGGCGCGGTGGCGCAGTACTTTGACCGCCTGCGGATGAGCCACCTCTATGCCGACCTGAAAAAGAGCGCCAAGGACATCCTTCGCCACGTCCCCGGCGGGTCGCTTCTTCACGAGGCGTACCACCGCACGGGAGAAGCGACCAAAGCGATGGTCAACGACGGGGCGTGGTTCGAGCACTTCGGGCTCATCACCGTCGGCCCGATCGACGGGCACTCGCTGCCGGCGTTGATCGAGTTTCTCAGTGAAGCCCGGGACATGGACCGCCCGATGGTGCTGCACGTCAAGACGGTCAAGGGCAAGGGGTTCGGGTTCAGCGAGAGCGAGAGCTCGAAGTTTCACTCTCCGCCCGCGTTTGACAGGTTTGAGGAGCAGGGCACCAGCAACTGCCGCGTCGAGCTCAAGTCGCAGGGGCGCACGTTCACCGCGGCGTTTGCCGACGCGCTGTGCGACCTGATGACCGAGGACGACCGCGTTGTCGCGGCGACCGCGGCCATGCCCGACGGCACGGGGGTCTCCAAAGCGATGGAGCTTTTCCCCGACCGGACCTGGGACACGGGGATCTGCGAAAGCCACGCGCTGGACATGATGGCCGGGCTCGCCAAGTGCGGCTACAAACCGTTCCTGGCGGTCTACTCGACGTTCTTCCAGCGAGCGTTTGACCAGGCGTTCCAGGAAGCGGCGCTGCAAGGGCTGCCCGTGCGGCTGTGCCTTGATCGCGCCGGGCTCGTGGGCGGCGACGGCGCGGTCCACCACGGGTTCTGTGATATTTCGCTGCTGCGCACACTGCCCGGGGCGTGCGTGACCGCGGCGATCGACGAGCCGAGCCTGCGCGGGGCGCTCGAGTTTATGCGCACCTACGAAGAGGGCATCTCCGCGGTGCGTTATCCGCGTGATGTTGTCAGCAATCGGTTTGTCGCCGAGACCTGCCCGCCGTTTGTGCTGGGCAAGGCTCGCTGCCTGACCCCGGGGTGCGACGTGCTCGACGAGAACGGCGTCGCGCCGGATGTCGCGGTGCTGGCGTTCGGCGTGCCGGTCTTTGACGCGCTCGAGGTCGCCGAGTCGGTCGCGTCGGAAATCCGGGTCGGGGTGTGGGACGCCCGGTTTGCCAAGCCGATCGACGAGGCGTTGGTCGTTGCCCTGCTCCGCGCGGGCGTCCCGATCGTCACGGTGGAAGACCACACGGTCATCGGCGGGTTCGGGACGGCGGTGCTCGAGGCGGCGCAAGAGCTCGGGCTTGACACGTCGGGGCTCACCCGCCTGGGGCTTCCCGACTCGTGGATCCATCAGGACCCCCGCCCGTCGCAGCTCGCCGAGGCCGGGATCGACGCCACGGGGATCGAGAACGCGGTCCGCCGGGCGGTCGCGGGGCTGCCCTCGCGTTCGATCGCCGAGGCCAAGCCGGACTCCTCTCGCGACCCGACCACGCCACAGCGGGTACATTGATCCCATGCCCAGACGCGTGCTGTTTGCTTTCAATCCCGACGACGCCGAGACCAAAGAGGCGGCGGCGAAGGTGCGCGCGGTCGTCGAACGCCACGGCACCTGCGCCGGCGAGACCCCGAGCCGCTCAGATGCATCTGTGGAAGGGATCGGCGAGGTCGATCTCATCGTCGTGCTCGGCGGCGACGGCACGCTGCTGAGTCAGGCCCGCCGGTTTGCCGACCTGGATATCCCGCTGCTGGGGGTCAACCTCGGGCGGCTGGGGTTCATGGCCGAGTTCGATCTCGACGCGGTCGAACGGCACGGCGAGACGCTCTTTGGCGATGGCCCGTTGACGACCGACGCTCTGGGCATGCTGCGGGCGCGGGTCTTCGGCGAGGGCGAATCAACCCCCCGGTTCGACGGGCTCGGGCTCAACGAAGCGGCGGTGACCGCGGGGTATCCCTTCCGCATGGTCGAGCTCGGGTTGCGCATCAACGGCGAGACCGGCCCGGTCCTCGGCGGCGACGGGCTGGTGGTCTCGACCCCGACCGGATCGACCGCCTACAACGTCTCGGCGGGGGGGCCGATCGTGGCGCCGGGGGTCGGCGCGCTCACCATCACTCCCATCGCGGCCCACACGCTGTCGTTCCGCCCGATCGTGGTGCCGTCGTCCTCGACGATCGAGATCATCGCGAGGCGCGTCAACAACGACTTGGAACGCGGCGGGACAACGCTCGTGCTCGACGGGCAGGTGCAGACGCCGTTGCACCACGGGGACCGGGTGGAGATCGCGGGGGATGCGCAGCACGTGCGGTTCGTGCAGAACACCGAGGTCGGGTTCTGGGAGACGGTGATCCAGAAGCTGCACTGGGGCGCCCAGCCGCGCATGCGCGGCAGCTGACAGTTGTTGTCCCCTCGCTTGCGCGAGGGGCTCTACGGGATATGATTTGCTCAACATGGAGCCCATCGCGCAAGCAGCCCATCGCGCAAGCGAGGGGGCAACGACAACCACCTGGGAAAAAGAAACTCCATGACGCGAGGTGCCCTAGAGCATGAAGAGCTCGTCGGGGTTGACCACCGCGACGACTTTCTGTCCCGGCTGCGGCTCGGGGGGGCGTTCGGCGTCGACGACCGAGAGCTTTTTATCCTCGGCGATGAGAAAGAGGATGATCGCCCGGTTGCCGTAGAGCGTGTGGTAATCCTCGAAGGTGAACTCTTCGGAGAGCGCGGTCACTTTGACCACCCACCCGCTGCCCAGGCGAGAGGCGAGGGTGGCGTAGGTCGCGTCGTCGGCAAACAGCGGGCGTCCGGGGAGGTCGGTAGTGTCCTGGCGTTCGCGTTTGCCCGCGGCCGGGGAGAGCCGGTAGACCTGAGACCGGTCGAAGAGACGCATGAACCGGAGTGAGACGAGGGTGTTGACCTCGTCGTTGGGCGTCATCGCGAGGACGCGGCCGATCCCGGCCAGTTCGAGGCGTTCGACGATCTCTTCGCTGAGCACGTTGCCGTAGACCGCGTCAAGCCCGGCGAGCCGGGCCGCCCGGACGTGGGCGTAGTTGGTGTCTGTCATCAACACCCGGAATCCCTGTTCGTGGAGCACCACCGCCAGGTCGCGGGCCCATGCCGGGGCACCGACGAGGAGGAGCCCTTGCGGGTTGGGGGTCGAGAGCCCGAGCCTGCGGGCGATCGGCCCGGCGGCCAGGCCATAGAACGCGACGGTGCCGAGGATCACCGCGAAGGTGTGGGGCACGAGCGCCCCGGCGTGTTCGAGCCCGAGCCCCTCGGCGTCCTGCAGGCTGAGGGCGAAGACCGACGCGACGGCCGCGGCGACGATCCCTCGCGGGGCGACCATCGCGAGGAAAATGCGGTCGGCGCGGTCGAGCCCCGAGCGGAGTGTCGCGATCCACACGCTGACCGGGCGGACGACCACGATGAGGAACGCGACAAAGAACAGGCTCGGCCACCCGATCGAGGTCAGTTCCTCCGGCGTCATCCTCGCCCCGAGCACCACAAAGAGCGCCGAGATGAGCAGCACACGGAGGACCTCTTTGAACTCGAGGATGTGCCGGATGTCCAGCCCGCGATAGTTGGCCAGGACCATCCCCATGACGGTCGTGGCGAGCAGGCCCGATTCGTGCTGAATCTCTCCGGCGACCACAAAGACCAGCACCACCAGCAGCAGCGAGACGGGGTTCTGCAACGAATCGGGGATCAGGTACCGCTTGAGGAGTTGGGCGAGCACCACCGCGCCGATCACACCGAGCCCGCCTCCGACCAGGATGGTCATAAAGAGCGCGTGAAAGGTCGCGCCGGCGGCGTCCTGGAACCCACCGGCACGGATCACCTCAAAGGTCAGCACCGCCAGCAGCGCGCCGATGGGGTCGATGACGATCCCCTCCCACCGCAGCACCGGGCCGGCTTTGCCCTGCGGGCGGATGTGGGTGAGCAGCGGGCCGATGACCGTCGGCCCGGTGACGACCAGGATCGCCCCGAGCAACGCCGCCAGTTGCCAGTCGAGCCCGAGCAGGAGCCCCCCGGCGAGTGTCGCCAGGAACCATGTCACCATGGCCCCGATGGTGACCAGCCGTCGGATCACCGACCGGACGCTGGTGATCTCGCGGAGGTTGAGGGTGAGCCCGCCCTCGTAGAGGATCAGCCCGACCGAGAGCGAGACCAGCGGCAGGAGCAGGTCGCCGAAGATCGAGTCGGGGTCGAGGAGGGGCTGACCATCGCGCAGCATGGCGGCGATCGGGCCGGCGAGCATCCCCGCGATCAGCAGGAGCAGGATCGAGGGGATGCGGATCCGCCACGCGATCCATTGCGAGCCGACCCCGAGCACAACGATGATCGCAATCGCGACAATGGGTTCGTGAAGCACGCGGCCCTCCCTGAGAGAAGGCACAGCATAAACTCTCCGAAGGGAGCACGCACGATGCGGCTGTATCTGATTCGACACGGCAAGGCAGCACGGGACAGCGACTCGGGTCGGGACGAGGACCGTCGGCTCGCGCCGCGCGGGAAACGCCAGGCGGAGTGGCTCGGGGAAACACTCGCTGCGGGTGAGTTGCCTCCGGTCCGCGTCGTCGCGAGCCCGGCTGCAAGAGCTGCCCGGACCGCGGCGCTGATCGCGGATGTCCTGGGGCTCGAGGTCGAGACGAGCGACGAGGTCGGGCTGAGCAGCCGGGCGTCCTGGGTGGTGGGGTTGATCGCCGAAGCAGCAGACACCGTCTCGCTGGCGATCGTGGGGCACAATCCGACGCTGAGCATGGTCGCTGAGACGCTGGTCCACGGCGTGGGGGGCGGGGGCGGAGGTGTTGGGCAGATCGAACTGCGCACAGGGGAAGCAGCCGTACTCGACCTGCCGGACCCGACCGACCCCATCGGGTCGGCGACACTGGTCAGGCTGCTCCGGCTGGATGATTGAGACGCATCCCGTGATTCTCTTGTGCTTTGGCTTCTCGTCCCGGGCTCCGGCTTCTCGCCTTGGGCTCTGGTTCCTGGTCTTGGGCTCCGACTTCTTCTGCTCCCCCTCCCGCGCCCCGCGGGAGGGGGCTGGGGGGAGGGTGCCTTTCTTGTTGCGGCGAGCCCGCCCGAGCCGCTGAAACACGAAAACCTGACGGGAGCCGCAAGACACGGCCGCGTGGATCGCCCGCTGAGCGAAAGGAAAGCATCCCGGGGAGGACTCGAACCTCCGACCTGCTGATTAGAAGTCAGCTGCTCTATCCAACTGAGCTACCGGGACACGTGCCACGAGGGCGGGGGATAAGTCTATTCGGCACGGCTGCCCGGGGGGAGGGGGGGGACGGGGCGGACGGGGGGGACGGGGGGGACGGGGGGGACGTGGGGGACCGCTCGGACGAAGGCGATCGCGGCGCGAAGCCGCCGATTCGTCCCGCGAAGCGGCTCCATCGTGGCACGAAGGCGTCGATCCGTCGCGCGAAGAGGCTCCTTCGCGGCACGAAGGCGTCGATCCGTCGCGCGGAGAGCCCCCTTCGCGGGACGAAGGAGTCGATTTGTCCCGCGCACTCGTCGATTCGTCGGACGAATGGGCTCCTTCGTGCCGCGCAGGAGCCGATTTGTCCCGCGCAGCGCGCGCTGCGCTCGGCGCAACGGGCGCTGCGCGGAGCGCAGCACCGATCTGCATTCGCGCCCGGGCTCGCACGACGGATTTTATTGGGCCGTCCGAGAAGGTTGTCGATTGTCGGTGTGTGTTTGGAAGGGGAGGATGTCGCGCCAATCCATCGTGCCTTCGGTGGTTTGGGGGGAGGGGAGGAGGGGAGGAGTAGCGTTCGCACCGACTCTCTCTCTGGCACGCTCTCTGTGGCACAGGTGGCCCGTTGACCCGTGGAGTGCGGACATCCCGGCGACTCTCGCGGTTTGTCGGCGTAAGTCTCGTATTGAAGGAGAGTTACGATGATCAACCCGCCACGAAATCCCCTTGTCGGCATGGGCGACCACGGGTGCCGGAAAGATCTGCCTTGCGAAAGCGAGGCGTATCTGGTAGGGTGTTTGGCGTTCATCTCTCATGTGCCCATCGCGGGACACACATGAACGGGACACACATGAACGGGACAGGGAGAAGAGGCTTTCCATTTTTCTGCGCTTGCGCAATCCTCGCGTTGCTCGGGCTCTCGAGCCACGCGGCTGCGCAGGACCGTGACCTCAACGGCGACGGCATCGCCGAGACCCTGCACACGAATCTTGGGTTTCACCCGGAGCAGCCGGTCTTTGGGCGGGTGACGCTCCACTCTGGTTCGGACGGGACAGAACTCCTCGCTATCGACGGACCGACGTTGAACGATGCGTTCGGTTTCTCCGCGGACTTTGTCGCAGACTTTGACGGCGACGGCCTCGCGGATGTCGCGGTCACGGCCCCGCGTGCTGCGCTGACCACCGACCGGGTCGGTCGTGTGTATGTCTATTCGAGCTTTGATGGCCAACTCCTGCGCACGCTGTTCGGGCGTCGGGGCGATCGCTTCGGTTTCTTTGTCGGCTCAGGGCGCGACATCAACCTTGACGGCGTGCCCGACATTGATGTGGACGGCATGGCGCTGGTCGGCCGCGGGCTGCCGGCGGACCGGGAGTTCGTGTTCTCCGGCGTCACCGGCGAGATGCTGTTCGACCAGACCCACCCGATCCCCGGCGTCCAGGAGGTGCTGGTTGAACCGATCGAGACCTGGGGCGATCTGAACGCCAGCCAGTCGCTCGACGGCGGCGATCTCGCTGTCATGCTCGACCTTATCAACGACGGCGCAGGGCAGGAGACGGGCGCAGACCTCGACGCGGACGAGACTGTCGATCTCGACGACTTTGACGTGCTCGTGCAGGCGGTTGCCGACGGCGAACCCCCGGTGACCGAGTCGGACTATGTGCTCGCCGAGTGGGAGTGGGACCAACTCCGCGCGTCGATGGACGTCTGGACATACCTCTATCCCGAGGACGTGATCACAGCGTCGACCAACCCCGACGAATGGACCGGACAGTTCGGCGCGAATCAGTGGTGGCTTCGGGGCAAGCTCCGCAGCGACGGCAAGCGGCTGATCAGCGGCTGGACCGAGAGCGCCGATGACCTCACCGTAATCTCTCCGGGTTCTACGCGAGGATATCCGATACCTATGATGCAACGACGACATCACAGTTGATCGACCGGCTGCGGCTCGATCGGCCTGGCACGGACTTTCTGCCCAACTCACCCCATGTGATTCTGGAAACCAGAGTGAACACCTCGATCGCATCCAATGCGAAAATCCCACGCAGTACCAAGTACGGCAACGGCGATCCGAACGAGTTTGTTGCGGACTTCGGGTATCCATACACCGGCAACGGTATCCCTGCGTCTCGAGACGGCCATGTCCTGCCCGAGTTCACAACTGCTTCGACAGCGATGGATGCGGGACTTGATGGTACAGGCCAGCCGTATACTGTCATGCGATTTAGATTCGACGATGGAACGCCGTATCCGCAGACGGTTAATATCGATGGTGTGCCCATCACCGCCAGTGATTGGAAACTGATTGTTAATCCTGATAATGATGAGTTCTTCAAATGGACACCGATTCCATGATTCTTGCTAAATGGAAGGTACATTGGTATATAGCCAGCAAGATAAATCCAGAGACACCGTCATGCGCCTTGGTGGCAGGTAACTGGCCGGAAGTACAATCGTTAGGGTTTATCAAGGAGGTGCGATCTGTTGGCACGCAGGGTCAATCCGGTTATAGCGTCAACATAAAGTACCATCGGTATATGTCAACGATGAGTGACATCACTTTCTACCCCGAGCTTCACTATTGGGGCATGCGGGTTACCCCCGAACACTGGCATTTCACGAGTCCAGAGCCGTTGCTATTCTGCCGTTTGATGGACAACGAGATATTCCTCGCCACACGAATCCCTGGCGGTCCGGAAGCTCTGAAGCGCGCAGTCGAGAAGAAGGACAAGCACGCTGAGGCGGAATGGCGGAGGATCGGTGAAGCGAACTCACAAACACTCGCTGCGATGCGACGAAAACTCCTTGCCGATGGGTGGGAAGACCACGGCATGGACGGCCTCGTCAAATATGTCCATGTCGATGATCTCGAAAAGATCGAAGGCCCGCCGCCGAGAGGGCCGTTCTGATTCAATAGCATGAATAACTCGCCGTCGGGTGCATCAACCAGTTCAGGTAGGTGGAACTGTCAGCCTCCTGTTCCATGGGGAATCTCTGAACAACTGGCCTGCTCTTGAGAAGTTGTTCCAGGTTGAGTGAGAGTCTTTGGGGTACAAAGTACCCGGGAGGTTCTCGATGAAACGGAAGCATCACACGACCAACGAGGTGGCCCGGAAGCTGCGGGAGGCCGAGGCCCTGGAGGGCTAGGGCAAGACGATCGGGCAGGTCAGAGCGATGGTGACCCTCAGTGTCAACCCGAATGGGGGGGAAGGAAGCTGGAAACTCGTCGTGGGGGACAAGTCGGTTCGGTGCGACATTCACGGCAGCGACTCAGGCACGTATCCGTACTCTCGGGGCGAAGTGTACGAGATCAGGCTGTACTACCGAAAGACCGATGACCACTATTACCAGGAGACCTGTCTTCACGATTTCGACTACGCCGCATCGGTCTCGGTAGACCCGGACTTTGAGGGATTCTGGAAGCTTGTCGATCCGGACGGATTGATCGGCACCCACGACGCGCCCAACTGCTACGACAGCCACGATTGTAATTCTGCGGCCAAGAAAGTAGCCTATCTCGTGATCGACCCCGTCGACCTGGACATCGACAGCGACAACGACGATGGGTTTACGGTCCCGATTGAGAACCAGGATCCGACCGAGGATGAAGGCCACGGCAAGCTGATCGGCTGCTCGACCTACGACACCGATGGGGATGGCGTGCCGGACTATGCAGATGGTATCGGCTACACAGGCCAGAACGGCACCTGGGGTATCGGCACCGCGTCCGCGGGGGTCGGAAACAATGAGGAGCACGACTCGATCCGCTTTGTACCGATCAAACTCACGCTGATTGAAGATCTTGACAATCCCGCAACCACGCTGACATTCACATACCCGGCGAACGATCCCAACACACTCCAACCACCGCAGTTGCAGAACGGGAACCTTCCTCCGGAGGCCCAGTACTACACATTCCCAACACCGGACGGCTACTTGCGCATCTGGACAAAAGACGGGGAGGAGGAGCGGAACCCGGCGGACCTCAACAACGGCGGAGACTGGATCGCCCCCGGTGTTGCCTATCCCCGAAGTTATTTCGATATGGACTCTCTTCAGCGGATCACTCTTTATGTCGAGGCTGTGGCGCCGTGGTCCCGGGACTCAGAAGCCGCAACGATCTCGGTGGCCGCAGTCGCCCCACCCGGCTCGGATCTTGAGGGTGAAGACCTCACAGACAGCGTGCGGGCGTTGCCCGTTGAACTCCAGGTCTTCGACATGCGTCACTGGGACCCGAGCGCCCAGAATGGTGATACAGTGTCGTTCGCCAACGGCGCATACGATGCGTACATGCCCAATGCCCGAGTCCAGGGAGCAATCACCGACGGCACGTCTCTGTGCCTTGTGCGATTGGAGCCGCCGGTCGATGATATAGATATTGAGATACGCCGCTGGAAGAAAGGTGAGTCAGCGTTATGGAGTAGGCCAACAAATATCCGCGTCTTCGGCGGCCTGGTGCCAACATCCAACGGTGCTGAGCCACCCCCGCTCCCGCTCCCTCGTCCGGGCACTATCCCGCATACACTCGCCGACGGCGCAACAACGTCATCCAGCATGGCATTCTATGTACCTCCAGATGATTATCTCATTCCGGGCGATTACGGCCCGGAGTTTTACCTCTCAGATTCCACCGCCATGGACTCCGGAGAGGAGACCGCAATCACCTTTGCCATCTATGCCAAGGGCCAGGCGTGGCTCGCCACACGCTCTGCGTTCCAACTGAGGCGTCCGCCGATTATTCTTGTCCATGGGCTATACGGTGCAGCTCAGAATTACTGGGGTGCCGTCTATGATGAATCTCTCGATTTGCCACTTCCAACCCGCCTGTATTTTGCAGATTATGCAGTTACTCATGTCCGCGGCTACGATATTAACTATCGCCATGTGCCCTTGACTATCCAAGGTGCCTTGAACGAATACCGGAATGCAATAGATCTGTTTGGAAACTCATTCGGGGAGCACGCAACAACTCGTGGCTTTCATGGGCTCCGCTATGCTGCTACACGGGCCGATGTCGTCGGTCACAGCCTGGGAGGTGTCATCACACGATTCTATATTTCAGGCATCTCAGCAGCCGGCCCCCGCATGCGACCGTTCGGGCAAGACGCTTGGGTGCCCACGGGTTGGGATGATTATAATTCAGTTCGCGATAACAGTAATGCTGATGGGCAGTGGTTCTACTTGCGAAATGCGAACTTCTGGGCAGGAGATATTCGCCGTTTTATTTCCATCGGATCGCCTTTTCGTGGCTCTGCCATTTCAACTGCCGGTGAGCAGGCATTTGAACCAGAGGGAGGGCATATGCGGCAGTCACTCAAGGATTACGTGGACTGGAACACGAATGATGCCTACTCACTGACTACAGGCGCACTCATCGCACCAAAACTGATGTCGAACTACCCAAATGGTTTTGATGAGCATCCGACAGCGCTCTTTGACCTCGCGGAGGGCACCGTACTACAAAGGCTGATGGAAGGCGTTGCGACCGACTCAGTGGGCGCTACAGGAAGCGGAGCCCAATATCCTGAGGGGCATCGGTCGGTCGCATGGTGGCCTTTGGCTGGTCGTGCTGATACGTTCATAGTTCTTGAAGGCATTATTGCCGATTTATTAGATTTCCTCTACGAGGCAGACCCTGAGGACGAACGCCTGCAGTCGCTCACCGGTGATAATAGCGACGGCGTCGTAACTATTGAATCTCAGAAGAACTGGAATGGTGACCCAGATCACGTCAACGCTGGCATTGGTGATGTATTTTCTTACACACGTCACTCAGGTGACATCACTGACTCGAATGCTGAACCATCTAGCGCAAGTATCATGCAAAAGATCCAAGAGATTCTCGGCTTTCCGGCTGAAGCTTGGCATCTGGAGGGCTTAGACAAATGAACACGTTACTGCATTGGTGGTCATTACTGCTTATGTTCCTGGCGCTATGCACTGCCGGATATGTTGGCGAGATCACAATCACGCAGCCCGGAATCATCTCGGTAACAATAGCTGTCACAGATGAAACGGGCACACCCGTTGACGGTTTGGTACTCACTGCATTTGGCGATGCAGAGGAAGTTGTTGCGGGGATTACGAACGCTATGGGTGTTGTCTCACTGTCACTCACAGAGCCGACCGAGTGGCAGACACTTGCAGTGGCAATCGGACCGCCGATGATAGAGACGATGAGTCGTGATGAATACAGGGCACTTGAGGTGCGACGCGTTGAGGTTCTGGACGACACATACTTCATCCATCGATACGAGATACCTCTGCTTGACGGCGTGGCGCAGTATAATCTTGCCATCACGGGTTCTGATGCCATTCGAATAAATGGAAGAGTGATAGCGGAGGGAGGCCCAATCCGGACAGCTGTGGCCAATCTGGGAGCACTCAAATGGAGTCCGAGCGACAAAAGCACGGGACACTTCATAGTCGGAGGAGTACGACGCGGCGGGTTTGCAAGGCTGACCTTGGCGATGGGGGGTGGTCAACTCCTGTTCCTGGAACTGAGCGACACTGAAACACTGCAGGATGTAGATGTTGGAGATATAGTGCTCCTTCCTCTTGAGTCCGATGCGCGTTTGGATTTGGATGTACTAAACTACGAAGATCTTGATCGACGAGGGCGATCTGCTGCGAGGTATGTAAGCCTTATTCCTGAAAATGGATCGTGGGCTCTGTCGCTCAAGATCGACGAGAGTGGTAGAGCGAACGTACTTGCGCGAGTTGGAGAAGACGATCTATCGATTCCCGCTGGCACTTATTATGTGTCACCCGGGCCAGTTGGACCCGACCCCGTCAGTACACGGCTCATCCAGCTCGTCCGTGACGGGGTAGTTGACCTCGATGCGGCAGGCGTGCCGAAACTCACCGTCACTGCGGGACAGATCACGACCTTTCAGGTGGATGCCCCCGCTGCGGAAACGGCGATCATGAACGCCGGCGGGTAGAACGATTCTTGAAAAACATATCACTTGAAGCACGCACTGGCTTTGCCTTTCATGCCCCCCGCCGTACGACAGATCGAGGCGGAGTTCAGCGAAAACACAGGGATATTGTCACTGTTTCTTGCAATCTCTCAAGTACGCCGCAAGAAACTCCGAAATCTTCTCCGCACGCTGCGGGTTGTCCGTGGCTCACCAACCCGACCGCGGGCAGCACAGGCCGTCACGGTACGGGCAGACATCCGGACACGGGTAACCCCGGTTCAGGAAATACCGCGGCCAACCTCTCGCCGTATAACGACGCCAGCCCGCTGGCCGCGCCGACGCCCGCGACCAGCTTGCAGGCCTTGCTCCTCAACTCCGGCGGCATCAAACTTACATGGAACGGCACCACCGCCAACGGCACCGTCTACTCGGTC
>JAUZRR010000022.1 GCA_030950285.1 Planctomycetota bacterium | reverse complement strand
GCAGGGTTTGGGCAGTGTGTTTGCTTTGGCGGCGTACATTCGGGCGAGGGTGGGGGTGAACTCGGGGCGGAGGGCGTAGGGGGCGCGGCCGTCGCGTTTGACCTGTTCGACCTCTTCGGGGCTTTTGCCGCTGAAGGCCTGGAAGAGTTCGCCGAGGATGCCGTCGCCGCTTTTGACCGCGTAGAGGTCGGCGTGTTCGTAGGTGGGGCCGTCGACTTCTTCGAAGCCGTGGCGGATGGAGACCTCGCGCCAGCGTTCCATGAGCCATCGGCGGCGAGCGGCTTCGGCGGCGTAGAGGTCTCGGGTGCCTCGGGGGGGCTTGATCTTGCGGGCTTTGGAGGGCTGAGGGTCGGGCATGACGCAAGGGTAGCGGGGTCGGGCGCACGGATGGCGTGCGGTTCGGCGGGGTGGGAACCTCGGTCGGGCGCAACAACAACGCCGACCCGGGAGGTCCGGGTCGGCGTGGTGGTTGCGTGAAGAACAGGAATAAGAGGGAAGAGGAGGAAGAGAACGGAGCCCTCACCCCAGCCCTCTCCCGCGGGGCGCGGGAGAGGGAGCCGGAAACGGCATGGATATAGATGAGCGGCGTTTATTCGACGGGGCTGTAGACCACCGCCCCCAGTGGCGGGAGCGTGACGGCGATGGAGCGGGCGCGGCCGTGCATGGGGATGGGTTCGGTGTGGGCCGAGTCCTGGTCGGCGTAGTCCGAGCCGCCGAAGTCGTCGGTGTCGGTATCGAGGATCTTGGCCCAGCGGGTGCCGCTGGTGACGCCGACGCGGTAGTTGTCGCGGGGGACCGGGGTGAAGTTGAAGAGGCAGAGTGCGGGCGGCGAGCCGTCGTCGGCGTGTCGGAAGAATGCGAGGACCGAGTTGTCGGCGTCGTCGCAGTGGAGCCACTCGAAGCCGCGGGGGTCGCAGTCGAGCTGGTGCATCGCGGCGTGTTCTCGGTGGAGGCGGTTGAGGGCGCGGACGAGTTCCTGCACGCCCGAGTGCGGGGCGTAGGCGGTGAGGTGCCAGTCGAGGCTCTGGTTGGCGTTCCATTCGTCGCGCTGGGCAAACTCGCCGCCCATGAAGAGGAGTTTTTTGCCGGGGCAGCACCACTGGTAGGCCAGCAGCAGGCGGAGGTTGGCGAACTTCTGCCAGTCGTCGCCGGGCATCTGGTCGAGGAGTGAGCCCTTGCCGTGGACGACCTCGTCGTGGCTCAGCGGCAGGACGAAGTTTTCGCTGAAGGCGTAGAGGGCGCGGAAGGTGAGCTCGTCGTGGTGCCACTTGCGGTGGGCGGGCTCGCGGCGGAAGTAGCGGAGGGTGTCGTTCATCCAGCCCATGTCCCACTTGAACCCGAAGCCGAGCCCGCCGTCGTGGACGGGTTTGGAGACGCCGGCGAACGAGGTGGATTCTTCGGCGACGGTGATGACGCCGGGGTGTTCGCTATAGAGGATGGTGTTGAGTTGTTTGAGGAAGTCGATGGCTTCGAGGTTTTCCTTGCCTCCGAATCGGTTGGGGATCCACTCGCCGTCTTTGCGTGAGTAGTCGAGATAGAGCATGCTTGCGACGGCGTCGACGCGGATGCCGTCGGCGTGGAAGGTGTCGATCCAGTGGTTGGCGCTGGAGAGGAGGAAGGAGCGGACCTCGTTGCGGCCGTAGTTGAAGATGAAGGAACCCCAGTCGGGGTGGAAGCCCTGGCGTCGGTCGGCGTGCTCGTAGAGGTGGGTGCCGTCGAAGAGGCTGAGCCCGTGGCCGTCGGTTGCGAAGTGGGAGGGGACCCAGTCGAGGAGGACGCCGATGCCCGCCTGGTGGAGGGTATCGACGAAGGCCATGAAGTCGTCGGGCGAGCCGAAGCGGGAGGTGGGCGCGAAGTAGCCGGTGGACTGGTAGCCCCACGAGCCGTCGAAGGGGTGCTCCATGACGGGCATGAGCTCGACGTGGGTGAAGCCGAGCCAGTTGACGTATTCGGCGAGTTGCTCGGCGGCCTCTCGATAGCTGAGCGGGCGGTCGCCGTCTTCTGGGTTGCGTCGCCACGAGCCGAGGTGGACCTCGTAGGTGCTCATGGGTCGGCGGTGCCAGTCGTCGCGCCGGCGGCTGGCGAGCCAGTCGTGGTCTTGCCACTGGTGGGTTGGGGTCCAGACTTTGGACGCGGATTTGGAGGGCGTCTCGGCGTGGATCGCGACGGGGTCGGCTTTGATCGCCTCGTGGCCGGTGACGGTGGAGCGGATCGCGTATTTGTAGGCTGCGCCCTGTTCGACCCCTTCGACCGCGCACTCCCAGATGCCGGATGAGCCGAGGGGCTTCATGGCGGTGGCGTTGATGTCCCAGTGGTTGAAATCGCCGACGAGGTGGACCGATTGTGCGGAGGGCGCCCAGACCGCGAAGTGGGTCGCCGAGCCGTCGGGGAGTCGGTGGGCCCCGAGCTTGTGCCCGAGGTGGGCGTGGGTGCCTTCGTTGAAGAGGTGAAGGTCAACGTCGGAGAGTGATGGCTGGTGGGTTGTGGTCATGGTTGGTGCGAACGTGTGATTCGACGGTGCATGGTACTCGCGGCGGCGGGCCCTAGAATCGCACCCGCCACCGGAAGGAGTTTGTCCGAGCCATGTCTGTTCTGCCCCACGCGGTCAGCCACGCCCCGCAGGTCGATGCCCACCGCGCCCCGGCGGGGTCGCTCCTGGTCGAGGTCGGGTGGGAGGTCTGCAACCCGGTCGGCGGGATCTATCAGGTGTTGCGGTCGAAAGCGCCCACGATGGTCGAGCGGTGGCAGAACCGGTACATCATGGTCGGGCCGTACATGGGCCAGCGGAGCGATCTGGAGCTCGACACCCGGCGGCCGACGGGCTGGCTTGCCCAGGTGTGCGAGGCGCTGGCTGCCGACGGCATCAAAGCGCACACCGGACGGTGGCTCGTGCAGGGGAGGCCGCGGGCGCTGCTGCTCGAGCACAGCTTCTCAGCCGCGAAAATCGACGAGATCAAGTTCGGCATCTGGAAAGACCACGGGATCGAATCACCCGGCGACGACCCGCTGGTTGACAGCGTGGTCGGGTTTGCCGAGGCGCTGCGGCGGCTGTTTGTTCACCTCTGCCCGGTGTGGGAGAGCCGGGGCACGCATCGGCGGGTGCTGGCGCACTTTCACGAGTGGATGAGCGGCTTGGCGATCCCGCTGATCCGCCGCGAGCAGGTCGGGGCGGCGGTGGTCTTTACCACCCACGCGACGATTACGGGCCGGTACATCGCGTCGAGTGAGGGTGATTTTTACGGACGGTTGCCGAAGATCGACCACGAAGCCGAGGCCACGCGGTTCGGGATTCTTGCCCAGCATCATTACGAACGGGCCGCGGCCCACGGGGCGCACGTCTTTACGACGATCTCGCCGATCACGGCTGAGGAGTGCGCGGTGCTCCTGGGCCGCAAGCCGGACCTGATCCTGCCCAACGGCCTGAACATCGAGCACTACAACGTGGGGCACGAGTTTCAGACGCTGCACGCGCAGTTCAAGGAGAAGATCCACGAGTTCGTCATGGGGCACTTCTTCCCGAGCTATTCGTTCGATCTTGAGAAGACGACGTACATGTTTACCAGCGGCCGGTTCGAGCCTCGAAACAAGGGGTTTGATATCTGTCTGGAAGGGTGCGCCCGTCTCAACGAAAGGCTGCGGCGGGAGGAGTCGGACCGGACGGTTGTGCTCTTCATCGTGACCCGGCGGCCGCACCGGCACCTGCGCCCCGAGGCGCTCGAAGGGCGGGGTGTGCTGGCTGAGCTGCACGAGGTGTGCCGACAGATCACCGAGAGCGTGCGCGAGGATCTGTTCCGCAAGACCGCGTCGGGCGAGCGGGTGGTGCTCGATGATCTGGTCAAGGACTACTGGCGGCTGCGACTCCGCCGCACCCAGGCGGCCCTCCAGACCGGCCGCCTGCCCCCGGTGGTCACGCACACGCTCGAGGACGAGGACAGCGACGAGGTGATCCGGACGATCCGCCGCCTCGGGCTGGTCAATGGGCCGGAGGATCGGGTCAAGATCGTCTACCACCCGGACTTTATCTCGACGACCAACCCGCTGTGGGGCATCGAGTACGAGCAGTTCGTGCGCGGCTGCCACCTGGGTTTGTTCCCGAGCGCCTACGAGCCCTGGGGCTACACGCCGCTGGAGTGCGTGGCGCTGGGCGTGCCGGCGATCACCAGCGACCTGGCCGGGTTCGGGCGGTATGTCGCGGAGAACTTCCCCGACCACGACAGGTGGGGGATGTACATCATCCCCCGGCGTGGGCGCAGCGACGAGGAATCGTCGGAGATTCTGGCGCGCAGGATGTGGGAGTTCTGCCTGCTCGACCGCCGCGGCCGCATCGCGGTGCGGAACGAGGTCGAGCGAAGGAGCTGGAGCTTTGAGTGGAGCAAGCTCGGGCGTCCGTATCACGCCGCGCACGACCTGGCATTGGCGCGGGCGAAGGTGGGGACGTATTAGCGCAGCATGACTCGATGGGCTGCGGCAGACGGGTCGGAGCGACTACGCTACGCCCGCATGGAACGAGTATTCGGTGGCGAGGCGGAGTGGTTGGAACCCGACGGGCTCGGAGGCTTTGCCTCGGGCACGGTTTCGGGGGTGCGCACACGGCGGTACCACGCGCTGCTGCTGGCTGCGCGCACGCCGCCGACCGATCGGTTTGTGCTGGTCAACGGGCTCGAGGTGTGGGCCGAGTCGGGGGGCGAGGAGTACCCGCTCTGCGCGCACAGCTACGAGCCGGGCGTGATCCATCCGACCGGGTTCAAGTGGATCGAGAGCTTCACGCCTGATCCTTGGCCGACGTGGGTGTACAAGCTGGACGACCGGACGCGGATTTGCTGTGAGGTGTTCGTGCCCCGTGGGCGGGCGGCGTGTGTCGTGACGTGGCGAGTGATGACCGAGGGGCGCGAGGTTGCGTTGCGGGCGCGGCCGTTGCTGACGGTGCGGGGCTATCACCATTTGCACGCCGAGAACGGCTCGTTCTCGTTTCTTGCTGAGGTCGGCGAGGGGCGGGTGACGTGGCGGCCGTACTGGGGCACGCCTCGGGTGCGGGCGATGTTCAGCGGGACGTACGAGCCGAACCCGGACTGGTTCCGGTCGTTTCTTTATAGCCGGGAGCGCGAGCGGGGGCTCGATGCCAACGAGGATTGTGCGTCGCCGGGTGAGTTCCGGTTTGTGATGCAGCGCGGTGAACCGGAGGCCGTGTTGATTTTTTCGACCGACACGCCGCCGGACCGGGCGCTGCCCGAGGGCGGGGCGCTCGAGGTGGTCGCGGTGCTGCGCGAGCGGGAAGCGGCGCGGCGTGCGGCGCTGCCGGGGGCGCTGCCGGGGGCGTTGCCGGGCGGTGGGCGCGCAACACGCAAAGCACGCAAGGCACGCAGCACCGAGGCAGAGTCGGCACACTGGTCGACCGCTGGGCTTGCCCGCGCGGCCGATGCGTATGTCGTGCAGCGCGGGTTGGCGTCCTCGATCATCGCGGGGTATCCGTGGTTTACCGACTGGGGGCGGGACACGTTTATCGCGATGCGCGGCCTGTGTCTGGCGACGGGGCGACTCGAGACGGCGCGGCAGATTCTCATCGAGTGGTCGCGGGCGCAGGTGGGCGGGTTGCTGCCCAACCGCTTCCCCGACGCGGGCGAAGAGCCGGAGTTTCATTCGGTGGATGCGGCACTCTGGTATGTGCAGGCGGCGCACGATTTCCTGGCGATGGCGGCGGATGCGAGGGCACAATCGGCTGTCGGCGCAGCGGGTTTTGCGCTTTCGTCGGGCGATGCGAAGCTGATCCGGCGGACGTGCGTGCGCGCGCTGGAGGCGTATGCCGCGGGCACGGCGCTGGGCATTGGGATGGATGCTGACGGCTTGCTCGCGTGCGGCGAGGGGGATTCGAGCCTGACGTGGATGGACGCGCGGGTGGACGGCAAGGCGATGACGCCCCGGGTGGGCAAGCCGGTCGAGATTCAGGCGCTGTGGATCAACGGGCTCAAGCTCGCCGCAGCCGACGAGCCGCGCCTGGCGCAGCTGGCGGCACGGGCCGAGGCTTCGTTTGCTGCGCGGTTCTGGAACAAGGACAAGGGGTGCCTCTTTGATGTTGTTGATGTCGGGCACGCCTCGGGCGAGATGGACGACCGCCTGCGCCC
The DNA here is from genome assembly GCA_030950285.1 of Planctomycetota bacterium. GTDB lineage: Bacteria > Planctomycetota > Phycisphaerae > Phycisphaerales > UBA1924 > PNC22. The sequence goes on along the minus strand of JAUZRR010000022.1, from coordinate 37,084 downwards.
GAACCAGTTGTTCGCGGTCGGCGGGCTGACGCACGCGGTGGTTTCGGGCAAGCGTGCGCGTGCGATCGTGGACGTGTGCGAGCGCGAGTTGCTGACGCCGATGGGGATGCGGACGCTCGGGCCGGGCGAGCCGGGGTATATCGGGACCTATGGCGGCGGGCCGCTGGAGCGCGACGGGGCGTACCACAACGGGACGGCTTGGCCTTGGTTGATCGGGCCGTTCGTCGAGGCGTGGGTGCGGGTGCGCGGGGGGAAGGCGTCGGCAAAGCGTGAGGCGCGGGAGCGGTTTGTGCGGCCGTTGGTTGAGAGTGTCGCGGCGCACGGGCTGGGGCACATCGCCGAGATCGCCGATGGGGATGAGCCGTGGACGCCCCGGGGGTGCCCGTTCCAGGCGTGGAGCGTAGGGGAGGTGTTGCGGCTGGACCGGGTGGTGCTCGTCGATAGAACATAAGTTGTCACGGCGTGCATTGTAATATGTGAACATGTATGGTTGCCCCCTCGCTTGCGCGAGGGGCTCTACGAAGCACACACTTTGCAGAGTAATGGAGCCCCTCGCGCAAGCGAGGGGACAATAACGACCGAGCAATCCGGGCAAACATACCAAAGCGAGACGCTCTACCTGATCGAGAGCGTCGGCTTGGCTTTGCCCTGCCGGAGTGAGGCCAGCGCGACCTGTCCTTCGAGTGTGGTGACGAGTGATTGGAGGGCTTGGGGCAGGGCTTCGCCGCCGGCGGTTGCGGGGTCGAAGTTGGCGGTGGGGTTGCCCGAGTCGGAGTTGGCGCGGAGGGGGATGTTGATGGGGAGTGCGCCCAGGAAGGGGAGCCCCATGCGTTGGGCCATGATCTCGGCGCCGCCGCGGCCGAAGATGTCGTACTCCTTGCGGTCGTCGCCGATGAAGTAGCTCATATTTTCGACCACGCCGAGGATGTCGATCTTGAGTTGCTGGAACATGCGGGCGGCCCGGATCGCGTCGTCCTGGGCAACTCTCTGCGGCGTGCAGACGAGGACCGCGCCGGTGAGTTTGAGCGTTTGGGCCATGGTGAGGCAGACGTCGCCGGTGCCCGGCGGCAGGTCGATGATGAGGTAGTCGAGTTCGCCCCAGGAGGCTTGTTCGACGAGTTGTTTGAAGGCGCCGTGGGCCATGGGGCCGCGCCAGATGAGCGGCTTGTCGGGTTCGACGAGTTTGCCGATGGTGATGGCTTTGATGCCGTGGACGGTGTGGGGTTGGAGCTTGCCGGCGACGACGGATTGTTCGAGGGCGTCGAGTGCGAGCATGGTGGGGAGCGAGGGGCCGTAGATGTCGCCGTCGAGCAGGCCGACGGCGTGTCCCTGGCGGGCGAGCCCGACCGCGAGGTTGACGGCGATGGTGGACTTGCCGACGCCGCCTTTGCCTGCGCCGACCGCGATGATGTGCTTGATCGAGTCGAGCGGGTCGGTATGGGCGGGTTGGCCAGCGGTGTCAGCGAGACCCGCGATGGGGCGGTGGCCGGGGGATTGGGTGTTGGGCGTTGGGGGGGCTGTGGGGGCTGTGGGGGTGCGTGTGTCTGGCGCTGCTTTGGTGGATGGCGGTGGGGCGTTTTGTGGCTTGGCGTTGGTGGGCTTGGGGTTGCCCGGGCCGAGGCGTTCGGTCTGGAGGACCGTGCCCGCGTGATCGACAAACTCGACAATGAGCGAGCGCACCGGCGGGGTGTCGGCGCTGGCGAGGGCTGCGGCGACGGCGTCGCGGGCGTCTCGGGCGGCGCTGGCGCGGCTGTCGGGGGTGTCCAGGGCGGGCGCGTGGAACTTGAGGCTGACAAACCCGTCGCACTCGGCGATCCACTCGAGCCCGTCGCCCAGGGGCGTGTCGAGGCCGGGGGTGCGGAGGGTTGCGAGGGAATCGCGGATAATGTCCTTGGTGGTTGGCACGGTCTGGGGATCTCCGTTGGGGCGGCCGGGGTGTTCGGCCGATGGGGATGTTTGAGGATGGTAGGGAGCGGGCAATAGAGCGGCGTCGGGGCTCGTTGTGCTTCGGTGAACGACTGGAGGCAGATCATGGGCAGGACGGACACTGGTTGGCAGAAGTGGCGCGTGGGGGTGTTGGCGGGCGTTGGTGTGCTCGGGTTTGGGATCGGGCCGGTCGGTGTTGTGCGCGGGCAGGTTGCGGACGCACCGCTTGCGGGGCCGCGGGTCGAGCGGCGCGAGGTGCCGGGCGTGCGGGCCGAGTATGTCTCGGGCGGAGCGACGCGGACGTTCGCGGCCGAGCAGATGGTGCCGTTGCCGTCGTTCTTTGGGGCGCTGCGCGAGCTGGACGGCGAGGGCGCGGCGGCGGAGCTGCGGCTGACGCCCGAGCAGCGGACGATCATTCTTGACGACGTACACAAGTTCGGCGCGGAGTTGCGGGCGTTTGTGGCGGCACACGGCGGCGAGATTCGCGGGCTGATCGCCGAGTTGCCTCAGGCCGAGCGCGGGCGGGTCGCGGGCGAGCTGCGGAACGTGGAGCGGATGGTGCAGGTGCTGGATCGGGTCGAGCGCACCGGCGGGGCGTTCGGGGATCGGCGTTCGAGAGCGCGCGATGCGCAGGCCTCGACATGGGACGGCAAGACGAAGCGTGCTGCGTCGGAGGACGGCGGCTTTCGCATCCGGATTGATGCTGCGGGCGATGACCCGATGGACAGCATGTCCGGTGGTGCGCCGATGATGCAGGACCGGATGCAGGACCGGATGCAGGATGGGATGCAGGAGGGCGCGATGGATGCTCGCGGTCGGCTGATCGAGCTGCGCGGCGTGGTGCCTTCGGTCGGCGGGCTGCAGACCCGGGTGTGGGACGCGCTTACTCCGGCCCAGCAGGAGGTGTTCGGGGCGTCGCTCACGCGGTACCTCGCCGAAGCCAAAGCCCAGAACGAGGCGCGGCGGCTGCAGCGGGATATCGAGCGCCGAGAGGCGGCGACGCAAAAAAACCGGGCGGACGTGCAGCGGGATCGGCCGCGACAGACCGACGCGAAGAAGAAAGTCTCGCCGGCGGATGCGGACGCGCGGCGGAAGGCGCAGCTCAAAGACGCGATGCGCGCCAACGACGCGATGATCGGGCGTCTGCTCAAGGCGGTCGAGATGGGTGCTATTCCCCAACAGGTGTGGGAGCGGTTGCCGGCGAGGTTGCGCGAAAAGCTGGAGAGATTGCCAGAAGACGAACGGGCAGCGGCACTTACGCGGTGGCTGCGTGATTTGCAGGGCAAGCCCTCGGGCGGGTGAGTGTGACGGGTCGACGCCTGAACATGCGGGGTTTCTCGGAGGTTTGTCGCCGAGACGCGAGGGAAACCCTGTACCACGCTTTATGCAATATCGTGCATATGCAGGCCGCGGAGCGGTGATTTCACTCATGCGCGGCGGGTGGTGAAACGGTGTGTGCGGCGTGCCGCGAGCGTGAAAGCGGGCGAGGTTGTTGCGGCTTTGGTGCTCAGGTAGATTGAATGTTTCAAGAAAAAGGCAACATGTGAACCGATAACGCAGTAGACTCACCCCGATCTCTCTCTCCTCCAGCGGGGCACTGTCATAACTGATGGTGCCCTGCTTGATTTTTGGGGCGGCCGAGTTGGATGCACACGGCCGGGTTTGACGGCGTAGGTTGAGAGCGGTATGCACAGCGAGAATGCAAAAGTTGTGGTCACCGGTGCGGCGGGGTTTATCGGCTCGCACGTCGCGGCTGCGTTCCTGGCGCGCGGGGACCGGGTGCTGGGGGTCGACAACTTCGACCCGTTCTACGACCGATCGATCAAAGAGGCGAACCTGGCGCGGGTGCGCGAAGTGTCTTCGTCGTTCGAGTGTGCCGAGGTGGATATCTGCGACGAGCGCGCGCTCGAGGAGCTGTTTGTGCGGGCCAGGCCGACGGGGGTCATTCATCTGGCTGCGCGCGCGGGCGTGCGTCCGAGCGTGGCCGATCCGGTCGGGTATGCGCGGGTGAACGTGCTGGGGACCGCGAGTGTGCAGCGCGCGGCCGAGCGGGCGGGGTGCGCGAGGCTGGTGCTGGCGTCGAGCAGTTCGGTGTACGGCAACAACGACAAGACGCCGTTCGCGGAGGACGATCCGGTGGATCGGCCGATCAGCCCGTACGCCTCGACCAAGCGCAGCTGCGAGCTGATCGCGTCGGCGCACCACCATTTGACCGGGATGCCGACGGCGTGCCTGCGGTTCTTTACGGTGTACGGGCCCGGGCAGCGGCCGGACCTTGCGATCGCAAAGTTCATGCGGCTGATTCGTGAGGGCAAGCCGATCACGATGTACGGCGACGGTTCGATGAGCCGCGACTACACCTTTATTGACGACATCGTGCGGGGCGTGCTGGCGGCGCACGACCGGATCGAACGGTTCGGGTACCGCATCTGGAACCTGGGCAGCGACAGGCCGGTGCGGCTTGATACGTTGATCGCGCAGATCGGCGAGGTGGCGGGGGCCGAGCCGAGGGTCGAGCGGGAAGCGCCGCCGCCGGGTGATGTCGAGCGGACGTGGGCCGACCTTGCGCGCAGCCGGGCGGAGCTTGATTATGCGCCGTCGGTGGATCGGGTCGAGGGGCTCGCGCGGCAGTGGGCGGCGATGGGCGTGTGATCGGTGCGCAAAGGAAACGCCCGAGGCGCTGCGGCCTCGGGCGTGTGTGTGATGGCGCGTGAGTGGTTGGTCGCGGGGTTACTTGTCGCTGTCGGACTTGCGGGGCTTGACGGGCTTGAGGTGTTTCCGAGCGCGGACGAGCGCTTCGTGTGCTTCGGCTGCGGAGACGCCGACGATGTTGGGTTTGTTCGACGAGCCGGACCTGCTCGAGACTCGGCGGGAGGGCGTGCCGGACTTGCTTGCGCCGTTGCTGGCGGCGCGGATGCCTCGGCTCGGGCGGTTGTTGCCCTGGTTGTCTTCGTCACCGTCGCCCATGTCGGCGGCCGGGTCGTTGTTCGAGCCGTCGTCGGGGGGGATCTGGAGGTCCACGGGGATGGTGTAGGTCCAGCTCTCCATGGCCCGGCCGTCGGTGCGGAGGTCAAACTCGGTGTAGAGCATGGGTCGGTATCCCCACTGGGCGAAGCGTTCGACGTCTTCGGTGACCATCTGCTGGGTGGGGGTGATACCGAGGTACTTGCGGTGTCCTTTGTAGCGCCAGGCGGCCCATGTTTCGTGCCCGGGGAGGAGGAAGTCGGCGAGGATGTGCGGCCCCTTGATGAAGTTGAGCTCGTCGAGGTCGTCGACGGGCTGGCCGTCGTTGAAGCCGCGGAGCCACCCGGCGGCTTGGCGGTGCATGATGTCGGCGGGCATGGGTTCGAGGACAAACTTGACGCCGGGGTAGCGTTGGCGCATGGCGTCGAGCCAGGGTGAGGCGTCCCACGTCGGGATGGCGCGGTAGCCGAAGGTGTCGAGGCCGATGGTGGTGGCGCCGGCCTGGATCGCCAGGTCGAGCTCTTTGAAGGCTTCGGTGGTGTGGCGGGAGTAGTTGGGGTCGAGCTGTTCGCCGACGCCGTCGTCCCATGCGTAGGAGACCTGGGCGGCTCTGCCCCACCAGAAGCCGAGCTTGCGGCCGGCGTCCACGATGCGGGGGTAGCCGATGTCGGGATCCAGTGCGGTCTGGAAGTTGTCGGTCGCGAGCCATTGGCTGGCAAACCGGAAGGGGTAGTTGAGGTGGACGTTGCGGCGGAGGATGCCCGAGGGGGTGATGATCATGTGCTCGGGCCAGCCCGTGCGGTCGAGGGTGTAGTCGATGAATGGCCCGAAGCCGTTGACGTCCGGGCGGAGGTCTTCGCGGCTGAAGCCGTAGGGGTTGTCGTCGCGCAGCGCCACACCCAGGGAGAGGCCGACGGCGTTGATGGGGTTGGTCTCGCGGGTGTACTGCACACCGCCGTAGGTCTCGCGGAAGAAGTCGCGGTAGGGCAGGAGTGTGCGAACCCACTCGTCGCTGCGGCCGTCGAGGCGGACGTTGACGGTGTAGTCCCAGGTCTCTCCGGCGGGGACCGAGGCGGAATGGACGAGCGATTCGGACTCGGTGGAGAGGCGGATGTCGACGAGCCAGCCGCCGGTTCGTTGGTGGTACTTCAGGTAGAAGCGGGTGTCGTGCTTGTAGTCCATGATGGGGTATTCGAGGCTGACCCCGGCGGCGTGGTCGGTGTTGCGGACGATCCAGATCGGGGCGTACATATTGATGGGGTAGTTGTGCCCGGGTGTTTTGTGCGTGGCTGCGCTGGTGCGGACGTCCTCGCAGCTGTGGCGGGTGTCCTGGTAGGTGACGTCGTCGTTGAGGAAGATCGGGCCGACACGGAGGTCGGGGAGGGGTTTGGGTGACGAGGTGTTGTTGGTGAACGAGTAGTGGATGGTGTAGCCCTGGGCGGTGATCTCGACATCAACCTCGGGGGAGAGTGCGCCGTCGACGCGGGCTTTGGCGAAGTCGCGAGCGCGTTGCTCGATCAGCAGCTCGCCGGTGGCGTCGGAGACGAGTGTGAGCATGGTGCCGTCGTACTGGGTGGAGTAGGTGCCGCTCGAGTTGTCGCTGCGGCCGTTGTTGTCGTCTTCTCCTCCTCCTCCTCCGGTGTCTTTGGCGACGTCGGGTGTGGAGCTGACCACGCCGCCTCCTTGGCTGGACTGCCCCAGGGCGCAGCCCGGGAACGAGCCCGCGGCTGCGAACAGGAATGCGGCGGACAGAGTGATACTTGCGGTGCGTCGTGCCATGAAGAGAACCCTCCGCAGTGTTGATCGTCGTTGCACGGTGTGCTCCTTGAAGGCGGCGGGTGGACTTGACGGGCCGCGGTATGCTCTTGCACGCTCACGTTGAGATGCGCGGACGTGCCGCCGGACGGTGCAATCATTCCGCGCAGATTGCTTGACAGCTCCAGGAGCCGTTGGTGTCAGAGAAGAGCACAAAGAAACGGCGTTTCCGCTCGGTCTTGGCGGGTGTCTTGAGCATAGCCGGGCTGGTGTGGGCGGCGGGTGTCCCGATGGCTGGGTGGTGTTGGGGGTGTGATCTGGCTGCAAATTTTGTTGCATGGTCGGTCGTGTTCCCGGTCGTGGCAGCGGTGTGTGTGGCGCTTTGGGGGTCCCGACGCGCCCGGTTGCTGGTGGCGATCGCGGCGGTTGCGCAGCTTGGGGCGGTCGGATGGTGGATGCAGGCCGGGCGGGCGGCTCGGGATGACGGCCTCGGGGAGCGCGGGGGTGGCGCGTTGGGGGTGTTGCAGTGCAACGCGCAGACCGGGGGCGCGACGCCCGACGAGGTGCTGGCGCTGCTGCGACAGAGCGGGGCGGGGGTGGTGGCGCTCACCGAGGCGTCGGGCGACGTGCTGGATCGGTTGCGGATTGATCCGGAGATGTTGCTGCGGTATCCGTACCGGGACGTGCCCCCGTGGCGGCTGACCAACACACGGCTGATCCTGAGCGCGTGGCCGCTCGAGCCGTTGCTTGTGCGTGCTGACCTGCCGGCGGGCGATCCGAGGCGGGCGCTGCGGCTGGTGCGGGTGTTGCACGAGGACGGCCCGTTTGTGGTGCTGGTGCTGCACCCGCAATCGCCGCGCACGCCGGCGCGGTGGCGGCGGGGCAACGAGTTGCTGGAGGTTGCGATCGAGACGGTTCGGGAGCGAGCGCCGGGCGAGCCGTTGCTCGTGCTGGCGGACCTGAACTCAACGCCGACCGGTGGCCGGAGCCGGCGGCTGGTCTCGGGGCTGGGGGTCAGGCGGAGCAAGCCGGTGCTCGTGCTTGATGGGACGTACCCGGCGTGGTTGCCCTGGCCGTTGCGGGCAGCGATTGATGACGTGTGGGTGAGCGACGAGTGGCGCGTCGCGGCGTGGCGGACGCTCGAGGTGCCGGGCTCGGACCATCGGGCGGTGGAGGTCGAGCTTCGGCGGTAAGGTCAGTCCTGGTCGTCGCTCGGGCTGGTGGTCTCGCGATCAGATTCGGTCGCGGGGCGCTGCTGCTGCGGCGGGCGGCGGCGGGCGATGTTGAGCAGGCGGCGGCGTTCTTGCCCGGTGAGGACGATCGCGAACGCGAGCGGGGCATAGAGCGAGCCAAAGAGCCCGGCGGGGATCACGACCTGGCCGACGAAGCCGGTGCCGAGGGTGTCTGGGAACCACACGCCGATCCAGAGGGCGGGGGCCGCGACCGCGGCGATCAGCAGCGGGCGGAGGACGGGCGCGAGCATGCGGAAGTAGCTGTCGCCGATGCAGCGGGCGCCGACCACCGGCAGGGCGAGCAGATAGACACTCGACATCACCAGCATGAACGCGAGGGCGGGCCCTTGCACGCGGAGGCTTTCGGGGAGGATCATGGTGAGCACGATGCCCAGGACCGGCGAGAGCACGCCGCCGACGAAAATGACCGGGGCGTAGCGCGAGACGTAGCCTGCGCCGTAGAGGACGGTGACCCATCCTTCGGAGACCGCGCGGGTGACGATCGCGACCGCGAGGATGCGGACCATGAGTGTTGCGGGGCCCATGATCGCGGCGGGGTCTTCGACTTTGTGCCCGATCCAGGCGTCGAGGAGCGGGCCTGCAAGCGCGATCATGATGAGCCCGACCGGCAGCGCGACCAGCGCGTTGAGGCGGGTCTGGGTGGTCATAAAGCCGCGGACGCGGCGGGCGGCGAGGTCGGTGTCATCGCCCGAGGAGAGCTTGGCGCTGACCGAGTCGGCTCCGAACTGCACGCCGACGGTCGCCATGCGGACGTAGGACGTGAGGCGGTAGACGATGCCCCAGATGGTGTTGGCGATCGGGCCGACCATGACGTTGAGGATGAAGGGTGGGGATTTTTCGATCAGCGCCATCGCGACCTGCACGCCGGTGTTCCAGCCGAAGGTGCCGAGGATCGAGCGCAGCGCAGCCCGTCCCATATAGCGCGGGCGGATGAGCAGGCGTCGATCGCGGAGCATGATGATCCCGACGGCGGCGAGGAGGACGAGGTTGTCGAGCGTCGCCCAGACAAAGCCGTAGAGCGCGAGGGGGGGCGGGTCGCCGGGCACGCTGAAGAGGTTGCTGAGCAGGACCGCCGCGGCGAGATTCCCGGCCCGGATGCAGATGTACCACGAGTTGTAGCTGATGAACCGGTGCTGGACGAGGTACATGTTGAACGCCGGCGAGAGCAGCACGATGAGGACGGCGTGGCTTGCTTGCCAGAGGAGGAATCCCATCGCCGGGCCGCGGAGGTGGTCGGGGATGTTGAGCTTCGGGAAGATCGCCAGGAGGAGGCCGAAGGAGAGCAGCGTGACAAGGGCGACGGTGGCGGAGATGAAGAACGAGGAGTTGTAGGTGCGGAGGAAGTGTTGTTCGTCGCCGCTGTGGTAGGCCGCGCCGAGTTCGCGGATCATGGAGCGGTGGGTGAGGTCGCGGAAGAGTGCCGCGACGCCGACCGACGCGCCGAGCAGGGAGATGATGCCAAAGGCATCGTCGCCGAGCCACCCGATGAGGAAGGGGACGACGATCAGCCCCAGCGCGAGGGTGGTGAGGAGTCGGGTGTAGTTGCTGGCGATACGGATGAGCCCGGCGTTCACGTGCATCCCGTTTCTTGAAAGGGCGGATTCAGGCGGCGGGCTCGGAGGCGTTGTGGGGGTCGTGGGGGTCGTGGGGGGCGTGGGAGTCGTCGCCGTAGGTCTCGGCGAGTTTTTCGTCGTAGAGCTCGGCTTCGGTGTCGGGGCGGATGGTCCAGCCGAGGATCTTCATGCCCTGGTAGCAGAACATCATGACCGCGAAGGTGCCGAAGGAGTAGACGATGCTGAGGACAAAGAAGAGGGCGAACTCGCCGCGCGGCATGCCGATGAACTGGCCGAGCGCGACACCCATGGGCAGGATGGCGAAGGGGTTGAGCGGGTTCTGGCGGACGATTTCGTCAAAGAAGCGGAGGTAGAGCCCGATGAGGAGTGCGTAGGGGATCATCGCGATCCAGCCGTTGTCGTGGGCGATGTGCCCGATGATGCCCGGGCCGATGTTCCAGTTCTCTGGTTTGTTGCGGATTCCCGCGTCGTCGGGCATGGAGAGGGCCAGCGCGATGGGCTTGTTGGGTGCGAATGTTCGTGGGATCGGGAAGTAGAGCACGCTGCGGAGGGTGTGGAGGGTGTCGAAGTCGCGATTTTTGGGGTATTGCTCGATGACCCACATGCTGTTGGCGCCGGCGTTCTGGCCGGTGATGAGGTCCCACGCGCCGGAGCCGACGTCGGCGCCCTGGAGTGACGCGAGGATGTCGGTTGCGGATTTGTCGCGGAAGTTGCCCTCGCGGGCCGCGGTGAACGCGGCGAGGAAGAGGAACCCCGCCGAGCCAACGACGACGAGGCGCCACCACGCGGCCTTGAACCCGAGGTGCTTCCAGTAGCCGTGGAACGCGGCCCACCCGATGCACCCGATGACGCCGAGGAGGTCGCGGCGGCCGAAGTCGCCGGCGATGGTCACGATGCCGGCCACGCCGATCACCGCGAGGGTGAGGAGCAGGACGAAGGGGTTGGAGAGTCGGCTGACGGCCGCCCAGGTCGCCATGCCCGCAGCCGCGGCGAGCATGCCGTTGCCGAGCATGTCGAACCCGCCGCCGATGATGGGGATGTAGACAAACCCGAACCGGAAGGCGATGCCGACGCCGATGAAGACCCACGCGAGTGTGAGCAGGCTGCCCGCCCCGGCTGCGACGGGCTGGAGGCGGAACCTCTGGGCGAGTTTGGCGGTGATCCAGCCCTTGCTGTAGAAGAGCAGGAGGAGCACCGTGAAGATGGTGGACATGATCGCGTAGATCACGGGGGTGAGTGTGAAGTTCTGGATGCGGAAGTAGCCGTACTCGTCGAAGAAGAGGCTCGCAGCCCCGCCGGTGAGCTGAAAGATGATGAACCCGAGGATGAAGAAGTTGCGGGTGCAGAGCAGGTCGACCTTGCCGGCGCGGGCCTGGACGTACATCAGCCCGACCAGCGAGAACGCCAAGAGCGTGAGATAGATTCCAACGAGGGTTGCCATGCGGTTCTGGGGTCTGTGTCTGTCAGGGAGGAAAGGGATTGTGGTTCGGGAGAGCGGGATACTACGGGCCCGGGCGAGCGGGGTTCGTGGGTGTTATCGGCGAAGGGGCGGGCGGGCTTGATGCGGGATCGGGGTTCGGGTCAGAGTTCGTGGCGGTCCACCCAGTTTCGGTCTGCCTCAAACCCCAGCCGGACCAGGACATCCCCGGCCAGCTGGTCAAAAAGCTCGGCTGCTTCTTTGCTGAAGTGGTTGACCCAGTCGCCGACGACCCCCTTGCGGACGAGTTCCCCCCGGCTCTCCTGCCCCGGCTTGCGGCCGGTGGCGCGCTGCATCGACCAGCTCTCGACCGCCTTCTCGACCAGCCAGGGGTCGGGGGCCTTGCCCGAGACCCTTTGGCAGACGCGGGCGAGGTGCTCTGCGCAGTCCTCGCGGAGCTGCTCGTAGCTGACATACGCGATGCCGGGTCTGCCGGTGGCGTCGTCGCCGGGTCCGAACCACTCGGAGAGGTGGTCGCGCCAGTTCTGCCGGCAGTCCCGGGGGTTGGCAAACTCGTGCTCGATGAACCTTGCCATGTGCTTCTTGCTGTCGGCGGGGTCGTAGCCCTTGCCGAAGAGCCCCTCGTAGAGGGCTGCGCGTTTGCGGTAGTGGGCAGCCCCGTTGGCGATCCAGCGCATGCGGTGGAAGTAGAAGCTGGTCATGACGTCGCGGCCGTCGCGGTAGAGATAGATCGTGCGCTCGTTGAGTTTCGGGTCGTATTTCCAGTGGTTGTGAACAACCGAGGTCATCGCGATGGGCATGTTGGAGTGGCGCGGGAAGGGCAGGCGGAGCGTGTCGGCGACCATGCGCCCCAGCCAGGTGCCGCCGCTTTTGGGGTATTCAGCGATGACGTAGATCGGGAAGGCGCTGCCGTGGTGCAGGACGGTCCACCGGGTGAGGCGGTTGCTGATCCGCCGCAGCCAGGGGGTGAGTGGGTGCAGGCGTGTGGGTGGGGTGGGTGGGGTGGGTGGAGGCGGGCTCATGGGCGTTCCTTTCCGGCCGCTTTGGCGTAGAGGGCTTCGTAGGCCGCGACGATGCGGGCGGGTTGGAAGGCGTCGAGCGTCCATTCGCGGGCGCAGCGGGCGCGTTCGGCAATCGCGGTGTCTCCCTCAGCCAGCAAGCGGGCGATCGCGTCGGCGAAGGGCTCGGGCTCGCCGCGAGCGATGACGCCGCCGCCGCTCTGTTCGATCTCCGGCCAGGTGTCGGTGCCCTTTGTCGTCACGACCGGGCACCCCGAGGCGAGGGCCTCGAAGTAGACAAAGCCGAAGTTTTCCTGGCTCGTGGGCAGGACGAAGAGTGTGGACGCTTGATAGAGCGAGACTTTTTCGATGCCGCTGACAAAGCCGAGAAACTCGGCGTGGTTTTGTAAGCCGAGCTGGTCGCGCAATGCCCGGACGCGGCTGACGTAGGGCTCGTCCCCGGTGCCTGCGATCAGGAGTTGAAACGCGATGCCACGATCGCGCAGGATGGCTGCGGCGCCGAGCAGGCGGTCGACGCCTTTTTTCTCGTGGATACGACTCAGAAAGAGCAGCCGGGGCACGTCGCGGTCGAGCTGTGGGAATCTGGCAACCGCCGGCCCGGCACCGGGAAGGTCGGCGAAATCGGCGAGGTCAAAGAGCAGCGGTACCACCTCGGCCGGGGCGCCGCCGATCCACTTGGTCGCCTGGGTGCGTTCGGCTTCGGCGGTGGTGTGGACGACGGCTGCCCGCGCGAGAAAGCGGGTGCCGCCGAGGGCGAGGAAGAGGCGCTTTTTGGCGTGTTTCTGGGCGATGGTCCAGTCGTCGAGCATGCCATGGATGCTGACGACGTAGGGCGTGCCCGCACGGCGGCAGGCGCGGGCGAGGGCGAGGTTGTCCGGCTGCCACACCGCGTGGAGATGAACGACATCGGCGTCGGCGACGGCTCGCAGCAGGTCGGCGGACTTTGTCGGGCTTCCTCTGGACGGCGTGTGCAACAGCGCGGGGCAGCCCGGCTCGCCCGCTTTCCAGGCCGCGGGGGCGTCGGTCGCGTCCCGGGTTGCGAGCGTGACGTCGTGCCCGGCGTTGGCCATCTCGGTGCACAGGTCAAGCACCGCGCGCACGACACCACCCTCTTGGAGTCGGATCGTCGGCTTGTAGTGCAGGATTTTCATGGTCGGGGTGTTGTTGTCCCCTCGCTTGCGCGAGGGGCTCTACGTCTGAACATCCGTCTTCTCGAGAGAACGGCCTTTCTATGGAGCCCCTCGCGCAAGCGAGGGGACAGGCGAGCATGTGAACACGGGACTACACGACACCATATTCGGTCGGCGTCGCGCGGTTCTCGAAGCGGTGGTGTTCCTGGTAGAGATTGAACTGTTCTGCCATACGGGGCGGCAGCAGCAGCTCGCTGCCTTTGTTCTTGCGTTCGGGGCTGAGCATGGCGCTCGCTTCGTCGAGCCAGGTGTCGGGTGTCGATGCGCCGACGTGCTTTGCCAGCGCGACGAGCGTCTTGCGGGGCTCGGCGGTGAGCTGTCGGTAGGTGATCTCGAGCAGGCGATCCTCAAGCACCGGCCGCCAGCGGTCGGCTTCGCCCAGACTCGTGAGCCACTCGTACGCCCCCTTCTGCTGGTTGGTCTTGAGCTGTGCGACCTCTTCGGCGGTGAAGTGCCCCAGGCCCGGGCCCTCGGTTTCGAGGCGTTGCCACTTGAGGCCGTTGGAGCCCCACCACTGGTTGTAGTCCGACCGCCCGGCCATTTTGTAGGGCTGGTTGGACGCGAGCCGGTCGATCGACCGGGTGACGTCCACGCCGTCGCGGACGATGTGGATGTAATGGGCGCGGCCCGCGGTCAGGGCTTCGAGCAGGCCGATGCGGTAGATGTTGTGGGGTGTTTTTTCGATGAGCACCCGTCGGCCCTGCCGCGCCCGTTCGCCGAGGATGAGGCGGGCGAAGCGGGTGCGGATCGCGTCGGTGGCCTGACTCTCGTCCCACCAGAGTCGTGGCGGCGTGCGGACGTGGAGGTTGGTCACGTCGAGGGCCGGGTCGATCGCGGCCCAGCAGTGGTAGGGCTCGCGGAGGTAGGCGACCTCGGGGTGGCGGGCGAAGAGCCTGCCGAGGATGGTCGTGCCGCTGCGGCCGCAGGCGACGATGAACGCGGGGGGGGGCAGTGGGGGGAGGTCCGGGCTCTCGCCGTGCTCGGCCGCGACGGGGACTTTGGCGAGGCGTTCGGCTTTGTGTTTGAGCGCGCGCAGTTTCGCGGTGCGGACGAAGGGTTTGATGATGTCGAGCGCGCCCATCACGGCCCCTTTCTGGTCGACCCGGGGCCGGAGAAACTGGTCGCGGCGGCGGCGAGTTTCTCGCGCTCGGCCTCGTCGGGCAGGTCGGTCGGGGGCGCATAGCCATGCCGGGCCATCTCGGTCTCGACGTGGGGCAGGATCGCCTCGATGAGTTTGGGGTCCATGCGTTTCCACTTGCCCTGCCGGGTGGGGTCGGCGGTCTGGCGGACTTGCTCGATGGCCTCGGGCGGCGGTTCGATCCCGACGTGGGCGCACATCGCGGCAAAGTGCGTCGCCGGGTCGGCGACCAGGTCCTCGTAGCGGACCTGATAGACCAGCCCCTCGGGAAGAGCAGCGATGTCCTCGGCCATCTGTTTCGAGCACGCGGCCCACTGTTTGGCGAGCACCACCTCGCGGGGCAGCCGTCTGAGGTCGTCGTAGATGCCCTCGTAGCGCACGCCCCAGACGCTGACGTGTTTGCGGCGGAGGATCTTTTTGCGGAAGTGATCGACCAGCGCACGCCAGACGTAATGGTGGAGCTGACTCTTGGGGGTTTCGAGCATGCGGCGGCGGGCGTGGCGGGGGTTGATCGCGTTGCGCGCGCGGAACTCGCTGCTGGAGACCTGGGCGAGCGGGTCGCGGACGATGTAGATCAGTTTGCACTCGGGGAAAATCGCGTGGACGTAGGGCAGGCGCATGACGTTGGACGGGGTCTTTTCCATGATCCGGCCGCCCAGAACCTGCTGCTGTTTGGCGAAGCGCTTGCGGATGTAGGCTTTGACCCTGGGCGTGGCGTCCTCGGCGGTGAAGCGGTCGTGGCGGCGGCCCGGATCGGCGTACATCCAGACGGTGCGGGGCTCGAACCAGGAGACCACGCCGGGACACTGCTCGAAAAAGCCCTGGACCATGGACGTCCCGCTGCGGACGTTGCCGAGCAGGAGGATCGGGGGTGTGGGCTGATCGGGTGGCACGTGCTGGGGTCTCCGCGGGGCATGGAAAGGGGATGGCGAGGGATCGTATCGGCGGTTTTGAGGGTGCGGGACACGGGGAGTTTTGTTCTGTGGAGTCGCGGGCTAGAGAGTCGCCGGTGCCGGCTTCTCGCGGTTGCGTGCCCGTTTGGCGGGGCTTCCGAGATAGACGCTCCACGGTTCGGTGTCGGTGAACAGGCTCGACCGGGCCCCGAGGACGGTGCCATCGGCGACGGTGACCCCCGGGCCGACAAAGGCGTCGGCGGCGATCCAGCAGTCGTCGCCGATGGTGATGGGCGGGCGGAGCAGAGGCAGGTCGGCGCGGGTCATGTCGTGGCTTCCCGCACAGAGGTGGGCAAACTGGCTGAGGGTGGTGCGGGTGCCGATGCGGACCATGCCGAGGTTGTAGACGACCGCGTGGTCGCCGAGGGTCGCGCCGCGGCCCATTTCGAGGAGCCAGGGGATCTCGATGTGGACGGTGGGGCGGATGGTGCAGTCGGGGGCAATTTTTGCGCCAAAGGCGCGGAGGACGAGCCTTCGCCAGGCGTACCAGTTGTGCCAACTGCACCGAAACAGGGGGAGACGCAGGAGCATCCACAGCGCCCGGCCGATCTTCTCCCTGGTGGTCCACGGGCTGACCTTGGCTCGGGCGAACCCCGCGTCGAGGGCGTGGTCGTCGGCCGGGGTCGGGGTGGGGGTCGGGGTGGTTTGAGGAGGGAGGCTGGTCATGGGTGTGGTGTGGTGTGTGGGGGTTCCGTTGCGTGGTGTGCGGAGACGAGTAGAATCGGTCCGCTGTGGCTGAAGCTCTTGAACATCCTGTGTCGGTGCTGGTTCTGACCAAGAACGAGGAGCGTAACATCGGCGAGTGCCTGGGGTGCCTGGGGTTCTCGGACGATGTTGTCGTGCTCGACAGCATTTCCGACGACCAGACAGCCGAGATCGCCCGGGGCTTTGGCAATACGCGGGTGGTCGAGCGGCCGTTCGACAACTGGTCGAGCCACCAGAACTGGGCGGTGGGGAATATCAACTTCAAGCATCCGTGGGTGCTCTATGTTGATGCTGACGAGCGGATCGAGGCGGACTTTGCAGCCGAGATCATGGGGGCGGCCGATCCCCAAAGCCCCGAGTCGGCGTTCCGGATGCGGCGGAAGGATTTTTTCCAGGGCACGTGGCTTCGGCACGCCCAGCTGTACCCGACGTGGTTCGTGCGGTTGTTCCGGCCGGAGAAAATCCGCTACGAGCGGCTGGTGAACCCGGTGGCGCACGTCGACGGCCCGACCGGCGAGCTGCGCGGGCACATCATCCACTACCCGTTCTCCAAGGGGCTCGGGCACTGGTTCGAGCGGCACAACAGTTACTCGACGTTCGAGGCGCAGGAGTTGCTCAAGGTGCTGGGGGGGAAGCGCAGGCCGTTGCGGGGGGTGCTCTCGCGCGACCCGACCGATCGGCGGGCGACGCTCAAGGACATTTTCTTCAGGTTGCCCTTTCGACCCCAGATCAAGTGGGCGTATTACGTCTTCTGGAGGCGTGCGTTTCTGGACGGGCGTGCGGGGATGGACTACGCGAGGCTGCAGGCGATCTACGAGAGCATGATCACGTTCAAGGTCCGCGAGCTGCAAGAGCAGGAGCGCGGGGAGTCGGACTGAATCTCGGGATTTGCACAACCGCATCCCGGGATTCGAGTACTTCGTACTCTCATCCCGGGCGTAGGAATGGTTCGTACTCTCATCCCGGGCGTAGGAATGGTTTGTACTCTTATCCCGGGCGTGCGGGTTTGCGGGGTGCGATGCGATCGCGCAGGGTGAACGCAAGTCTTTGCACTGGTGCGATCCAGCGCTGGCGCTTGGCGCTTTGGGCGCGCAGGGTTTCGAGCTTTGCTTCGACATCGGGGATCGCGTCGAGGCGCTGCTGGAAGAGGTCGCGGGCGAAGGTGTCGAGCTCGAGGTCGAGCGCGTTCATCGAGGCAATGCGTTCGAGCAGCTCGGGGGCAACGGTCGATCTCGTGCTCGAGCGCTCTTTGGTGACGTTGGACCGGACCGCGACCGCGTGCGGCCAGCCGAGTGTGCGGCAGAGCAGGAAGAGCGATTCGTCGAACCGTTCGAGCAGGCCGAACCAGGTGATGTCGTGTTCGAGGCGGCGTTTGGCGGTGTCGAGGAGGGCTGGCGGGCACGCGCCGACCGGGGCGTCGATGATGTTGCCTTGCTCGCCGGCGAGGTAGCGGACCTGGGCGTTGTCGATCCACCAGACCCGGCGGATGGTGGGTTTGTCGAGAAACGCTTCGAGCGGCTGGTCGGTTGCGATGCGTCCTTCCTGGCGGAGAAAGTCGTAGACCGAGAGGGTGCGGTCGATGGGGTCGCGGAGCATGGTGAGGTAGGTGCAGGCGCGGGGCAGGTGCTCGTGCACGCCGTAGCCGCAGTGCTCTTCGTAGAAGCGCATACGGCGTTGGTCGCGTTCGGCCATCGCCGCGATCGCGGGCAGGCGGGTCTCGGTGGGGTGCTGGTACTGGCCGAGGACGGCTGCGCGGTGGAGGATGTTGGTCGGGGGGTGCAGGAGGGTGCGGAGCTTGAGCATGCGGCTGAGGGTGGTGCCCGCGTTTTTGGGGATGTGCAGGTGGATCAGGATGGGTGGTTGCGCGCTCATCGGGCGTTGGCGAAAGTGCGTGGTTTGATGGCGCGGGCTGGTTCACCGACCGCGACGGTCCAGCCGGGGAGGTCGGTGGTGACCAGGGCGCGGGCGCCGACGACGGTGCCCGCGTGGACGGTTGTGCCGGGCAGGACGAGGGCATCGGCAGCGATCCAGCAGTCGTCCTCGATCGTGATCGGGGCGCTGGTCGGCTCGCGGGTGTCGGGGTCGAGCATCTCGGTGGCGAGGATCGCGTGCTGGCTGATGACGCAACGCTCGCCGATGGTGATGGGCGCGCAGAGGCGGAGTGCTGCGGCATCGCCGAAGATGGTCAGGTGCCCGGCGGTGAGATGCCAGGGGCGGTCGATGCGGACGCTGCGGCGGACTTTGACGTTGCCGGTGAGGGAGGCGCCGAAGAAGCGAAGAAGGCGGCGGCGGAACTTGTGTGCGGTATGGGGGGAGAGGGCGAAGACGCGCGAGCCGAGGGTGCGCCAGAGGGTTTGTTTGAAAGGGGAAGGGGTCATGGGTGGGCGGGGTTTTCGGTGTGGGGGTTCTTTGCTTGTGCTTGGGGTTCTGCACACCGGCTGGAAGCCGGTCCCACGGGGTTGGGGTTGATTGGTTTGGCGGGGTTGCCTTGGAGGGTGGTGTGTGGGGGGGCGGATTTGTAGACGCTTGCCCGAGGCCGGACCCGGCAGCCGTCGCCGAGCTGGACGCCGGGCCCGATGTAGGCGTCGATCCCGATGAAGCAGTCGCGGCCGATGGTGATGGGGGTTTTGAGGAGGGGGAAGCGGGAGTCGGTCATGTCGTGTGTGCCGGCACAGCAGTGGGCTTTGTAGTCGAGGACGGTGTTGTCGCCGATGGTGATGGGGCCGAGGCCGTAGAGGATGACCCGCTCGCCGACGCGGACGTTGTCGCCGCAGCGGACGTGCCAGGGGATGGTGACCTCGACCGAGGCGGCGAAGGAGCAGCCGGTGCCGACGGTGCCGCCGAAGAGGCGGATGAGGGCGGGGCGCGACGAGGGCAGCAGCAGCCAGACCGGTCGGGCGAGGGTGGTCCAGGCGAGCCGGACGAGTTTTTCTTTGGTGGTCCAGACCGATCGCCGCGCCGGTGGGGGCGGGGGCGGGGGCGGGGCGGGCCTTTGGATAGGTTTATGTTCGGCTTTCTCGGTCATGTCCGGTGCTTCGGTGGGTGGTGTGGGGGAGGAACTTTCGGTCTTCGGTGGTTTGCGCTGGTCTGTATCGGTCTGGGATTGGGGCGGTTCTGCCGAACTGCCGATGGGAGAACAACGTGTGTATCGGCACAGGGCGGGCGTATGCTCCGGCCCTCGATGGGCTTTGGGGAGGGATAGGCAAGACGATGGGCCTGACCAGGACGCTCGAGAACATGACCCGGCGGTGTTTGCCGCCGGCGGGGGCGAGGTTGGCCAAGCGGCTGGCGGTGGGTGCGCGGTATCGGTCGCAGGCGCAGGCGTGCCGGGAGGGGTTTGCCAAGTACGGCGATCGGTACCCGCAGCAGTCGCTGTTTGTGGCTGGGCTTCCCAAGAGCGGGACGACGTGGGTCGAGAAAATGCTGTCGAGTTTTCCGGGGTTTCACGAGTTGCTGATCCCCGAGGTGGCGGCCCACGAGCTGGCAACGGGGGGGAGTCACGATTTCGAGCTTCCCGAGGGGATGTTTGACCGGTTCGACGGGATGCTGGTGTTGTCGAAGATGCACGTGCATGGGTCGGTGCACAACGCCGAGGTGTTGCAGCGGGCGGGGGTGCGGTATGTGGTGCTGTTCCGTGACCTGCGGGACGTGGCGGTGAGCAACTATTTCTATGTGCGCAACACGCCCTGGCACCCCGAGTATGGGCACTACCGGGGGCGCACGGTGGAAGAGGGGCTGGTGACGTTCGCGGCGCGGACGCTGCCGGCGTATGTCGAGTGGGTGCGGAGCTGGCACGCCAACCGCGACCCCGAACGGAGTCTGGTGTTCCGGTACGAGGACTTGCTGGCTGACGACCTTGGGTGTTTGCAGAAAATGGCGGGGCTGTTTGAGCTTCCGGCGTCGGAGGAGGAGCTGCGGGCGATCGCGGCGAGGAACAGTTTCAAAGCGATGAGCGGCGGGCGGGAGCGCGGCCAGGAGAGCGGGTCGAGCTTTGTGCGCAAAGGGGAGGCTGGGGACTGGAAGAACCACTTTACGCCGGGGGTCACCGAGGTGTACCGTCGGGTGCTGGGTGAGTTTCTGGTGGAGTTCGGGTACGAGAGGAGCGAGGAGTGGTAAGCCGCGCCGAAGCAAAGTCCCGGGGGTCTGTCGGCAAGGACAGCAAGCCGAGAACGCGGGTGCTGATTCTGAATCAGTATTACATCCCCGATGTCGCGGCGACCGGGCACCTGCTGCACGAGCTGGCGGTCGAGCTGGTGAAACTTGGGTTTGAGGTGGAGGTGCTGACGGGGCGGCCGTCGTATGGTCCGCCGAACACCTGGCAGGATTGTCCGCTCCGAGAAACTGCTGATGGGGTGAAGATCCGTCGGTTTAAGGTTGCGAGATTTGACAAGAACTTTCTTCCCGGGCGGGTGATCAACTACCTTACGTTCGTGGTGCCGATGATCTTGAGCATGATCTTTAAGAGCCGCCGCGACACGGTGTATCTTTATACAACCAATCCACCGTTCCTGGGGGTGATCGGCGCGTTCGTGCGTTTGTTCCGGGAGCATCACTATGTAACACTGCTGCACGATGCGCACCCGCAGCTGGGCGTGTGGGTGGGGACGTTCAAGCAAGGGAGTCTGATCGAGCGTTCGTGGTCGTGGCTCAATCGGCGGAAGTACAACCGGAGCCGTGAGACGATCGTGCTGTGCAAGGCTGCCAAGAGACTGGTGCACGAGACGTATGAGGTGCCCGAGGGCCACATCCACGTTATTCCCAACTGGGCCGACGGCGAGGACTTGTTTCCGATGAAGAAGGGTGAGTCGGCGGTTGCCCACGAGCAGGGATTCCTGGACGATTTCGTGTTGCTGTATTCGGGGAATATGGGGCTGTATTATGAGTTCGAGACTGTGCTCGCGGCTGCGGAGCTGTTGCGTGACGAGCCGTTCAAACTGGTGCTGGTTGGTGGTGGTGGCAAGAAGAAATGGATCGAGGAAGAGATCGAGCGCCGCGGCTTGACCAACACGATCACACTGCCCTATCAGCCGTTCGAGAGACTGAATGAATCGTTGAATGCCTGTGACGCGTCATTGGTGACGATCGCCAAGGGCATCGAGGGTATTAGTTTCCCGAGCAAGCTGTATACATCGCTGGCGGTGGGGAAGCCGATCGTGGGTTTGAGCGAGTCGAGGTCGGAGCTTCGGGAGATTGTCGAGCGGAACGAGTGCGGCGTGTGGTGCGAGCTGGGAGACGCCGCGGGGCTTGCGGCGAAACTTCGGGAGTTGATCCACAACCCGGCGCTGGCTGCGCGGCTTGGCACGAACGCGCGTTCGACCTTCGAGCACGGGTACACCCGGGAGATCTGTGCGGCCAAGTACGCCGATGTGTTGCGGCTGGCCGACCCGAGCCGGACGCCCAAAGAGCGTGACATCCTGCGGGCGCAGCTGGAGCGCGACCTGGCGGCGGGCGCGGCGGTGGAGGTGCAGAACGTATGACGAATATGTCGGAGCAATCAGGCCACGGGACGAAAAAGCTCCGGGTGTTGCTTATCACCGAAGACGATCCGCTTTACGTGGTGAAGTTCTTTGAGGTGTTCTTTGCGGAGTATCCGCGCGATGAGATCGAGCTGATCGGGATCACCATCAGCGAGGCTTTTCACGAGCCGATCTGGAAGACGGCGCGGCGAATGCTCGGGTTTTATGGTCCGATAGACTTTGTACGGCTGTGCTTCCGGTTTGTGGGCGTCAAGTTGCGGGGATATAACATCGGGAAGCTGGCCCGCGAGGCGGGCGTGCCGATGGTCGAGACCGGGTCGGTCAACGACAAGGCATATGTTGCGCGAGTGCGGGATGAGTTGCAGCCGGATGTGATTGTTTCGGTCGCGGCTCCGGAGATATTCAAGAAGGGCATCCTCGGTGCGGCCAAGCGGCGGTGTATCAACATTCACTGCGGCAGGTTGCCGGTGTATCGGGGGATGATGCCCAACTTCTGGCAGCTGCTCCACGGCGAGTCGATCGCGACGCTGACGGTGCACGAGATGGCTGAGAAACTCGACGCGGGGGGGATTATTCAGACGCGGGAGTTTTCGTTGCGCGAGCGGGATAGCCTGGATCGGGTGATCGTGGGAACCAAGCAGGAGAGCGCGAGGCTGATGATCGAGGTGTTGCAGCGGTTTGCTGCGGGCGAGGTCGAGGCGCCGCCGTTGGATATGACGGGGAAGAAGTACTTTAGTTTCCCCAAGGCGAAGGATGTCAAGGAGTTTCGCAGGCGCGGGCACCGAATGCTGTAGAGTGTGTGGGTTATGGTGAAAGCAACCGCTTCCAATCCGTCGGGTGCTCTGGCTGCGATGTCGATCGATGTCGAGGACTGGTTCCAGGTCGAGAATCTGCGGGCGGTGGTTGCGAAGGATTCGTGGGACGAGCGCGAGTTGCGGGTCGAGCGGAACACCGATCGGATGCTGGAACTGATGGCTGCGCGGGGCGTGACCTGCACCTGCTTTATTCTTGGATGGGTGGCGGACAAGTGTCCGGGGCTTGTCAAGCGGATCGCCGAGGCCGGGCACGAGATCGCCAGCCATGGCTATGGGCACGATCTTATTTACAACCTCAGTCACGACGAGTTTCGTGAAGACATCCGCCGCGCCAAGGCGTTGGTCGAAGACCTCACCGGTGCGCACATCAGAGGCTATCGGGCGCCGAGCTTTTCGATCACCGATTGGGCGATCGATATTCTCCAGGAAGAGGGTTTCACCTACGACAGCTCGGCGTTCCCGACGGTCGCCCACGACCGCTACGGCAAGCTCAGCGGCATGGACGCGGGCGAGCCAATCGTCGAGATTCGTGAGGGGTTCAAGGAGGTTTGCGTCTCGACGCTGCAACTCGGATCGCGCGGCGTGCCTTGGGGTGGGGGCGGGTACTTTCGGTTGATCCCATATCCGGTCTTCAAGCGGGGCGTGACGAAGATATTACGATCGGGCGGGCCGTATGTGTTTTATATTCACCCGTGGGAGATCGACCCCGGACAGCCACGGATGACGGGGCTCAAGCGGAGCCACGCCTTCCGGCACTACAACAACCTTGGACGGTGCGAGGCGCGGTTTGCGAGTTTGTTGAGTGATTTTAGGTGGGTGACGGTGGGGGGGTTGGTGGAGGGTGCGGGTGCCGAGGTTTGATACCGAGGTTGTGCTCGGGGCTCGTTAGTTGGTTTCCTCGACAACCACCACATCCTTTGGCGGCTGGTGCCACTCGGCAGTTTGTTTGCTGCCTTCGGCGAGGTACCACTTGACCATGCGGTCGATGCCTTCGGTCAGCGGCACGTGCGGCGTGTAGCCGGCGGCGGCGAGTTTGTCGGCTTCGAACTTGGTCTGGGTCTGGAACAACTTCTTGAGGCGGGCGCTCGAGATGGGCAGGTTCTTGCCGGTGAGCGCGATGACGATATCGAAGGGGAGCGCGAGCACCAGTCCGACCCACAACGGCAGCACCACACCCGGCGGCTTTTTGCCCAGCGACTTGAAGACCGCGTGGGAGATCTGCTTGCTGGTGAGGTCGGGCTTGTCGATGTAGTTGAATATCTCGAAGGGTTGCAGCTCGCCCTGGGGCTTTTCGAGCAGGAAGAGTGTGGCGTCGACGATGTTCTCGACGTAGCTGAGGCTTTTGATGTTGACGCCCGGGCCGAACTCGAGGTACTTGCCGCTGGCGATCTGGCGGATGAGCGAGTACATGTTCGCAAAGTTGCGCATGCCGAAGGTGACGGTGGGGCGGATGACCAGGGCGCGGCGGCCGTCGCCTTGTTCGGTCCATTCGCGGAGGACGGCTTCGCCCTTGAGTTTGCTGCCGCCGTAGGGGGAGTTTGGTTTGGTTTCGGCTTCTTCGTGGTGCGGTTCGGGGGCGTCGCCGTAGGTGGCAACGGTGGAGTAGAAGGTGACGTCGCGGACGCCGATGTCGTCCATGGCGTCGCAGAGGACTTTGGTGCCGAGTTCGTTGACGGAGTAGTAGGTGTCGTGCTCGATGCCGAAGTCGTGGTGTGCGGCGGCGAGGTGGATGACGCGGTCGCAGCCGACGAGGGCGCGTTTGACAGCGGCGGGGTCGCGGACATCACCGTGGATGTAGGTGTGGTTTGGGTACCAGTCGGGGGGGGTGACGAGGTCGAGAATGACAAGCTCGCGCCCTTCGTCGGCGAGGCGCTCGACGAAGTAGGAGCCGATGAACCCAGAACCACCCGTTACAAGAATCTTCACTGCTATCGCATCCTTCCCCAAGTTACCCGGACCTTGCATGTACTGGTTGTTGGCAGTGTAGTTGTCTCGGTCGAGGTGTGCATCGTGTTCGGGTCGAGCGTTCAACGCCCGGGAAAGGTCAGCTACCGGGGTAGAAGGGGAAGACCATCGGGGCGATCCAGGCGCAGAGGGTGGCGACCAGCAGGGTGAGGGGCACGCCGAGGCGGAGGTAGTCGGTGAAGCGGTAGCCGCCGGGGCCGTAGACCATGAGGTTGATCACGCACCCGACTGGGGTCAGGTAGTTTCCCGCAGCGGTGGCGATGAGTGTGATGACGAAGGGTTCGGGGCTGACTCCTTGCCCGCCGTTGGCATTGCCAGCGAGAGCCATGGCGATGGGGAACATGAGGACGGCAGCGCCCTTGTTGGTGACGAGCTGGCAGAAGATGGCGGTGAGGATGCTGAAGATAAAGAGGAGCCCGTGGGGTCCCATATCGCCTGTGGCGGAGAAGATGACCTCGGCGATGGCATTGGCAGCCCCGCTTTCGTGCATGGCTTTTCCGATCCCGATCGCGGCTCCGATCACCAGCAGGACCTGCCAGCTGATGCTCCGGCGTGCCTGGGTGCCGGTGCAGCATCGTGTCCAGACCATGAGGGAGGCACACAGGAAGGCGGCTGTGACAGGAGCGATGCCCGCGGCTGGGAGGTCAAGCCCGAATCGGGTGTTGATCGCGCCGAAGATCCGGGCGGTTGGTGCGGTCATCAGGAGGATCAGCAGGGCCATGATGCCCAACGCGAGCCCGGCTCTTTCGTGGAAGACCTCGCGGGCGCCTTCGACGCTGGAGACGAGGTAGAAGTGGTCGCTGTTGCGGTAGGTTTCGACGAAGCTGGCATGGGCCGAGAGCAGGAGGGTGTCGCCGGGCTGGAGGACGATGTCGCCGATTTTGCCTTGGACCCGTTCGCCGCCTCGGTGGACGGCAATGACAGCGGCGTTGTAGCGGGTGCGGAACTGGCTTTCGCGGACATTGCGTCGCACGAGCGGGGAGGAGCTGCTGACGACCGCCTCGACGAGTGTGCGGGCGTGTCGATCGGTATCCACTTTTTTGACCTGATTGGTCGCGGGGACGAGCCCGCGGATCTTGAGCAGATCGGCGACCGAATCAACGACGCCGACGAAGATGAGCCGATCTTCGGCTTTGAGAATGGTCTCGGGCCCGACCGCGCGCAGGAGATTGCCCTCGCGTTCGATCTCGGAGAGGTAGAGCCCGGGCAGCTGGCGGAGCCCGGCCTGTTCGATCGTTTTGCCGACGATCGGAGCGTCGGTTTCGACAAGCATCTCGACGGTGTAGCGTCTTCGTTCGATCTCGCCGGTATCTGGCGCGACCCGCTGGGGGAGGAGCCACTTGCCCGCGATCGAGACGAAGACCACACCGATGACAGTCATGGGGAGGCCGATGACCGCGATCCACCAGAACTGTTTGGCGGTGGAGGGCACGGTGATCCCGAACGCTTCGGTCAGCGCGGGGCCGTGCTCGGCGAAGTGGTTGAGATAGAGCTGGTTGACCGCGAGGTTGGTGCTGGTGCCGATAAGCGTACACGAGCCTCCCATGATCGCGGCAAAGGAGAGAGGCATGAAGAGTCGGCTCGGGCTGATGCGGAGCTTGCGGGCCCAGTCGTTGACGATGGGGAGATACATCACCACGATGGGGGTGTTGTTCATGAAGGCCGACAGGATCGAGACGGGGATCATCAGCCGGAACCGCGCTCCGATCCCTCCCTTGGGGTTGCCGAGGAGTTTCTTTGCAAGTGTGGTGGTCGCCCCGGTCTCGGTCAGGCCACAGGCAATCACAAAGAGAGCCGCGATAGTCAGGACGGCGGGGTTGGCAAAGCCGGCGACGGCCTGGGCCGGCTCGATGATCCCCGCGACCATGAGCAGGGTGAGCGCCCCGATCATGGCGGTGTCGGTCCCGACGCGGTTGGAGACCAGCGCTCCAATCAGCAGCGCGACGACAGAAAGGGTGTACCAGGTCTCCCAGGTCAAACTCGGCTCCAGACGGCGGCCTCGGGTGAGGTGAGGCGGCGGTCTCTCTGTATCGACCGGACCGAACCCCCGGCTTGCGAACACTCGGGCGGGTGGTCGAGAGGTCTTTGGAATACGCTACTCGCCACGGGAGGTGTTCGATGCGGCAGGTGCTCTTGGGCGTGGTCTTGATGGTGGTGTGCTCGGTGCCAGTGGTTTTTGGGGCCGGACGCGGGTTGGGGGCAGCATCGGCTTCCGGGTCGGGGCAGGGAGCCCGGTCTGCGCTGAAACTGGTGAGTTTCAATATCCGCTACGGCACGGCCAACGACGGGCCGAACGCCTGGCCGCACCGGCGGGAGATGGTGACCGACCTGCTCGCCGAGCTGGACGGCGATGTGGTGGGGGTGCAGGAGGCGCTGCGGTTTCAGCTCGACGAGATCGCCGAAGCGTTGCCGGGGTATGTCGAGATCGGGGTGGGGCGCGAGGACGGGGCGACCCGGGGGGAATACGCGGCGATCCTGGTGCGGACGGCGCGGTTCTCGGTGGATTCGAGCGGGACGTTCTGGCTGAGCGAGACGCCCGAAGCCGTCGGGTCGGCCGACTGGGGCAATGGGATCACGCGGGTCTGCACCTGGGCGCGGCTGGTGGAAAAGGCGACCGGGCAGGGGGTGTACGTGTTCAACGTGCATATGGACCACCGGAGTCAGCCGTCGCGGGCGCGGGGGGTCGAGCTGATCGCGGCGAGGATCGCGGCGCGCGCGCACACCGACGAGCCGGTGGTGGTGATGGGGGATTTCAACGCTGGCGAACGCAACCCGGCGGTGCGGTATTTGCTGGGTGAGGTCGAGCGGGCGAGCGACGCGGCGGCGTGGCCGGGGCACGAGCCGGCAGCCTCACCGGGGCTGGTGGATTCGTTCCGCGCGGTGCATCCTGATGCGGCCGAGGTCGGGACGTTCAGCGGGTTTCGGCTCGGGGCGACCGACGGGGAGAAGATCGACCATGTGCTGGTCTCGCGTGGGGTCGAGGTGCTCGAGGCGGGGATCGATCGGACGAGCAGCGACGGGCGGTATCCTTCGGACCACTTTGCGGTGTGGGCGGTGGTTGGGTTTGAGGAGTGACCGGGCGGGCTTTACCAATCACGACAAACTTGTGGAGCCTCTGAACAATACCAGCACGGCCCGCCTTGGCAGCTTTCAGATGGTGCCAAGGCGGGCTGGAAAGTCCGCTCCCCTGGTTGTTCAGAGGTTCTTTCTGTAAGTTGCGTTAGGTTCTGCGCACGACGACAAGTGTTGAGTCGTCCTGGCGGACGGCGAGGCCGCCAAACTGGCGGAGCTCGCGGAGGATATTGCCGAGTACGTCGTAGGCGTTGTGCGGGTGTTTCTGTTCGCTGATGTGCGAGAGGAGCTTGAGCAGGCGTGGTTTGCCGAAGCGTTCGGACTCGAAGCTCATGACGTCGGTGACGCCGTCGGTGTAGGCGATGAGCGAATCGCCGGGTTCGAGTGTGGCGTGTTGGAGGGCGTAGGTCGCGGTGGGGTCGATGCCGACGACGAGCCCGCCGATGGAGAGCTCGTCGCAGCCTCCTTTGGCGCGGACGATCATGGGGGGTTCGTGCCCGGCGCTGGCGCAGACGAGCGAGCCGTCCTCGGGGTCGAGCAGGCCGAACCACATGGTGGCAAACTCGCTGTCGAGTGAGTCGCGGGCGAGGTCGCGGTTGACCAACGCGAGGACCTCGTCGGGCGGTGCTCCGCGTTCGGCGTGGGCGCGGAAGCTGGTGCGGACCAGGGACATGAGCATCGCGGCGGGGACACCCTTGCCGACCACGTCGCCGACGGCGATCGCGAGCTTGCCCTTGACTTCGAAGAGGTCGTAGAAATCGCCCCCGATCTCGAAGCTGGGTTCGTAGTGGACCGCGATATCGTGGCGCGGGTTGTCGGGGAGCGTGCGCGGCAACATGCGACGCTGGATGTTGGCGGCGAGCTTGAGCTGGCGTTCGATCTCGCGGTCGCGGCGGCCGTCGCGGATGAGCTTGGACTGCTGCACCGCGGCGGCGGCCTGCTGGGCGATCGAGCGGAGCAGGCGTTTGTCGAGTTCGGAAAAGACGCGTGGGGTGTCGGCGTAGACGCGCATGACGCCGATGGGCTTGCCCCGGAAGACGAGCCCGGCGCACATGAACCCGCGGACGCGCTCGGTGCGGACCTGTTCATCGTTGCGGACGCGGTCGTCGAGCAGGAGGTCTTCGACCGCGACGACTTCACCTTCGAGGGCGAGGGCGTCAAAGACGCGGCCGCGGCTGAGGCTCTCGGGGTTGTGCAGCCAGGCGTCAGTCAGCCCGCGCGAGGCGCAGAGCCGGAGGTCGGCTTCGTCGTCGGAGATGATGCCGTCGGCGTCCTCGGGCAAGAGGACGACCGATCCGGCGTCAAGCGAAAGGACGCGGAGGACCGAGTCGAGTGCGCGTTCGACAACGCGGGAGACGTCCTCGGCCCCGACCAGCAGCGAGGAGAGTTCGATGAGGACGCCCAGCTCGTCGACGGCGTGGCGGAGTTCGAGAAAGCCGTGGCACCACTCGATCGCGGTTTTGGCGATAAGCGGGAGCAGGCGGTCGAGTGAGGTTTCGCTCGGGCCGGCGACGATGGCGCCGATGTGGGAGTCGCCGACGATCAGCGGCTCGGTGCGGACGCGGTCGCTCTTGGGGAGCCCGTCACCAGCGGTCCCGATGTGCCAGCCTTTGGTGTCGGGGGTGACGAGGCGGTCGCGTTCGTCGCGGAGTTCGATGGTGGTGCCGGCGATGGCGCCGAGCTCGATGCAGAGACGGGCGAGCGAGCCGTCGGTGAGAAAGTCGCGCAGCGTCAGCGCGTCGTGGACGTTGGGGTGGATGTCGTGGGCGCGGTGGTCGTGCATGGGGTCAGCCGTCGTCGGCCGGGGAATCATCCCCGGTCGGGGCTGCTGCATCCAACCAGACGCCCTGCAGAAGGTCGGCGAGGCGTTGCTCGGCCTCGTCGCCGTGCTCGCGGAGGGCTGCGAGCCCGTCGCGGATGTCGCCCGGGCGGTCGAGCTGGTGGCCGAGGTAGGCCAGGAGCAGCCCGCTATCGGACCCGCTGGAGAGGCTGGTGAGCCCGGCGCGGAGCACGGGGATGACCTCGTCGAGGCGCTTTTGTTCGGGGAGAAGCGAGGCGCTGAACTTCATGCCGCTGGTTTCGGGGCTGCCGATGAGGAGTTGGCGGACATTGAGGGCGGCCGAGAGATAGAGCCCGGCCCCGATCTGTGCGTGGATTCGGCCGATCTGTGCGTTGACATCTCCCGGTCGCGAGCTCATGGCGCTGATGAAGCGTTCCTCGGCGTCGAAGTAGCGGTTCTTGATGAGGAGTTGCTCGCCGCCGCGCATGTGGGCGGTGTACATATCGATGATCGGGATGTCGGTGGCGATGAGCGTGTCTGAGAATCCCCCGGCTTCGCGGACGCGGCGGAGGACCTCGGCGTCGAAGGTCGGTTGGGCGTTGCGGTCGGTGGTGGAGTCGAGGAGCGGGTTGTCGGGTCGCCCGGCGGCGTCGGTGATATCGCTGGGCTCGATCACCTCGGGGGTGAGCCCGAGCGCCTCGGCGGTCGAGGAGGGAAGCCCGCGGAGGATGCGGCGGAGGTCGATCAGGTCGCGGGCCCAGTCGGGGGTCGAGCCGGCGGGCGGGGCGGCGTTGATATCGACCACGCCCGAGACCGAGCGGAACCGGTCCATCATGCTGTCGTAGGCGGTCCGGATGCGGGGCCCGGTGCCGGCGGGCGGGGAGGTTGCGGGTCGTGTTTGCGTGCTGGGGACGAGCCCGGGGTTGGCGCTGGTGGGGTTGGCACTCGCGGGGTTGGCGATGGCTGGGTTTGCAATGGCTGGGTTCGCCCGAGCCGGGTTGGTGGGCATGGGGTCGGGGTTTCGGAGTTTGCCGACGGGGACCACCTGGACGCCGAGCAGGGGGGAGGCGGTCTGGCCGGCGCTTTGTTGGGTCTCGCGGTTCTGCATGATGCCGACGAGCGTGGGTTGAAGGCCGCGGTTGGCGGTGAAGGTCGAGATGGACCGCAACGG
This sequence comes from Planctomycetota bacterium, assembly GCA_030950285.1. Taxonomy (GTDB): domain Bacteria; phylum Planctomycetota; class Phycisphaerae; order Phycisphaerales; family UBA1924; genus PNC22. Next base: position 6,889 of record JAUZRR010000022.1, on the reverse strand, counting down.
CTGGACGAGGGGTGAGCTGAGGTCGACCGCGGAGATGAGGTCGTTGTAGTCGTCGGGGTTTGCGCGGTGGAGGCCTTGGCTGGGGTTGGTCAGGTCACGGTCGAAGGGGCGATCGGGGTTGACGCCGCGTTCGGTGCTGCCGGTGCGGCCAAAGGCGATCGGGCCGGCGAGCGACGTGGGGACCTGGCCTCCGACCGAGAGTGCGAACTGGTACTGGAGGGCTTCGGTGCCTCGGATGCCTTGGCCGGAGAGCCCGGAGAAGAGGCTGTCGCGGCGGTAGGCAAAGAGTGCGTCCTCGCCGAGCTCGCCGCGGAACTCGAACTGGCTGGGGAGGGTGGACCCGCGGAAGGAGAACCCGCCCGGTGCGGTGCCGGTGACGATTGCTTCGCGGAACGCCAGCTCGCGCGAGAAGGAACGGGGGCGTGCGAGGGGGATTCCTGGCTGGATTGTCTGGAGCGATTTTTCGAGGGCGCGCCCGTTGCCGACGGCGTTCTGGGCCGACGCGACGGTGGCCTGCCCGGCGAGCAGCACGAGGGCGAGCGATGTGAGATATCGGACGTGGTGATTGCGCATGGTTGAACTCCCGGAACATTCTATCGGCCGCGTCAGGAGTCAGACGCAACCAAGAGCGCGAGGGTTCATCGAGTTCTTGCGGCTGGGCTCGTGGGGGGGGCGTGGGGGGTTCGTGGGGGGTTCGTAGGGGCTCGGGCTTAGAAGGGCTTGACCTTCTGTGGCGAGTGGAGGGCGAGGCTGGCAAATGGGCCGGCATCGGCATGTGAACCGATGAGGATGTATCGCACGCCGTCAACCCGCCAGAACCGGACGCATTCGCACCCGTCGCCCTTGGTATAGGTGACGCCGTCCTCGATGGGGAGTGATTCGTCGTCGGCCTGGATCCAGAGGCTGACGGGGGTTGCGTCTTCTTCACCGGTGTCAAAGCGGATATGGAGGGCGTCTCCACCGGGCGGGTGGCAGAGCCCGGCGTCGAGAAAGCGGAGGCCGTGGGCATCGGCATCGAGGACAGATTCGAGCGAGAAGGACTTGCCGACGATTGCCTCGAAGGCGGCGGGGACCTCTGCGGGGTCGGTGATATCGAACTTGGCCCCGATCTCGGGGAGGCCGCTGGCGCAGCGGTCGTGCTCTTTGCGGACAAACGAGGCGATCCGGTCGGCGGCGGTGCGGACGGTGGGGGTGTTTGTGTCACCAAAGGGGGCCGACCCGGGCGAGGTCCGCCCGACCATGTACGCGACCGCGCCGATCAGCGCGATCAGCGCAGCGATCGCGCCGAAACGGGCGAGAGCCCGGCCGGCCCAGAAGCTGCGGGATCGGGTCTGCTCGGCCCGGACAGCAAGGTTGTCGGCAAGGACAGTCTGTTCGGCGTGTTCGAGCGAGGCTTGGTCGCAGCAGGCGAGGACCCGCTGGCGGAGGCTCTCTGGGGCGCAGCAGTCCGGCGCGCAGGCGCAGCTGCACGCCTGGCGGAGCTTGCGGTCGAAATCGATCCGGGCGTTGTCCTCGGGGTTGGTTTCGAGGTGGGCGCGCAGTTCGGCTTCCTGTTTGGCCGAGAGCTCGCCGTCGGCTGCGAGCCTGAGCAGCGTCGCGATCGAGACCTGGTTGTTCCCTTCCGGTTCCATCATCACCAACCTAACTCATTCATGCCGCGCAGTGTTCCCGCCTGGGCGGTCACGAGCGGTATTTTGGTCCTGTCTTTCTTCCCCTGCCCGCACAGAGCGGCAGCTTTCCCCAAGTTCACCGGTTTCAGGTGCTGTCCGGCCCGGGGGCCGACCTCGCTTCCCCCCGATTTCTCGTGTTGAGCCCTAACTCCTCGGCGGTGTCGGGGTCTTCCATCAGTTGGTCGGCGACGATCTTGCGGGCCCGGTGGAGGCGGCTCATGACCGTCCCGATCGGGATTTCGAGAATCTCGCCGATTTCTCGGTACTTGAGCCCGTCGACGCCCCACATCAGCAGGATCTCGCGGTACTCGTCCTTGAGCTCTTCGACGATCTTGCGGAGGCGGTCGTCCACTTGCTCCCAGTCGAAACTGGCCTGGTTCCACGCCGGGGGGGGCTCGTCGGGCAGGCGGGTGTCGGCCGATTCGGTGAAAAACTCCTCGACCGCTGAGGGGGCTTTGGACTCGCGTTTGATCTGGGAGTAGAAAAGGTTGTGGCAGATGGTGAACAGCCACGCCCGCATGCCCTCGCTGGGGGATGCGCCCGGGCGGGCCGAGGCCGGGTCAAACCGCTCGACGGTGTGGGGGCGGAGGGCGCGGGCGAAGGTGTCCTGGACGAGGTCCTCAGCCCGCTCGCCGTTGCGGGTGAGGCGCAACGCGAGCCGATACACCGAGTCGAGGTGCTCGAGGGCGAGTTTCTCGAACTCGGCTTTCTCCATGCGGTCGGTGCCTCTTCCGGAAAAACGAGACGGTGAGCCGCCTGTGGGCAGCAGAAACCTCGGCTCGTGTGCCCCTGAGCGTATCGGGGCGGCGTGGCGAAAGCGAGCGGAATCGGCGGTGCCGGAGGGGGGCTTCTTCGCCGGATCAGATGGCGTGGAATCCGTGAAACGTTGTCCCTTCGCTCGCGCGAGGGGCTCTACCACGTATCGTGCCTCTTCATGGAGCCCCTCGCGCGAGCGAGGGGGCAAGGAGGGGCAACGGCACGTGCTCATGCCCGACCAAACCGGCGCAAGACACTCTACCGGCCGATCTTGTGGTCGGCCTGCGTCCCGAAGCCTCGAACCAGCACAGAGTGGTCGGCGTGGACCTCGACGAGGCTGAAGGCGTGGTTCTCGACACCCGGCCCCTCGACGACCGCTCGCATGACGAGATAGGGGATTTCCTCGATCATGGTGAGGCTGTTCTCGTGGTGGTGGCCTTGGAGCACCGCGACGATCTTGCCCGACTGTTCGAGGATTGTGCGGGCGGCTGGGGCGTTGCGGATGGTGGTTGAGCCGTCGCCGTCGAGGCGCTGGTGGGTGAGGACGATGGTCGGAGAGGTGGTTGCTGCCAGGTCGGCTTCGAGCCAGCGGAGTTCGTGGTCGGGGAGGTTGGTGTCGGTCCAGTGGAAGTTGCGGCGGCTGTAGGGCGTGCTGTCGGCGGTGAAGCAGGCGTCGAGCACGACGACGTGGAGCGAGCCCGAGCCGGTGGTGAAGGGGCGGTCGAAGGAATAGAACGAGGGTTGGGCGGCCGAGTGGTCGGCAAACTCGTGCTTGGTGAGGGTGTGGACGCAGTGGTTGCCGAAGACGTAGTGGCGGTCGGTGTTGAGCTTGGCGAGTTGGGCCTCGATGGTCTGGAGATAGCCGATCTCTTCTTCGAGGCCGCCGTCTTCGAGCGGGGTGCCTCGGGAGTCGATGAGGTCGCCGAGCATGGTGCAGAACGCCAGCGGCGAGTCGGCGTGGGCGTCGTTGATCGCGTTGACAGCACGGACGACTTTGGGGATCGAGTCGCGGTAGTAGCGGTTGCCTCGCGGGTCGGCGTCGGCGTAGTGGATGTCGGTGAGGGTGGCCAGGCGGATCGCGGGGTCGGCGGGTGTGCGGCTCCCGGTGAGGGATCGGCCGGCGAGGGTGCCGGCGACGGCCCGCGAGCCGGCGATGCCGGGGACGAGGGCGAGCGAGCCGGCGATGAGGAGGGAGCGGCGGGAGGTGGGCGGAGTTTGCATCCGGGTGTTGTACCACGCGGCTGACCCTGCGGCAAAGGGCGCTCAAGAGGGTGCGGCACACCCGGCGCGGGTTTCTGCTGCCCCTACACTCCCGTCATGCCCGACGAGAAGAAGCCCTACTACATCACGACACCGATTTACTACGTCAACGACCGCCCGCACATCGGGCATTGCTACACGACGACGGTCGCGGATGTCGCGGCGAGGTTTGCCCGGCTGCTGGGGCGGGACGTGTTCTTCCTGACCGGGACCGACGAGCACGCCGAGAAGGTGGTGACCACCGCGAGGGAACGCGGGCACTCGCCGCAGGAGTGGGCGGATATCAACGCGGCCGAGTTTGTCAAGGCGTTCGACCTGATGTCGATCGACTACGACGACTTCATGCGCACCAGCCAAGAGCGGCACAAGGCCCGGGCGAGCGCCTACATCAAACAGCTCATGGACTCGGGGGATATTTATCTCGGCGATTACAAGGGCTGGTACGATCCGTCGCAGGAGGAGTACCTCACCGAAACCGTCGCCAAGGAGCACGATTTCAAGAGCCCGGTGACCGGGAAGCCCCTGGAGGAGCGGGTCGAGAAGAACTACTTCTTTCGGCTGAGCAAGTACGAAGCACGGCTGCACGAGGCGCTGGCGAAAGGGGACGCGGGCGAGGAGGGTGGGTGCCGCATCCTGCCCGACGCGCGGCGGAATGAGGTGCTGGGTCGGCTCAAGCAGGGGTTGCATGACGTGCCGGTGAGCCGCGCGGTGAAGGAGGGGGACGCCGACTGGGGCATTCTGATGCCCGGCGATCCGACGCACCGGGTGTATGTGTGGATCGAGGCGTTGTGCAACTATCTGAGTGCGGTGGACAACACCGCTGCGCCGAGCACGGTGGACGCTGAGGGGGATCGCAGCCGGTACTGGCCGCCGGCGGTGCACGTGATGGCCAAGGACATTTTGTGGTTCCACGCGGTGGTGTGGCCGGCGATGCTGATGGCGATGGGGCGCGAGCTGCCGGCGGTGGTGTATGCGCACGCGTACTTCGTGGCTGAGGGTCGGAAGATGTCCAAGAGCCTGGGCAACTTTATCGAGATCGATCGGCTTGAGGCGTACAGCGAGTGGGTGGTCGAGTCCGAGCGCAAGCAGGCGGAGAAGGAGGGGCGCGAGGCAAGGCCGATGGGGATCGACCCGGTGCGGTGGTACTTGGCAACGCAGGGGCCGCTGGGCGCCAACGACGCGGACTTTGCGCACGCGAAGTTTGTCGAGGTCTATAACGCGGACCTTGCAAATGGGATCGGGAACTGCGCGAGTAGGGTGGGGAACATGATCGAGAAGTACTTTGGAGGGGTGGTGCCGGAGGCTAGTGCAACGAACCAAGACACGCAACTCGAGGGGTGGTGGCAGGCGGCGGGCGGCAGAGTGCAAGGAGCGTTCGCGCAGTTCAATCTTGAGCTTTGCACGCATCTTGGCCTGTTGTTTGTGAATGAAGTTGACGGCTACATCAACGACACGCGCCCGTTCTCGATGGCCAAACAGATTGATGAGGATGGGGTTCGAGAGCGGCTCGGGCATGTGCTCTACAACTGTGCCGAGGCGGTCCGCATCGCGTCGCTCCTGCTCTTTCCCGCCCTCCCCAACAAAATGGCCGAGCTCTGGCGGGCGTGGGACTGTTCGCCGCTGCACGACCCGGCCGACCCCAACTCCGGCTTCAAGGCTTCGCTCGATGAGCTGGCCGCGTGGGGTGGCGCGTGGTCGCTCAAGCCCGGGCAGAAGATCACCAAGGGGCCGGCGCTCTTTATGCGCGCCAGCGTGGACGAGGCTCACCCGGGAGCGTGATCGTTTGGCTCGAACATCGCACAGCGTGGTGCCGATCTGGTAGGCTCTCTTTGCTTGAACGTCGTCCTCAGCCATCACGATCCGTTGGTCGCCCAGGCCGCCCGCGACTGCCTGCTCTCGCAGGGCATTCTCGCGGCGGTGGTCGATCACGCCGACGGGTGGGTCGGGATGGCGCGGTCCTACGACGTGATGGTCTGCTACGGCGCGCAGCGGGCGGAAGCGAAAGAGCACCTCGCGCGGGGCGAGTGGCGGCTGCGGTTTCGGGGCGGAGAAGAGCCGACCGAGGATGAATCGCAGCCGAACCTCGCGGCGCTCGATCCCGGGATGGCTCCGGCGTGCCCGGCGTGCGGCGAGACGTTGCCTTTGGACGCGGGGGTCGAGTGTTGCCCGGCGTGTGGGGCGGCGGCCGACGTTGCCGAGCTGATCGTGCATCAGCACGGGCCCGAGGCGCTCGAGGCGTGCTACGAGGAGGCCGATTCCCCGATCGAGGCAGCGGTGCTCGAACGGCTGATGCTGCTGTGCCCCAAGTGCGGCTATTCGCTCGACGGCCTGCCCCGGGCTGGGGTGTGCCCCGAGTGCGGGATGATGTACGACAAGACCGCGATCATGCGGGAGTTTCTGGGGGGGTGAGTGCGGGGGTGAGTGCGAAGGGTTGGGCGCGGGTGGTCCCGCTACACTTGCCCGATGCCTTTGCTCGAAGCCCAGAACCTGCAGAAGAGTTACGCCGGCCGGATGGTGGTGGACGGGATGTCGCTGCATGTCGAGCGGGCGGAGATCGTGGGTTTGCTCGGGCGCAACGGCGCGGGGAAGACGACCAGCTTCCGCATGACGATCGGCATGATCGACGCCGACGCGGGGCGGGTCTTCTTTGACGGGCAGGACGTGACCGGCTTGCCGATGTACAAGCGGGCGCGGCTGGGGATGGGCTATCTGAGTCAGGAGCCGAGCGTCTTTCAGAAGCTGACGTGCGAGCAGAACCTGCTGGCGATTCTCGAGACGCTGCCCCTGGGGCGGAAAGAACGCAAAGCCAAGGCTGCCGAGCTTCTCGAACGGTTTGCGCTCACGCACAAAGCCAGGCACGCGGCCCGGACCTGCTCGGGTGGTGAGCGTCGCAAGCTGGAGATCGCGCGGGCGCTGGTGACCGAGCCCAGGCTGATCCTGATGGACGAGCCCTTCAGCGGCGTGGACCCGATCGCGGTCGAAGACCTGCAGAAAGAGGTCCGGTCGCTGGCAGCGCAGGGGATCGCGTTTCTGATTACCGACCACAACGTGCAGCAAACGCTGCGGGTGTGCGACCGGGCGTACATCATCGACTCGGGCAAGAAGTTTGCGGAGGGCCCGCCCCGCGAGCTGATTAATGATGAGATGGTGCGAAGGGTGTACCTGGGATCGCTGTTCCGAGGGGATGAGTTTGATGAGGTGCC
>JAUZRR010000021.1 GCA_030950285.1 Planctomycetota bacterium | reverse complement strand
AGTCGGGAGGGCGAGAGTGCGCCGATCGAGGTCGAGCCGATCACCGGCTACGACGCGGAGATTCGGCATCTTGTGCGGTGCATCGCGGCGGGGGCGGCAGATGCGGGGGTGACCTGCGACGACGCGGCCGATTCGCTGGCGTTGCTCGAAGCCGAGCGGCGGAGCCTGGAAACCGGCGGGGCGGTCGGGGTCTGACTTGCTTTGCCGGGGTGTGTCCCCTCGCTTGCGCGAGGGGTTCTACCGGGCAGAGCCCCTCGCGCAAGCGAGGGGCCATCGACACATGCCCGCGTTGGAACAGGTCGGCCGCACAGCGCGCTGCGCAGAGGCGGTGTTCACCACCCGCAGCACGAGATACGTTTTTTGTTAGGCACACCTGCCGATCGAGGGGGTCGACAGCCCGGGGCACCTGTCTCCTGCCGATTCGGCAGCCCTGCCGCCCTTTCGCGTTTCTTTCACCGTTGGCAGGGGCTCATCGGCGGGGTCCGGGCGCTGATCCGCCCCGGCGGGCTGGCACCGGGGTTGCATATTCCTCTCCGGCTCGGCGGTTTGCGTCGCGGTGCCCAACGAGAACCACGCAGCGTGGGGGGAGCCCCCACGAAGGGAGATCAGACTATGTCCAGAATCATCGGCATCGACCTCGGGACGACCAACTCGGTCGTCGCAATCATGGAAGGCGGGCAGCCCAAGGTGCTCATCAACAGTGCCGGCGACCGCACGACGCCGTCGGTTGTCGCGTTTACCGACAAGGGCGAACGCCTCGTCGGCAAGCAGGCCAAGCACCAGCAGGTGACCAACCCCAAGCACACGGTCTACTCGATCAAGCGGTTCATGGGGCGGCGGCACGACGAGGTCGGCGAGGAGGAGAAGCGCGTGCCGTACGGCGTGACCGGGGCGGCGGGCGACTTTGTCAAGGTCACCGTCCGTGACAAGGAATACACCCCCCAGCAGATCTCGGCGTTCATCCTCGAGGACCTCAAGAAGGTTGCGGAGGATTATCTCGGCGAGACCGTGGACCGCGCGGTGATTACCGTTCCCGCGTACTTCAACGACTCGCAGCGGCAGGCGACCAAAGACGCCGGCGAGATCGCCGGGCTCAAGGTCGAACGCATCATCAACGAGCCGACAGCTGCGGCGCTGGCGTACGGGCTTGACAGCAAGAAGAACGAGAAAATCGCGGTCTTTGACCTCGGCGGCGGGACGTTCGACATCTCGACACTCGACGTCGGTGACGGCGTCTTCGAGGTGCTCAGCACCAACGGCGACACCCACCTGGGCGGCGACGACTTCGACCAGAAGCTCATCGACTTCCTCGCAGATGATTTCAAAGCCAGGGAGGGCATCGACCTCCGCGGCGACGCGATGGCGATGCAGCGGCTCAAAGAGGCGGGCGAACGGGCGAAGGTCGAGCTCTCGACCATGCAGGAAACCACGGTCAACCTGCCCTTTATCACCGCCGACCAGAGCGGCCCCAAGCACCTCCAGATGACCATCACACGCAGCAAGTTCGAGAGCCTGTGCGAGGACCTGTACAAACGGCTTCGCGAGCCTTGCCTCAAGGCGATCAAGGACGCCAAGCTCGACCCCAGCAAGTTTGACGAGATCATCCTCGTCGGCGGCTCGACCCGCATGCCCAAGGTGCAGGAGATCGCCAAGGAGATCTTCGGCAAAGAGCCCAACCGCAGCGTCAACCCCGACGAGGTCGTCGCGATCGGCGCGGCGATCCAGGGCGGCGTGCTGCAGGGTGAGGTCAAGGACGTGCTGCTGCTCGACGTGACGCCGCTCTCTCTGGGCGTCGAGACGCTCGGCGGCGTGATGACCAAGCTCATCGAGAAGAACACGACCATCCCGACGAGCAAGAAGGAGGTCTTCTCGACCGCGGCTGACAACCAGCCGAGCGTGACGATCAAGGTGTCGCAGGGTGAGCGGGAGATGTCTTCGGACAACCGGTTGCTCGGGCAGTTTGATCTTGAGGGGATCCCGCCCGCGCCGCGGGGAATGCCGCAGATCGAGGTGGAGTTCAGCCTCGACGCCAACGGCATTCTCACGGTGACGGCGACCGAGAAGAAGAGCGGCAAGAGTGCCGACATCAAGATCACCAACTCGGGCGGCTTGAGCAAAGAAGAGATCGAGCAGATGCAGCGTGACGCCGAGGCCCACGCCGAGGAAGACAAGAACCGCCGCGAGCTCATCGAGGTCAAGAACAAGGGCGATCAGCTTGTCTACCAGACCCGCAAGGCGCTCGAGGAGCACGGCGAGAAAGTGGATCAGGATGTTCGGTCCAAGATCGAGAGCGCGATTGCCGACCTTGAGCCCAAGCTCAAGGGCGAAGAGAAAGGCGTGATCGAGACGGCGATTCAGGAGCTCGAGCAGGCCTCGATGGAGCTTGGCAAGGTGATCTACGAGGAAGCGACGAAAGCTGGCGAGGAGGCCGGCGAGGGTGCTGAATCGGGCGAAGCGGCTGCGGATTCAGGTGATGCCTCGGGCGGTGACGACGTGATCGACGCCGAGTTCGAGGTCAAGGATGACAAGTGATTGATTCCATCGAAGAGCACGGGGCGGGACATGGAAATCACGGGGCGGGACACGCCGGGTCCCGCTCCAAACCCGGTTTCATCTAAAAAAGCGAACCCGGCCCCCGGCTCGCTCGTATATAGGGAGTCAAACAAGACTCTCTCTCTCCTCCAGGCGGCCGCATGTGAAAGCATGCGGTCGTCTTTTTGTGGTGTGGGGCAGGCGGGACCCGGAGTGTCCCGCCCCGGGGATTTGGAAACGGGACCCGAAGTGTTCCGCCCCGCCCGGTCTTATTTTCCTACAAGCTCACGAAGTTGTTCGAGCATGATTTTTGCTGCAACCCCGCGGTGGCTTCGTCGGTTCTTCTCTTCAGCGGACAACTCGGCCCCGGTCCGGAGGCACTCCGGCCCGGCGAGGAAGAGCGGGTCGTAGCCGAAGCCGTTGGTGCCTCGCGGCACGCCGGCGGGCGATGCGCCCGGGGTGCCGATGCGGCCGTCGAATGTGCCTCGGGATGTGGCGAGAACTGTGGGACCGGCTTCGAGCCGGTGTTCGAGAACCGTGGGACCGGCTTCCAGCCGGTGTTCTTTGGCAAGTGTCGTGGGACCGGCTTCCAGCCGGTGTTGCTCTTGCTGCCCGCCTCGCGTCCAGCGGTAGTCCATCCAGTGTTCCACGAGTTCGGCAGTCACAGGGTTCTTGAGCATGTACTCCCAGATCTCCTGAAACTCATCGCCATCCCGCACGATCCGGTCGTAGTACTCGGGCTGCCAGAGGGTGGCTTGCGTTTCGCGCGCCTTGTTGATGGTGTTGGCGGTGAAGGACTTGATGCTGTGCATGAGGTCGGGGAGTTTGTGCCACTGGCCGTCGGTCCCGGGCAGCGGCGAGAGAAGAAGATGAACATGGTCGGGCATCACCACAGCAAGATGCACGAGCGCACGCTGCGGGTGCCAATGGAGACAGGCATCAAGGACGATTGTGCGCTCGTCGGGGGAGAGCGAGCCTGTACGGACACGGGTCGTGATGAAGTAGGTTGCCCCGTCCTGATGCCAGTGGGGGAGGTCGCCGAGAGACTTGTGGAGAGGGCCTGGCGTGTGTTGGTTGATCGGTGACATGCTGGCTGGGGTTGGGCGGGCAGGCACCGGCTGGAAGCCGGTCCCACAGTATGGGATCACCGGCTGGAAGCCGGTCCCACGGGACGCCAGCACCATCACGCAGACGAATCTTGCAGCACGTTGTTCGGGTGGCACGGCGTCAAGTGCTTCGAGCAGTTTGCGGTTGTTCGCCTCGTCGCGCTGGGCGCGGGTCATGCCGGTCTCGCGGCCGTCGGTGCAGTAGTGGCTGCTGATCACGCCGGGCGCACCGCCCAGGGCGTCGACCTCGAGCCCCGAGTCGTCAGCCAGACAGGGCAGCCCGGTTTGGGCGGCGTAGGAGATTGCCTTGATCGTCGCGTTGGCCTCGAAGGTGGTGCCGGTTTCTTCGGGCTCGACGAGGGCCTCGTGGTCGGGCAGGTCCTTGAGGCCGACGAACTCGATGCCGGGCAGCGCGAGCAGGCGGCGGAGCTCTTCGACTTTGTGCGGGTTGCCGGTGGCGATGACGATCTTGGCGAGGTCGGGGTGGCCGGGGAGATCGGGGCCGGGCGGGTGTTTCGGCTGGTCGGTCATGAGGGCATGAGTGTACGCTTGTCTCCATGACCGAACGTCAGCAGATACCGAGCCGGGAGTCCATCGCGAGCGCGGCGGCCGATGCGCTGGAGCGCGCGCACGCCGACGGCACGCTCGCCGAGACGCCGGCACTGGCGGGGTTTGACGGCTTTCTCGACTCGATCATCCGCGTCGTCGATCGGCGGGGGAGCATGGCGCTCGAGGACTTTGCGCCCATCTCGACGATCTCGGACTTTGCCGGTCGGATCGCGGCGGCGGCGGGCAAGAGCACGAACATCGAGCTGGTCGTGGACGAGATCAGGTTTGGTGGCAACGGGCCGTTGTACGCCGGGGCGCTGGGCAGGTTGGGGATGCCGACGACGTATGTCGGTGCGGTCGGGCGCGACGACGGCTCGAGCGAGTTGCTGCCGATCTTTGAGGCGTTTGCGGCGCGGTGCGAGCGGGTGATCCCCATCGCGGCGCCGGCGTACACCGACGCCCTGGAGTTTGCCGACGGGAAGATTATGTTCGGCCGACCTGTGAATATGCAGGCGGTGACGTGGGAGCGGCTGGTCGAACGGGTCGGGCTTGAGGAGCTGCGTGCGATGTGCGCGCGGGCGCGGCTGCTGGGCATTGTGGACTGGACCCACTGCGGCGGGTTGCAGGGGATCTGGGAGGGGTTGATCGAGCATGTGCTGCCGGGGTTGGAGGGGGTGGGTGGAGAGGTTTCGTCGCGGGCTGGAAAGCCCGCCCCCCTGGATGTGAAGCGTCGGGTGTTTATTGATCTGTCTGATCCGGCCAAGCGGACCGATGCGGACCTGCGTTCGGCGCTCGAGGTGTTGCGGCGGATGAACCGGTTTGTTTCGGTCACGCTCGGGTTGAATCTTGCGGAGGGCGAGCGTGTGGCGGCGGTGCTGGGTGTTGAGGCGTTTGCCGACGCGGCGTCGCAGGGTGAGGGTGTGCGTGCCGCGGCTGCGCGGGTGCGTGCGCGGGCGGGGCTTTCGTGTGTGGTGATTCATCCGCGCGAGGGGGCGGGGGCGGCGGACGATTCGGGGCAGAGCGCGTGGTTCGAGGGGCCGTTCACCGCGCAGCCGCGCTTGTCGACCGGGGCGGGGGACCACTTCGGGGCGGGGTTCAGCTTTGCCCAGGTGCTGGGGCTGCCTTTGGGGCAGGCGTTGGCGGTGGGGTGTGCGGTCAGCGGGGCGTATGTTCGGGACGCGGTCTCGCCGGATTTATCCCGGTTGACGAGCTTCTTGCGGGGGCTTCCGGGTGCGGACGAGGCGGCCGACGCTCCCGGCACGTCGGGCGGGTAGCCGCCCGCAAACCCGGCTGTCCTACAGTCCTCGCATGAGCAGCGCTCTCCTCGAACACCTCGGCCTCGCGGACGACGATCGCGTCGTGCTCGAACCCGTCGGCGACGAAACACCCGAAGCCGGGATCGTGCTGACTGAGAACCCCGCGACGGGTCGCCCGATCGCCGGGGTGCGGCTCGATACCGAGGAGAGCTACGAGCAGACCATGTTGGCGGCGATCGCGGGGTTTGACCGTTGGCGCCGCGTGCCGGCGCCGGTGCGGGGGCAGGTGGTGCGTGCGATCGGCGAGGAGATGCGTCGGTCTCTTGAGCCGCTGGGCGAGCTGATCGCGCTCGAGGTCGGGAAGATCAGAGCGGAGGGGATCGGCGAGGTGCAGGAGACGATCGACATCGCCGACTTTGCGGTCGGGCTGAGTCGACAGCTCTACGGCAAGACGATGCCCAGCGAGCGGCCCGAGCACCGGATGTACGAGCAGTGGCTCCCGCTCGGGCCGATCGGGGTGATCTCGGCGTTCAACTTCCCGAATGCGGTGTGGGGGTGGAACGCGATGCTCGGGGCGGTTTGTGGCGACTCGCTGGTGTGGAAGCCGAGCCTGTTTGCGCCGCTCACCGCGATCGCGACCAACAGCATCGCCGACCGGGTCGCGTGCCAGATGGGGCACGAGGGCGTGTTCAATCTTGTGATCGGGACCGACGATGTGATCGGGGAACGGCTGATTCACGACCGGAGGCTGCCTTTGATCAGCGCGACCGGGTCGTGCCGTATGGGCAGGCACGTGGGCGCGGTGGTCGCCCGGCGGCTGGGTCGGACGCTGCTCGAGCTCGGCGGCAACAACGCGATCATCGTCGAGCCGGACGCGGATCTTGATCTGGCGTTCGAGGGGACGTTCTTTGGCGCGGTGGGGACAGCCGGGCAACGCTGCACGACCACGCGGCGGCTGATTGTGCATGAGTCGGTTGCCGATGTGCTGGTCGATCGGCTGGTGACGGCGTACAAGGGTGTGGTGATCGGTGATCCGCTCGATCGCAGGACGCTGGTCGGGCCGTTGATCAACAGCCGGTCGGTGGACCAGTTCCTCCGCGCGATCGAGCAGGCGAAGCAACAGGGCGGCGAGGTGCTGGTGGGCGGGGAGCGGGTGACGGGTGACGGGTTCGGCGGGCACTTTGTGCAGCCGACGATTGTCCGGGTGCCGGCGTCGGGAGCTTTCCCGATCGCGCACGAAGAGACGTTTGCGCCGATTCTGTATGTGTTTACCTACCGCGACCTCGACGAGGCGCTGGCGATGCAGAACAACGCCGACCAGGGGCTGAGTTCGGCGATCTTTGCTGGCGGTATGCGTGCGGTCGAGCGTTTTCTGAGCCCCGCGGGGACGGGGAGCGACTGCGGGCTGGCGTATGTCAACGGCGGGACCAGCGGCGCCGAGATCGGGGGGGCGTTCGGGGGCGAAAAAGACACCGGGGGCGGGCGCGAATCGGGGAGCGATTCGTGGAAGCAGTACATGCGCCGTCAGACGGTTACCATCAACCACGGGTCGTCGATGCGGCTGGCCCAGGGCATCGAGTTCGGAGCGTCATCATGAGCGAGCAACGTGTCGCCGATCCTCTTGCAGAAGCAGCGGTCGCCAGTATCGAGAACGGGATGCTTGTCGGGCTCGGCACGGGTCGGACCGCCTCCCGGGGCGTGGTTGCGCTCGCCGAGCGGATGCGGCTGGAAGACCTCAAGCTGCGGTGTGTTGCAACGAGCCACGCGACCGAGACGCTGGCGCGGTTTCATGCGCTGCCGGTGATGGACTTTGCGCTGGTTGAGAAGGTGGACTATCTCTTTGACGGCGCCGACGAGGTGGACGGCGGGATGAACATGCTCAAGGGCTCGGGCGGGGCGATGACCCGCGAGCGCATCGTCGCGTGGGCGGCTGACAAGTGTGTGTACATGGTCGATGAGTCCAAGTTGGTCAACCGGCTCGGGCAGCGCACGACGCTGCCGATCGCGGTGCTGGCGTTCGGGCTGACGGCGGTGCGGGGCGAGTTGCGCAACCTCGGGCTCAACGGCGTGTGCCGACGGACGATCAAGGGCGAACTCTTTATCACCGACAACGGGAATCTCATCATCGATGTTGCGTTGGGCGAGCACGACCTGTCAGAGCTGTCGGCGTCGCTCAACGATATTCCGGGTGTGATCGACCACGGGCTGTTTTTGACCGAAGCGGATGAGATCCTGATCGAGCGTGACAGCGGCTCGATCGAGCACCGTATGCGTGAGGGGTAGTTTCGGTTCGGGCCGGTGTGTGGGAAGAGGGCCGACGATGGATCAGGGAGAAACCGAGGCACTGGTCAGGGCGCTGGAAGAGGCGTTGGGTCCGCACCTGCGGGAGTCGTTGCGATTGCGGCGGCTGGCGCGGGCGGCGGGGGTGTGGCTCGCGGCGCAAGCCGACCAGGCCGGGCCTGTCGAGACTGGTGGTTCGGGCGGTTCGGTGGCGGAAGATCCTGCCGGGGCCCTCGATGAAGTAGCGACTCAGGCAACCGGTTCGGAGGCTGACTCCCCTGTTGAGCCTGCGCCTCTTATCAACGGGCCGCAGGTGGTCACCCCCAGGCCGACGCGCGACGTGCCGCTGCGTCTTGGGGGCGCCGATACTTCGGTCAAGGTGTTTGGGCGTCCAGAAGAGGTCGCCCGCGTGCACGCGCTGGTTGAGGCTGAGGACGCCGAGGCGGCGAGGGCGGGTGGCGAAGCGGATGCCCCCGCGGCGATTGATCTGGGGCTGATCGCGACGCGGTGCGAGCTCAAAGCGGTGGCGTGCCGATCGTTTGTTCGGCGTCGGTCGACCGCCCCGATGAGCCCCGAGGAGGACCGCTGCATCGAGGAGATGCACGGTTTGATTGATACCGCCAAGTCGATGCGGGAGTGTTTGCTGTGGATGTTCTTCCGCGAGTATCGGCACCCCGACGATGACGCGATGGAACGGATCGCCAGGTGGTACGACGCCCAAGCGGCGGCGGCCCGGCTGATGGCGACGCTCGATGCCTCGGGACGTCTTCGCCGACCCGACCTGGAACGGGCGATGCAGCTCTTTGCCCACGCCAACTCGGGGCTCCGGCGTGTGCTCGAAGCGACCTGGCTGACCCGTCCCGACGTTGACCAGCAGGAGGGGCACCTGTGGTTGCGGTGGGAGACCAAGGTGCGGGGTGTGCTTGTTGAGCGGTACATGCGGATGGCTGACCCTGCCGATCCTGCGTCGGTCGGGGAACTCACCGAGGAACTTGAGGCCTTTGCGCGAGAGATCGCGGAGCGCGCCGAGCAGGAGGCGTCGATCGGACAGTCGCTTCGGCGGGTGCGCTACCACGCCGAGTTGCTCGCGGGCGAAGGATCGTTCGACCCCGGGCACGACTG
The DNA here is from genome assembly GCA_030950285.1 of Planctomycetota bacterium. GTDB lineage: Bacteria > Planctomycetota > Phycisphaerae > Phycisphaerales > UBA1924 > PNC22. The sequence goes on along the minus strand of JAUZRR010000021.1, from coordinate 133,022 downwards.
GGGACGGATTGAGTCGAGCCTCGCGGAGTTGGAGCGTGCGGGTGTCTCGCCGACCGACGCGCGGGTGACGACGGCGATCGAGGAACTGGCCGAGGTGGAAGTCGAGCCGGGCGTGACGAGCGAGCGGTCGGGCAAGGCGCTCGAGGCTCTGCGGGCGCTGGTGCAGCAGGTTGAGGCTGCGGACCGCGACGAACCCTCGACAAAGCGGCAGTGGAGCGAGCGGGTGCTCGAGGTGCGGGGCTTGCTCGCGGGGCGGCGCGTGGTGGTGGTGGGCGGCGAAGAGCGGCGCGAGGCGGTCGAGCGGTTTGTCGATGCCTTCGGGCTGGCGGGCGTCGACTGGGTGACACTCACCGAGCACGGCAGCAGTTCGGCGATCCGAGCGCCGATCGAGCGCCCGGACACGGCGCTGGTGCTGATTCTCATCAAGCTGACCGGGCACCTGCACGCCGACGAGGCCAAGCGGTTTGCCAAAGCGGCGGGCAAGCCGTTTGTGCTGCTCAAGGCGGGGTACAACCCCGAGCGCGTGGCGCTGGCGGTCTGCAACCAGGCGAGCGATCAACTCGCGGACGTGGGCTGACTTTGTGAAGGAGAGCGTGTTCGCCTCTTTGGTCTTGGTGCGTTGGCTCCTCGCTGGCGCTTCGGGCTCTGTCTTCTTGCGTGTGACTCCGCGTTGTTCTTCTCGACATGGCGCGAAGGTGCCGCGGTGGGGAGAGGCCGCCCGGGCGCGAGTCATGGCGTCTGCGCAGTGGCGCGGGTCAGGCGGTCGGCGACCGCGGCCCACACGCCGGTGGGGGGTGCGGTGGGGGGTGCGGTTGGGGGGGCGGTTGGGGGGGCGGTGGGGGTTTCGTTGGGCCACGGGCGTTCGATGAGGACGATCGATGGATCGAGCGCGTCGGCCTCGCGTAGTGCGGCGTAGAGGCGAGCGGCGTAAGCCCTGGCATCACGCGGCATCTCGATGGCGCGGTGGGGGGGCTGAACGCGCGCGGCTTGCGCGGTGAGCACCGCGGCGTGTTCATCTTTGCTGAGGGTACGAAGCGCACGATCAAGCTCGGCACTGTCCACCAGCCGCGCCAGAGCGACGGGGGCGTAGTGCGTCCCGATGTGGCCGGGCGAGCGTGCGGGGGCTCGGGTGGGGGTGTCGGTGGTGTCTGAGCGCGGTTCTCCGGAGACGACGTCGCGCCCGATTGCTGCGGCGATTTGTGCAGCAGAGATCAGCCCGGGGCGCAGTACACAGAGCGGCTCGCAGGTCAGGTCAACGACCGTGGACTCGATCCCGCCCACGCACGGGCCGCCGTCGAGGATGAGGACGGTGTCGTCGGGAAAGCTCTCGCGCACATGGGCGGCGCACGTCGGTGAGACGCGGCCGGAGCGGTTGGCGCTGGGGCCGACGAGGGGTTCGCCGAGTGCTTCGAGCAGCGCGAGCGTGAGCGGGTGGCTGGGCGCGCGGACGGCAACGGTCGGGCCGTTGGCGGTGACGATGCTTGGCAGGTCCGCTGCTTTGGGCAAGACCAGCGTCAGGGGCCCGGGCCAGAACTCGGCAGCGAGCTTTGTCGCGACCCCCGGCCACTCGGCGCAGACGCGCTGCGCCATCGCGTCATCGACGACATGAACGATGAGCGGGTTGGTTGCGGGGCGGCCCTTGGCTCTGAAGACCTCGGCGACGGCGTGGGCGTCGAGCGCCAGCGCTCCGAGGCCGTAGACGGTTTCGGTGGGGAACGCCACGAGCCCGCCGCTGCGCAGCTGTGTGACCGCCGCCGCGATGTCTTCTGGGCCGGACTGCATGGGGATCACCCGTCGCCGGGATCGGTGATGTCGTCGGGCGTGGCGATATCGTTCTCGGTGTCAGGAAGGTCGTTCTCGTTCTCGGATTTCTCGGCGGGCGCATCGACCGGCTCGCCGATCGCCCCGATGCCCATCCCGTCGAGCGAGCTGTTGTTCGCGTCGGGAGGGGTATCAAGCATCGTTTCGGTTTCGTTGTTCTGTCCCCAGGACGCCCAGTAGTCGGTCGAATAGCGGGGCAGCAGCGCGTCCTTTGCATCGGGGGCGACAAACACGATGTTGTTGCGTTCGAGGGCGGTGCCCATCGAGGCGTAGAGCTGGGCAACGGCGGTGTTGAAGTCGGTGATCGTCTGCATCTCGAGTCGCTCGGCGTTGGAGAGCGATTCCTGCCGGTTGAACTCGAGTTCGAGGCGTTCGGATGATCGCTCGCGGATCTCCATGTTCTCGACCTCGAGTGTGCGCAACGATTCGGCGGCCGCGATTCGGGAGTTCCGCCGTTGCTCGATCAACTGGTAGTTTCGGATCACCGAACGTAGCGACGATTTGACATCGCGGACAACCTGCTGCAGGGTGTTGCGGTAGGAGAGGACGGCCTGCTCGCGCTCGATCCTTCGGCGGACATAGCCCGCTTCGGCGGCCCGGTTGCCGATGGGCTGCTCGAAGGTAAGGGCGACGACGTAGTCGATAAAGTCGCCGTTGGTTTGCTCGCGCAGGGCGTTGAGTCCGTTGTCGATCCCCTGGAACCGTGCCTGGACTTGCAGGTTGAGCTGGGGCATCCTCAGGTTTGCGGCGACGACTTCGCGGATCGAGGTGTTGTCGATGGAGAGGATCGCCTGATCGACCTCGGGGCGGTGGCGGACCGCGGTCATGAGCACGTCAACGAGGCTGAACTCGATGGGCTCATCAACGGGCAGGTCGATTGGTTCGAGGAGAATCTCCGACCCGACGGGGGTGTCGGTGTCGTTCATCAGGAGCTTGAGCTGGTCGCTGGCGTCGCGGACGACATCCCTTGCGGTCGCGACGTCTGCCTTGCGGCGTTCGACACGGGCGACGGCGTCTGCGAGTTGCGACGGGGGGACGTCGAGCCCGGATTCGAGGCGCACCTGGAGCTGGTCGCGGGTGCCGATGCCGCGTTCGAGGAGTCGTTCGAGGATCACCAGGTCGTGCTGGGCTCTGACCAGCTCCCAGTAGGTCGACTCGACCTGGTTGACGGTCAGGATGAGCTGGGCGCGGAGCTGGGCGACCGCGTTGCGTTCGAGGTTGCGGTTGACGCGGATCTGGGCGAGCGCGACATCGGACCCGAAGTTTCGCAGGAGCGGCTGGTCGAACTGGATCGTGAGTGCTGCCTGGGCGGCCGGGTCGGGGGTGAACGAAAACCCGGGCGTGTTGAAATCGGTGTAGATGAGCTCTTGCTGGATGCTGAACTGGCCGCCGGATTCGAGCGGTCGGCGGAGCCCTGTGGTGTTCTGGATGGACTCCTGAAGGGTGATCCCGCCGTTGGGTCTGAATGAGCTGGCCGGGCCGACCTGATCGAGATCGTTCCAGGTGGTGTTCGAGAAGAAGACCCAGTCGAACGCGCCCTCGGCTGCGATCACGTCGGTCTCGGTGATCGCGGGGGCCAGGCGGGCGAACTGGACCTCGAGATTGTTGTCGACCGCCGAGCGGATGGCGTGGCGGAGGGTGATCCCTACCGCCCGGGTGGGGGCGCCGGTGAGGTCGGTCCCGTAGTCGCGGTCGGCCATGTTTCGTGAGGCCGGGCCGGCGATTGTTTCGAGCTCGGGGAAGAACTTGGGATCGATCGGGAGGGGGTCGCTGGTCCGGTTGGTGACCCGGAGCTGTGGCTTGAGGGCGGCGTCGGCGATCTCGGCGCGGGCCGACTCGGTGACGTATCTGCGGAGGCTCTGCTCGCGGGTGCCTTCGAGGGGCGAGGGGGTACACCCGGCGAGCCCCGCGATGAGGGCTGCGGTCAGCCCGGCGGCGAGGCCCGCGGTGGAAACTACGGGGACAGTGCCAACAGCCAGTCGATCAAGACGCATGCGGTGATCCCTTGGGTTCAGGCCCGGGTGGCGGGATGCCGGTGTGGGCCCGCGGTGAGGTGGTGTTTCCGGGCGGGTGAGAGTGGGTTGAATCGAGCGGCCTCTGTGTCGGGGTGTCGTGCCGAACGGGGCCTCGGGCGGTGCTCGGTTGCCCTCGTACGTGCCGCGCCCGCGCGAGCCACCCGGCCCGCACCCACGCGCGGACCGACAAGGATACACTCCCCGAAGACCCGGCGGACGCAAGGAGGCGCCGATCAGCGGAGCGACCGGGCTCTGCGCGGAGGCCGAATCGAGCGGCGTCGGGCCAGACCCGCCAGGAGGCGACGCCCATGGTCCACACACGTCACTCGATCTTCGTCCACTTTCTTCCCCGCGCGGTGCTTTTCGCGGCACTCGTGCTGCTGGTACACCCGCTGGCCACCAGAGCGCAGACTGTCCCGGTCGAGCCCTACTACGCGGTCACGACCGGGGACGATGTCCCGCTCAAGGCCGGGGACATGGACGGCTATTACCACGTCGCGATGCTCGAACGCGGGCGGGTGGTCTGGGTCGATGCCGAGGGCGGCGGCTGGGCCCGGGTGGCGTATCCGCCGGACCTGCCGGTCTATGTCCGGGCTGAGGATGTTTCGGCAGAAGACGGCGGCAAGGCCGTTGTGCTCACCCGGGAGAGCGGGCTCAAGAGTGTGAACCAGGCGGGCGGGTTTGGCGCCAGCTGGCAGCGGGCGATGCCCCGCGGCGAGGACGCGCCGATCGGGACCAGGCTGCGGGTATTTTCTGATATCAAGGACACCAACGACAAGACGATCGGCTACGCGGTCGTGCCGCCCCGTGGGGCGCGGGCGTATCTCAAGGTCGGTGCGCTCCGGGCTGCGACCGATGCCGAGGTCGAGGCGTACCTCTCGTCGCTCCCCGAGGCTGGCGACGAATCGGACGCCGCCGAGGCCGAGCCGAATGACGCGGACTCCACCGGCAGCGACGAGCCCGCAGCGGGCGACGCCGATCAAACCGACGCGGCCGACGAGCGTGATGTGCCAACGGCTGAGCCGATCACCGAACCGCCCGCCGCCACGACCGAAGAGCTGGACGCCGGCGGGCGGGACATCGACCTGCGCGATCCGGATGCCGATGCATCGGATACGCCAGCCGGCGAGCGCGAGCAACCAGCAGCAGCCGATCAGGCCACCACGGACACCGACGACGGCGTCACCCGCATCACTCAGGGCGAAGCCGACGCGACGGCGAGGATGATCGGGACGCTCCGGCAGTTGTCCGATTTGTTCAATCAGGTGCAGCAGCAGGACAGCGACACCGCCGAGCTCGACGAGATGGCGGCCGAACTCCGCCGGGCGATCGCGGCGCAGGGCGACGACGCGGTCGGGCAGCGGATCACGACCTCGCTCGGGCAACGGCTGCAACTTATTGAGATGCGGATCTCGGCCCGCGATGCCCGCCGCGAACTCCGCGCCAAGCGGGAGTCGATCGACGCGAGCTTTACCGAGATCGCGACGCGCATCCGCGAGCTTGAGACCACGCGCGGCTACCAGTTTGTCGGGCGGCTCGTGCGCAGCAGTGTGTACGACGGCAACCGGTTGCCGCTGATGTACCGGATTGTCAGCGTCAACGAGAGTGTGCCGCGCACCATCGGGTATATCGTGCCGAGTGAGAACGAGTTGAACATGACAGCTCGGCTGGGCGAGATCGTCGGCGTGCTGGGCACCTCGACCCTCGACCGCGATCTCAACCTCCGCATCGTCACGCCGACTCGGATCGACACGCTCGGGCCGGAGAGCCTCAACGCGATCGGGCGTGGTCTGCATCGGTCGGGCTCCTGACCGGCGTGGTGAGTGAACCAGCGCAGCCTTCTTCGGGGGAAACCGACCAGCGGTTCTTCCACGCCGTCTCGACCGCGCCGGACGCGACCATCGCCGCCGGTGAGGTCATCGAACAGCTACGGAAGATCCCCGAGCCCGACCTGCTGTTGCTCTTTGTCTCGGCCCATCACACCGAGGAGTTTGCGGCGATCGGGAAGGCGCTGCGCGAGTCGCTCCGCCCACGCACGATCGTGGGCACGACCACCAGGACCGTCATCGCCGGGAGCAAAGAGCTCGAACGCACGCCGGGGGTTGCGGTTCTTGCAGCACGGCTGCCCGGGGTCAGGCTGCAGCCGTTCCACAGCGCCTCGCTCCGGCACTCGGCAGCGCGGGGCGAGGCCGGCCGCATGGCGCTGCGCGAACTGATCGGGACCGACCCGTCGCTGCGCGCGACGCTCATCTTTGCCGACCCCTTCAGCACGCCGGTCAATCAGCTTCTGCCTCAGCTCAACGAGTGCCGCGCGATCGACCGCACCGGGCGACCCGCGGGTGTGATCGTCGGCGGGGTCGCGTCCGGCGGCAGCAAAGCGGGCGAGAACGCGCTGCTGTGCAACGAGCGCGTCACCCGCTCAGGGTTCGTCGGCGTGAGCATCTCCGGGCCGATCCATATCGACACGGTGGTGAGCCAGGGCTGCCGACCTATCGCCGAGAATATGATTATTACCAAGGCAAAGAATAATATAATCTTTGAGCTTGGTGGCAGGCCGGCGCTCGAGGTCTTCCGTGAGACGTTCGAGTCGCTCGGTGACCACGACCGCGACCTGCTCCAGCGGGGGCTGTTTCTTGGGCGGGTCGTCAGCGAATATAAGGACCACACCGGGCGCGGAGATTATCTCATCCGCAACGTCGCGGGCGTCAATCCCGAGAACGGCTTTATCGCGGTGCAGGACCTTGTCAGAGTCGGGCAGACCGTGCGGTTTCATATCCGCGACGCCCAGACCGCCGAGGAAGACCTGGACCTCCTGCTCAACGCCCAGCAGCTGCACGGCCGACCCGACGGGGTGCTGCTCATCACCTGCACCGGGCGGGGTTCGAACCTCTTCGACCACCGCCATCACGATGCCTCGACGATCCAGCGGGCGTTTGCCGACACGCTGCCCGCGCCCGAACACGCCAAGGGCGGCCGCCTCGTGACGCCCGACAACGCGGCGGTCCCGCTGGCGGGTTTTTTCGCGGCGGGTGAACTCGGGCCGGTGGGCGACCAGAGCTATCTGCACGGCCACTCGGCGTGTGCGGTGATGTTTCGAGAGTGACGAGGTGAGAAAGAAGAGCCCTAAGCGTCAGCGCCGGGCCGGTTCGATAATCCCCCGGCACTCGCCGAATCCGATCCTGCGGAACCCGTCGCGTTCGCAGTACGCTTTGAGAATAATCTCGTCGCCGTCAGCGAGGAACTTGCGTTCTTCGCCGGTGGGGAGTTTGATCGGTGTGCGTTGGGTTCCCGGGGCCGCGATCGGGGGGGTGGCCATCGGGTCGCCGTCCCAGGTGAGTTCGAGCAAGCAGCCGCGGTTCTCGCGTTTGGGGCCGCTGATCGTGCCGCTGCCGAGGAGGTCGCCCGGCTGCATGTTGCACCCGTTGGAGGCATGGTGGGCGAGCATCTGGCCGATCGTCCAGTACATATCTTTGAACGAGCCCTTGGAGAGTTGCACCGGAGCCATGCTGCGTTTACGCATGTCGGCACTGGTGAGGTAGGCTTCGACGGTGATATCAACGCCGCCGTGGGTGCGGTTGTATTTGCTGTCAAGATAAGGAAGCGGCTGGGGGTCGCTGGCTGCGCGTTCAAAGGCGGGCGTGCGGAAGGGGGCGAGGGCTTCCATTGTCACAATATAAGAACTGACCGTGCTGGCAAAGCTTTTGGCAAGGAAAGGTCCGAGCGGCTGGTATTCCCACTTTTGCATATCGCGGGCCGACCAGTCGTTGAGGATGCACATGCCGAAGATGTGGTCCTCGACATCTTCCATCGAGATCGGCACGCCCAGCTCGTTGCCCCGGCCGACGATGACGCCGAGTTCGAGTTCGTAGTCGAGGAGTTTGCAAGGGCCAAAGCCGGGTGTGCCGCCTTCTTCGGCCGGTGCCTGCTGCCCGACGGGCCTGCGGATGGGCGTGCCGCTGGGGACGATGGAGGACGCGCGGCCGTGGTAGCCGATGGGGATGTGCTTGTAGTTGGGGAGGATCGGGTTGTCGGGCCGAAACATGGAGCCGACATTGGTGGCGTGGTGGAGAGAGGCGTAGAAGTCGGTGTAGTTTGGAAAAGGAGCCAAGGGCAGGGTCAGCAGTTGGTCGATCGGCAGGAGAGCAGCATTCCGAAGGCCCCGGTTGCCCCGCAGCTCGGTATTGTCGGCCGTGAGCAGCTCGACGAGTCTGGCGCGGAGTGTACGGTGCAGGGTGCTGCCCAAAGCCTGGAACTCCGGCAGTGTGCCAAAGTCCAGGAGGGACACATCCCCAGCCCGCACGCCATCGAGGAGGTGTGCCTCGATGAGCGGCTCGATGGCAACGACGCTCTCGCCGAGCCGGACGCCGAGGCCGCCGATCGGCTCGAAGTCCAGGGACTCTTCGATAAAGTACACACACCACGGCAGGTTCTGAATCGGAAAGTCCGTCTCCGGGTCGTTGGCCGATTCGACCCAGCTCTCGAGTTTCGGGTCGTGGGTTTCGTTGATGTCGTAGGGCATGGGTTACTCCTTGTTGTCAGTCTGCGCAGCGGGCTGCATCCTGCTCCCTCCCCCGCGGGGCGCGGGGAAGGGAGCCGGAGGACACGCGAGCTGGTGATTGCTCGGCCCCCGTTGTTGTGGGTTTTTCTGTCATCACAGCCACCCCAACTGCTGCAAGTCGGCGACCGGCTCCTCGACCGAGCACGACCCGATCGAGAGGGCGAAGGTTTCGCGCGTACGGGCGAGGTCGACGGCGTCGAGCGTGTGGTCTCGCCACCGTGCGGCGGTTTCTTCAAAAGCAAACTGCGCGGCGTCTGGTTCTTCGAGCAGCTCAATGACCATCTCTCGTGTCGCGTCTTTTGTGCGCACAAACGCCGCTGCCATGAAAAGGTTGATAAACCCGTGCATCACGCCGCGCGGCGGGTTGGTTTCGTAGGTCAGCGGTTGTTCGGCCCGCAGCGGGTGGTGCAGGCCGGCGGTTGCCTTGAACGGCACCGCTGCGCCGCGACAGGCGAGCAGAAAATCAGCCACTCGCTCGCTCGTCGGGAACGCTTCGGGGGTGATGCCGCCGCAGCGGATTTTGGCCGCGGCGTTGTTGCCCGCAAGCGCCGCGATAAAGCCCCGGCAGTCGCCCATCGCCGGCACCTCGAAGAACGGCATCACGTCTTCGGGGATGCAGTCGAGCGCGGCGTCGATCGCGTCGGGTGAGTCGGGGCGGAGCTCGAAGCAGTCCACCCGGGCCAGGCCGTGGACCTCCTCTGCGTGGTGTTCGTCAAAGGCTTCGATCAGTTCGAGCGCCTCGTCGAGCGGTCGGTCGATGACCGCCGAGACGCTCCAGGGTTCGAGGATGTCGGCGTGTTCGCGGTAGCCGCTGGTGCCGTAGGTCCCGGGCATGAGGATCGCCGCGGCTTCGGAGAGCTTGTGCAGCTTGGACGCGGGGCAGACGATGCGGGCGAGCATCCAGGCGTGCTTGCCCATGCGGGCGCGGGCGTAGTTCTCGCACGTGGGCAGCATGTCGAGAGCTGCCGGGGGGAAGAGCCCGGCGTAGTCGAAGAGGCTGGTGACGAGAGTTGTCAGAGCGCGGCTTGGCATGGACAGAGGGTAGGGGGCGCGCGAGCGTCTTGCCTTGGTTGTCCTTTGCCTCTGGTTTAGAGCGCCCCGAGGCGGAGGAGGATCGTGGTCAGGTGCCTGCGGAGCACAAAGAGCATGATGAGATAGAGGATGAGCGCGACGAGCGGCCCGAGACCGATGCACAGCGCGCCGACGGTATAGAGCACCGGCCCCAGCCACATGAACCGCCGGGCGTCGGTGTAGAGCTTGGTGTCGGGGATACGCCGGGCGAGCCACTGGATGTAGAGCATCGCGGCAAAGAACTGGACGATCCACGCGAGGTCGCTCACCCAACCGAGCGCGGTCGCCACATCGGCGATGCCCGCCGCCAGGGTGGGAGCGCTCAGCACAATCGAACCCGCGATCAGGCTGGCGAGTGCCGCGGTTGCCTGCAGCACCACCGCGATCCGGATGACCTGCCGCGGCTTGACATCAAGATCGGTTCCAACCCGGGCCGGGTCGGGCGTCGTGATCCGCCACCAGCCGAAGAGCACCAGAAGAGACAGCCCGAACACGAGAACCTGTATCAGCAAGCTCATCCCGGAATGCCAGGCAAAGGACCTCGCACGGGGAAGAGCCCCGGAACTCATCACAATTGCAAGTGTAAAAACACCAAGACCCAGCAGGAGCTGTGCCAGGGTGCCCCAGATCACAAGGGTGAGCCCGGACCTCAGTTGTGTAAGAAAGAGGAGTGAACGGTTTTCGAGCAGGTCGGGTGCGTACGACATCGCAACCGATGTGCCGCACTCGGGGCACTGCCCTTCCCGCGGCAGCCCGGCGAGGTCATACCCGCACGCCACGCACGCGGGGATCATCGACCCGCTGCACCTGGGGCATGTCTGCGCGTCGGCCCCGTGGACGGTTGCCTGACAGCGCGGGCAGGTGCGGTTGAACTTGGTTGGATCGATGTGGACGACCATGCGGCGTGTCTCCTGGATCTGCGCTTCCGTGCGGCTTCTGTCCCGGAGGCATGCTGTTCTGTCACTCCAACGATTCTTTGGTCAGCCACTCTATCGCACGGATCGCGTGCTCAGGCACCCACACTTCCTCGCCCTGGTGTGTGGTCAGACGCAGCCAGCCGTCCTCAAACGAGCGGAACTTTCCCGTTACTCTGACTGCGAGATTGTTCATCCGAAACACACGGCCGTTGGAGCCCGACGACTGTGAGCTTCGCTCCGCCAACTCGCCGTAGTAAAGATGCACAACGCCCCACTCGTTGCCCGAATCGGGCACCATCGGCGAAGGTCCCTGATCGGAAGTCGGCGTTGGTGTCGCTTGGCTCATGCCGGTGAGCCCGAGCAGCCCCGCACCCGCAAGAAAGCCGATCCCGATGCCCATGAGTGCCTGTTTCATAGATAGCGTTCCCTGATAGTAGAGCAGTCTCAGCCAAGCCGCAGCGGGTACTCTTGTGTGCCGCAGCCATTTTGGCTGTGAGAATGCTCCGGCCCACCGCGGCACGGCTCACAGAGCCGTGGCACACAACACGAGAACGCGATGGGTACTCCAGGTCAGCATACCAGAGGTCGAATGGTGCGGCAAGCGGAACTTACGCCAACTGCCGCGCCTCGTTCAGTTTCTTGCGGATGACTGTCTGCAGGATGCCGCCGTTGCGGAAGTACTCGATCTCGACCGGCGTGTCCAGCCGCAGCGTGCAGGTGAACTCGATCGCTTTGCCCGAAGGTGTGGTCGCGACAACATCGACATCCATCCGCGGCTCGATCTCGTCGGGGATCACGATGTTGAACACCTCGTCGCCGCGCAGGCCGAGCTTCTCGGCGGTCTGCCCGTCCTTGAAGACCAGCGGCATCACGCCCATGAAAACTAAGTTGCTGCGGTGGATCCGCTCGAAGCTCTCGGTGAGTACCGCGCGCACGCCGAGCAGGTTGGTGCCCTTGGCGGCCCAGTCGCGGCTGGACCCCATGCCGTAGTCTTTGCCCGCGACCACGACCAGCGGCACGCCCGCGGCTTTGCTCGCGACCGCCGCGTCGTAGGCAAAGACCACCGGCGCGGTTTCGAGCGTGTCGCCCTTGGTAAAGTCGCGGGTCCACCCGCCCTCGGGGATCTTGCCCTGCTCGTCGACAGCGATGCGGTTGCGGATGCGGACGTTGGCGAAGGTGCCCCGCGTCATCACGCGGTCGTTGCCCCGGCGGCTGCCGTAGCTGTTGAAGTCGCGCTTGGCGACGCCCTGTTCGAGCAGATACTTGCCCGCGGGTGAGTTCTCGGCGATCGCCCCAGCCGGGGAGATGTGGTCGGTCGTCACGCTGTCGCCGAGCAGCATGAGGCAGCGTGCGCCGTGGACCGAAGTGACTCCGGGCGCTTCTTCGGTCATCCCCTCAAAGAACGGCGGGTTCTGGATGTAGGTGCTCGATTCGTCCCACGGGTACAGCTCGCTCTCACTCACCGGCACCGCGTTCCAGGTCTCGTTGCTGGTGTAGACACCGCCGTACTTCCTTTCGTACTGCTCGCGGCTGATGCAACTGGCGACGACCTCTCGCACCTCTTCGAGCGTCGGCCAGATATCTTTGAGGAAGACGTCCTTGCCGTCGGGGGTCTGGGTGAGAGGTTGGTTGTAGATGTCAAAGTCCACCCGCCCCGCGAGTGCGTACGCGACAACCAGCGGCGGGCTTGCGAGGAAGTTGGCTCGGACCTTCGGATGGACGCGACCCTCGAAGTTGCGGTTGCCGCTGAGGACCGACGCGACGGCGAGCTTGCCTTCGTCGATCGCCACTTCGACCTCCGGCGGCAACGGGCCGGAGTTGCCGATACACGTGGTGCAGCCGTAGCCGACGGTCGCGTACCCGATCGCGTCGAGGTCTTCGGTGAGGTTGGCTTTGTCGTAATATTCGGTGACGACCTTGGACCCCGGCGCAAGGCTGGTTTTGACCCACGGCTTGCGGGTGAGCCCCAGGGCGCGGGCCTTGCGGGCGACCAAGCCGGCCGCGACCATGACGTCGGGGTTGCTGGTATTGGTGCAGCTGGTGATCGCCGCGATGACAACGCTGCCGTGGTGCAACTGGCTGACCATGCCCGGTTTCTCACCCGGGCGCTCGGTCGTGTGGACGACCTTCGCTGTCGCGCCAACCTCGTCCTCGGGCACCCCGAGCCCCTGCGGCCCGACCGGCGCGACGAGCGACTCGGCGAACGCGGTGTGCAGGTGCTTGAGTTCGATCCGGTCCTGCGGGCGCTTGGGGCCGGCGACACTGGGTACCACCGTGCTCATGTCGAGTTCGAGCACCGCGGCGTATTCCGGATCGGGCGCGCCCGGCTCCCACCAGAGGTGGTTGGCTTTGGCGTACTTCTCGGTGAGCTCGCGCTCGGCGTCGGAGCGGTTGGTGAGCTTGAGGTATTCCATCGTCACGCTGTCGATCGGGAAGAAGCCCATCGTCGCGCCGTACTCGGGCGCCATGTTGGCGATGGTCGCGCGGTCGGGGAGGCTCAGCGATGCGAGCCCGGGGCCGAAGAACTCGACGAACTTTTCGACCACGCCGAACGCGCGGAGTTGTTCGGTCACCATCAGCACCAGGTCGGTCGCGGTCGCGCCCTCGGGCAGCTTGCCGGTGAGGCGGAACCCGACGACCTCGGGGGTGAGCATAAAGACCGGCTGCCCGAGCATGACCGCCTCGGCCTCGATCCCGCCGACGCCCCACCCGACGACGCCGAGGCCGTTGATCATGGTGGTGTGGCTGTCGGTCCCGACGAGGGAGTCGGGATAGACCTGCCGCTCGCCGTCGATCTGGCGGGTCAGCATGCCCCGTGCGAGAAACTCGAGGTTGACCTGATGCACAATCCCCGTCGCCGGCGGCACGGTGCGGAAGTTGTCCAGGCTCTCCTGCCCCCACTTGAGAAACGTGTACCGTTCGTTATTCCGCTCGAACTCGTGCTCGGCGTTGATGGTGAGCGAGACCCGCGTCGCAAAGTCGTCCACCTGCACCGAGTGGTCGATCACCAGATCGCACGGCACCGCGGGGTTGATCTGGCTGGCGTCGCCGCCGAGGTTCTTCATTGCGTCCCGCATCGCGGCGAGGTCCACCACGCAGGGCACGCCGGTAAAGTCCTGCAGCACCACCCGCCCGGGGACGAACGGCATCTCGACGCTGTTGACCGATTTGGCGTCGTAGCCAGCGAGCCGGGCGATGTCGTCCTGGGTGACGGTAAACCCGTCGCAGTTACGCAGCAGACACTCGAGCAACACACGGATGGAATAGGGCAGCTTGGCGATCCCCACACCGACGCCGGCTTCGTCCAACGCCCCGATGTCAAAGTAGGTGTAGGTCCCCGATGAGGTCTCGAGCTGGCGTCGGGCGTTGTAGGGGGTGGCGGGGGTGGCGGGGGTCATAGGTGCTCCTTGTGCTGGCAGAGTGGGTGATGGCAGACCGGCAGAGCGCCGCGATCGGCGGGTCTTCGCGACGGTCGAACGCTGCGATTCACAAGTAATGTAGTCATCCATCGGCCGGATTTGGCGTCTGTTGCAGCGCTGTTCGCATCAATCGTGCGGTTCTTCCGGGAGATTCGCCGGCCCTCGCTCTGCGCCGAGCAACACCACTCCCGCTCGCAGGCTCGGGTTGGCCGAGTTGACAAGCTCGGCCGCGACGATCCCGCCGAAGAGCCCGAGCGGGGCGTAGGTCGGCACCACGACCGCCCGGCCTGAGAGCGCCTCGACGCCCCCGATCGAGATCCGCAGCTCGCAGTCGTAGGCCTCGACCCCGTGCAGCCCGGGCACCGGCTCGGCGTCGTCATCGAGTTTCTTGACCTCGCCGAAGCGGATCTCGAACTTTCCCCACGTCCAGAGCAGCCGCAGCTTTTGCCCGGTGGTAAACGCTCGCTGCATGAGCCTGGCGAGCGTGGGGTTGTCGCTCGCGCCGTCGCCGAACGCCAGCAGGCTCATCATGCCGTAGACGCTGGGGGTGAGTGTTTCGAGCTCGATCTCGGGTCTCGGATTCTCGTTGGGCTCGTCGTCGTCGTTGCCGGTGGAGATCGCGTACCCGCCCCCGATCCGCGCGACCTCGATGGGGCCGTAGTCGAGAAAGACCTCGGCCAGCTGCCCGTCGCGCTCGTCGATGACTTCCCCTTCGGCGTCGAAGAGTCCGAGCCGTACCGTGCGGGTGGGTGAGTTGATCCGCAGCTCGTCGCCGAAGACGTTGACCCGCCGCCTGAAGAACGGCCGTCGCCCGGGCTCGGCTTTCAACTCCACCAGCAGCAGCCGCTCGGTGGCCGACGACCCTCTGGTAAACGTCATGCCCAGGAGGGCCCGATCTCCGGGCCGCCATTGCCCGGTCTCCCGGGCGGCTTTGACGCCGTCGAGCAGGGCGGAGGCTCCGGGGAACCGGGTCACCAGCGACGACTCGCTCGGGGCGGTCATCGGCAGGGCCGCGGCGCCGGTCATGTGGACCGTCCCCATGCACCCGGTGGCGAACCCCCACGCGCACACCGTCCCGATCGCCACGACACCCGCCACGCCGGCACGCAGCAGCCTCGGCATCCGGGCCTGGATTCTCTCACGCACTCGCATCTCCCGCAGTTTCCTCCAGCAGCCAACCGCTGTCAACGCGCCGCTGTTCCACCCGCCCGCATCAACCCCGATCGCGGTACCATCCGCATATGACACGACTCTGTTGCCAGCGATTCGATTCTCCGGTGGGGCCGTTGGCCGCGATTGTCGTGGACCGGGAAGGGGCCGAGACCCTCGCGGCGTTGGAGTTTGCCGAAGGGCCGCGCTTTGCCCGTGAAGAGCGCGAGCTCTGTGCGGCGCTGGACGCCGAGCCCGAGGACGCCCGCCTGCCGTTGCACGACGAGGTCGAACGCCAGCTCTCGGCCTACTTTGCCGGGCAACTGACCGAGTTCACACTCCCGCTCGAAACACCCGGCACCGAGTTCCAGCAGCGGGTGTGGGGGGCGCTGCTCGAGATCCCCTTCGGCACCACCTGTTCCTACGGCCGGCTCGCCGAGCGGATCGGGTCGCCCGGTGCCCAGCGCGCCGTCGGCGCAGCCAACGGGGCAAACCGCGTCTCGATCGTCGTGCCTTGCCACCGCGTCATCGAGAGCGGCGGGGGGCTCCGAGGCTACGGCGGCGGGCTCGAACGCAAGCGGTTCCTGCTCCAGCTCGAAGGCGCATGGCCGACGCACGCGACGCTCTTTGATGCCAAACCGCCGGCCGAGGCAACGCCATGAACCACCCCATCGACCTCCGCTCCGACACCGTGACTCGTCCGACCGCCGCCATGCGCCGCGCCATGGCCAAGGCCGAGGTCGGCGACGACATGTTCGGCGACGACCCCACCGTCGCCCGGCTCGAAGCCCGCGTCTGCGCGCTCACCGGCATGGAGGCCGCGGTCTTTGTCCCCAGCGGCACCATGGCCAACCAGCTCGCGATCCGCGCCCAGACCAAGCCCGGCGACGAAATCATCTGCCACCCTGAAAGTCACATCGTCCATTACGAAACCGGTGCCCCCGCGGCGCTCAGCGGCGTGACCACCCGCTTTGCCGACGGGCCGCGGGGCACGTTTGCGCCGGACGCGGTGCGGGCGCTGGTCCGACCCGACGATCAGCACTTCGCCGCGACGAGTCTGGTCTGTATGGAAAACACCCACAACCGAGGCCGGGGCAAGGTGTGGCCGACGGACCAGCTCCACGCCGTGATCGATGCTGCTCACAGTCTCGACCTGCGCGCGCACGTCGATGGTGCTCGCCTCTGGAACGCGAGTGTCGCGTCGGGCGTGGCGGTGCGTGAGATCCTCGGCAACGCCGACAGTGTGAGCGTGTGTTTCAGCAAGGGGCTCGGCGCGCCGGTCGGGTCGGCGCTGGCAAGCGATGCTGCAACCATCAAGCATGCCCGGCGCTTCCGCAAGATGTTCGGCGGCGCGATGCGGCAGGCGGGGGTGCTCGCCGCGGCTGCGCTCTACGCGCTCGATCACCACGTCGAACGCCTCGCCGACGACCATGCCAACGCCCGCCTGCTCGCCGAGCGGCTTGCCGAGGTGCCCGGGTTTGCAGTCAATCCCGATCAGGTCGAGACCAACCTGGTCTACTTTGCGGTGGTGCCTGCGTTGGGCACCGCGGCCGAGGTGTGCGGGCGGTTGGAGGCCGAGGGGGTGCTGGTGCTCCCCGAGGGCGAGCAGACAATCCGTGCGGTGACGCATTTGGATGTCACTGGTGAGGCGATCAAGCGGGCAGCCGAGAGCGTTGTCCGACTTCTCGGGCGTTGACCGGCGAGCCCTGCGGCTGTTTCTGAGGGCGTTTTTGGCCGCAACCCCTTTCACCGGCACAGTTTGCCGCCTCTACCCACGTTCCGCAGAGCACGCCTTGGACTGGTGCTCTCAATGGCCGATCTCTCTTCGGTGCGCGGCGGTGTGCGCCGGTCGTGGTGGGGGGAGGAAGGCAGCGTCATGGACAACTTTCGCGAGCAGGCCGAGTTCAAACCCGCAGGCGGGGCGTTCGTCATCGACGGCGTTGACACGTCCGAAGACGATCTCCTCGTCATGATCACCTCGCTCGAAGAGCGTCTGGGTGATGTGCGCGAGCTGCACCAGGAACGGCAGGGCATCGAGGACGAACTGGAGGATCTCCGCAGCGAGCTTGAGTCCCGCGAGGCGGAGATCGAGCAGCGCGAGCAGCTTCTCACCGAGTCCTCGTCTGAGATTCACACCGAGCGGTCGCAGCTGCAGGAAGAACGCGACGCCCTGCTTGCTCAGCAGCGGGCGCTCGAAGCCAAGCAGGCCGAGCTTGAGGCAAAGGAAGCAAGCGCGAGCGAGCGGGTCGCGGTGGTCGACGAGATGCAGGCGAGGCTCGAAGCCGCCGAGGCCGCGCTGCGCACCGAGCGTGAACGTCGTGAGGCCGAAGCCGAGAAGCTCCGCCACGAGCAGGAAGAACTGGCAACCCGCGAGAGCGAGCTTGCCGCCCACGCCGCCGAGCAGGGCAAGGACACACCCGAGATCCTCGAGCTGGCGGCACAACTCAAGGAAGCGCAGAAGCTCGCCCACCAGCGCGCCGACGAAGCCGAGAAGCGGGCAACCGAGGCGCAGCAGCACACGATCAAGCTCGAGGCCCGTTGCCGCGAACTCGGCGAGCAGTGCGATATCGTCCGCAAGGAGCTCAAGGGCACCCGCGAGCGGGCCCGCCGAGTGGAGCAGGAACTCCCCCAGCGGATCGTGCAGGAACAGCTGCGGATCAATCGCGCCGAGCAGGCGCGGCGGAGTGTCGGGATCGGGCTCACGTGGCTTTGCGCGGTCGTGACCGCCGGCGCTGCGGTGGTCGCGGGGGTCAACAGCGACCCAACACAGGCCGCACTCATGCTCGGCGTGACGTTCGCGGCGTTTTTCTTCGGATCCCACGCGCTGGCGGGGCGTTTGTTTGACGCCCCGGCGATCGTGATCGGGCTGATCGGCGCGTCATTTGGTTGGTGGTTCCCGATGTGGTCGCTCGCGGTCGCTCAGGCGTTGACAACATGGTCGCTCCCGCTCGATGCGCTCCCGGTCGCGGTAGTGGCTGAGTTGCCGCAGGCGGTCTCGGTCGCGACGGCGTTGCTCACCCTCACCGTCGGGATCTTCGCCCTCACCTGGTCGGGCTCGTTGCTCTTCCAGATCGGGAGTGTTTCGGTGTTCGCCGGCGGGCTCGCGTTCTTCCCGGATGAGTCGGGATTCGCTCTTGCCGCGGCAGCGGTGATCTGGCTTGTCGTCACCGGGACCGGATTGACACGCTGGGCCTCGCGGGCTGCCGGAGCGGTGGGCCCGACCACGGCCCCCAGAGGGCTCGCATCGGCGGGTGTACAGGCCGGCGGGCGGGCGCTCTAGGCCATCGCCGAGTTGTGCACGGCAGGCACCGTGGGCTGAATCTCTCGAAGGGCCTGCCCGGCGCTTTCCGAGGCGTAGCCGTCTTCGTCGGAATCTGGTGAGACCCCGGTGGCAAGTGGGTCACACCTGCCGCGCGGCGAGTTCGATCGCCCTCGCATTGTGGCAGTGCTCTTCGATGATCCATCCCGGCGGAGGGAGTTGTTGCCTACCGTCCGCAGCACAGGATGTTGGTGGACTGGCAGTGCGACCGGTGTTGGAGCGAGACAGTCGTCTATAACCAAAATCGGTCGCGCAGGCTTTGCGCAAGTCACTGATATATCAGGTTTTTGCACGTTTTTGCGTAATAGCACGCATCGGCGAAGAACCGTACGAGTAAGATGGGCGAACCGCCTAGGAGACGGTGCGGAAGTCAGGACGGCTTCTGCTTAGGGACATCAGGGAGAGAAATGAATATGGCCTACCCCACAGAGTATCAGGACGCTGAGCACCGCCGGGCACTCGGCACGTTGATGAACGACCTCGAGGCCTTGCCGCCCATCCAACCCGAGGGAGCTGCTCAAGCCGAGGGATGTACCGACGCGATGAAACCCGACGAGGTCTCGTGCAGCTCTGGCGCCGGCGTACGGGCCGCGATCGGTGAATCCGGAGCCGAGATCCACCTGCGGGCGGTAAAGCGGTTGGATGTTGAAGTGGCTCAGCAGGCGGCGAACTGAGCGGGTTCTGGCCGAGAGATCCGCTCGGGGAGCATCCAGAGAGGGCAAAAAAGCAGAGCGGCCGTGCCCGGGAAGGCACGGCCGCTCTTGTTGACGTTTCAGACGACCGATGTCGTGTGTGTTTTTACTTTTGCTCGCGGATCGGTGGGAGATCGGCGCCGCATTGGGGGCAGATCTTTTCGTACGCCCCGTGGCCGCTCATCGCCTGGTAGAGCCCGCACTCCTGGCACTTGGCGGCACGCGATGCTTCGATGGTGCCACAGTCCGGGCAGGTGTCGATATCGCGGCCCCCGGTGTCGGTCCCGCGTTTCCAAGAGTACCCCAGCCCACACTCGGCGTTTCCACACTTGAAGTGGAGGTAGTCGGGCGTGCCCTCGTTGGAGGTCGCCGAGGGCTTGGTCATGAAGTTGATGAGCAGGTAGCCCGCGGCTCCGAGGCAGAGCACGACGATGATTATCTGAAGAGGCTTCGACACATGAGTTCTCCGCGACCAGCGTAACGAGTCAGCCGGGCGTGTGTTGTTGAAGTGGATAACGAGTCAATCGGTGAGACAGAATCAGTCGCCCCAGAACTCCTCGTGTCCTTTGTAGTCGGAGTTCCAACGACGCATGGACTTCTCGTCCTGTTTGATGAGATCGGTCTTCTTGTGTACCGCGATGTGTCCGTCGGCAAACGCGATCTGTGCGCCGCCCGAGTGGCGCTCGGAGGGGTGCGCGATTTCGCCGGTGGCCTGTGCGGTGAGCCACTGGTCCTGGGCCCCGTCGGTTGTGGTGTCGCCGAGGACAATCATGTCCGAGGGCTGGGCGATGGTTGCTTCGCTGCGTTCCCAGTAGTACGCGCTACCCTTGTTGATGCCCCTGGGCAGCGCGACGTGTCCGCCGAGACCGAGGAAAGGTTCGCCAGCTCCCTTGTTCGGGAAGTCCTTGATCCCCCAGCCGTTGAACCCGTAGGAAGAGTACCAGAACTTGCCGCCCTTCACGCGGGCCTCGGGATCGCCGCCGCCGACGTGGCCGTCGAGCACGGCTTCGCCTTCAAGGTGCCCGAGGTAGGTCTGGTCATAATCGGTGCCAGGGCGGACATTGATGACGATGTTGGCGTTGCGCCATTCGTAATCCCACTGCGCATCTTTGATCGCGGTCGGGCAGTAGAAGACATCCTGGTTGTAGTCGCTCAGGTACACACGGGCGCGGGGCAGCCATGCAGCGAGTTGGGTGCGGCCCTGCGTCTGGGCGTGGTCACCCGTGTAGTACTCCTTGTTGTCGTTGAGGTACCCCATGGTGCCCTGCATGATCTGTCGTGCCCCTGCACCACAAACGATGGTCCGGGCGGCGTCGCGGGCTTTGCCCAACGCCGGGAGAAGAATGCCGATAAGTAACGCGATAATCGCGATCACCACCAGCAACTCGATCAATGTAAAGCCCTTCCGTCCGGTCATCGCTGACTCCTTTACTATCCCCGGTGTTCTTGTGTCCATGCGGAGCAGTGCAGAAGGCACGTCCGCGCTTCGTACGAATCCCGATTGACCCGGTTTTCTTCCTCCGCAGGCGAAAATACCAACGGCGGCAACTCCGGATACTTGGTCAGCGTACACCTTTGCTGTAGAATGTACAAGTCCATTCGGGCGAAAGTAGATCGGATCTGGATATGGAGAAGAAGAGAATGAAATCCTTTATTGGCGCGGCGATCATCCTCTCGGCGTGCGCGGCCTCGACCCAGGCGCACATCCTTCAGATTATCTTCGGGATGCGCGGCACCCACGTTGTCCCCGCGACCGACAGCACCGCCCGGGCCACAGGAACCCTCTCCTACAGCCACCACACCTTCAGGTACGACATCGATCTGGTCGTCTCGGGAATCGCATTGGAGGACCTCCTCGGCACCGGCCCCAACAGCACCCCGCTGCACATCTACCACGGCAGGCCCGGTGAAAACGGGGATATCATCCTCGATCCGTCCTTTTTTACGGATTTCTACCAGGACGGGGACAACATCCGCCTGACCGCGGAGTCCCTCCGCCTCGGTGGCGACCAGGGGGCGTTCTCCTCCAACATCTTCACCAACGAAGAATGGCTCTTTGATGGCAGTATCTACATCCAGCTCTATACCACCCAGTACCCCAACGGCGAGATCCGGGGCCAGTTCCCGCCCATCACCAAGCAGTTGGGCGGCTTCGGGCTCGGCGGCCAAGTCGATCTTGCCGGCCCGCCGTCGCCGATCCCTGCTCCCGCGGCACCGCTGGTGCTCGCTGGGCTCGGGCTGCTCTCGTTCCGCCGGCGCCGGTGAACAGCGGTTCTGCCTCGGCACTCTGGCCGGAAACGCTTGAGAGCGGGGCTTTGGCAGAAACAAATGCCTAATAAAAGCGGCTCGCCCGTCCCCGAGGGGAGCGGGCGAGCTTCGCTTTTCGGCGACGGCTGGGAGGCGGTGGTGGATCGCCCCGTCGCCGGGTGGTGGGACCTGGTGAACCGGGCGGCCTCGACTTGCTCGGCGCGCCCGGCTCGGAATGGCCTCTCACCGGGCGTCATGCCCGGAGGAGGCCGAAATGTCGTGAGCCCAAGAGCCGTCGGCCGTGCGGGCGCATCCCTGCGTGCAGCGGGCCGAACGGGCGAGTCCTTTCAGTCCTCGGCTCCGTGACTCGTCAGGGCGGTTTCCCGCCCGTGCGTCCTTGCCATGCCCGGACCGTTCCGGGCCTCTCGTTCACGCCGCCGTCCTTGGCGGTGGGTGTCTTCGTTTCTCGCCCACATGCTCAATCCTGATGCTTGCGGGCAGCCATTTTGGCGATCAACTCGGGCAATCTGGCGAGGCGTTCCTTCTCTCGCTCCAGCCAGACGGCCCGGTCGTGAATCTCGAGCCGACTCTTGACTCCGACCACGACGACCTCGCCGTCGAGACCCGTCAGCTCCAGGTGTTTGCGGGGCACGGTCACCCGGCCGGTGGCATCCATCTCGACCTTCTCGGAGAGGCTGAAGAGCAGCAGCTCGATGGCTTCGGTGTCCGCATCGGGGATCAGTGTGTCTCCCCATTGGTCGGAGAGATCGTCGAAGGAGACCTCGGGGATCATCCAGAGCACGCCCGGGCCTCGGGGCATGCTGACCCAGGCCGGGCCGAGTTTCCCCGCTTCGAGGGCTGCACGAAACTTGGCCGGGACCGCGAGCCTGGATTTTTTGTCTATCGTGACTTCTGCCTGTCCGATAAAGCTCACAGGTGATGGTCTCCGGGGCCGTGTCCATGCATGGGATTGTGCCCCACTTTGCCCCACCTGTCAACACCTATTGGGCCGATCTGGGAATAAGTTGACAAAACCAGCGAAACCCGGTGCAAAAATCGGGCTTCCGTGGCGAGTTTTCCACATGAAGACTTGGGAAAGTGGGGGCATGTGGGAGTTCTGCCCAAGCAGGTTTCGGGCTTGGCCGATACGCTGGCAGGCGTTCGCTCGTTGGGGTGCTTGAAGGAGTCAGTGCATGGCTGGGAGCACCCATCCTCTTCACGGGTTCGCGCTGTTGCGAACCGGGCTGTACCTGATGACGGCTGCGCACGACGATGTTCTGGCGGGGGTGATTGTCCGGTCGGTGCAGCCGTGCAGCGAGGACCCGCCGCTGCTGTGCGTGGCGGTGCGGACGGGGCACCCGATCGAGCCGATCATCCGCGACGCGCGGTGCTTTGCGGTCTGTCGGCTTGACGATTCGGACAAGCTGGCGTTGCGGAAGTTCGCGTCCGATGTTCCGTTGGATGAGCAGAACCAGTTCGACGCGATCCCGACCCAGCGGCTGGCGACGGGGGCGCCGGTGCTCCGCCGATCGCCTTTGGTTTTCGACTGCGAGGTGGTCCGGCACTTTGACCTCGAGGCAGAGTCTGAGCTGTATATCGGGCATGTGGTCGCGTGCCGGGTTGCGGCGGGCTATGGCATCGCGCACGAAACCGTGTAGAGTCTTGGCATGCGGCGATTCGCGATTTCGGCACATCCTGTCGTGGGCTTTCTGTTGGCGATGCTCCTGGCGGGAGTCGCGGTTCTTGCGCCGATGGGGTGCGCCCGGGGTGCCGGGCCGTACCAGCCGGTGCAACTGGCGGCGGGCGACGCGGCGATCTATCTCTACAGGCCTCGGTCGCTTTTGAGCCCCGGCCCGGTTGCGGTGTTTGTGGATCAGGCCGAGGTTGCAAAGCTCCGTCGCAACACGCACGCGGTGGTGATCGTCGGGCCGGGCGAGCACCTCGTCCGCGTGCAACGCCGGAGCGACGCGACTCGCATGGTGCGCCTCGGTCCCGGCGAGAGTCTGTACCTTGAGGTCGGGGCGGCGTTGCTCGGGGGGAAGGTCTCGCTGAGCGACCCCGGCGAGCCGGTTGCCAAGGCGAGGATTGTGCAGACCCGGGCGATGGTGCTGCCTGTGAAGCTCAAGCCGGGGGATTGAGCGGGAGCCTTTTACGGAGTTCTGCTTTATCCATGCGTGAAGGGTTGAGACTGGAGTTTTCGGGTATTCGAGGGTCTGCCTTGTCCCCTCGCTCGCGCGAGGGGCTCGAAGACGCAGTTGTTCTTGTTACCGGATCGACGCGCTGATTTTTTTGTAGAGCCCCTCGCGCAAGCGAGGGGACAGCGCAGTTGTCAAGTACGAAGAACCGCCATGGCTGTGGCGTTCGGTTTTTCAGGCTGAATGGAACGCGATGTCTGTGCACTGCTGGATGTGCGTGCGCATCGTGTTGTCAAAGACTGATTCGGCGAACCGCTCAGCGTTGGCCCGGCAGGCTTGCGGGTGCTGCGGGCAGGTTGCGGCGGCTTGGGCGAGAGCGCGGGGGTCGGCGTCTTCGAAGAACACGCCGGTTTTGCCGGGGAGCACGGTGTCGAGCGCCCCGCCGGCGTGGCGCGCGACCACCGGGCAGCCGCAGCCTTGGGCCTCGACCGCGGTGATGCCGAAGTCCTCGATCTGCGGGAAGACGAGCAGCTTTGCTCTGCGGTAGAGGTCTCGGAGGTGTTCGTCGGAGACTCTTCCTCGGAACTCGACGCCGGCGGGTTCGTAGCGCTGGCGGAGCGTGGTCTCGATCGAGCCTTGACCGACGATGATGAGCTTTGCGCCGGCGAGTTGGGCGGCTTCGGCTGCGAGGTCGGCGCGTTTGTAGGGTTCGAGCGCCCCGGCAAAGAGCCAGAAGTCTTCGCGGGGGATGGTGTTGTCGGGTGTGAAGAACTCGGTCCGCACGGGTGGGAAGACCACCTCGGCTGCGCGCCCGAAGCAGCGTTTGATCTCGGCTGCGGTGTGGGTCGAGTTGGCGAGGAAGGTCGTGACGTTGGCGGCGGTGGCGCGGTCCCACGCGCGGTAGGTGCTGCCGACGGTGGCCAGCCCGGCGGCGCGGAGGCGGTCGGGGATGGTCCGCCCGCCTTCGTACTCGCTGCGGACCGACCAGACGTAGCGGGCCGGGGCGTGGCAGTAGCAGAGGTGGGGCACGCCCGGCGGGGCTTTGAGTCCTTTGATCGCCGCTGAGCTTGTCGAGATGAGCAGATCGACGGGGGTGTGTTTCTGTCGAGTCCGCAGTGTGCGTGCGAGTGACCGCACCGCGAGCGGGTACATGGGCAGCAGCCAGCGCCGCCAGGTGTCGGGGAGTGCGCTCAGTGGGGAGACGCAACGGGCGAGGGTGTCGATGGCCGGGGCGAGGGGGCGGCGGTCGTCGAACATGGTGTAGAGGCGGTCGACGCGGCCGGTTTCGAGAGCGAGCGCAGCGATGCGTTCGAGGACGGCTTCCCCGCCGCGATAGCCGCAGAGCCAGTCGTGGGCGAGGGCATAGCGCGGCCCCGAGTGGTGGGGGTGGGGGTGGGGGTGCACACCGGCTGGAAGCCGGTGCCACGGGTGGGGGTCGGGGTCGGGTTGGGGTGGGTTGTCTACCATCGGCCGATGCCAGAATCTCCCGGATCACATCCCGAGTGCGGCTGCACGGCGTCGGGCGCTGTCGGCTCGACACGCGACGGGACGTTCCGCAGCGACGCCAACCGGTATGGGCTTGATTATGCCACCGAAGCGGGGCTGCTGCCCGAGCCCCCGGTTCGGATCATCGATATCCACGCCCATATCCACGGCCGCGCGGCCGCGGGGGTGTGGGCGCGGGCGGCTGATCTGTTCGGCATCGAGCGTGTCTACACCATGTCCCAGCTCGCGGGGGCCGAGGCGGTCCGCGAGGCGCTCGGCGATCGGGTGCGGTTTATCGCGTTCCCGGACTGGGCCAACGAGGACCGGGAGTCGGTCCATCGCGGGGGATACCTCGACGCGATCGGGGAGTACCGGGAGCGGTTCGATGCGCGGATTGTCAAGTTCTGGTCCGGGCCGACGTTGATCGACTATGCCGGGGGTGACCCGGCGGACGTTGTCGAGTTTGACAGCGCGTGGCGGGTGCGGCAGGCGGAGCTGGCGACCGAGCTTGGGATGATGTTCATGGTGCACATCGCCGACCCGGATACGTGGTTTGCGGCCAAGTACACCGACACCAAGCGGTACCGGGCCAAGCGGGATCATTATGCGTCGTTTGAGCGGATGCTCGAGCGGTTCGGGCAGCCTTGGATCGCGGCCCACATGGGGGGATGGCCGGAGGACCTGGACTTTCTCGATGGTTTGCTGGATCGGCACGGCAATCTGTATCTGGACACCAGCGCGACCAAGTGGGTGGTGCGGGCGCTGGGGCAGCACGCGACAGCGCGGGTGGTCCGGTTCTTTGAGCGGTGGCGGGGGCGGCTGCTCTTTGGGTCCGACATCGTGACGATGGACGCGCACCTCTCGGCGGGGAGTGGCGACAGCATCAGCACCAAGAGCGAGCAGGCGAGCACCGAGGCCGAGGCGTTTGATCTCTATGCGAGCCGGTACTGGGCGCTGCGGACGATGCTCGAGACTGACACGGTGTGCGAGAGCCCGGTGGTCGATCCGGACCTGCACACGAGCGACCCGGCGCGGTACGACGCGAAGGCGGCGCCGGTGCTGCGGGGGCTGTCGCTCTCGCGGGAGGTGCTGGTGGAGCTGTACCGCACGACGGCCGAGTCGGTGGTCGAGGCGTTCGCGGCGTCGCGGTAGCCAAGCACGGCAACGGCGCAGCGGGTGCCGTGGCCATGGTTCTGCCTCCCCTTGGTCATGGCCACCCAAAGCTGTGGCCATGGCACCCGTTGCGGGGCTGTGGATTACCGGCCGCTGGCATTGGCCCGGCCGCGGGCGGCGCGGGCGGCTTGCTCGAAGACGTGCGACAGGATCGCGGCGGCGGCTTCGTCGTGGGGGATAGTGATGCCGGCGGTAAAGCGGGACGCCCCGAGTCGGTCGGCAAAGCCTGGCGTCGAGGAGAGCAGGCGGACCGACCCGCCGCGGACGCTGCCGCCGAACGTGCGGTCGCCCGGTTTGCCCGAGAGGAGCATGAACGCTCCCCCGCCGTAGAGCCCGATCTCGCCGCGGGACAGGACCGCGGCCTGGATGGTCGCGGTCGAGGCGGTGGGTTCGATGGGCGTCTTGCCCGGCTTGGGCGCGACAAACATGCGTATCCGGACGATCGTTCCGACAAGATCGTCGAACGACTCGGCCCGGTTAAGGTCGCCGAGGGGGATATCGGAGAGGTACAGGTCGGCGGTCGAGCGGTCGGTGGCGGTGTAGCCGCTGGAGACCACCCGGGGCACGAGGACGGAACCATTTTCGAACGATTCGAGGCGGACGCCGGAGGTGTGCATGAGCCGGGAACAGCCCGAAAGGCCGCCCACAACCCCCACACCCCCCCCCACAACCGCCCCCACGCCCCCCCCCACGACCGCGATGCGGGCACACCACCTGAACATCTGCCTGCCTTTTTGACCGGTCTGGAACATCGTCGGAGGATACCCACCCCGCAATCCGCGTGTTTTCGGGAAACCTCAGGGCGGTTGGGCCGTTACACTAGATGAAGGACAGCAGGCCGTACCGGGAACGCCCGCCTTTGCGCTTTGCGGAGCGACAGGCCGCCAGACACCCGGCCGCGGCGAACGGCCGATTCACCAACCGGAGGCCACCCCGATGCAAACCCATGCCATCAACCACGTGTTCGTGCTCTTTGCTGCGGTCGGCTTTGCGGTGGCGGCCCCCGGTGCCAGCGCGCAGCACCACGCTTCGAGCCATTCCAATGCGGGGGCGGGGGCGGGGGCTGGGGCGGGGGCTGGGGGTGGGGGGACCCCCGTGCGAGGGTTCGGCGTGCAGGGGCAGCGGGCGAGCCTGCCCGGGCTGAACCGTTCGGGCGGGTCGCTCCTCAACCGGCACCTCACGTTGCCGGGGCTCCAGCCGGTGCCGCAGCATGGTGGTGGGGGCGGCGTTTCGGGGACCGTCGGCGGCTCGGGGTCTATCTACAGCGGCGGTGTTGCCGACGGCTTCCGCGCCGACGGGGTGTACGACAACGGCGACCTCTCGCTGCGGTTCCGACTCGGAAGTGGGGGGAGTGGCGCGATATTGCTGCCCGACGGGCGTGTGTACGACCCGAGGACGGGTTACTACTGGAGGGTCTCGACGACCGGAACGTACCTGCATCAGGGGCATTTCGGCTATGGGGCGTACTCCAACCCATACTGGTACTACGACTCGGGGCGGTACTGGTCCACGCGCCCGGTCGATGGCGTGTTGACCCGGCAGCTCGATCCGACGCTGCTCACGCGGCCGCAGCCGTTGCCGGCCCAACCGGTCGAACCGGTGCGGGAGTTGACTTCGCTCGAACGCGCCCGGGCGTTCCTCAAGGCTGACGAAGCAGAGAAAGCGGCCACGGCGTTCCGCGACCATCTGGACGAGGACCCCGAGGATGTCGACGCGATGCGCAGCCTTGGGCTGGCGATGCTCGATGCCGGGCGGCTGAGCGACGGGACCGCGATGGTCGCGTTTGCCTACCGCACCGATGCGATGCTCGCCCGGAAGTCGGTTGATCTCGATGAGCTCGGGCTGGGCGCACGGCGGCACGATCGGCTGTTGTCGCGCGTGCTGGCGTACGCCAAGCGGACCGACGCGGGTTCGGCGCACCTTGCGGGGGTGGTGCTGTTGCAGGCTGAGGGGAAGGTCGCGGGGGCAAGCCGGGTGCTTGATCGGGCTGCGCGTGCGGGGCTGGATGAGGACATCGTGGACGCGCTCCGGCGGGAGTTGGGGACGCCGGCGCACCGGTGAGGCAGGATTGTTTGTGCGGTTTCTGTTGTGTTCTCGTGCTCTGTCGGTTCGGCCGGGTTTGAGGAATCATGGGAGGCACCCTCCCCCCAGCCCCCTCCCGCGGGGCGCGGGAGGGGGAGCAGGAGGAGGTCGTGCCGGGGGAGCATGTGTCATGGGTGTGTGAGGTCAAGTCGGAGGCGGGTGCTTCTTGTCTCTGAGCGCTGCGCGCCTAGTGTTGAGGCCCGTTGCGTTGTGGCAGCGGGCACAACGTGAACCGTAAAGACCACGATGCCGATCGCCCCCAGGCCGGGGACAGTCGAGCCGGGAGCCTCGCTGAGGGGCGAGCCCGGGGCATGAGTGGGAGGTGGAGATCGATGGCCAAGAAAGAAGTTGTCAAGACGTTTAAGTTGATGGCGCCGGGCGGGACCGCGACGCCGGCGCCGCCTCTTGGGCCGGTGCTTGGTGCCAACCAGGTCAACCCCGGGCAGTTCATTCAGCAGTTCAACGCCTCGACGGGGCACCTCAACGGCAAGCTGGTCGGGGTGGTGGTGACGGTCTTCAGCGACCGCACATTCTCGTTTGAGGTGAAGAGTTCTCCGGCGTCGGTCCTGATCAGGGACGCGGCGGGGATCGAGAAGGGGTCGGGCGTGCCTCACACCGAGAAGGTGGGCAAGATTACGTCGGATCAGGTCCGCAAGATCGCAGAAGAGAAGGCTGCCGATCTTAACGCCGGCAGCACCGAGGCTGCGATGCGCATCATCGAAGGTACCGCTCGCTCTATGGGCGTCGTGGTGGAGGGCTGAACCGATGGCAACCAGACTCACCAAACGAGCCAAAGCCAACCAGGAACTCATCCCCGCTGAGGCGTTGCCTATGGGCGAAGCGATCGCGGCTCTCCGGAAGTTCAAAGCGCCCAAGTTTGACCAGTCGGTCGAGGTCGCGATGTATCTGGGGATCGACACCCGGCAGGCCGACCAGAACCTTCGAGGGTCGGTCAGCCTGCCCAACGGGATCGGCAAATCCAAGCGCGTGATCGCGTTCTGCCAGAGTGATGTCGCGCCCGACGCGCTCGCGGCCGGGGCGATCAAAGCCGGTGCAGAAGAGCTGGTCGCGGAGATCGCTGGCGGATGGATGGATTTCGACGTGGCGATCGCCAGCCCGGACATGATGCGGGTGGCGTCGAAGCTGGGCAAGGTGCTGGGCCCCAAGGGGTTGATGCCTTCGCCCAAGAACGGGACGGTGACGCCGCGGGTTGCTGAGGCGGTCAAGGAGTTTGCTGCGGGCAAGGTCGAGTTCCGAGCCGACAAAGCCGGGAACGTGCACGCGGTGATCGGGAAGCTGAGCTTCGAGGACAAGTCGCTCGTCGAGAACCTGAAACACTTTGTCGAGACGATCGAGAAGGCCAAGCCCTCGTCGGTCAAGGGTATGTACATCAAGAAGATCTCCGTCAGCGGGACCATGACCCCCGGCGTGCAGATCGCGTATTCCAACACCGAGACCGCCTGACGCCCCGGGAGGACGAACCATGTCCAAGACAGTCAAATCCATGATTCTCCAGGACTACGCCGACCGGTTTGGCGAGGAGTCCGATGTTGCGGTGATCAGCATCCGTGGCGTGGAGGCCAACGACAACAACGCGTTCCGGTCGAGCCTTCGCAAGAAGGACATCAAGGTGACGATCATCCGCAATGCGCTGGCGAAGCGGCACTTTGCGGGGACCGCGCTCGAAGGGCTCGGCCCCGTACTCAAGGGCCCCTCGGCGCTGGCGTATGGCGGGGCGTCGGTCGTCGAGATCGCCCGCGAGCTTGTCGAGCTGATCAAGACCTTCCCGCACGTCGAGCTCAAGGGCGCGATGCTGGACGGGGAGTTGTTCGAGGGAGCGGCGGGCGTCGAGGCGTTGAGCAAGTTCCCGACGCGGGAAGAGGCGTTGGGGCAGACGGTCCAGCTCTTCCTGAGCCCGGCGCAGAAGCTGGTTGGCAGCGTTCTGGGGCCGGGTTGCAAGATCGCGAGCCTGGTCAAGACGATCGAGGAGAAGCTCGAGAAGGGCGAGGCGATCGCCAAGGTCGGTTGAGAAAAGGTCGGTTGAGAAACGGTTGGTTGAGAAACGGTTGGTTGAGATACGGCCGGCAGAGATATGCACGACGAGTTGAGAGACGATTGACCACACGCATCGTCGTCTGACTGGCCCGGTCAAAGAGCCTTGCGGCTCGGGGTTAAAGCGCCGAATGGTTCGGCCCCTCTCAGGCGAGATCACCAGCCCCCACACGGGGCGTTCGAGAACGAGGAAGCACCATGTCTGATGAAGCAGCAAAAGAGTTCGAGGCAAAGATCAAAGAGCTCGGCGACTCGATCGCCGGCCTGTCCCTGAAAGAGGCGGTCGACCTGGGTGACTACCTCAAGGACGCCTACGGCATCGAGCCGGCAGCGGGCGGCGCGGTCATGATGGCCGGCCCGGCAGCCGGCGGCGGCGAGGCGGCGGAGCAGACCGAGTTTGACGTGATCCTCAAGAACCCCGGCGGCGAGAAGATCAAGGTCATCAAGCTCGTCCGCGAGGCGACCGGTCTGGGTCTCAAGGAGGCCAAGGCAATCGTGGACGCCGCGCCCAAAGCCATCAAGGAAGGCCTGGGCAAGGAAGAGGCCGAGAAACTCCTCGAGTCTCTCAAAGAGGCCGGTGCGGACGCCGAGCTCAAGTAATTCGGTCTGAATCGGTAGATCAGAATCCCACCCACCCGGGGTCGCAAGGCCCCGGGTGGTGCTTTGGAGAGTCTTTGTGCAAATCTAGAGCTTTCCTGAGCATAAATTGCACATTTTCCGGTGGCTATCCGAATGCCAGCCGGATACACTGGTGGGTTCGGGACCGACCGGCAAGGGTTGATGCCTGTTTGGGATGCGGGTGAGCGCAGCGATTCGAAATAAAGACACCAGATGAACGACCGGCGTTCGGGCGTGCGGGGCACGCCCGAGACCGGTGATGTTGCATCATCGCGAGGTAGCTGATGACGGCCAAAACTGTGCGCGAGAGGATTATCCGTAACTACTCGAAGCGTGGGGACGCCATCGGCATCCCCAACCTGACCCGGCTGCAGAGCGACGGGTACGAGCGGTTTCTCCAGGTGACCAAGTCTGCGGACTCTCGGGACCCAGCTCTCGGGCTCGAAGCGTTGCTGCGTGAGGTCTTCCCGATCGAGAGTTACGACGGGACGATGCGGCTCGAGTACATCGCGTACGGGCTCGACGAGCCGCGCTACACCGCTGATGAGTGCCGCGAGCTGCGCCTGACCTACGGCATGCCGTTCAAGGTCAGGCTGCGGCTGCACCGTGAGAACCACGACGGGCTGCCCGAAGAGGACATCTACCTCGGCGAGTTCCCGGTGATGATGGGCGGCGGCGAGTTCATCGTCAACGGTGCCGAGCGTGTCATCGTCAGCCAGCTCCACCGCTCACCGGGCGTGGATTTTTCGATTGTTTCCAGCGAGGGCGATCGCCCGCTGCACTCGGCGCGGATCATCCCCGAGCGCGGGTCGTGGATCGAGCTCGAGGTCACCAAGAAAGACGCGCTGGCGATGCGGATCGACCAGTCGACCAAGCTCGCGGCGACGACGTTTCTCCGCGCTCTGGCCGGGCTCGCGATGGAGTGGTCGTACCTCGACGAGCACGTGGGCGACGACGAGCCGACCAAGGAAATGAAAGCCAAGGCGGTGGCCTACGCGGCGCAGTACGCGACGACGGACGCGCTGATTTCGTTGTTCTACGAGGTCAGCGAGATCAAGGCGGCGGACGTCAAGCCCGAGTACTACGCGGCATCGTCGATCGTTGACACCGAGACGGGCGAGGAGCTGATCCACGTCGGGCGCGCCCTCGGCGAGGAGGGTGCCGCCGCGGTTGCGAACTCGAACCTGAAGAAGGTCAAGGTGGTGGTCAACCCGTCGGATCCGCTCATTCTCAACACCGTTGCCGAAGAGCGGCTCGACCTCTTCGATGTGGAGACCGAGTACGAGCGGGCGTTGCTTCGTGTGTATACCAAGCTCCGCCCGGGCAACCCGCCGCAGGTCGAGAAGGCGCGACAGCTCATCCGCGAGAAGTTCTACGACGACAACCGGTACCGTCTGGGTCGCGTTGGTCGCTTCCGCATCAACCGCAAGTTTGACCTCAACGTGCCCGAGGACCAGATGTTCCTGAGTGCGGAGGACTTCCTGCGTGTGATCCAGTATCTCCTCGACCTGCGGTCCAACCGCGCCGATCCGGAGACGGGTCGCCCTGTTGCGAACACCGACGACATCGACCACCTGGGCAACCGCCGGCTGCGGACGCTCGATGAGTTGGGTGTGGAGGAGCTCCGCAAGGGGTTCCTCAAGCTCCGCCGCACTGTGCAGGAGCGGATGAGCGTCAAGGACCCCGACGAACTGGCGAAGATCGCGGACCTGGTCAACTCCAAGAGTATCTCGTCGGCGATCGACTTCTTCTTCGGGCGGAGCGAGCTCTCGCAGGTGGTCGACCAGACCAACCCGCTGTCGAGCCTGGTGCACGAGCGGCGGCTGTCGGCGCTCGGTCCGGGCGGGCTCAACCGCAAGCGTGCGGGCTTTGAGGTGCGCGACGTGCACATCTCGCACTACGGTCGCATCTGTCCGATCGAGACGCCCGAGGGCACCAACATCGGGCTTATCGCGTCGCTGGGCATTTTTTCCAGCGTGGACGACTACGGATTCCTGCGTACGCCGTACCGCCCGATCAAGAACGGGAAGCCCTCCGACGAGGTGCTGCACCTCCGGGCCGACGAGGAAATGAAAGCGGTCCTCGCGCCGGCCGACACGATCGATGAGGACGGCAAGCTGCGCACCGGGATGCTCGTGGCGCGGGTGGACGGGGAGCTCAAGGAGGTCCCCGCGAGCGAGATCGACTATGTCGATATTTCGCCGAAACAGATCGTGGGCATCTCGGCGGCGTTGATCCCGTTCCTTGAGCACGACGATGCGAACCGTGCGCTCATGGGTTCGAACATGCAGCGGCAGGCGGTGCCTCTGATCAAGATCGATCCGCCCTGTGTCGCGACGGGTATGGAGACGCCGGTCGGGATCAACTCGGGGATGGTCGTCCGCGCCCGCCGCAGCGGGACGATCACGGCGGTCGACGCGCAGCGCATCATTATCGACAACGCCGACGAGTACGTGCTCCGCAAGTTTGTCGGCCTCAACGAGCGCACCTGCCTCAACCAGAAGCCCATCGTCAGGATCGGGCAAGCGGTCGAGGAGGGGCAGGTCATCGCCGACGGGGCGAGCACGCAGCACGGCCAGCTCGCGATCGGGAAGAACGTTCTCATCGCGTTCAACACCTTCGATGGTTCTAACTTCGAGGACGCGATCGTCATCAACGAGAACCTGGTCAAGGACGATACCTTTACCAGTGTGCATATCGACAGCTTCGATGTCGAGATCCGCGAGACCAAGCTGGGGCGCGAGGAGTTCACCCGCGACATCCCCAATGTCAGCGAGAAGATGCTCGGCAACCTGGACGAGGCGGGGATCATCCGCATCGGCGCGCGGGTCGGGCCGGGCGATATTCTGGTCGGCAAGGTCAGCCCCAAGAGCAAGACCGAGCTGACCCCCGAGGAGAAGCTGCTCCACGCGATCTTCGGCCGGGCTGGTGAGGACGTCAAGAACGACTCGCTTGAGGTGCCCGCGGGCGTGAAGGGCGTGGTGATCGGTGCCAACCGGTTCAGCCGGCGCATGCACATGACCGAGGCCCAGAAGAAGGCGCTCAAGAAAGAGATCGAGGTCTACGAGGAGGCGATGGACGATCAGGCGATCGCGCTGTTCCGCGAGATGATCGACGCGATCAACGTCATCATCGGGACCGAGATGGTCGACCCGATGACGCGCCAGAAGGTCGGTGCTTCGGATATTCGCGAGGTTATCCTCGAACAGATCAAGACCTTCGACCTGCGGTGGGTCAAGGGCTCGAAGGACGCCAAGGCCGACGCCGAGGTTGTGTACAAGCAGTTCTGGCCCCGCGTCGAGGCGCTGGAAGCCGAGAAGTCCCGCAAGGTTGCGCACATGAAGCGGGGCGATGAGTTGCCTACCGGCGTGCTCGAGATGGTCAAGGTGTACCTGGCCAGCAAGCGTGCGCTCTCGGTGGGGGACAAGATGGCCGGGCGCCACGGGAACAAGGGTGTCATCAGCCGCATCGTGCCTCAGGAGGACATGCCCTTTATGGAGGACGGCACGCCTGTCGAGGTGCTGCTCAACCCGCTTGGTGTGCCCAGCCGCATGAACGTCGGGCAGATTCTTGAGCTGCACCTGGGGTGGGCGGCCCAGGTGCTCGGGTTCCAGGCGGTCACGCCCGTCTTTGACGGCGCAACCGAGACCGAGATTCACGCTGCGATCGAAGAGGCCAACGAGCACGTCAGGACCACGCTCAAGCACCACGAGGAGAACGCGACCTGGCCCGGCCCGCGCGAGCTGCTGGCGAAGATGCCCGTGGGTGGCAAGATTCAGCTCCACGACGGTCGCACCGGCGAGGCCTTCCACCAGAAGACGTCGGTCGGGTTCATGTACATCCTCAAGCTGCACCACCTCGTGGACGACAAGATCCACGCCCGCGCCACCGGTCCCTACTCGCTCATCACGCAGCAGCCCCTGGGCGGCAAGGCCCGCACGGGCGGCCAGCGGTTCGGCGAGATGGAAGTCTGGGCGCTCGAAGCCTACGGCGCGGCGTACATCCTGCAGGAGCTGCTGACAGTCAAGTCCGACGATGTCGAGGGCAGGACCAAGATCTACGAGTCGATGGTCAAGGGCACCAACACGCTCGAAGCGGGGATGCCGGTGGCGTTTGATGTGTTGTGCAACGAGCTCAAGGGGCTGGGCATGAACATCACGCTGGAGAAGAAGCAGTTGGAGGCGGGGTCGCTGCTCTAGGCGGTTCTGTTTCCCGGTCCGGCGTAACGGAGGATTACGCGTCGGGCCCATTGTCCAGAATCAAAGTTTGGTCCTCGCAGTTCAACGCCGAACGAAACAATAAAGATCGGGATACGCATCCATGGCTGAGAACGTATATGAACGGGTGAACGATTACTCCTCTGTCAAGGTGACCCTCGCGTCGCCCAACGATATCCGTGCGTGGTCGTACGGCGAGGTGAAGAAGCCCGAGACGATCAACTACCGCACCTATCGGCCCGAAAAAGACGGGCTGTTCTGTGAGCGGATTTTCGGGCCCGAGCGTGACTACGAGTGCGCCTGCGGCAAGTACCGCGGGACCAAGTACAAGGGCATCATCTGCGACCGCTGCGGCGTGAAGGTGACGCACAGCCGCGTCCGCCGCAAGCGGATGGGGCACATCAACCTCGCCAGCCCGATCGTGCATATCTGGTTTTTCAAGAGCATGCCCAGCCGTCTGGGCACGCTCTTGGGCATGAAGACGAGCGATCTTGAGAAGATCATCTACTACCAGGATTATGTGGTCATCGATCCGGGCGACACGGAGATGACATTCAAGCAGGTGCTTACCGAGGACGAGCACCGCCTCGCGGTCGAGAAGTATGGCAACGCGTTCCGCGCGGTGATGGGGGCCGATTCGATCCGCGAGTTGATCGAGCGGACCAACCTCGACGAGGAGGCCGAGACGATCCGGCAGGGGCTCCGCGAGACCCGCTCGCAGCAGAAGATCAAGGACTACGCCAAACGGCTCAAGCTGATCGAGCAGATCCGCAACTCCGAGAACGATCCGGCGTGGCTGGTGATGGACGTGGTCCCGGTGATCCCGCCCGATCTGCGGCCGTTGGTGCTGCTCGAGTCGGGCAACTTTGCGACAAGTGATCTCAACGATCTGTACCGCCGCATCATCAACCGGAACAACCGGCTCAAGAAGCTGATGGACCTCAACGCGCCGGACGTGATCATCCGCAACGAGAAGCGGATGCTCCAGCAGGCGGTTGACGCGTTGTTTGACAATGGCCGGTGCCGACGCCCGGTGCTCGGGTCGTCGAACCGTGCGCTCAAGTCGCTGACCGACATGATCAAGGGCAAGCAGGGTCGGTTCCGCGAGAACCTGCTGGGCAAGCGCGTGGATTACTCGGCACGCTCGGTCATTGTTGTCGGGCCGGACCTCAAACTGTGGCAGTGCGGCTTGCCCAAGAAGATCGCGTTGGAGCTCTACCAGCCGTTCATTATCCGCAAGCTCAAAGAGCACGGCCTGGCGGACACGATCAAGTCGGCCAAGCGGATGCTCGAGCGCCGCGACCCGGAGGTGTGGGACATCCTCGAGGAGGTCATCGACCAGCACCCGGTGCTGCTCAACCGCGCCCCGACGCTTCACCGGATGGGTATCCAGGCGTTCGAGCCGGTGCTGGTTGAGGGCAACGCGATCCGGCTGCACCCCCTGGTGTGCGGCGGGTTCAACGCGGACTTTGACGGCGACCAGATGGCGGTGCACCTGCCGCTCTCTGTCGAGGCGCAGGCCGAGGCGCACGTGTTGATGCTCAGCACCAACAACATCTTCAGCCCGGCGAACGGCAAGCCGATCATTTCGCCTTCGCAGGACATCGTGCTCGGTGTGTACTTTGTCACGACGGGGGTGCCCGACGATCGCCCGATCGAGCAGATCAGTCGGTACAAGGATCGGCACGAGGTGCTCCTCGCTCATGCGCAGGGCAAGGTGGACATCCACGAAAGGATCATTGTTCGGCTCGACGGGTTTACGTCGGTGGTCGAGTCGCAGACCGGCCCGGTCGCGCCGTTGCCGGACAACGGACGGATCATCACCACCGTCGGGCGGATCATCTTCGGCGATATCCTCGCGCAGGGCATGCCGTTCTACAACTGCGTTCTCGGCAAGAAGGGGTGCGCGCGGGTCATCGATGACTGCTTTAAGTATTGCGGCAAGCCGGCGACGATCAGCCTGCTCGACGACATGAAGGCGATCGGGTTCAAGCAGTCCACGCTGGCGGGGTTGTCCTTTGGTGTCAACGACATGCGTATCCCGGACGCCAAGCCCGAGATTCTTGCGGCGGCGCAGAAGAAGGTCCTACGGGTCGAGAAGAACTACGACCGGGGCATTATTACCGAGCGTGAACGGTACAACCAGTTGCTTGACATCTGGTCGCACTGCCGCGAGGAGGTGACCAAGAAACTCATCGAAACGCTCAAGAACGATCGCCGCGACGCGGACGGCAACTACACCGACATCGAGAAGAAAGAGGGCAAGTTCTTCCTCAACCCGGTGTACCTCATGTCCGATTCCGGTGCTCGCGGCAACGTCAGCCAGATGATGCAGTTGGCCGGGATGCGCGGGTTGATGGCCAAGCCCTCGGGCGAGATCATCGAGACGCCTATCCGCGCCAACTTCCGCGAGGGGCTGTCGATCCTTGAGTATTTCTCGTCGACGCACGGCGCCCGCAAGGGGCTGGCCGACACTGCGCTCAAGACCGCGGACTCGGGCTACCTCACACGCAAGCTGTGCGATATCGCGCAGTCGGTCATCATCGGTGAGTACGACTGCGGCTCGAAGCGCGGCATCGTCAAACGCGCCATCTACAAGGGCGAAGAGATCGACGTTCCGCTCTCAGAACAGATCGTCGGCCGGGTCAGTGTCAACACCATCATCAACCCGATGACCGACGAGGTCATCGTCGCGCAGAACGACATGGTGACCCCCGAGATGGGCGAACGCATCGAAGAGCTCGGCATCGATTCGGTCATGGTCCGCTCGCCGCTTACCAGCGAGAGCCGGTCGGGCTGTTCGATGCTTGATTACGGCATGGACATGTCCACGGGTCGGTTCGTCGAAGAGGGGCTGGCGGTCGGGATCATCGCCGCCCAGTCCATCGGTGAACCGGGCACGCAGTTGACCATGCGGACGTTCCACACCGGCGGCATCGGGCACCGCACCACGCAGGAAACCGAGTACCGAGCCGGGACGTCGGGCACACTCGAGCTCCGTGATTGTTCCGAGGTTCCCGTCGTCGACGACGACGGAAAGGACGCCCTGGTGGTCCTCAAGCGCAACGCGGAGATCGCGATTCTCGACGAGAAGGGACGCGAACTCGAGAAGTACAAAGTCCCCTACGGCTCGCACATCTACGCCAAGGCCGGCGACGCAGTGAAGAAGGGCTTCGCGTTGGTCAAGTGGGACCCGCACCGTGCGCCGACACTCGCCGAGAAGGCCGGTGAGGTTCAGTACGTGGATATTGAGCAAGGGCAGACCTACCGCGACGAGGACGCCGGGCAGGGTCGCAAGGCGAAGGTCGTGATCGAGCACAAGGGCGACCTGCGGCCACAGATCAACATCGTGGACCCCGAGGGCAACATTCTCGACTTCCACTACCTGCCCGCCAAGGCGCGTATCGAGGTCGAAGACGGCGAGATGGTGACGGCCGGCAAGATGCTCGCTCGCCAGCCGCGTGCGGCTGCGGGTTCGGCCGACATCGTTGGTGGTCTGCCCCGAGTGACCGAGATCTTCGAGGCTCGCAAGCCCAAGGATCCGGCGATTATGGGGGAGATTTCCGGCCGCGTGGAGATTCACTCCGACAAGCGCAAGGGCAAGATGACGGTCCGGGTGATCTCCGAAGCGGGGATCGAGAAGGATCATCACATCCCCAGCGACAAGCCGCTCCTGGTGCACACCGGGGACATCGTGCAGGCCGGCGAGGCGCTGTGCGAGGGGCCGCTGGTGCCGCACGACATCCTGCGTATCAAGGGCGAGGAGGCGCTCTGGGCGTACATGCTCGACGAGGTGCAGAACGTGTACCGGGCGCAGGGCGTGGTGATCAACGACAAGCACATCGAGTTGATCCTGAGCCAGATGCTCCGCAAGATCAAGGTCGAGAACCCCGGCGACACCGATCTCTTGCCGCAGGAGATCGTGGACCGGTTCAACTTCCGCCAACGCAACAGCGTGGTGCTCTCGATGATCCGCGTGACCGAAGCGGGCGACACCGACCTGCGGGTGGGAGAGCTTTACCCGCGTGATGAGGTCCGCGAGGCCAACGCCCGCGCCGAGGGTGAGGGCAAGGAACCCGCCAAGGGTCGCAAGGGTCGTCCTGCGTCGGGTCGCACGTTGCTGCTCGGTATCACCAAGGCCGCGCTTTCGAGCGATTCGTTCCTTTCGGGCGCGTCGTTCCAGGAGAGCACAAAGGTGCTGACCGAGGCCGCGCTGCGTGGTGCTGAGGACGACCTGATCGGGCTGAAGGAGAACGTGCTGCTCGGGCACCTGATCCCGGCGGGCACGGGTTTC
This sequence comes from Planctomycetota bacterium, assembly GCA_030950285.1. GTDB lineage: Bacteria > Planctomycetota > Phycisphaerae > Phycisphaerales > UBA1924 > PNC22. Next base: position 93,758 of record JAUZRR010000021.1, on the reverse strand, counting down.
CGTCGGTACCAGGACATCCGGGTGAAGTATCTCGTGGAGCCTCCGACCGCGAAGGAGGACAACGCCGATGCGATGCTCGCCGAAGCCGCCGCCGCCGCCGAGGCGCTGGGTGCCGACCGGGCCGATCCCGTCGGCATGCCGCAGGTCGAGGTGCGTGATGTCTCGCTCGCCGAATCGGCGGCGGACGCGACGAGCGAGAACTAGTCAGCGCAGCGTCTGGTTGCCCGGCGCTCTGCTGAACGCAAGATTTTTCTGCGGCCGACCGGTTCCTCCGGTCGGCCGCTATCGTTTTGCTCTTGGCAAAGCGCCCCGCCCATCCGCGACCGCCCGATCCGCTCACCCAGGCGGCGTTGCGCGCGCTGGGCGAGGGGCAGTACGAGCAGGCCGAATCGCTCGCGACTCGGGCGTTGGCCCGCGAGCCGCGTTCGCCGCAGGCGTTGGCTGCGCGGGCCTCGGCTCGCGTGCGCATGCGGCGTTACGCCGAAGCGGAGGAGGACATCCGGGCGGCGTTGCGCATCGGCGGGTCTGCCCCGCCGAAGTGGTCGGTGACGCTCGCGTTGGTCCATCGCGGCCGGGGGGAGTTGGACCAGTGCCTCGCGGTGCTGCGGGAGGCGCACGCCCGAGCTCCTTCGTCGCAGATCGTGCTTGCGAATCTTGCGGAGATTCTCTCGACCCGTCGTGAGCATCAGGAGGCATACGACCTGCTGCTTCCCTTTGTGGCGAGGGGCGCGGACCGGCCGGGTTTGCTTGCGCAGTTCGGGCGCGTGTGCCGATTCCTGGATCGGGCCGAGGAGGCGGTCGAGCCGCTTGGGCGCGCAGCCGCGCGTGACGACCACCCGCCCGCGAGTCGGCAGCAACTGCTCTTTGAACTTGGCGCGGTGTTCGACGCGCTGGAGAGATACGACGAGGCGTTCGCTGCGGTCAGCCGCGCCAACGCGTTGGAGTCACGCCGGTACGACATCGCGGGCCAGTCGGCCGCGATCGATCGGGTGATCGAGACGTGGACCCGTGACGCGGTCGCGTCTGCGCCGATGGTGCTGGGCTCGGGTGCGGGGCTGATCTTTATCGTCGGCATGCGGCGCTCGGGCACGACGCTGGCTGAGCGGATCCTCGCGGCCCACCCGCGAGTTGCCGCGGGCGGAGAGCTTCCGTACCTGCGACAAGCCGCGGCGGCAGTGGACCCGGAGCCGGCGCAGCGGATTGGGATCGTGACCGATCTCGCGGCTTGCACGCCGGATGCACTCGCGGCCGGTTCGGCGCACTACACCGACGCGGTCGCGGGGATACGGGGTGGAGCCGAGGTGCTTACCGACAAGATGCCCGCGAACTTCAAGCTGCTGGGCTTTGCGCAGCTCGCGCTCTCCCAGGCCCGCGTGGTCTGGTGCCGGCGTGATCCGGTGGACACGTGTTTGTCCTGCTACATGCAGCCGTTCAACGACAATAGTTATTGTGCCGACCTCCGCACGCTCGCCCGCTACCACCACGACAGCGACCGCCTGATGCGGCACTGGCATGGCGCGCTCGACCTGCCGATCTTTGAGTTGGGCTACGAGACGCTCGTGAACGCCCCGGAACCAACCGTCCGCGAGCTGCTCGGGTTCTGTGACTTGCCCTTCGACGATGCGTGCCTGAAGTTTGATCTCGCAGCGCCGGCGGCCCGCACCGCGAGCACGGACCAGGTTGCGAAGGGTTTGTACCATACATCGGTTGGCCGCGCGGCGCACTATCGCGCACACCTCGGCCCGCTCTCGGACGAGCTGCAGCGGCTCGCCGGCCCCGATGCGCCGTTGCCGCCGGCGTAATGTTCTGATTCGATTTCTCCAGGAGCTCTCTTGATGGCCAGCCGCCCCGACCTTAGCGCCTCGCAGCAGCGGATCGTCAATCGTTACTACGACAACCTCGACGCGATCACGCTGACCAAGCTCCAGGAACTCGTCTCGGAGTTGTACCTCGCCGACGAGAAAGCAGTGGGACGAGTCTGGAAGCGGATCGAGACCGCGCTGGCCAAGAGCCCGGCCAAGGCGGCGGCTGTTGGTCGCGTGCTCGAGTCTCGCGATGTCGAGGCGTTCGCGAGGCTGGTGCAGGACCTGTCGAAGATCTGAACCAGGGAATCGGCGGTTGGATTCGCTGCTGCCGCCGGGTGGCGCCTTGTGGTATCATGCCTTTCCGCGCGGCGTGCGCTGCTGCGGGTCGTAAGGAGATGACCATGCGTATCACGACTCGGCGTTCTGTTCGTTCGGCGATTGGTTGTGCAGCGGCACTTGCCTATGCAGCATTTGCCGGCGTTGCCTTTGCCGACGTTCGGCTGCCGGCGATTCTGGGCTCGAACATGGTCGTGCAGGCCGAGACCGACGCGCCGTTCTGGGGCTGGGCGGACCCGGGCGAGGTCGTCACGGTCGAGCCGGGCTGGTCGGGCGCCGAGGTGGTTCAAGTCACAGCGAACGATTCGGGCGCGTGGTCCTGTACGATTGCGACTCCCGAAGCTGGCGGGCCGTACACGATCGGTGTCCGTGGCGACAACACGATCGAGCTGACCAACGTGCTCGTCGGCGAGGTGTGGCTTGCGTCGGGGCAGTCCAACATGGAATGGCCGATGCGGTCGACCAAGAACGCCAAGGCCGAGATCGCCGGGGCGACCGACAGCAAGATCCGACTGTTCCTCGTGCAGAACGCGATCGCTCCTTCGCCGCAGGACGATTGCAAGGGCCGGTGGGTGGTCTGTTCGCCCGAGACGGTGCCCGCCTTCAGCGCGGTGGCGTATTTCTTTGGGCGCGATCTCCGCGCGGCGTTGGATGTGCCGGTCGGGCTGATCGGTGCTGAGTGGGGGGGGACGCCCGCCGAGTCGTGGACCAGCGCCGAGGGGCTCGCCCGGTTCCCGCAGTTTGCAGCCGGGCTCGAGTTGATGCGCACGCTCCGCGAGAACCCCGACGCGCTCGAAGCGCAGTATCAGCAGGAGCTCGCGGCGTGGAAGGCAAAGTACGCCAAGGCAGAGCAGATGCACTGGACCAAGGCCGGGTTTGACGACTCGGGCTGGGGGACGCTCGAACAGCCGGGCAACTGGTCGTCGCCCGATCTGAAGGGCTTTGACGGCACGGTCTGGTGCCGCAAGACCATCGAGATTCCGCAAGCCTGGGTAGGGCGTGAGCTCGCGCTCGAACTCGGGCCGATCGACGATCAGGACGAGACTTTTTTCAACGGCGTGAGCGTCGGCGAGATGCGCGGCGTCAACCAGTGGAACGTCGCTCGGCGGTACACCATCCCCGCCAAGCTTGTCAAGGCCGGGCCGGCGGTTGTCGCGGTGAGCGTGATTGATACCGGCGGGCTCGGTGGCATGCACGGCGAGGCGGCACAGATGTTTATCGCGCCCAGGGGACACTCCGAGAGCGACAAGGTCTCGCTTGCCGGGGCGTGGAGTTACCGCAAGGGGGCGTCGGCCAAAGACATCCCGGCGCAGCCGCAGCGCCGCGCGATGAACGCGCACACGCCCAGTGCACTCTTCAACGGCATGATCGCGCCGGTGCACCCGTTCGCGATCCGAGGTGCGATCTGGTACCAGGGCGAGAGCAACCGCAGCCGTGCGTACGAGTACCGTTCGCTCTTTGCGAGCATGATCGAAGACTGGCGGCGCACATGGGAGTACGACTTCCCGTTCTACTATGTGCAGATCGCGCCGTACACCTACAACGGTGACAGCGGCCAGGCCGCCGAACTCCGCGAGGCGCAGCTGATGGCGTTGTCGCTGCCCAACACGGGTATGGCGGTGACGATGGATATCGGCAACCCCCGCGACATCCACCCCCGCAACAAGCAGGACGTGGGCAATCGGCTCGCCCGCTGGGCGTTGGCAAAGACATACCACCAGCCGGACATCGTGTACTCCGGTCCGCTGTACCGGGACGTGACGGTCTCGGGCTCGCAGGCGATCGTGCGGTTTGACCACGCCGAGGGGCTCAGCGCGCGGGGTGGGTTGCTCAAGGGTTTCGAGATCGCCGGGGAGGACAAGGTCTGGCGTGCGGCCGGGGCGCTGATCGACGGCGAAACGGTCGTGCTCTCTGCGTATGGCATCACCAAGCCGGTGGCGGTGCGCTACGGGTGGGACGACGACGACGAGCCCAACCTGTTCAACGGCGAGGGGCTGCCCGCGTCGCCGTTCCGTACCGACAGCTGGAAGCGGGTGACGCAGCCCTGAACCAGCTGGGTTGGCGCAATGTGAAGATATCTCCCGCGTTTCCATGAGCCCCGAGCGCGAGCTCGGGATCACATATAGAGCGTTTTGCGTCATCATGTTTCTGGTATGGCGTGGGTGGCGGTTGTCCCCTCGCTTGCGCGGGGGGCTCTCTAAATCAGATGAGCCACAGGACAAAAGAGCCCCTCGCGCAAGCGAGGGGACAACCGCGGCAGAGCAACCCGAAGAAACACAAGAGCGCCAACGACTCTAGATTTCTACAGACAGAATCAATCCTGTGCTCGCGCACAGGGCTCGTAAAGACATGTACAAGTTCTTCGTGGTCTGGATCAGCCCTCGCCCGGCACCCACAGCTCGCCGGGCTTGACTGCTGCGACCTGCGCGGCGTGATCGCCCGCGGCTTGCAGCAGCCGTGCTATGGGTTCGTCGATGTGTTCGCCCGAGATGTCGAATGTCGAGTGATGCACCGGCAGCAGCACGCGCCCGGGCATCGCGGTAAACATCTGCCAGACCTGCTCGGGCGTGGCGTGGTGGTGCTCGCTGGGTTCGTATGCGCCGATGCCGAAGACCGCGAGATCGACTGCGCCGACGGAGTCAAACTCGGTGGTCAGCGCGGTGTCTCCCGGCGCGAGTGTTCGGCGGTCGTTGCTCTCGATCAGGTAGCTGTTGCACCCTCGCGCGACGTCCACCGCGGTGCGGCCGCCCCAGTGCTCGGGGCGCAGCGCGGCGATCCGCAGGCCTTCGATTTCGAGGTCGTCGTCGAGCCCGAGTTCGATCACCCGCCCGAACCCGCGCGGGATCAGCCGCTTGGTGCGGCGTGAGGTGATGAGGGTGGTGCCCGAGCGTGCGAGTTGTTCGAGCGTGGGGCGGTCGAGGTGGTCGTAGTGGGCGTGGGAGATAAGGACCAGGTCGATCGCGGGCAGCTCGCCGACGGCCGCCGGGGCCGAGGCAAGCCGTGCCGGGCCGATCGTGCGCCCGCCGATGCGTGGTCCGATCCGGTCGCTGAGCACCGGGTCGATGAGGATCGTCGTCCCGCCTTGTCGCAGCAGCACGCCGCCGTGCCCGAGCCAGGCGGCGGCAAAGTCTGCGTGGGCAAGCTCGCGCAGGTCGTGCTCGTGTTTGGTGGGCTTTGAGTTTGTGGTATCGCGCCGGGCGTCCCGGACCGAATCGGCGACCATGCCCGGCAGCCGTCCGACGCCGAACTGCACCGCGCCTCTGGCCTTTCGCGCTGCCTTGCGGATGGGTTGGTTGCCTGCCACATCTGATTATTGGAGGCCCGCTGCGTCGGATATGCTGCGGGTATGTTTCACCACCGGTACACCGTGCTGCTCGCGCTTGGAAGCCTTGCGGTCGCGGGCCTGTTCCAGGGCTCGGGCTGCGCCGGCACCGGTGGTGGGGGTGGTGGGGGTGGTGGGGGCAGTGGGGCGGTTGGGGGTTTGCACTTCCCGCGGCCGAGTCTCTATGCCGCCCGCGCCACGTTGCCCGTGCTTTCTGGCCCGGCAACGACAGCTGACAGCGTTCGTGTCGAGTTTCTCGCTGCCAACTCGACCGGCGCTCCGCTGTGGCTCCGTCGGATGTCGATCACGCTTGCCGTTGATGAAAGCGAGCTGGCGGCTGGGAGCTGGGAGGGCGACCGCCAGATCGACCCGGGCACGAGCCTGCTGTTGGATATCAGCCTGCCCATGGTTGAGGGGGGCGAGATCGGGGCTTTGGTTGGCGTCGATGCCTCAGAGGGAAGGCTGACGGTCAAGGCTCGCTATGCCCGGTCCGGGCTGCTCGGGCTGATGGGCGGCGAGTCCTTTACCTACACGCTGCCGGTGGTGTTTTTGCCGGCCTCGGCGTCCGAGGACGCGCGGCCGTGATCCTGACTCGCCCGGCGTGACGGCCCGGGCGTTTTCTGGCACACTGTGGGCATGAGCAACACACCCCCCCTCGATCGTCGCGGCTTCTTGGCCGTTGCCGCTGCTTCTGCCGCCGCTGTCACCACGACCGCCACACACGGCGCCCCGGGTACCGGGCCTGCTGTTTTGCGTGGCCGCCGTTCGCTCGCTCCCGGCGACGACCACCGCGGGCCTTGCGTCATCGCGTCGGGCAACGGCATGAAGACCGTCGAGCTCGCGTTCGACCTGCTCGCCAAGGGCGGGCGGCCGGTCGAGTGCTGCGTGCGCGGCGTCAAGATCGTCGAGGACGACCCCAACGACATGTCCGTCGGCTACGGCGGGCTGCCCAACGAGGACGGCGTGATCCAGCTCGACTCGGCCTGCATGGACGGCCCGCTGCACCGGGCCGGGGCGGTCGGCTGCATCGAGAACATCAAAAACCCCGCGAGTGTCGCGCTCGAGGTGCTCCGCCACACCGACCACGTCATGCTCGTCGGCGAGGGGGCGACAAGGTTCGCGGTCCGCATGGGGTTCAAGGAAGAGGACCTCAACACCGAGAAGTCCCGCAAGGCGTGGAAACGCTGGCGGGCCAACCTCAACCCCGGCGACAAGTGGCTCGACAAAGACCAGATCATCAACTTCCCCGAACCATGGAGGCAAGGTGACGCGAGCGGTGGCGCCGGCACCCGTGGCGCCGGCACCCGTGGCACCGGCACCCGTGGCACCGGCTTCCAGCCGGTGGGGGGCAAGCCCTTCCACTCCACCGGCGACGACTTCGACCACATCGCCCTCGACTCCTTCGGCAACCCCCACACCTACGGCACCATCCACTGCTCAGCCACCAACGCCGACCAGGACGTCGGCTGCTGCACCACCACCAGCGGCCTGAGCTGGAAGCTGCCCGGCCGCGTCGGCGACTCGCCCCTCATCGGCGCGGGGCTCTATTGCGACAACGCCGTCGGGTCGGCCGGGGCAACCGGCCGCGGCGAGAGCGTCATCCAGACCCTCGGCTCGTTCTGGATCGTCGAAGCCATGGCGGGCGGCATGAGCCCGACCGAGGCCTGCCTCGCAGCGTGCAAACGCATCGTCGATCGCACCCACGAACCCCGCATGTTCGACGACAACAAACGCCCCCGCTTCAGCGTGACGTTTTATGCGGTGCGCAAGGACGGAGCCTACGGCACCGCGAGCATCCTCAAAGGAGGACACGCGGCGGTGTGTGTCGGCGAAGGGGCGACGCGGGTGAGGAGTGAGTTTTTGTATGAGTAGGTGGGGCGAAGGGCTGTGAACACTCCGAGGGGGTTCCTGAGGAAAGGCGCCCTCCCCCCGGCTCCCTCCGGAGCGCCAGCAGCCCCCTCGTTTGCCCCGCCCCAACGCCTCCCGGCCTGATATCCTGCTGCTCGGGTGCATCCAAACTGTCCTGTCAGCCGAAATACCTCACCATGCTCAGCCGTTCATTCCGTATGCGAACATTTCAACTCACGCTCGGCGTCGTCGGTGGTGCCATGCTGACGCTCGTGCTCTTGGGCGGGCTCGGGCTCTTTGGCCGATCAACGCAGATCGACAGCACGCAGCGTGCGTTTGTGATGGCACAGACCTCTTCGGGCGACCGCCCGCACCAGCCTGACCAACCAGAGCCCGCCCAGCCCGCGACACCCGATGCCGAGGACCACACCACAGTGACCGCAAAGAAGTTCTCCAGAGCCGGGTACGACGTGACCCCGCTGCCCCGCGACGAGGTCGAGCGTCTTGCCAAACGGCTCGACGCCGAGACCTACCGCATCACGCAGAAAGCCGGGACCGAGCCGGCGTTCTGTGGCACGCTGCTCGACAACAAGAAGGACGGCGTCTACACCTGCGTCGTCTGCGGGCTGCCGCTCTTTACCAGCGAGCACAAGTTTACGTCGGGCACCGGGTGGCCGAGCTTTTACACGACGTTCGACCGCGAGCACGTGGTCGGCAAAGAGGACACCACGCTGGGGATGTCGCGGGTGGAGATCGAGTGCGCCCGCTGCACGTCGCACCTCGGGCACGTCTTTGACGACGGCCCCGAGCCCACGGGGTTGCGGTTCTGTCTGAACTCGGCGTCGCTGGTGTTTTATGAGAATGGCCAGGAGCGCCCGCCGCAGAGCATGCCGATCGAGACCGAGACCGCCTACTTTGCGGGCGGGTGTTTCTGGGGGATCGAGCACTACTACCAGAAGGGGGAGGGCGTGATCAACGCGGTCAGCGGCTTCATGCAGGGCGACATCGAGAACCCCACGTATGAACAGGTGTGCGCCAACGAGTTCGGCTTTGTCGAGGCGGTCATGGTGGTGTTCGACCCGCAGACCATCAGCTACGAGCGGCTGCTCGAGGCGTTCTTTGTCATGCACGATCCGACGCAGCTCAACCGGCAGGGCCCCGACGTGGGCAGCCAGTACCGCTCGGGGATCTACACCACCAGCGACGCCCAGCAGGCGGCGGCCGTGGCGATGGTGCAGCGGCTCGAAGCGGAGGGCCGGTTCGCCAGGCCGATCGTGACCGAGATCGAACCCGCCGAGACGTTCTACGAGGCTGAGGCCTACCACCAGGACTACATCGAGACCACCGGGCGGGCGTGCCACGTCAAGAACCCGTGGTAGCCCGCGGCGTGGTAGCTCAACAGCGTGGTGACCGGGCAAGCTGCGGCGGGTCGGCTGTAGACTCCTCACGGATGGGGGCAGATACTACGGGGCTGTCCTCGGTTCGCTCCGGGGGCGGGTCCGGCGTGCGGTGTGGGTGCCGGCGTTGCCACCTTAGCTCAGTTGGTAGAGCGGAGCTTTCGTAAAGCTCAGGTCGCGAGTTCGAGTCTCGCAGGTGGCTCTTTGCGGTGTCGGTCTCTTCTCGGACGAGACCTCGGTGGGAGCTGCCCGTTCGTGCCGAATGCACGGCATGGGCGATGAGGCGGCCGGTAGAAATGACAGCCCCGCTTGATCGGCATTTCTTGCGCGTCGATGAGGGTGTTTGGAGGAAACACCATGGTCGGAATGCGCAGTCGTGTTGTTGTGGGGTTGTGTGTCTTTGGTGTGTGCGGCGGGCTGGCTGGGTGCAGTTCGCAGGAGTCGTCCGGCTGGTCGGGTCGGGTCTCGGCTGGGGGCAGTTCCGGCTCGCTCTCGGCAGGCGACCCGCTCGGGCAGGCGCTCTACGCGGCCCATCGGCGGCAGGCTTCGCGGGATGCCGATGTCGAACGGCTGTTTGGCTCGGGGGTGCTGGCGTCGGACCTCCGGGAATCGAGCACGGCTGTCGCGGCGGTCCCGGAGTGACCAGACCCGCAGAGTTGCCCCGAGCCGAGACCTGACAGTCCCGAGGACGACCTGCTATCCTCGCTTCTCCCGCCGGGCTTTCCGGCTGGGTGTTGCGGCTGGAGGATGGCGTGCGTCTGGGATCAGAAACAGCAGCGGTGCGCGTGTTCGGAGCGTCAGAGGCGCTGGCGGTCTGCGTTTTGGTGGAGACGCCAAAAAACGCAGAGCCGGCGCTGCGGGTGTTGCGGACCACGGTTGACGCGGCGGTCTATGCCGGGTGCGTGCTTGATGGTTCGGGTGATGTCCGTGAGTGGCTCGAGATATGGGTGCAGTCGCCTCCGGTCGGGGATGCCGACGCCCAGGCTGCCAACGCCAACAACGCGCTGCTCGATACCCGATGGGCCCGGTCGGCCGCGGCCCGGCGCGAGCTTGAGCCCGGCCGGGTGATCGGTGGGGCGTGGGAGTCGGTCCACCCCGGGCCGACGGTGTTTGATATGGATGCCGGTTGCGTCCGGGTGCTCGGCGAGGGGGAAGAGGGCGGGCCGTGGGAGTTGTGTACAGACGATGCGCGGCTCACAGCGGCGGGGCTGCCGGGGTATGGCGCGAGTCTGTCGCGGTATCTGTGGAGGCCGGCGCTCGGGGCCGAGAGCCCGTTGGTGTGTGTGTCCGGCGACGACCGGGCCGGGTGGCGGGAGTTGTGCGGGGCGGGGTCAGGGTCGGGGTCGGGTGCGATGGCGTTTAACCCGGCGTGCGGGCTGATGTTTGTGCGACGGCTGGCGGGCGTGGGATTTGAGAGTTACATTGATTGGTTGTCGCGGGGGCAGTTTCATCGGCCTCCGACGCCGAAGATGCCGGCTGTCGGTCGCGAGCTGGCGCGAGAAGACCCGGTCGAGCTGTCGCTTGCCCACGGGGCGTTCATGTCGTCGGTGGGCGGGGCGGCCGGGCTGGCGGCTGAGGTGTTGTACCTGAAACTGCGGGCGATCGCGTCGGCGGTCGAGAGTGTGGCGGTGGCGACCGAGCATCTTGATTCGCCGCTTTTGAGTTTGGGGTCGGAGAGTCTTGGGGTGGAGATTCCGCCGCCTTCGGTGGGGTTGCCGTATGCGTGGGGGTCGCGTGTGGTGCTTGATTGTGTGGCTGAGGCTGCGGAGGTCGGTGCGGTCGAGCCGGGTGCGCCGCGCCGGTTTACCTACCAGCGTTCGGGGCAGACGAGCGTGTATCGGCCGGGCGGTGACGCCGGGCCGGTGGCGCGGAGCATGGCGGTCCGGATCAAGCGGGTGGTTGGTATCGAAGCCGGGCGGGTGAGTATCGAGGGGACGGTGCTCCCGCGCGAGCCGATCCGGACCGGAGGCAGCACGCTGGCGACGGTGCCTTTGGCGGTTCCGGGCGGGCGGATGGAGTTCCATGCGTTTCTGACGCTGAGCGATGCGTTGTCGCAGGGGGAGTTCGGGTTTACCTCGTTGCCGCTGCAGGTGACGGATGCGGAGGAGTCAGAGCTGCGGCGATTGGAGGGCGTGGAGGTCGGGGATGTTGCGGTCGTGCTGAGCCCGTCTTTGAGTTCGCCGGCCGATCTGCACGCGCTGGGGGTGCTGGCGCTGCGGGCGTTGGTTGCCGATTCGGCCGAGTCGCTGGGCACGGCGGTGGTGACGGCGATGAGCCTGGCGCGTGAGCTGCCCGAGGCTGGGGAAGAGCAACTCTCGATCGCCGCCCGGGTTGCAGCAATCGCCGAGCAGGACCCCAGGTGGCGGGAAGTCCTCGGGCCGCAGCGGCTGATGGCTGGGGCTGGCGAGGCCGGGCAGATCGAGGACGGGATCCCGCTGCGACTCTGGTGGGGGGTGATCGGGACGATCTGCCGGATGTTCCCGGGGGCGGGCCGGGAGAGTTATTGCTCGGACTTCGGGGTCGGGAGCGGGCGGCGGCTGGCGTCGATCTACGACGAGCCGCTCGCCGATCTTGGGGGATGTCTGGTGCAGGCCCGGTCACTCCTGGTTGTGGATCGGCAGACGTGCGAAGAGGTCGGGGGGGTTCTGGATCGGCACCTTGCGCTGATCTCGCCCGTCGGCTAGACTCTGCACAACAGGTATCGTCACTCTCTCTGGAAGGAGCTCATCATGGGGCAGGCTGAAAACTTCGGCTCTGGGTCGGTTGGTCGCACAATCACAAAGACAGTCTTCTGCGCACTGGTGCTGGCGTTGGGCGTGACCACGCTCGGCGGGTGCGGCCCCTCGTCGGCAAAGGTCGGGCGGTACACCGTCTCGGTCAGCCCGACGGGCGTTGCGGCCGATCAGGCGTACGACGTGGACATCTTCGGCGTGGCGAGCGAGGGCGAGTTTGCCGGGTGGGGCCCGTCGGAGGTTGCCGGGCACTTTGCCGGCGGGTCGATGCAGGCCGCCCGCGACGGCCGCAAACCGGTGACGCTGCACTGGGAGGTCGGGGACTCCTCCACCAAGCAACTGCTGGTGAGCGATCCGATGTGGGACACGTGGATCGATCGGGGCGCGTGGTACCTGGTCATCGCGTCCAACCGGGAGTTTGTGACGGGGCAGGGTGCCAGGCAGCCCGCCCGGCCGATCGTTTTGCCGTTGGACAAGCGGCGTTGGAAAACCAACGTGCTCACGATCGCGGTCGAAGGCAGCGGGCTGCAGCTGACCACGCGCAAGGAACCCTTGCCCGAGTAGGCTCGAGTGGCTCGCGGGTGCGAAGAGATCGTCGGCACGTTGTGAACCGTCTCGAAAACGAGGGACGTGATGGCTGCGTTTGGTCCTTACGAGACGGTCGAGGAAATCCTGTCGCGGCCTTGGGTGCTTGTGGCGACGGCGCGGCCGGCGGGGGAGGACGGTCCGCCGCAGCTGGTGCTCAAAGCGCCCAGGCCGATGCCCGGTCTGGAGACGCCCGCCGAAGCAGAGCAACGCCGGCGCGATCTGTTGCAGTCGGCGGCGGTGCAGGAGCAGGTCGCAAGGCAGAAGCACTCCCGCCACTGGGCGAACGTCCGCGAGATTTCCTCGGCGGCGTCAGAGACCTATGTCGTCATGGACCGGTACGACCGGTCGGCGGCGGACCTCTCCCGCCAGCGAAAGCTGACCCGCAGCGAACTCCGGACGCTCTCACTCGCGGTGCTGGAAGGGCTCGAAGAGATCGGGACCGGTTGCGGGCGCGGGCACGGTCGGCTCAACGCAGCCAACGTCCTGCTCAAGAGCAAAGGCGGGTCGGTGCTCGGCGAGATCGTGCTGAGCGACCCGGCGCCCCAAGCACCCCAAGCCGAGTCGGTCGACCTGCGGGACTTCGGGTATCTCGTGCGCCACCTCGCGACGGGGTACAAGGAACGCGCGGGCGACCCACCCGACGGGGCGTGGGCGCACCTCGGAAGCGCGGCCGGTTTCTGGCGGAAACTGACGAGCGAACTCATCCGCCCCGATGCTGGGGATGACACGCTCGACCTGCCGGGGCTCGTCAAGAGAATCACCAGGAAGGCCCCGGCAGAGCGGCGGTGGAAGGTGCCGGCGGCTGTGGCGTCGGTGGCGGTGCTGTGCGCTGTCGCGGGAGTGATTTTCTTCACACGAGAGCCGAAGGTACAGCTTGAGGATCTCCACGACCAGTGGCAGGAGTTGTGTATCGAAGAGGACGGCTGGAGCAAGGGGCTGTTTGAGCCTCTCGAAGCACGAAGCAAGACGATGGCCCGTGAGCTCGATGCGCAGGACCCCCTTCGCCAGCACGTCGCGCGCCGTGTGGGGGAGATCGACAGCCTTCTCAAGACCTTTGAGGACTCGATCCCCGTGGACAAGCAGGGTCGTGCGAGCGGGCGGCGGGCGCTGGCGTGGGACAAACGCAACGTGCTGATGGATCTTGGAGAGGGACAGCAAGCCCGCCCTTGGGAGTGGCTCACCCTCAGAGAGTTCAAGGATGGTGTGGAGGCTGCGCATGCGGCGTTGATGTCGCTGCGGGCGGCTCTGTCGGGCGAGGAAATGGAAGGGGCCGAGCGTTGGGAGCTGCACCGCAATCTTGATCGGTTGAGCGCGGAGCCCTTTCAAGACGGGGCATGGGAGGGGATTGACACGCTCATCAGCGATACGGTGAGGCGGATGTCGCCGGCGAGTTACGTTGAGGAACCGACCGACGGCTCTTTGGAAGGCCGGTACCAGAGGGATGCCGCCGGGAAACTTGTCGACGGGCTCGTGGATGCCGCCGAGTTGGAGTACCGGCTCACGGTCCTCGCGCAGAGGTGGCAGGAGGCTGTGGCGATCGTCGCGGAGCTGGGACAGAAGGCTGGGGACGACCCGGTGCTCGGGAGAGTCGGCGAGCTGCTCTCGCCCGAGGCTGTGGGGATGCCGGCCGATCGGGTGTGGGACACCAGCGCGGTCGAACTGGTTACTGCAAGGGTGACCGAAGCGCTCGGGCCGCTCCGGCGTGCGCAGCTTCGCGTGGCAGCGGCGACGTGGAGCGAGACAGACACCCGGTTGCTGCGTATCGAAGCTGAAAAACTCGTGGACTCTGACAGCGTCACGCCGGGGACTGTCTCGGCATGGTCGGATATGGCAGCGCAGCACCGCAGGCTTGCAGGCACAAGCCCGGTGGCCGACCTGATCGCGAGGCTCGACACCGAGCGGGCGCGGCTGGACGCGATCGTCGATGACAGCACGACGCCGGATGAGGAGGTCGTGGCGCTCCGGGCAGAGATTGACGACCTTTCCGCGACGTTGGGTGAAAAAAACACCGCGTGGATCCTGAAGCACGAAACTCTGATCCGTGAGGCGGCGACGGGGCACGCGCCCGAGGTTGCAGCGATTGTCGATCGGGTCGGAGCGATGGAGATCAGTCCCGACGAGATGATCGCCTTGCTCGAGGCGGGCCTGGAGCCGGTTGGTGAGGTCACGCCGCTGCAAACCTATCGAGTCGCAAAGCAGCGCGAGTGGATCGAGGGTGTGCAGCGTGACACGCTGAAACCGTACAAGGTGAACCTGTCACTCAAGCAGCTCGATGCTTCGCTGGGCACAATCAGCGCCGAGTTGCCGCTGTTGGATGTGCCGTCGGTTCCCGCCGCCTTTGATGAGGGCAGGATCGCAGGCGCGGTGCGTGCAGAGTGGATTCGTGCACTCGAGAGCGCACTGGGCGCGGTCAGTACAGACTGGGAGTTGGGCGATTTCACGCTCTCGGGAGAGGATTCGGAGCGCATTCAGCAGATCGCAACGGCGCGCGCAGTCTGGCTCGGGGATGCTGAGGAAATGCTGAGTGACTTGGCGTCGGCGTTCGACAGGCTGTCGGCATACGAGCCACTGGACAACGTCGGTGCCGAGGGCGAGAGTCCGCAGCAGTCGCTGAACACGTGGACGGGGCAGGATATCTACACACAGCTCGGCGGCGACGAGAGCTTCGGCCCGCTCGTGCGGCTGGCGGCTGATCTTGAGGGGGTTCGGGCGGCCGATCGCGCGGCACTCGTGGCGTGGGTGACAGACCCGGCGACACGGCCGCAGCTTGCGTACGCGGCCTGGCGTCGGCTTGGTGCGCCCGATTCCTTGTGGCCGGTGACTGCCGATGAGTTTGTCCGCGCCGAGGAGTACATCGGCGTGGTGCGGGCGGTGTTTGCCGGCGAGAGTGGGTTGATCGAGCGGGAGAACGAGTTGCGGGCCGAGGCCGCTGCGCGGTGGAGCGCTGCGGTGGAGGGCGCGATGGCCCGTGAGGATTGGGCCGCGATGGAGACCGCGTTCGACATGATGCCGAGTTTCGGCGTGGAGATCGGCTCGCAGGCCGCGGGGGTTCGGTTGAATGCCGCGTTGTATCTTCTCAAGCAATCGGTCGCATCCGGGGAGGATTCGGACGCCGAGCCCGGGCTTGTGTCTTACCGGGCTGCGGTCGCGGGGCTGGCGCTCCCGGCACAGGCCGCCTACGAGTCGGCGTTTCGGGAGTTTGAGAACAAGGCAGCCTCGGGGACCAACGTCAAGGCGTTGATGGGTGCCGGCCCGGGTGCGCACGGCTGGGTTGGTGATCTCGCGGAGGGCCCCACCGGCAGGCTGGGCGAGGTGCTGCGGTTTCGCGGCGGGGCCGGGCTTGAGTTGGAGTTCCGTCTGATCCAGGAGGAGACGAACCCGCCGCGGCTTGTGTATCTGTCCACAGCCGAGGTCTCGATCGGGGTTGCAGCGTGGGCGTTCTCGAGCGGCGATCGAAGTGAGCTGGAGAGCGTGTGGTCGATGCTCGGCAAGGAGACCTGGGACGGGCCGCGACTCTGGGCGGTTCGTGGAGGCAATCTCGTTGCGGTCCCGAATCGTGAGAGCTGGTTCACGTGGACCCCCCTTGCAGCCCAGTTTGCTGAAAAATTTGCGCCGGGCGTACTGACCCATGAACCCGTGCCCGCCGAGCGGTTCCCGATGCAGCACGTGTCGTTCGCCGCTGCCGAGGTGCTCGCCGGGAGGCTGGGGTGTCGGCTGCCGAGCAGGGATGAGTGGGTCCTCGGTGCTGCGCAGCTGGCTGTCGGGGGGGGCGCGAATCTGCGGGATGCGAGCTTCGGGCTTCAGCGTGACTATGTCACGCAGGCCGCAGCCCAGTTGCCCTACCCGGACGACGGAATCTATACGCCGAACGGCACAGATGTAGGAGCGCTTGCCGCGGATGGTCGGGGGGGCGACCGCACGCTCTTCTTCAACGGGGTGGGCGGCAACGGCGGCTTTGGGCACATGGCGGGGAATGTCGCCGAGTGGGTGGATGTCGGTGGTGAACCGGGTGTCATGGGGGGGTCTGCGTTGTCGGCGTCGTCGGAGATGTCCACCCCCGGAATGCTCGGCGGCGTCAAGAGACTCCGCAAGCGGCAGTCCTTCAGCGACGTCGGATTCAGGCTCGCGCTCGAGTTCCCCGGCACCCTCAAGCCCTCGCTTGCCCAACAGATTCAGGATTGGTTCGGGGACGCAGAGACGAGGTACGTTTCGTCGGCTCGATGAGCCCGCTCCGGTATGGCGGGCGTTGTGTATGATGGTCCTCGTGGGTGCGGCTGGTGGCAACGGTGTGTTGAATGGTGGGGTAAGGCATGGGTGATGGACTTCGTGAAGCGGATCGTCTGGCGGCAAGGCTCCGGCTGATCTCGGCCGAGCTGCACGATGAGCCGGCGTCGGTACGCCAAGCCCATGTGGATGCCGAGATCAACCGTGCTCTCGACGGCCGATCGCACGCCGAGCGACGGGCGATCCTTGAAGAGCTCAAGCCGATGTTTCCGAGGGGGTGGGGTGAAGCGCCAGCAGAAAGTGCCGGGGGTGCTGGGGGTGCGAGGAACGACACCATCGACCCCGAGGCAGCGCTGGCCGCTCTGGAACGAGATGCCGAGTCGATGTCTGATTCTGAGCGCCAACTCGTGGCGGCACGCCTGGCAAAGGCCGGGTATATCGCGCCCGGCGGCCGGGTGGGGTGGTCGGCAGAAACCGAGAAGCGGCTCCGGGATGCGCTGGGGACTCGGGCCAACGGCCCGCTCGACCCCGACCGGGTGGCGTCGCTGGCCGCGATGCTCGCCGACGCGATGGTCAAGCTCGACCGCGCAGCCTGGGCGGCGTGGCAGGAGATCGCGCCGCGATCCAAGGTGCGCCAGAAGGCGCGGTTTTCAGATCAGATCGTCCGGTTTGTGAGTGGTGATGAGGACACGCCTCGCGTCGCGGTCGAGGGCGATCTGGAATCCACACGCATGCTTGCTGCACTTTTGATCGGTTCTACGGGCCGATCCGGAAAGGCGGCGTGGGATCATGTTCGGGTGCTGTTGCCGGAAGAGATCGAGCAAGCCAGCGGTGCACGCGGCAAACACCGTAAGCTGTGGGCGGCGTACGAAGAGTCTGCGGCGACGCACCTGTCTTCGCACGCCCTCGAAGGCCATATGAAGAGCTTCGTCGAGAAGTTCGTACAAGATGTCATGCTTGGACGCACCAGATAGTGCGGGCGGGGTAGATGCACAACAACGTTCATTGGGAAGAGGGACTCTTTCTCCGCCAGCAGCACTTGCAGATGCTGGACCGGGCTGTCAATGCGCAGCTCGTGCGGCGTCAGAGTTGGGGGTGGTCGTACCCGTACGGCATCATCAGCGCCGAGATGGCTCGCGAAGAGCTCGCCAACGGGTGGATCGCGTTCCGGCGATTGACCGCGGTGACGCGCGAGGGGGTGCTGGTCAGCTATCCCGACGCGGCCGAGCTGCCCAGGCTCAATATCGAACAGGTGCTTGCCGAGTCCGGCGGGGCGGGGGTCACGGTCTATCTCGGGGTCCCGACCTACGACCCCGAGCGCGCCAACGCGACCGAGCGCGGCAAGGCCGACGCGCTGAGGCATTGGGTGGTCGAAGAGCTCGAGGATGTCCCCGACGAGAACCGCGGACGCGACGGCGGCCCGGCGACCCCGGTCCGCATCCGCCGCGTGAACGCGAGGCTGCTGGCGGCCAAGAGCGGGGTCTTGCCCAACAGCCCGGGGCTCGAAACGCTCCCGCTGCTGCGGGTCGAGCGGACGGGGACCGGCGAGGGCGTCGGCGCTCCCCGACTTGATGAGACGTTTATTCCGCCGTGCCAGGTGGTGCAGGGGTCGCCGTTGCTTTTGGCGATGCTGCAGCGGATCTGCAACCAGATCGAATCGACGTGGCAGCAGACCGCGGCGACGGTGGTGCCTTCGGGCGGCAAGGTGGACTCGCTCAAGGGCTCGCAGATGGTGCGGCTGTTGCGGGCGCAGTCGTTGAGCCGGTGCGGCGCGACGCTGCTGCCGAGGCTCGGGACCGCGTCGTCGTTGCCCCCGATCGAGATGTATCTCGAGCTCCGGGCGCTGGTCGCCGAGTACGGCGTGCTGCAGGGCGAGAGCGCTCCGCTGGCTTCGATCGCCGACTACGACCACGACAACCCGTACGTTTCGTTCCACTCGCTGGAGGAACGGCTGAACAGGTACTTTGCCGACGAGGACGAGGGGACCTGGGAGCGGGTGCCGTTCGAGGCTGGCGATGGCGGGGCACCGGTTGCGAAGCTCACGTCGGAACACTTCGCTGCGGGCGTGCAGTTCTTTCTCGGGATCAAGTCGAACGAGGACCCGCGCGTGCTGGCTGGCGAGGTGGAGGACGAGAACTCGTTCCGGCTGCTTGCGCTCAGCATGCGGCGTGGTGGGCGGTTCTTTGGGGTGAAGTTGCAGAAAGCCTGGGAGCCCCCGCCGCAGTTCCCCGGCGGTGCCGACAAACATTACTTCGAGCTCCGGCTCGACGAGAGCAAGCTGGTGTGGGACCGGGTGGTCCAGGACGGCGGGGTGATGTTGGACAGCTCGCTGGCGGACATGACCGCTGAGAACATGGCGATCTATATCACGCTGCCCGGGTAGCGAACTCCTGGAAGGGCATGGGCATGTCACTGGCCGAGATATGTGAACCGTTTTTCTTGTTTGTGTGCCGGTTGAACTCGGCTGCGCGCAAGGGCGTGCCTCTGGACGAGCGGCATATCCGGTCGCAGCTGGACGATGAGATCGATGGCCTGCGAACGAGAGCGGCCGACGCGGGGAACGCCTCGAACCTCCGGCGGCAGGTGGAGCTGATCGAGCGGCCGTTGATTTACTTCTTTGATTCGATGATGGTCCGCAGCCGCGCGGGTGACCACTGGCAGGAGCTCTCGGTCGAACGCGGCTGGCGCGGGTACGAGCAGGATTTTTTCGTGATCCTGGACGAGACGCTCCGCGAGAAAGGCAAGGACGCGACCGAGAGGCTCGAGGTCTTCTTTACCTGTCTGGGGCTGGGCTTTGAGGGGTTCTTCGAGGGGCAGCCCGAGAAGATCGCTGAATATAAGAACGATATCGCTCAGAGGCTGCGTGCCGATCGGCTGATCGACGCGTCGCTCTCGAACCGCCTGTGCCCGGAAGCCTACGAGAATATCGATGAGAGCATGGGACTGATCAAGCCGGTGGGTGGGACGATCGGCGGCGTGGGTATCGTGGTGGTCGGGCTGTTGGTGATACTTATTCTAACTATCTTTGTCGGCTACGCCGTGGCTTCGAAGCGCTTGCAGGGCACGCTCGAACGCATCACCAAGGTTGACCAGCAGGGAGCGGAGTCATGATGTCGTTGCTCAACCGGTGGGTGGACCTCCCCGTGGGGGCCAAAGTTGCGTGCGTTATCCTGGGCGGCGGTGGGCTGTCGAGCGCGGCGTACCTCTTGATCGGGGATCCCCGGGTCTTCCTGTTTATCGGGATCGGGCTCGCGCTGCTGGCGGGGATCTTCATCGGGTACCGCTGGCTTCTGAAGAAACGGCAGGCCCGCAAGTCCAAGCCGTTCGAGGATCAGATCGCCAACAGCGGCGGGGCAACACCCCGCGAGGTGTCCGACCCGTCGCGGCGGGCGCAGTTGGATTCACTCCGTAAGAAGTTTGACGAGGGGCTCCGGGTTTATCGGCAGCGGGGTAAGGATCTTTACAGCGTGCCTTGGTACGTGGTGATCGGCGAGCCCGCGTCGGGCAAGAGTGCCGCGATCCGCAACAGCGGCGTCGGATTTCCGCCCGGGCTGCACGGCGAGATGCAGGGCGTCGGCGGCACGATCAATATGGACTGGTTCTTCACCAACGACGCGGTGATATTAGATACCGCGGGACGGCTCGCGTTTGAAGAGGTTGATACCGCCAAAACAAGTGAATGGAAAGAGTTTCTCCGCCTGCTCAGGATCGCCCGCCCGAGGTGCCCGATCAACGGCATGCTGATCTTTATCCCGGTTGATAGTCTAAAGAACGACACCGCCGACGAGCTCGAAGAGAAAGCCCGCAAAATCGCCCAGCAGCTCGACTTTGTTCAGCAGACTCTTGGCGTGCGGTTCCCGCTGTCGGTGGTGATCTCGAAAGCGGATTTGCTGGTCGGGTTCAGCGAGTTCTTCGAGGGCATCTCCGACCCGCGCGAGCAGTACCAGATTTTCGGCTGGTCAAACCCCAAGCCGCTCGACGAGAGATTCCAGCCCCGCGAGATCGGGGACGCGCTGGGCGCGATCCGGGAGCGGGTGATCCGTCGTCGGGCGCTGCTGCTCAAGGAGCCGGCACCCCAGGCGATGGTCGCGGATCGGCGGATCGACGAGGTTGACCGGTTGTTCTTGTTGCCCGACGAGATCGAACGCATCGCGCCCAGATTGCAGCGGTATCTTGAGCTGTTCTTTGCCGGCGGGCAGTGGTCTGCGCCGCCGCCCTTCCTGCGTGGTGTGTACTTTACATCGGCGCTCCGCGAGGGCGAAGCGGTCGATCTGGCGATGGCTGAGGCGATCGGGATGGAGGCTTCCGACGTGCAGGAGGACCGGGCGTGGGAGTCCAAACGGTCGTTCTTCCTGCACGATCTCTTCATGGAGAAGATCTTCCGCGAGCGGGGGCTGGTGACCTCGGCGCCGAGCCCGGGCCGGGCCAAGCGGAAACGTCTCGCGGTGCTGTACGGCGCGGTCGCGGCGATCTTGCTGGCGGCGATCGGGCTGACGGTCTATTCCGGGTACCGATTCTGGGATGATCTGAAGAAGCCGGAGCGGGACTGGCAGGAGGTCGCAGAGAAGGTGGTGGCTGAGGACGGCAGGGCACGAGAGGAAATCGCGGCATTCACACTCGAGGGCCGGGAGAAGAAACCCGCCTACTGGGGTGACAAGAAAATCGAAGGATGGAAGTACACTCCGACAGATCTTGCAGACAAGCTCGGCAACTACATCGAAGAGTACCCGCTGCGGGCGCGCGGGTTGTTTGCAATCTTCAGTAAGATGAGACTGCTCACCGATCTTGGTAACGCCCAGCAGGATGCGCAGCGGGCTTTGCTGAACGTGTCGGTGGTCAAGCCGTTGCTTTCGGTTACTTCCCAGTTGCTCACGGAGGACAAGGCAGGCACAGGCTGGAGCGACGAGGCAACACGTGCCTACGCCGAGCTCCTCGACGTTTGGACGCGGGCTGGGGGGCAGGAGCCGCGTGCGGGATCGTCGGAGCCGGGTGTCCTCGGCGGAAGTGATGGCGATGAGGACGCCGCGGGTGAGCGCGAAACCGTTTCCCCATCAGGCCTGCCGATCGAGGGGATGTGGGAGTACTTCTTCTTGTCTTTAGAAGCGGCAAGCTCGGACGGCGAGGGAACACTGACGGATCGGAGCGCGGACCTCAAGGCGGTCAAACGTGCGTTGGACATGGCCTACGGCGGTTCGGCAAGGAAGGAGTGGCCGCCGAAGTCCATTGATGTTGCGGACGAAGATATCGGCGCGGCAACCGAGCGGTTTCTGGAATCGTGGACGATCGAACGCGCTTCGCCGACGGCGGCCAGGTTGCTCGGTGTTGCCGGGCAACTCAAGGCATTCAGAGAGGCGGAAAGCAAGATTCTTGATCGCAACTGGTTTGCCAATGTTTCGACCTCGGCGGAATACAAGAAAGAGAGAACGGATTGGAAGGCTCAACTTGAGAACCTTGGCAATCTCGCAGACGCTCTTGATGCGGTCATCGAGAGCTCGGGTATTGATCTGCACGGCGATCTCGCAGGCCTGCAAGCCGCGGCAGAGAAAGAAGTGAGTGAACGGGTGGACGGCGAGTTTGGGCTGGTGCTCGGGTCGTTGCCCGAGGGGGGCTCGGGGGAAGCGGACTCCGACAAGACACCCGAGGGCTCGACGCCGCGGAGCATTGCTCAGCGGATCGCGTTGAAGCAGGAATCACTCAAGGACGATCTGCTCAATGATCTGAAGCTGGCGACCGAGGGATTTGAAGCGGAGCGGAAACTTTCCTTGGAAGTTGTGGATGGCAGTGCGAGGTACCGGTGGCGGGTGAGGGCGTATCGGGCTGCGGACGAGGCTCTGGCAAGCGTCTTTGATGATGACGAAGATCGCCCGGGCACGCTCGGCAGGCTCCACAATGTGCGATCTAACATCGAAACCCAACATGAGGAAAGAGCAGAGAAGTACACGAAACTTCTTGGGTATGGCATCGACTCGGGCGACGACGGGAAGGGGATGCGCGAGGAGGCGGCAGCGAGCTGTCAGCGAGTCGCCGACGCGGGCAGGAAGTACGGCCGGTACCAGGTCGCAAGCGACATGATCGCGGTCCTGGAGAACGCGGACGGCGATCTTCGCGACCTTGTCGCACGGGGCGCGGAAGATGACCGCGAGACAGAACTGCCCGGGTTCTCTGTGACGGTCAACGGTGCCGACGTAGAACTCGTTGGCAGCGAATCGGTTGACACGCGGTACGCTCCCCAGAGCGCGGGCCGGGTGTTCGAGGCGTGGGGGTGGCTCGACGAGATTACGACCAGGGACGAAGAGGGCTCGGTTGCCATCTTGGAACGGGCCAAGCTGCGAGGGTTGCTCGAGGAGAACCAGAGAGACGTTCGGCAGTTCGCGACGGGATACCTGGGCTATTGGTCAAAGGACTTTCAGGAGCATTTCGAGGTCTCGTCGAGCGCGGCATGGCCCGAGAGCCGGGACATGCTGCTGGGGCTGCGGGTGCGTGAGGTGAATCGATGGCTCGCCGGGATGGCGGAGCAGCAGACAGAAGCGCTCGAAGGGGTTCCGTCTGGTTTGCTGTCTGCGGATGACAGTGGGGCGCTCCAGGACATGCTGGATGCGACGGCCGACGCCCGAGCGGCGTATCTGGACGACGACTTCAACGACCGCTGTCGTGATGTGAAGAAGGAGTGGGGCAAGTTGCCCGGGCACGACGCGACGGAAGCCCGTCGGAAGGTTCTGTCGACGCCTCTGGCCTCTTTCGCGGCGGACTATCTGGTCCATGCCTCACAGGATGAGCGGGATGATTCGCTCGGTTTCTGGGATTCGTTGACCGACCACCTGCTTGGGGCGCTCGCCGAGAGCGCGTCGGGAGAGTTTGCCGGCGTGCTGGCAAGCACAGGTGCGGTTCTTCAGCAGCAGCCGTTCTGTCGGGACGCGCAGACGGCCGCGCGGGTGGACAGCTACGCGGAAGTTGCGGCGTCGGTCGGTCTGCTTCTCGGCACGTCGGGTGGGGGAGAGAGCGAGGCCTTTGAGCCGGGCACGGTGGGCGCCGGGCGAGGGACGACGGGGATTGATGCTGTGGATGACCTCCTCGACATGCTGCGGGGGGCGGGGGGAGCGCTGAGCCCTGGCGACCGCCGACGGCTGAATCGGGTCAAGAGCCTTGCCGAGTGGCTTGACCTGAACCCCGACGTCACGATGTACACGCTGGACAGCGGGAAATGGCCGGCGCAGTCAGGCGGGAGCAGCGCCGCGCCGAAGTATGTGAGTCTCAATGGCAGCGGCCTTCAGAGTTCCACGTTTGGCGCGACGCTGGGCGCGGCCGCGACACTGACGGATTCGGCGCAACTTACCTTTGCATTCTCAACATCGCAATCCGGGGGCACCAGCCAGGGGACGGCGGTCTATCCCGGTCCGTGGAGTGTGCTCAAGCTGGTCTGGCAGGACGGGGTGGCGCAAGGCAGCTTCGGATCGGGGTCAGACGAGGCTTTCCAGAACTGGATCGTCCCTGTGCGGTCCGGCGCTACCGGGAAGCAGATATGGATCGGGCTCTCCTTCAGCGAGCCCTTGCCGTTTGATCCGAAGGACTGGCCGAGTTGCAACGGCGGGAACTGAACGTGTGAAAACCCCGGAGAGGACCCGATGAAAAAGCTCAGGGGCTTGCTCAAGCGTGGGGCCGCAGCCGCGCATTCCGCACAACCCGGTGTCCATGTCGCGTGCTTTGGGAAGCATCCGGGGTGGGACGACCACATGGACCATCTCGGCGTGGACACCGAGCACCTGACCGAGGTCTGGCAACGGCTGTACCAGGACGGGGTGCAGGCGAATCTCGATCGCGGGACGTGGGCCAATGACCTGCCCGACGAGCAGCGGCTGCCCGGCTTTGCGCACGAGTTTCTCTGGCAGGCGGGGGAGACGATCGACGCGGGGTTGATGTGGGCCTCGAAGGATCGGAAGGGGCGGGCGGACTATCCGATGATCGCGTGCGTCTCGGCGGTCCATGTGGGGCTGGACTGGGTGTGCCGGGAGGCGCAACCAGTGTTGAACGATCTGAGAAAGGCGTGCATCGACGCGCCCGGCAGCGAAGGGGTCGTCGCGGCGGTGACCAGCGCAAAGGATCGGCTCCGGGGCGTCCTGCCGGATGGCCAGGCGGAGAGCGGCAAGGTGGACTCGGGCGGGGCGATCGCGAGGCTCGCGACGTTGCCCCCCTTTGCGGCCGAGCCGGAGCAGTTCGTCCGTTTGATCTACCACATCGAGCGTGAGTGCGGGCTCGATGGTGAGCGGTCGGGTTCGGTTTCACTCGCCAGCTGGCCGGCGCAACATCTGCGCGTGCCCGGGCTGGTCGAGGACACCATGGAGTCGCTTCGGCTCTGGATTTCGGCGCTCGGCACGCTTGCGTCGGGGAGGCCGATCTTCGTTTGCCGGGCGACCGGGCAGGATTGGGTCGATATTACCATGGGAAATCCGGGCGTCGATGAGGTGTTCGCGTTGCTCGCCACACCAGTAGCGGTACCGATGGTGACCTCGATCCCCTACGAGATCGATGAAACCGACCGCAAGCGCATCCTGGCTCTGCGAGACCCGCCTGCCGGGACAATCAGGTAACATGATCCTGGGAGACTTGTTACGCTGCCTCTCTGCCCGGGGGTCCTTGGGCGGCACTGCCGATCGGAGTCTTACCTATGCGTGAGGGGCACATTATGTGGGCGACAGGTAGCTGCGGCCATCGTCAGCGGGCCATGGTCCTTCTCGGTTCGGCGGTGATCTTCGCGTCGCTTGGCACCGCGGCTGTGGCGCAGAGCGATGCGCAGCCGGCCACCGAGGAAACGCCCGCGATCATTCCCGACACGGGCGAACCCGCAAGCCAGAGTGAATCCGCAGCCGTGCAGCCCGACGGGGCTCAGGTGCCGCTGCCGATGGTTGTGGCGAGCACTTCCGACGGCGACCGGTACCAAGTGAGCGGGATTGATCTCCGGTACGGCGGGTTTGCTGCTGACGACGACCGATTGCCGGATCTCGCAGCTGCGCGTGAAGTGGTGTTTCATTTGGTGGAGACCGAGGACGGTTTCATCGGCCCGACGGCGGACCGCCCGGGCGAGCCTTACACCATTGATGCGTTGATGTCCGGCGAGGTGGTGGGGCTGTACGGGAGTGCGCTGCGCGAGATCGGCGGCGCGGTCGCGGGGGAGGTGATCCGCTCGGCGGGGGTCATCGGTATCTACGCGGTGCCGGCGTTCGACCAGATCGGTGCCGACGGCGAGGACAAGCGCGGCGACGAGACCTCGCTCACGATCGAGGTCCGTGCCGGGTCGGTCTCCGAGGTCCGCACGATCGCTTCAGGCGAGCGCATCCCATTTGACGATCGGATCAACAACCCCGGGCACGAACGGATCAGAGCGCATTCTCCCGCGGTCCCGATGCTCGAGGGCGGCCCGGCCTCGTTTCTTTCCTCGGGAGACCTCGAGAACTACCTGCACCGGCTCAACCGTCACCCGGGACGACGGGTCGAGCTCGCGGTCGCGCCGGGTGTGGGGCGCGATGAGGCCGTGATCGACTTTCTTGTGTACGAGAACCGGCCGTGGCGCATCCACGCCCAGCTCTCCAACACCGGGACCGAGCAGACCAACACCTGGCGGGAACGTTTCGGTTTCACGCACACACAACTCACCGGCCGTGACGACATCCTCAATATCGAGTTCACCACCGCGGGCTTCGAGCAGACCAACGCGGTCATCGCGTCCTACGACACCCCCCTCGGGGGCAGCGATCGGCTCCGCGGCCGGGTCGCGGCGTCGTGGTCTGAGTTCGCGGCAAGCGATGTCGGAGATTCGTTGCAGGAGTTCACCGGCAGAGGCCTCGAGGCCAGCGGCGACCTGGTCTACACCCTGTTCCAGAAACAGGACCTTTTCGTTGACGTCTTTGTGGGCACCCGCCTCTTTCAGAGCAAGATCGACAACATCACCGCCGACCTCCAAGGCGAGGAGAGCTTCTTTGTGCCCCGCATCGGCGTCGCGGTGGAACGGTATCGGGACACCTCGACGCTGGACGCCTCGCTGGTGTTCGAGTCTTCGATGGCGGGCGTGACCAGTGTCGACGAGGCCGAGCTGGCAAACCTCGGCCGGCTCAATGCCGACCGGAGCTGGCAGGTTCTGCGGGGCGGTGTGGGATACTCCTTCTACCTCGAGCCGATGTTTGAAGACAACTACACCCACGGCAAGTCCACACTCGCCCACGAGGTCTCGCTCTCGACGCGCGGGCAGTGGTCGATGGGCGACCGGCTCATCCCCGTCGAGCAGCAGGTGGCGGGCGGGCTCTATTCGGTGCGGGGGTACCCCGAGTCCGTCGCAGCCGGTGACAGCGTCATCATCGGGAGCGCCGAGTACCGGTTCCATGTGCCTCGGGCGCTCAGCCCCGGCAAGCCCCGCAAAGGCATCGGCGGCGATCAGTTCCGCTGGCGGCCGACCGAAGCCGGCGAGAACCCCGACTGGGACCTGCTCGCACGCGGCTTTGTGGATGTTGCCCGGACGTTCAACTCCAGCCGTCAGGACTTCGAGTTTGACGAAACACTCGTCGGGGCCGGGCTGGGGCTTGAACTGGTGATTCGTCGAAACCTCAGCCTGCGGGCCGACTGGGGTGTCGCGTTGAAAGACATGGATTCCGGCGAGGTGACCGCCGGGAGCAACCGCTTCCACTTTGTTCTTACCTTTGTCTATTAGTTTTATGCAACTTTCATCCGCCGGGTTGGCTGGCAGCGTTTGGTTCTGGGGCAGTTGTTCGCGATGCCGAGCAAGGAGAATGCGATGAGCGACCGAGCACGAGAGACCACCGAGATCCTCTTCGTCGGGCTGCCTCTGGTGGGCCTGATCTGCACGCTCGCGTGGGCCGGGCCCGACGACCCGCAGGTGGTGCGCGGCGCAGCCAGCTTTCAGCGATCGGGCGACTTCACCACCATCACGGTGACCGACAACGCGATTATCAACTACCGGCGGTTCAATATCGGCGCGTCCGAAACGGTGCGGTTTGTGCAGCCCGGTGTCGATGCCCGTGTCCTCAACCGCATCACCGGCGCGATGCCCACCCGGATCGACGGCACGCTCCTGGCAAACGGACGGGTGTTCCTCGTCAATCCCTCCGGCGTGATCTTCGGCAAGAACTCGACGGTCAATGTCGGGACGCTGATCGCCGGTGCCGGGCACATGTCCAACCGCGACTTCCTCAACGGCGTGACGCGGTTTACCAACATGCAGGGTGAGGTCCGCAACGAGGGGATGATCCGGGCCAACGAGGTTGTGCTCGCCGGGAACAGTGTCGTCAACCTCGGGTCGATTCTCGCTCCCGAAGGCATGGTCGCGATGGTCGCTGGCGACGAGGTGTATCTCGGACGCGAAGGCAGCAAGATGTACGCGCACATTACTTCGACACCGCGCGTGACACCCGTCACCAGCGGCGTGCGCAACGAGGGCGAGATCAACGCCGAGGGTGGGCGAGCCATCCTCGCGGCCGGTGATATGTTCAGCCTCGCCCTGGGGACCGGGTCATCAATCACCGCAAAGAGTGTGCAGATCCAAGGCGGCGCAGCGTCGCTCGCGTCTGTGTCGGGAACGATCGACGCCTCTTCGACCACGCCCGGCACCCGCGGCGGCGAGATCGAGATCACCGGTGCCCGTGTCGGGCTGTACGACGCGCAGATCGACGCCTCCGGACCGACCGGGGGCGGTGAGGTACTCGTGGGCGGCGACTTCCAGGGCTCCGGCGAGACACCGATCGCGGACGCGACCTTTGTTGATTCACAGACGGTGATCCGGGCCGATGCTCTGCAAGCCGGCGACGGTGGCAAGGTCATCGTGTTCGCCGAAGACGCGACGCGGGTCTACGGCACACTTTCTGCGCGGGGTGGACCCGAGCGCGGCGACGGTGGGCTGATCGAAACCTCTGGCAAAGGGTTCCTCGACGTGCCCGGTGTCCCCGACGCCAGTGCGCCCAACGGCCAGGGCGGGTACTGGGTGCTGGATCCTTTCAATGTATCAATCATCAACGCCGCGGCGGGTGGCGGGAGCGAGGACGGCGGCCTGCCCAACTTTACCGCGTCGGTGGATGACTCGGTGCTCTCGAACGGACAGATCAACCAGGCGCTGGATGCTGGTACCAGCGTGCTTATCTCGACCAACGACGGCGGCAGCGGCACCCAGGCCGGGAACATCACCCAGAACAACGACGCGGCGATCACCAAGAGCGCAGGCGGAAACGCCACGATCGAGTTCCGCTCCTTCGACGGCAATGGTGACGGCACCGGAGGGCTCATCACCCTCAGCGGTGGGATTGTCAACACCAGCGGAAACGATCTCAACGTCATCATCAATGCCGACGACCAGGCAACCTTCGGAGGTGGGCTCGATTCGAGCGTCATCATCGACACCAACGCCTTCATGCTCGGCAGCGGCGACCTGACAGTCAACGCCGCCGCCCTCCAACTCGAGGTTGATCTCACCGGCGGTGTCATCCTCTTCAACACCCCGCTCACGGTGACCGGTGGCAACCGGACGGTGACGACAACCGGCGCTTCGACGTTCGCTGCGATCGCGGCCGACGGCGCGGCGCGGACGCTGGCGATCAACTCGACCGGCACGACGACGCTCGGGGGCGCAATCAACGACGGCAACCTGAGCCTGACGACGAATGCTGCCGGCTCGACAGCGATCACCGGCGGGATCACCAACGCCGCGACGCTGACGTTCAACGACGCGGTGACGCTGAGCTCGAATGTATCGAGCGCTTCGGTGACGTTCGGCGACACGGTGACGGTGACCGGAGGCAACCGGACGGTGACGACGACCGGCGCCTCGACGTTCGCCGCGATCGCAGCCGACGGCGCGGCGCGGACGCTGGCGATCAACAGCACCGGCACGACGACGCTCGGCGGCGCAATCAACGACACCGACCTGAGCCTGACGACCAACGCCGTCGGCGCGACGATTCTCTCGGCGGATGTAACCGCGGCCTCGGCGACGTTCGGCGACACGGTGACGGTGACCGGTGCCAACCGGACAGTGACGACAACCGGCGCATCAACGTTCGCCGCGATCGCAGCCGACGGCGCGGCGCGGACGCTGGCGATCAACTCGACCGGCACGACGACGCTCGGCGGGACGATCAACGACACGGACCTGAGCCTGACGACCAACGCTGCGGGCTCGACAGCGATCACCGGCGGGATCACCAACGCCGCGACGCTGACGTTCAACGACGCGGTGACGCTGAGCTCGAATGTATCGAGCGCCGCCGCGACGTTCGGCGACACGGTGACGGTGACCGGTGCCAACCGGACGGTGACGACGACCGGCGCCTCGACGTTCGCCGCGATCGCAGCCGACGGCGTGGCGCGGACGCTGGCGATCAACAGCACCGGCACGACGACGCTCGGCGGGACGATCAACGACACCGACCTGAGCCTGACGACGAATGCTGCGGGCTCGACGGTAATCAGCCGCGATATTTCGGGCGGTGCGTTCACGTTCAATGACCCGGTGACCATCGCCGGAACGGGCGAGCGGGTTCTCCAGGCGACGGACGCTGGTGGTGTGGTGTTCGGCTCAACGGTCGCGCTGAACTCCACCGTCACCGGGCTTCGGCTCCGGGCTGAGGAGATCGATTTTGGAAATACGGTGACACCCGCGGGCGGCGCGGGCCACACGCTCGCGCTCGAACCGGGCACTGTTGATATCGTGTTCAACGGTACGGCGGGACCGAACCAACTCGATCTCTCCCAGACCGAACTCGACCAGATTCAATCGGACTTTGCTGGCGGGGTGACCATCGGCCGATCGGACTCGACATCCGATGTCCGCGTTGCCTCGGGCGGCGTGACTTTCACCAACTTCGACGCCACGGTCCTTGCTGGTGCCGGGCAGGATGTCATCCTCAACGGCGATATCAACACCAACGGCAACGACCTGACGGTGACGCTAGGAACCGGTGGCCGGTTCCGACTTGGCGGCGATATCAACACCGCCGGCGGCGACCTGAACCTCACCGGCGCGAGCGATGTTGACCTCATCGCCAACTCGGTGCTCGACACCGACGCGACCGGTGGCGCGACAGACGCGGGCGATATTACATTCGCCCAGGCCGGCACGATCGACGGCGCGTTCAACCTTTCGCTCATGGCCGATGCCGACAACGGCGGCGCGGGCGGTGCGGTGGTGATCGCACAGGTCGGGACTGTCGCGGCTCTCAACGATCTGACAGCCCGGGGCGCAGATATTACATTGCCGGGGATCGGCGCGGGCACCGCCTCGGGCGTCGGCGGCTCGACCGATATCGAGTCCACAGGCCCGCTGACATTCTCCGGCACGCTCTACCTTACAAACGACGCGAAGTACAGCGCCTCATCGTTTGCGGTCAGCGGCGTGCCCGGCCAGGCCACACGGTTCGGGTCAAGCGGCGACGCGGTCTCGTTCGAGTCGGCCGGGGGCGGCGACGGCGCGGTCACCCTCGCCGAAGATGTTGATCTTGCTGTCGATACCGGAACCGGAGGGAATGTAACGTTCGAGGGGCCGATCGAAGGCACCGCGGGCGGGGTGGGCGAGAGCGTCACCGTGACAGCAGGCACGGGCACGGTCCAGTTCCAGAGCGCAGTGGGAGGCACGGTCCCGATCGGGTCGCTCAGCAGCACCGCCGCCACGACACAACTCGGCGGTTCGATCCAGACCGCAGATGGCGGCGATATCACTGTGACCGGCGACCTCCAGATCCGTGAGGGGCAGTCTGTTGCGCTCACGACCGGAACGGGCGGCGACATCGCGGTCACCGGTGCGGTCTTCGGGACCGACGCCGGCGGTGCCGAGGCGCTGACGCTCTCACCGGGCGGCGTTTCCACACTCGGCGGCGGCGCTTTCGGGACGTCGGCCGGTGCCGCGTCAAGCACGGGCCTGACCACACTGACCACAAACAGCACAACCAACCTCAACGGCACCATACTGCTGACCGGCGGGGCGTTCACGAGCAACGGGCTGTTGGTTGTCGGGTCCACCGCGGCACGGATCGGCACAGGAACCGGGACGCTCACCCTCGCCGACGCTGCACAGTTCGCAGCCGCGATGATCCTGGAAGGAACCGAGATTGACCTGGCCGGTGGTGCGGGCTCGGTCTCCGGCAGCGGGACGCTCACGCTCATCCCGGCGACCAACGCGGCGGCGATCAATGTCGGAACCGCAGCGGGCGCAGGCGCTGCATCGCTCGACCTGTCAGCGACCGATCTCGCGGCACTGGCCGATGGCTTTGCATCGCTGACGATCGGCCGGGCCGCGGGAACGCACGCGGTCGCGATCGGGGACGCAACATTCCGCGACCCGCTCACACTCCGTTCACCCGGCGGCACGATCGCGCTCTCCGGCCGGTTGATGGGCACAGGCAACGCGGCGTTCACCTTCGCCGAGACGGGTTCCGAGGTCGCGTTCCTCTCCGGTGGTGATGTCGGCATCACGACGCAGGGCGGCGGGATCTCTCTCGCAGACGCGGTGGCGTTCGCGGGCGGCTCGGCGTTTACGCTGCTCTCAGGCGGCGGCGATATCGCAGTCGGCGGCGCGGTCTCGCTCGGCAGCGGATCGACAGCCACGGTGACCTCCGGCGGCGGCGATGTTTCGCTCGCGAGCGACAGCTCCGGTATCGACGGGGCCGGGGTGCTCCTGATCGACGCCAACACCGGCGGCTCGGTGACTCTCGGTGCGCCGGTCGGCGCAACGACACCTCTGACCCGCCTCACGGTCGCCGGCGGTGTGCTGACACTGCCCGGGGCGATCACCACCACCGGCAACCAGACGTACACCGGCACGACATCGGCCGGGGGGGGCTACGCCTCGACCGCCGGCAGCATCGCGTTCAACAACCAGCTCAATCTCGTTGGCGATCTCACTCTCGAAGCGGTAAGCGGCGTGAGTCTCGCGGCGGCGGTCGATGACGCGTCCGGGCAGACAACACCCAGCGACCGCGCAAACCTCACGATCGACGGCCAGACCACCAGCGCGGTGACGTTCGGCAGCACCGTCGGCGCTACCACGCCGATCGGGACGCTGACAGTTCGTAACGCGACAAGTGTGACGGCCAGCGGGGCGATTGCCGCGGAGAATGTCCTGACCACCGGCATTGCCGGGAACGCGGCGTTCGGGGCGATCACCACCGACGGCACCTCCGGCTTGGACCAAGGCTTTGCGATCGATCTGGATGCCGGGTCGTTTACGCTGCCCGGCCCGTTCGTCACTGCGGCCGGCACCGGGATGCGGCTGGCACTCGGTGCCAGCACCGGGACGGCCACACTCGGCTCGGGCGCGACGACGTGGGACGGCCTCGGTGGAGACCTGGTGCAGACCGGCGCAAACGGCACGGTGAAGCTCGGCTCGGATGTCATCGGCTCCAACGGCAAACCGCTCGCGGGCGATGTCACGTTCAACAGCAAACTCGAACTCGACAGCGACAGCCGGACCATCTCGGCCCAGAGTGTCAACATCCTCGGCGGCTTCCTCGCCGCTGCCGGTCAGGGCGGTGTCGCCGATCTGACGCTCCGCTCCGCCGGGGGCACCAACACAACCACCCTCCGCGGGCTCGGCGGTTCGCTGACGGGCACAGGGTTTGACACACTCATCAAGACGCTCACCATCGAGGGCACGTCCACGCTCACCGGCCCGATCGGGACAGTCAACGGCATGGAGTTCATGGACGTGGTCACAATCGGAACCGACGCCCCGACCACACTTCAGGTTGCAGGCAAAGGAAGCATCGTCTTCGGCAGCCGTATTCTTGGCAGTGGGGCGGGCAGCTCGCTCGCGCTCCAACTGGACCCGACACAGACCGCAGACACCGGCGATGGCGCCCTCAACGACGACGGGGCAGCGGGGCTCGTGTCCGACAAGGACTTCCCGGTCATCCGGTTCGGCGGCAATGTCGGCTCGGCAACCCGGCGTCTGGGCTCACTCACACTCAACGGCACACCCCACACGGCGATACCAGCGCTCCCGACCATCGTTGCCGAAACCGGCAGCCTCTCGTTCTTCCTCACCGGCGACTTCACCATGGGTGTCGGCGAGAAGTTGGCGATGTGGGACGGGCTGAGCCCCGAGACACTCGGCGCGTTGACCATCGACACCACCGGCGGTGTTGTGAGTCTCAGCGACCTCGCGATCGCTGGTGACCTGAACATCGTCGGAGCTTCTGCCATCGTTTTGCAGAACCGTGACCCCGGGACGTTGATCGGTTACAGAACAGCGCCGTTCGAGCGGTTCGTCAGCAGCCCGCCGCCTGTGGGCGAGGAGGGCGATGGCGATCGTGGCGGCGACTTTGTCGTCCTTGGGACAATCTCCGTGGACGGCGACCCGGCGGTCTCTGTGACCGGAGGCGGCGGGTTCAACATCGCCACGCCGAACGGTTCGGGTGTGGATTCGAGCTTCAATGAAGAGGGTGTCGTCATTCGGCAGTTCGGGGATGAGCCCGGAACGCTGGTCTCCGACGACTACGGCGTCGTGCTCGGTGACGGGCTCGAACTCCTCCTCGACCTCCGCGCCGACGGCCCGGTCGTGCAGAACCTCTCCAGCGCGCTCGCCGGGGCGATCCCACGCGATCCCGAGTCCGGCCAGGTCACCCAGGAAACCCGCCTCTCGGCCTCCCAACTCGAGAAGCTGCTCAAGCTGGGTATCAGGGCGGTCGAGCGGGATGGCATCCGTATCTCCGAGGGCGGCCCGCGCGTCTACAACGATGCCGGTATGGTGACGGAGATGCACCAGGTCTCGGTCAACCGGATGTCATCAAACGCGGTGGACCGCGTGCTCGACCGGTTCGACAGCCTCTTCTATCGCGGGGAGGGTGCCGAGCGGGTCT
Source organism: Planctomycetota bacterium (assembly GCA_030950285.1). GTDB lineage: Bacteria > Planctomycetota > Phycisphaerae > Phycisphaerales > UBA1924 > PNC22. The sequence continues at coordinate 59,660 of JAUZRR010000021.1, read as the reverse complement.
TCGATCAGGACCTTCCCAAGCGGAAGATCGAGAAAGCGGTGCTGTCGTACTTTGAAGCGAACGAAGACGCGTCGTTTGATGCCTCGGTGATCTGGGATTATCTCGTCGCGGGCACCCCAGAGCAGGTCGAGGCGGCCCGGTCGCTCTTCGAGGTGCGCATGCTCATCGAGGATATCGGGCAGATCGGGCTGACCGATGCCGAAGCCGCGTTGCCACGGAGCCGGATCCTCGGCAACCTGAACTCGCAGGAGGTCTTCGAGTCGGTCGAGGAAGTCGCCGCACTCGTCGAGGTGTCCCAGCCGATCGCCGTTGGAACGCCGGCGTCCATACCCTCAGAGGCTCAACCCGAACCCGAGCCGATGGAGACATCACAACAGCCATGAGTGTGATTGATACTGAACGAGCAACCGCCCCTGTCGCGGGCGATGATCCGTGTGGCCCGCGCCTCACCGACGAAATCCCCGTTGTGATGCTGCTGGAAAAAGCCAAAGGCACGCCCGAAGCCGTGATGGGCGACAGCGTCCGCCCGGCCGAGGAGCCCAACTGGAGCGAGGTCCGCAGCGAAGCGATGGACCTGCTCGGCCAGACCAAAGAGCTCTGGGTTGCCATGTTGCTGGTGGTGGCCGGGCTGCGGCTCGGCGGCCTGCCCGGGTTCCGGGAAGGGCTCGGGTGTGTCCACGCGCTGCTCGAGCGGTACTGGGACGGCTTGCACCCGCGGCCGGACGAGGACGGCGATCCCTACGAACGGCTCAGCGCGCTCTCTGCTCTGGGGGTCCCGGCGGGCACCCAAGGCGACGACTGGAAGCTGGTCGAAAGAATTCGCAGCGCCCCGCTGACAGACTCCAGACAGATCGGTCGGTTCTCGATCAGAGACATCGCGCTGGCCAACGGCGAGGTCTCGCCGAGAGAGGGTGAGGATGCACCCACGCCCGAGCTGATCGCGGCGGCCTTCGAAGATACGGAGATCGAGTTTCTCACCGGGCTGCACGAAGCAGCAACCGAGGCGATGACCCTCCTCGAAGGTATTCAGGGAGTTCTTGATACACATGTCGGCGTTGGTGCCTCGCCCGATTTCAGCCCGGTCCGCGACGCGCTCCGCGCGGTGAGCACCACCCTCGCCCAGCAGCTCGAACGCCGGGGGTACGCTGCCCAAGGCGGGCCGGATGTCGAATCCGAGGGCGGCGAGGACGCGCCATCGGTTGGCGGGGCCGGCGGGGCGGCCCCAGCGGCTCCCGGTGAGATTCGCTCTGGTCAGGACGTGACCAGAGCACTGGACCGCGTGATCGAGTACTATGTCAAGAACGAGCCGTCGAGCCCGGTCCCGCTCTTGCTCAGACGAGCACAGCGGCTGGTGTCTCGGAGCTTTCTTGATATTATCCGAGACCTGTCGCCGGAGGGTCTCGACCAGGTGCGGATGATCAGCGGCGAACGTGAAGATGAAGACGAAACCTGAGTTGGTGCTACGGCTTTGTGGTACACTCGTGTCTTTGGAGATTGAATCATGGCGAAGGGTGGCGGCGCGAAATTCGTGGGTCGGAACAGGGCGCCTCGCGTCCAGATCGAGTACGACCTGGAGCTCTACGGTGCGGAAAAAAAGGTCAACCTCCCCTTTGTGATGGGCGTGATGGCCGATCTCTCAGGAAACCCCGCCGAGGCTCTGGAAGGCGTGGACGAGCGGAAGTTCCTCGAGATTGATATCGACAACTTCGACGAGAGGCTCAAGGCTGCCAAGCCCCGGGTCACCATGCAGGTCCCCAACACGCTGACCGGCGACGGCAAGATCGCGGTTGACGTCTCGTTCGATAGCCTGGACGACTTCTCGCCCGCAGCCGTCGCACGCAAGATCGAGCCGTTGCGGCAGCTTCTTGATGCCCGGACGCAGCTCTCGAATCTCATGTCCTATATGGACGGCAAATCCGGAGCTGAGGAGTTGCTCGCCAAGGCGCTCCAGGACCCGGCGCTTCTGAAATCGTTGACATCCTCGGCTGCGCCCGCAGATGACGCCGCACCGAGTGAGGAGGGCTGATCCCATGAGCGACGCAGAAACCAACCCCCAGGCAGCACAAGCCGGCGAAACCATCGAGGTCAGCGAGTTCGATCAGTTGCTGACCAAAGAGTTCAAGCCCAAGTCGGATCGGCAGGCCGAGTCGATCAAGGCCGCGGTCAAGACGCTCGCCGAGCAGGCGATCTCGCAGGCGACCGTGATCTCCGACGACGCGATCGAATCCATCGAAGCGATGATCGCCGAGATCGACTCGAAACTCACCGAGCAGCTCAACGCCATCCTGCACCACCCCGACTTCCAGAAGCTCGAAGGCACGTGGCGCGGGCTCAATCACCTCGTCAGCAACACCGAGACCGACGAGTCTCTCAAAATCCGCGTCATGAACATCTCGAAAAAAGATGTCGGCAAGACCATGAAGAAGTTCTCTGGCGCCAAGTGGGACCAGAGCCCGCTCTTCAAGCGCCTCTACGAGGACGAGTTCGGGATGCCCGGCGGCGAGCCCTACGGCGTCCTGGTCGGCGACTACGAGTTTGACCACAGCCCAGGCGATGTCAAAATCCTCCAGGGGATGGCGCAGATCGCCGGTGCTGCCCACGCGCCATTCATCAGCGCAGCCGGGCCGGCGCTCCTCAACATGGAATCGTGGGGAGAGCTCCAGAAACCCCGCGACATCACCAAGATCTTCAGCTCTCCGGAGTACGCCCCGTGGCGTTCGTTGCGCGAGTCTGACGACTCGAAATACATCGGGCTCACCATGCCCCGGTTCCTCTCCCGGCTGCCCTACGGCGCCAAGACCGAGCCGGTCGAAGAGTTTTCCTTCGAAGAAGAAACCGACGGCACCGACCACACCCGCTACTGCTGGTCCAACGCCGCCTACGCGATGGCGACCAACATCGGCGCGGCGTTCAAGGAGTTCGGCTGGTGCACCCGCATCCGTGGCGTCGAGTCCGGCGGCATGGTCTCGAACCTTCCCTGCCACACCTTCCCCACCGACGACGGCGGGCAGGATATGAAGTGCCCGACCGAGATCGGCATCACCGACCGCCGCGAGGCCGAGCTTTCCAAGAACGGCTTGCTCCCGCTCTGCCACTGGAAGAACTCGGACTACGCGGTCTTCATCGGCGCCCAGTCGCTCAACAAGCCGGTCGAGTTTGACAACCCCGACGCGACCGCGAGCGCCAACCTGAGCGCGCGTATGCCTTACATGTTCGCGACATGCCGATTCGCACACTTCCTCAAGTGCATGGTCCGCGACAAGATCGGTTCGTTCAAGGAACGGGCGGACATGGAGCGGTGGCTCAACGACTGGATCGTCCAGTATGTCGCTGCCAACCCGGAGATGGCTTCGGAGGAAGAAAAAGCCCGCCGACCCCTCGCCGAGGCATCGGTCGAGGTCAAGGAGGTCGAAGGCAACCCCGGGTACTACAGCTCGGTCTTCCACCTCCGGCCGCACTACCAGCTCGAAGGGCTCACCATCTCGCTGCGGCTGGTGTCCAAGCTGCCCTCGGCGGGTGGATGATCGAGAACCCGACAGCACCGGTCGGCCAGTGGGGACGATCGGGAACGAGTGAGAATCGCAACACACAACACCGAACCGTGAAGGAGGCCGAAGTTGGAACTGTACCTGAACATCGATAAAGTGCCCGGCGAAGTGACAGAGGCCGAGCACGCCAAGTGGATCAAGCTCCACACCTATTCCTACAGCGTGCATTCTGAGAATGTCGAGGACCCCTCCGCCCGAGGAAAGCTCGTCTCCGGGACCGGCACGTACTCGACGTTTGACGTCTCCAAGGACGCCGACATCACCAGCCCGCTCCTCCAGCAGATCGCGTCCACCGGCACGCACATCGCCAAGGTGCAGCTCCACGCCTGTCTGGATACCCAGAAAAAGACACCCGCGATCGAGGTCGAGCTGACCGACGTGGTGATCTCTGCCTACCAGATTGCCGGGTCCGAGGGTGTGTCCGCCACCGAAGGCATCTCTTTCCGTTTCGCCAAGATCAAGGTGACCAACCGCAACTTTGACGAGAAGGGCGCGAAGAAGTCCGAGCCCTCCTTCACTTGGAATCTTCTCAAGAAGACCACCGGCTGATCCAAACCCCGGGGCTGGCGAGAGTCCGCGCCGGGTCTTTCTGTGGAGCGTTGCCGCGGCTTGCGCGGCGAGCGCGTGTGGGAGCGATCAATGGACGCGGCGACTCTGGTGCAAGAGGGAAGGCCTCGGGAGGCGTTGGCCGCCCTCGAGCAGGAGGTCCGCGCCCAGCCCGCCGAGGCCAGGCACCGGCTCTTTCTCTTCCAGCTGCTCAGTATTCTGGGCGATTGGGACCGGGCCGCGACCCAACTCCAGGTCGCCGCCGAGCTCGACGCGTCGATGCTGGTGCTTGCCAATGTCTACCGCTCCGCGATCCGCACCGAGTTGCTGCGGCAGGAGGTCTTTGCGGCCCGCCGGTCGCCGTTGATTCTTGGCGAGCCCGACCCCTGGGTCGGCGACATGCTCGAATCGCTCCGTGCGCTGGCTGAGGGCAAGCACGATCTGGCTCTTTCGTTGCGTGATCGGGCGCTGGAGCGTGCCCCGGCTGCGGGGGGAGAGGTCACGATCGGCGCGGCAGACCCTGTTCCTTTCGAGTGGCTCGCCGACTGCGATTCTCGTCTCGGTCCGATCGCCGAACTGATCCTCGAAGGCCGCTACTACTGGGTGCCGCTCTCGCGCGTCCGCACGATCACCTTCCAGGCTCCGACCGATCTCCGCGATCTTGTCTGGCTCCCCTGCGATGTTGTCTGGACCAACGGCGGCGACGCCTCGGCGCTCATGCCGGCAAGGTACCCCAGGGTCGATGCGGCCACCGACGAGGCGTTGCTCATGTCGCGCCAGACCCAGTGGGAAGAACCTCACGAGGGCTACCTCGTTGGCCAGGGAACCCGGGTCCTCGTGACCGACGCCGACGAGGCCGCGATACTCGACGTACGCGAAATCCGCTTCGACCATCCCGATGAGCCCCAGGCCGATGGCGGCTGAGCTCACCCCATCAGAGCGACTCCAGCCTTCCCTTCTCGATCGGTTGACAGACGATGATCCCGGGAAGACGGCCGAGAGCCGGGAATCGCGGGTCTTGTCGATGTCGCAACTCCGCGCCGCGGTCCAGCGTGATCTCGGGTGGCTGCTCAACACCAGCTCGCGGGCCTCGTTCGAGCCGATCGGGGACTACCCCGAAGTCGCAAAGTCCGTCCTCAACTTCGGCATCCCCGACCTCTGCGGCACCACCGCGTCGGGGATATCCGAGGGGGAGATCGAACGCACCATCCGCGCGGCGATCCAGGTGTACGAGCCCCGCATCCTCCGGCGGGGGCTCGCGGTCCGCTTGCAGCGTGGCGAATCTGACCGCGGCCCGACGGTCATCACGCTCGAAATCACCGGCGAGATCTGGGCCCAGCCTTACCCCGAGCAGCTCTACATCCGCACCGAGCTCGACCTCGATACCGGCGAGTGCCGGGTGCCCGGAGGCAGCCATGGATAGACAACTGTTCGACTATTACGAGAAAGAACTGCAGTACCTTCGCGGCACCGGCGCAGAGTTTGCTGCCGAGTATCCGCGCATCGCCAGCCGCCTCGGGCTGAGTTCGCAGGAGTGTTCTGATCCCTATGTCGAGCGGCTGCTCGAGGGCGTTGCGTTTCTCTCCGCCCGCGTGCAGCTCAAGCTCGACGCCGAGTTTCCGACATTCACCCAGTCCCTCCTTGAAGCGGTCTGCCCCGACTATCTCGCGCCGACGCCCTCGATGTGCATCGTCCGGTTCGAGCCCGACGCCGGCGACAGCTCGCTGGCCGAGGGGGTGCGGATCCCGCGGAAAACCACCCTCCGCGGGCAGATCGGTCCCGACGAGCAAACCCCCTGCATCTACTCGACCGCGCAGGAGGTCACCCTGTGGCCGATCACCGTCGCCCAGGCAACCTACTCGACGCTCGGGACGTCCGACGCGCAGATCCGGCTCGTGCTCGAGTCGCCGGCCGATGTGCCGCTGAAAGAGTTGCCGATGGAATCGCTCTCGGTCTACTTCGGCGGCTCGACCGATGTGGCGCTCCGTATTTTCGAGGCGTGCTGCGCGCGCGCCAAGGGTGTGTCCTACAGCAGCCCAGACAGCTCGTGGTCTCAGGATGTTGGTCCCCGGGCGATCTACCCGTTGGGGTTCGACGAAGAGCACGCGTTGCTGCCGGTCGGGCCGCGCTCTTTCTCCGGGTACCGCTTGCTCCACGAGTATTTCGCGCTGCCCGATCGGTTCCGGATGGTGCGGTTCGAGCAGCTCGCTCCTGCGCTCCAGCGGTGCGAGGGCAACCGGCTGGAGATCACCATCCACGTCGCCCGGCCGTTGAGCAAGCGCGACACCGATCTGGAACGCACCTTCTCGACCGAGCACGTGCAGCTGTTCTGTACCCCCGCGATCAATCTCTTCGAGAGGCAGTCCGGGCGTGTCCAGCTCAACGAGATTCGGCGTGAGCACCTGATCACGATCGACCGTACCCGTCCGCTCGACTTCGAGGTCCACAGCGTCAAAGGTGTCGTCGGCTTTGACGACAGCAACCGGGCGGTGCAGGAGTTCTCGCCGCTCTTTGGCGCGAGGGGCGGGACCGACGGGCAGGGGTGCTACACCGTCCGTCGGCAGACCAGGCTGGTCTCGACCCGCGAGAAGCGGGTCGGCAGCCGGACGCGCTACCTCGGTGGCGACGTCTACCTCTCGGTCTCCGACCCGGACATGCCGCCGATCTCAGAAGATGTCCGCCAGCTCGGGGTGCGGGTCTACGCGACCAACCGTGACCTCCCGCTCACCATGCCCGTCGGCGTGGGGCCGACCGATTTTAGCCTGGAAGACAGCTTCCCCGTGCGCAGCACGCGGGTTGTCTCCGGCCCGACGCCGCCCGCGCCGTCGCCGGCGGTGGGGGAGGTCAGCTGGCGGCTCATCAGCCACCTGACACTCAACTACCTCTCTCTGCTCGACGAAGATGACGCCGGCGCTACCGCCCTGCGAGGTTTGCTCTCGCTCTATGTGCACGCAGCCCCGGCGGGGACGCGGCACCAGATCAACGGGCTGAGATCCGCGTCGGTTTCTTCGGCGATCGACCGCGCCCCCCGTGACGGGCCGATCGCGTTTATCCGCGGGCTCGATGTCAGGCTCGAGTTTGACGAGTCCCGGTTCGAGGGCGCATCCCCGTTCGTGCTCGCGTCGGTGATTGATCGGTTCCTGCCGCGGTATGTCTCGATCAACTCGTTCACCCGGACGCACATGTACACCGCAGACGAGGGCGAGCTTGCGCCCTGGCCGATCCGCACCGGTTCGCGGGGGATCATCTGATGCCCGCCAAGACCTCCCGTCTTCAGCACGAGCCCACTTCGTACGACCCGTTCGCGCTCATCCGACTCCTCGAGTCCACCGATCTCTCGCGCCCCCGGGTCGGCAGGTCGCTCAAGCCTGCTGAAGACGTCATGTCTTTCGGGCAGCCGGCGAGCCTGGCGTTTGCGACGTCGAGCGTTGCCGGGATCGTCGAGGATGGGCCGCGGCCGAAGGTGCTGGTCCACATGTTCGGGCTGCTCGGCACCAACGGCCCTTTACCCTTGCACCTCACCGAGTACATCGACGACCGCGCCCGGAACCACCGCGACACAACCCTGCTGTCCTTTTGCGACCTGCTGACCAACCGCATGACGGCGCTCTTCTACCGGGCGTGGGCGGTCAATCAGCCGGCGGTCGCGCACGACCGGAGTGAGGACGACCGTTTCTCGTTCTACCTGCGCTGCATTCTCGGCCTGGGGACCGACGGGCTGCAAAGCCGCGACGCGGTGCCCGACTCGGCGAAGCTCTACATGGCGTCCCGCCTCCGCCAACTGCCAAACTCCGCCGAAGCGCTCGAGAGCATGATCGGCGATTGGTTCAAGCTCCCCTGCCGAATCGAACAACTGGTCGGGCAGTGGCTCGCGATCCCCGAGAGCGGGCAGACCCGCATGGGCTTGTCGCCAGCCACCGGCGCGCTCGGCAAGACCACCGTTGTGGGCTCGCGCATCTGGGACGTGCAAGGGCGGTTCCGGATTCACCTTGGGCCGATGTCTCTTGCACAATACGAGCGGCTCATGCCCGGCAACCAGGGCATGACGGAGTTGTGCAGCTGGGTCAAGCTGCAATCAGGGCTGGAATACACTTGGGACGTCCGCCCGGTGCTCAGAGAAGACCAGGTCCCGGGCGTGACACTCGGAAAATCGGGTATGCTGGGGCAGACCACATGGCTCGGAAGCGGCGGGCGCGACCGTGATGATTTGATTCTGGAACCCGTCGCGTAGGGGGCACCCCCTCCGCGATCATTGCACTGTCTGGAGAGTCTGGGAATGGGCGAAATCGCACGCAGCGCTTTGTTTGGCAAGCTCAACCCGTTCACCTACAAGGCGATCGAGGGCGCCACGGTGTTCTGCAAACTCCGTGGCAATCCGTATGTCGAGCTCGAGCACTGGTTCCACCAGATGCTCCAGACCACTGACTCAGACATCACCCGCATCATCAGGCACTACTCGCTCGACCCCGCGAAGGTCGCGCGAGAGGTCATCTCGGCGCTCGACGGGTTGCCGCGCGGCGCGTCGTCGATCTCCGATCTTTCAGCACACCTCGAGAGCGCGGTCGAGCGCGGCTGGGTCTACGCGTCGCTGATGTTCGGCGAGTCCGCGATCCGCTCAGGACACCTGGTGCTGGGGATGCTCAAGACCCGCGAGCTTCGGCCGGCTTTGCTTGCGATCTCCGCCGAGTTTGGCAAGCTCAGACCCGACGATCTCGCCGACGAGCTCTACGCGGTCATCGCCGGCTCACCCGAAGAATCGCAGGCGGCTGCCGACGGCAGCGCGCTGGGGAGCGCCGGTGCGCCGGGTGAAGCCAGCGGCGCGATCGCACCCGCCCAACTCGGCAAAGAGGAAGCGATCAAGGCGTATTGCAAGGACCTCACCGAGCAGGCCCGCACCGGCAAGATCGACCCGATCGTCGGCCGCGACATGGAGACCCGCCAGATCGTCGACATCCTCATGCGCCGCAGGCAGAACAACCCGATCCTGACCGGGGAAGCGGGCGTGGGCAAGACCGCGGTGGTGGAGGGATTTGCGCACCGGATTGTCTCGGGCGATGTTCCGCCGTCGATGCGCGAGGTTCGGCTGCTCGAGCTCGATCTCCCCGCGCTCCAGGCCGGGGCGAGCATGAAGGGCGAGTTCGAGAACCGTCTCAAGCAGGTGGTTGAAGAGGTCCAGTCCAGCGCCAAACCGATCGTGCTGTTTATTGATGAGGCCCACACGCTCATGGGTGCCGGGGGCTCGGCGGGCACGGGCGACGCGGCACAGATCCTCAAGCCTGCGCTGGCGCGGGGCACGCTCCGCACCATCGCCGCCACGACCTGGGCTGAATATAAGAAACACATCGAGAAAGACCCCGCGCTGACCCGCCGCTTCCAGGTGGTCAAGGTCGACGAGCCGGCTGAGGACAAGGCGATCCTGATGATGCGCAAGATCACCGGCGCGCTCGAAGAACACCACAAGGTGCAGGTGCTCGATGAGGCGCTCCAGGCCGCGGTGCAGCTGAGTCACCGGTACATCCCCGCGCGGCAGCTTCCCGACAAGTGTGTCTCGTTGCTGGACACCGCCTGCGCCCGGGTCGCGATCGGGCAGCACGCGGTGCCCGCGCAGGTCGACGACTGCCGAAAGAAGATCGCTTCGCTCGAAACCGAGGAGGAGATTCTGGGACGCGAAACCGTGGTGGGGGTCGACCACGCCGAGCGCACGCAGAAGGTGCTCGACCAACTCGAAGAAGAACGCGCCCGGCTGGGAACACTCGAGGAGTCGTGGGAAACTGAACGGGGGCTTGTCGAGCAGATCCTCAAGACCCAACGCGAGCTCCAGAGCAGTCTGGGCAACGACGACGCGGCAGCCGCGGCAGGTGTCGAGGGACATGGGAGCGGCGACAACGAAGACCAGTCGCCGGCGCTCTCCGCCGAAGATACAGCAGGACTCCGCGAGACCCTCAAAGCACTGCAAAAACAGCTCACCGACCTCCAGGACGGCGAGCCGTTGATCCTGCCTTGCGTCGATGAGCAGGCGGTCGCGTCGGTGGTGGCCGATTGGACGGGGATTCCCGTCGGCCGCATGGTGACCGATGAAATCGAGGCGGTGCTGAAACTCGCTGACAGACTCGAGCAGCGCGTCGTCGGGCAAAGGCACGGCCTCGAAGCGATCGCCAAGCGGGTGCAGACCTCGCGGGCAGGGCTCGACAACCCCGGCAAGCCCGTCGGAGTCTTTCTGCTCGCCGGCCCCAGCGGCGTGGGCAAGACCGAGACCGCGCTGGCGCTTGCCGAGGCCCTCTACGGCGGTGAACAGAACATCATCACCATCAACATGAGTGAGTTTCAAGAGGCCCACACCGTCTCGACGCTCAAAGGCGCACCTCCCGGCTATGTCGGATACGGCGAGGGCGGCGTGTTGACCGAGGCCGTTCGCCGTCGGCCGTACTCGGTCGTGCTTCTCGATGAAGTCGAAAAAGCGCACCCCGATGTCCACGAAATCTTTTTCCAGGTCTTCGACAAGGGCAAAATGGAGGACGGCGAGGGTCGGCTCATCGACTTCCGAAACACGATCATCCTTCTTACAACAAACGCCGGCACCGACCTCATCACCGGCATGTGCAAAGACCCCTCGCTGATGCCCGATGTCGAGGGGCTGACCAAAGCGCTCCGCGAGCCGTTGCTCAAGGTCTTCCCGCCGGCACTCCTCGGCCGCATGCTCGCGATTCCCTACTACCCCCTCAGCGACGAGGTGCTCAAGATCATCATTCGGCTCCAGCTCGATCGGATCGTGCGCCGGGTCGAAGAGTCGCGAGGGATTCCGATGACCTACGACGACGCGGTGATCGACCTGGTCGCAAGTCGGTGTACGGAAGTCGAGAGCGGCGGCCGAATGGTCGACGCGATCCTGACCAACACGATGCTCCCGACCGTGAGCCGGGAGATCCTGACCCGCCTCATGGAAGGCAACGCGGTCGAGCGCGTCGGGGTGGGGGTTGCGGACGGGGATTTTGTGTACAGCTTTGAATAAGAGAACAGCAGGTTTCGCGTAACTTAGCAGGAAAAGCTCAATGGCAAGGCGCCCCCAAGAAAGCCGCATACTCACCGTTGCCACCCCGCTCGGGGCGGACGCGGTGTTGCTCGACTCGATCTCGGGGCAGGAGGAACTGGGACGCCTGTTCAGCTACGAGCTCGACCTGGTGACCGACGATCCGGCGATCAATACCGATAAGATCCTCGGCGAGAACGTAACCGTGCGGATCCAACTTTCAAGCGACGAGGCGCGGTACATCAACGGCTACGTGGCACGATTCGGCTCGGCGGGTCTCAAGCGGGGGCTGCGGGCCTACACCGCGAGGATCGTGCCTTGGGCATGGTTTCTCACACGCATCTCGGACTACCGAATCTACCAGGACATGAGTGTCGTGAATGTCATCAAGGACGTGTTTCAGCGGCACGGGTTCAACGACTACGAGATGCGTCTCAACGAGACCTATCGCACATGGGAATACCTTGTGCAGTACCGCGAAACAGATTTTAACTTCATCTCGAGACTGATGGAGCAGGAGGGCATTTACTATTACTTTGCGCACGAGAACGGCAAGCACACGATGGTGCTCGCCGATTCGGGACTGTCGCACAGCCCGCTCCCGGGGGGACCGATCCCGTACTTCCCGCCGCAGGAGGCCGAGGCTTCCCGCGGTCCGCACATCTGGGACTGGACGGTCGAGAAAGTCGTCCAGCCCGGCGCGGTCGCGTTGTCGGATTATAACTTCGAGAAGCCGGCCACATCGCTGCTTGTGCGTTCGGTCAAGTCGCTCAAGCACGCGGCCAGTTCGTTCGAGATGTTCGACTACCCCGGCGAATATCCTCAATTCGCCGACGGGGAGCGGTACGCGGCGCTCCGGGCCGACGAGCACCACACGGGATACGAGACTATCCGCGCGGCCGGCGATCACCGGCAACTGGTGTGCGGCTGCGAGTTCGAGATATCCGATGAATCATCGTACCTGAACCCGGCCGATCCCAAACGCAAGTATCTGCTCACGGCGTTGAGCCTCGAGGTGTCCGAGCCGGAGGATTTCGATTCGGGCGGGGGAGGCGACGCAGCGTTCTCAACATCGATCCGGGCAATCCCGAGTGCGCAGCAGTTCCGGCCCGCGCGGACAACACCCAAGCCGATCATCCAGGGGCCACAGACCGCGGTCGTGGTGGGGCCCGCAGGCGAGGAGATCTACACCGACGAGTACGGCCGGATCAAAGTCCACTTCCACTGGGACCGCCACGGCAAGACCGACGAGAACGCCTCGTGCTGGGTTCGTGTCGCGCAGTCGATCTCCGGCAAACAGTGGGGGGCGCTCTACACGCCGCGGATCGGGCACGAGGTGATCGTCGAGTTTCTGGAGGGCGATCCGGATCGGCCGATGATTACCGGCGCGGTCTACAACGCCAACAACAAGCCGCCGTACGTGCCCCAGGAAATGCCGACGGTCTCTGGATACAAGACCAACTCCAGCAAGGGTGGTGGCGGGTTCAACGAGCTGCGCTTTGAGGACAAGAAGGGTGAAGAACAGATCTTCATCCACGGCGAGAAGAACCTTGATATCAGGATCAAGAATGACCGCTTCGAGACGGTGCTGCATGATCGGCATCTGGTCGTCGAAAACAACAAAGCCGAGCATGTTAAGAACGACCGCTCCGAGACGGTGGAGAACGATCACAAGGAGAAGATCGGCCGCGACCGGAACCTCAAGGTGGAGGGTAAAGAGTCGATCGAGATTGCCAAGTCCAGATCGATCACGGTTTCGGACGATGTCGCCGAGGTGTTCAAGAAGAACCAGTCCACCGAGGTGACCAAGGACCTCTATATCAAGGCCGACAACATTTGTATCGAGGCGTTGACGAACATCACGATCAAGGTCGGCAAGTCACACATCGCGATCGAATCGGGCGGGATCAAGATCGGGACGACCGGCGACATCAAGCTCGACGCCAAGGGCAACATCGACACCAAGTCGCTCGGGAATACCAAGATCGAAGCGACCGGGAACGCGGATATCAAATCGACAGGTATGATGACGGTCGAGGGCTCGGCACCGACGACGGTGAAGAGTGCTGCGATCCTCACGATCCAGGGTTCGCTGGTCAAGATCAACTAAAGGGATGTGTCGAGAGGAGTGAGAGGATGAACCCCAAGAGCGGCAAGGCATGCAAGATCGTGCCCCCGGCGGACCCCGCTGAGGTCTTCGACGCCGACAACGCCAACCCCGGTAAGGTCGCCGAGGCAAAGGCCGAGCAGGTCAAGCAGGAGAAGGGCAAGTACGGGCAGACCAAGGCTAAGCCGTTCAAAGCAAAGAACAGTGAAGAAGAGGAGGAAGAGGCAAGCTGGATCGAGATCGAGCTGCATGACGAGGACGGGCAGCCGGTCCCTGGGGAGGAATACAAGATCGAACTTCCTGACGGGACTGAGGCTTCGGGCACGCTTGATGGTGAGGGGAAGGCGCGTGTGGAGGGGTTCAAGCCGGGGGAGTGCAAGGTTACGTTTCCGAAGCTTGAAGCGGATGTCTGGAAACCCGCCTCTTAAAATAACCAGTGCAAGATCGTTCTGCGAGATGGAGAAGAAGAAGTGGCTGGCAAGAACCGACAGGTCGTCGAGGGCGAGTGGCTCGGCAAGATAGCTGCCGAGGAGGGGTTTTCGGACGGTGGCGCAGCTATCTGGGGTGACCCAAAGAATGCTCACGCTAAGGAAAAACACCCGAACCCCAATCTTCTTTGTGAGCACGTCGAGCTCTTCATCCCGGAAAAGAAGCCCAAGGTTGTTCCTCGTGCGGCTGCTGCGAAACACCGATTCGTCGCGGCGAGAGCCAAGACTGTGCTCCGCATCCAGATTGTCGATATGGACGGCAACCCGCGCGAGAACGAGCCCTACCGGCTGCTGGTCGGTCTGGTCGAGTTTCGTGGGAAGACCTTCGCGGGGCCGGGCCACTCAGACGCCACAGGCACATGGGGGCCGGGCATGATCCGGCACGAGATTCCCGTGGCTTCAACCCGAGGATCGATTGAGCTTACGAATACCGGCGAGGTTCTGGATTTCAAGGTTGGTATGCTTCGCGAGATCGATCCTGGCCATAAGAATATCTTGTGCGTGATAAAGGCTGCGCAGGCGCGGCTCAATAATCTTGGATTTGGGTGCGGGAGTGTGGACGGCATATCCGGCAAGAAAACCAAGGCTGCGATCCATGCCTTTCAGGCGTTCTGCAAAGAGCACAAAGCAAAGCTCGGATTTGATTCGGGGACGGCTGACGGAATTCTCGGCCCGATCACCAGGGCGGCTCTCAAGCGTGCTCACGGCGAGTTGTGAGCACGGCTGGTCTTTGCAGGTTCGCGACAGTTCTCAAGAATGTGAGACAAAAGACACGACGCGGAGAAACAAGCTTTGGCGAATATCCAGTTCAAGGTCGAACGCGGCAGACGCTTTGGCACACTCAAAGGGACCTTCGTCAAGGATGCTCGCGGCGTCTCGATTGTGCTCAGTCACGATCTCCCCCCTGCCAAGCCCGCCGAGCACGAGTTTGCACCAAACACCCAGACCGACTGGAACATGCTCTGTACGCCCGACAAAGAGTACCGCTGGTGCCAGACGATCGACACAAATGTTCCGCTCGGAGGCGTCACCAATCCCTACGTCGATCCGCGTCCGAGCGATGACCCCGGAACCCCCAAGCCGTTCTACTGGACCGATGCCGAGCACGCAACGCTGGCCCCGCGCTTTAGTGATGGCCCCAAACGCGGCGTGCCCGCGGTGACGAAGACGACCTGGAGAGCAACACTCTCTCTTTGCGCGGTCAACGGCAAGAGCGTTGTCAGGATTGGAACGGTGTACTATGGCTTTGATCTTGACTCCGCGGGCACCGTTACTCCGGTCAAGCCAACCCTTGCCACCGATCCGCAGATCAAGACGCATGTGGCAACACTGAAAGGTGAGTTTGCATCGTACACGTTTACATAGCGTCAGCCCGTCGATCCGTTGCGCTCTGCCCGGGCGGACTACGCACTGGAGTCTCGCCGCTCTTGTGGCGGGGGTCTGCGTCGCGCAACTCGGGTGTCGAGCCTCCGGTGACGAGAAACGCAGCGCCCGAACCGAAAGGAGTGGTTGGTCGATGAAATCATCCGAATACACACCGGAACGCTTGCAGGCGACCCGCCTGAGTCTGGCCAACGGCGGCCCCGAAGACAAGCCCGTGTTTCCCATCGAGTTCATGCTCTACACCATGGAGAGCGACGAGTTGCCGGGCAGTGTGCAGGTGCTCGAGGACCGCAAGGTTCTCCTTCTCCCCGAGGAACGATTTGTCCTGATCCTCGAGCAGTACGCCACAATCGTTGCCCGCATCAATCCTCGGCCGCGCGATCCTGACATGATCTATTCACCGGGTACCGTCATTGGTCATCTCCTCGTTGACGACGTGGGTAAAGAGTTCGTCTTTCAGAGCGGGCAGGCGGTCGAGATATTGCGGGCGGTTCGTGAGCAGATGCCCGAGGCATACCCGGCCGTTCGCGCGGTTAACGAGTTTGCCCACCGGCTCGGGCTCAATCTCGAAGTCTGATTCTCGGTGATTGGCGATCAAATGCATAATGCTTCGGCACACCTCACATTCTCAGAGAGTTACCAGACCGAGCCGGCGAGCGATGCGGCCGCCATTCTAACGTCGGGCGCCACCGGGCGAATGGAGGTTCCGTGGTTGACCTTATAACCATTCCATTTGAAACTCTGCCATCTGCTGGTAGGTTGACACCGGATGCACTCAGCACTATTCCCGACGGTGCCAGCGTCGCCGACGCGCTCAAGGTACTCCAGAAAAAGGGCTTTGCGCACGAGGGCATTCCGGTCCTCGCCGACGCGATGCCCGAGCGGGAGGCGGTCTGGTGGGCGGCCCAGTCCTGCAAACAGGCCGGGGACTCGCTTCCCCCCGCCGACCGCGCCGCAGCAAAGGCCGCCGCCGCCTGGGTGACGAGCCCGTCTCCTGAGACCGCCGCCGCCGCGTCTGCCGCTGCACAGGAGGCCGGGTTCAGCGGGCCCGGCGCGTTTGCCGCCCAGGCCGCGGCACTCGCCGAGGATCCGCCAGTGCTCGCCGCGGGAGACCCGCTCGGGATGTCGCTTGCCAAGCAAACCGCTGCGGGATCGGTGCGATTGGCTGCGCTGAGCGAGGCCGAGTTGCTCCCCGCCGCCGTGGCACCGGAAGTGGCGGGCGCGGTCGCCGCAGTTTCCGCCGCTGCGGTAACAATCGCGGCTGTTGCATCGAAGACCGACTCGGAAAGCCCGCCCGAGACGAGCACTGAAGGCGACCCGCCACCGCCCGGCGATCCGTCGCCTCCCGCCGACGCGCCGCCGCCCGAAGATGTACCCGTAAGTAAAAAGCAACGCAAGCAAGCGTCCAAAGCGAGCGTCCCCTATCTGAAGATGGGCCAGGACATCGCTGCCGGCAAGAATCACTGGTAGGAAACACACCGCATGCCACCCGCCGCACGACTCCTTGATATGCATGTCTGCCCGATGGTCACAGGCGTGGTCCCTCATGTCGGTGGTCCGATCGTCGGGCCGGGCGTGCCCACTGTGCTTATTGGCAGCATGCCGGCCGCGGTCATGGGCGACAGTGTCGTTTGCGTCGGTCCTCCCGACACGATCGTCAAAGGTTCGGGAACCGTGCTCATCGGCAACAAACCCGCCGCGCGCATGGGCGACTCCACGGCCCACGGCGGCACCATCGTCCTCGGCCTGCCCACCGTTATGATCGGTGGATAGACATTCGTCGACAAACGGGGCCGGGCGCACAACCGACTGGTCCCGAACCGTCTCAAACACGATCGCCCCGCTGCGGCTCCCGAGCCGTTCTCGCGCGATAACCACGCCCTACCCGGTCGGGGCGGATCGCGTGCTCGATGGCCGATTCCAAGGCGTCCGAACGGTTGCCTTGGGGGCCGCACCTTGGTAGTATTACGGACTTGCCGATCCTGAGGTCCAGTATGAACGCCAACCAAGAAAGATCGCCATCCCAGGCCGCCCGGACCACCAGGCCGGGGTTTATGCTGGGGTGGTTGGTTGGGATTGGGTTTTTTGCCCTCGCGGTCGTGCTTTTGCTGACGTCCGGCGGCACGACAACACCCTCAGCGCCAACGGCGGCGTTCGACCCCGCGTTGATCGAGGTGGGGCCGAGGCGGGTGGTGCTCACCAATCCGCCGACCACCCGGATCGGCGGCTTTGACCAACGCTGCAACGCCTGCCACCAGCTCTTCGAGTCCGAGTGGGATGGCCAGCGACCACTCGTCCAGCACGCCCACATCTCACTCGCCCACGGCATCAACAACCGGTGCGACAACTGCCATGCTCGAGACGACCGCGAACAACTCTCACTGCACGACGGCTCCACCGTGTCGTTCGACCAGACCGAGACCCTGTGCGCCCAGTGCCACGGCCCGGTGTTCCGTGATTGGGAACGCGGCACCCACGGCAAGACACTGGGCGCGTGGGATCCATCCTCTCCGGCGGCGCGGCGACTGAGTTGCGCCGAGTGCCACGATCCGCACGCACCGGCGTTTGCCCCGATCGAGCCTCTGCCCGGGCCGAACACGCTGCGGATGGGTGATCCTCTTCCGCCGGTCGGCCCACACCAGTCCGAACGCAACCCGCTCCGCCGATGGAATGCCGGCGGGCATGATGAAGGAGAGCACTGATGCGACTTCGCGTGCTCGATAAGAGAGCGGCGCGTCCGCAGGGCATGTCGCGCCCCGGGATGACCCGACGGAGTTTCCTCCGCCGCGGCAGCGCGACGGCGGGAGGCCTCGCGGCGCTCGCGGCATCGCTCAGCCCGCTCCGCGATCTCGACGGTACCGACAAGATCTCCGTCCAGCAGTTCCTGCAAAAGCACTACAAAGAGATGTCCGGCGAGGAGATGGAAGCGGCGCTCGACCGTATTCGGCTCGATGTCGAGCGCAGGTATGACATCCGCCCCGAGATCCGCGACATCAAACCCATGGACGGCGTCGAGTTTGTCTACGCGCTGAATCTGAGCCGGTGCATCGGCTGTCGCAAGTGTGTGCACGCCTGCGTCGAGGAGAACAACCAGAGTCGGGATCCGGAGATCCAGTACATCCGGGTGCTCGAGATGCCGCGTGGGTCGACGGATATCGAGGACGGTGACCACCACTACGACCGCCCGACCGTTCCCGATGAGTCGCACTATTACATGCCGATCCAGTGCCATCAGTGCGCCAACCCCCCGTGCGTCAAGGTGTGCCCGGTGGAGGCAACCTGGCAGGAACCCGACGGCATCACGGTCATCGACTACGACTGGTGCATCGGATGCCGCTACTGCGAAGCGGCGTGCCCGTACTGGGCTCGGCGCTTCAACTTCGCCAAGCCGTCGCTCCCGAAGGACAATCTGAATCCGAACATGGCGTACCTCTCCAACCGTCCCCGTCACAAGGGCGTGATGGAGAAGTGCCACTTTTGCCTGCACCGGACACGGCAGGGCCGTATGCCCGCGTGCCTTGAGGTGTGCCCGACCGGGGCCCGGAAGTTCGGGAATGTGCTCGACCCGGACAGCGAGGTCTCGCAGATCCTTCGAACCAAACGGGTGTTCGTCCTCAAGGCCGAGGTCGGGACGCTGCCGAGGTTCTTTTATTACTTTGACGAGCGAGACCCGATCGCCCAGTTCACACCGGAGCCCGCGCGAGCCGACGCAGACGGGGGGGCACCATGAGGGAGTATCTCCGGTTCCTCTACAGGTGTGGTCGGCTCAGTTTCCACGGCACGTGGAAGTACCACGCGTGGATGTTCGGGCTCACCGTCATTGCCTTGCTGGGGCTCAACGCCTACGCCAAGCAGTTTGTTTACGGGCTGGCGACCACCGGGATGACCGATCAGGTCTCCTGGGGGCTGTATATAGCGAACTTTACTTACCTCGTCGGCGTGGCTGCCGCGGCGGTGATGCTGGTGATCCCGGTGTATATCTACGGCAACAAGGAGCTGCACGATCTGGTGATCTTCGGCGAGTTGCTCGCGGTCGCGGCGATCATCATGTGCCTGCTGTTTGTCACGGTGGACCTGGGACGCCCCGAGCGGTTCCTGCACCTGTTGCTCCGGTTCAACTTCCCGATGTCGATGCTCGCGTGGGATGTGATCGTCCTCAACGGCTACTTGCTGCTCAACCTTCATATCTGCGGGTATCTGATCTATTGTGCGTACCGCAAGCGGATGCCGAGCCGGCGGTTCTATCTGCCGTTCGTGTTTGTGGCGATCGTGTGGGCGATCAGTATCCACACCGTGACCGCGTTCTTGTATTCGGGACTCGGGGGGCGGCCCTTCTGGAACTCGGCGGTCATCGCGCCGCGGTTCCTTGCCTCGGCGTTTGCCGCCGGGCCGGCGATCATCATTCTGACGCTGCAAGTGATCCGCTACGCGACGTCCTTTCCGGTGCCCGACGGGGCGATCAAGCTGCTCCGGCAGATCGTGACTGTGGCGCTGGGAATCAACATGTTTCTGCTCGCGTCCGAAGTCTTCACCGAGTTCTACACCGGGACCGCACACTCGGTTTCGGCGCGGTATTTGTTCTTCGGGCTCCACGGCCATAACGCATTGGTGCCGTGGATATGGGCCGCAGTCGTGCTGAATTCCGGCGCGCTGGTCCTGCTCCTGAGCGGTATGGCGAGAAACCTAAGGCTGCTCAATATTGCCTGCGCCGCGATGATCGTCGGCATCTGGATCGAGAAGGGCATGGGGCTCATCGTGCCCGCGTTCATCCCCTCGCCGCTCGGCGAGATCGTCGAGTACATGCCCACCCTCAACGAGACCCTGATCTGCCTGGGGATCTGGGCGTTCGGGCTGCTGATCTACACCATATTTGTCCGCATCACGATCCCCGTGCTCCAGGGCCGGCTCACGATCGATGTGGCCCACCCCACCGAGAACCAAGACGCCGTGCTCGCCAAGAACGCCGCACGGACCTAACCACGGAGGCACATCATGCAACGCCGCACACAACATACTCTGCTGCTCGCCGCGACAACTCTTCTGGCATGGAGCGCCCCGGCGCTCGGGCAGGCGTTCGGGCCAGCCCAACTGAGCCCTCAGACCAAAGAGTGCCTGGAGTGCCATAAGAAGAGGGACCAGGGGCTGTATCAGCAGTGGGGCGCGAGCAAGCACTTCGGTGCCAATGTCGGCTGCTACGAATGCCACGGCACGCCCAGCGACGAGCCCGACGCCTTTGTGCACGAGGGCTACTCGATCTCGGTCCTCGTGACACCCAAGGACTGCGGTCGGTGCCACACGAAGGAAGCCGAACAGTTCACAGCGTCTCACCACGCCAAGGCCGGGCGCATTCTTGGTTCGCTTGATAATGTCCTCGCCGAGGTCGTCGAAGGCAACAGAGGCATGATCACCCCCGGGTTCCCGGACGGCGTGGCGGCCTCGGCGGTCAACGGCTGCTGGCAGTGCCACGGCTCGGAGATCAAGGTCATCGGTAACGGCAAACTCGACCCGGCGACCTATCCCAACAGCGGCATCGGCCGCATCAACCCCGACGGGTCCGAGGGGGCGTGCAATGCCTGCCACGTCCGTCACGAGTTTGGGATCGCCCAGGCGCGGCACCCCGACACCTGCGGCAAGTGCCACATGGGGCCCGACCACCCGCAGATCGAGATCTACAACGAATCGAAGCACGGCATTGCCTTTCGCTCCAACATCGACGAGATGAACATGGAGTCTTCCAAGTGGATCGTCGGCGAGGACTACTGGGCGGCGCCCACCTGTGCTACCTGCCACATGTCGGCGACCAAGACCCAAGCGGTCACCCACGACGTCGGGATGCGTATCTCGTGGAACAACCGGCCCCCGATCTCGATCCGGCCGGAGGTGTCGGACGCGAAGCTCGGCCTGCCCGGCAAGGACGTGCCGTGGCAGGTCCGCCGCGCCAACATGCAGGACGTCTGCCTCAACTGCCACGAACAACAGTGGGTTGACAACTTCTATATCCAGTACGACTCGCTCATCGAGATGTACCACGAGAAGTTTGCCGAGCCCGGCTTGGCGCTCTACAAGCTCGCCAAACCCTTGATGAAGCCCGTCGCCTTCGGTAACAAGATCGACTTCATCTGGTTCGAGATCTGGCACCACGAGGGGCGCCGGCTCCGCCACGGTGTCTCGATGATGGGGCCCGACTACACCCACTGGCATGGTACCTACGAGGTCGCCAAGCATTTCTACACCGAGTACATCCCCGAACTCGAAGAGCTCGCCGAGAAGCACCTGCACAGCGAAAACCTCGAGACGCAGGCCGCTGCCCAAGCGCTGCGCGACAAGCTCGACGAGGTCCTCAACGACGAGAATCACCGCTGGTACCTCGGCAAGATGGACCCCGAAGAGGCCGCCAAACGTGATAAGGCACGGAAAGAGTTCAAGGCTCGGTACGAGAAGTAACTCTCCAGAAACACCTTCTTAGGAGCACACGCCGTGGCTCAGCATCTCACCGAACACGATGGCAAGGCCGCCCTGCGAGACCACGTCGAGCAGAAGGCGATGGAGGCGAGGCTGAGCCACGGCCTGCACATCGACGCCGAGGAAATCATCCGAATGCTCGACGACCGGGCGGTGGTTCGCTATCCCGTTGGTATCCGGTTCGACGCCGGGCCCATCGAACCGGGCGAGTTTGCCTGGCCGATGCCGCTGGGCGACCATCCCGCAGCCGGGTTCTGCCTCTTCATCCACCCGTGGTTTGAAGACCAGCCCGAGGCCTGGCCGTTGCTGATCGCGTACCACATCCCCTCGATCAACTACGGCGACATCGTTTCCCACGAGGATGCCGAGTGCTACGGCGCCACGCTTGTCGGGCTCTCGACAGACGAGTATTACCGCGCGCTTTGCGAACTCATCGACTCCACCCCGGAGGCGCAGGCATGAAACCAGAGGCACCACGTCGCCGCTTGGCGTTGCAACGGGCTGTCCGTTTCTTCGGCGGCATCCGGTTTGCCGTCCCCGTGCTGGTCTGTGTCGCCGTGGCGATGGTGCTCGGCACGTGGATCGAGTCCACACGATCGGCATCCGTTGCCGGGCGACTGGTCTACGGCTCGTGGTGGTTCATCACCCTGATGGCACTCGTGTGCCTCAGCCTCGTGCTCTCGGTGGTGACACGCTACCCGTGGCGGCGGAGGCACATCGGGTTCATCACGGTCCACGCGAGCCTGATCCTGCTCATCGCGTCTGCGTTTATGTCCTATTTCACCCGCATCGAAGGCCGCATCGTCCTTGCCGAGGGTGAACAGGCCAACGTCCTCCAACTCGACGACATGCAGGTCGAGGTCTTCGGCCACGAGGATGGACGGTTCGTCCTCGAATCGGTGCATCCGGTCGATCAGGCTGGCAGTTTCACAGCCGCGGGCACCAAACTCCGCGTCCGCGAGCGTTGGGACAACACCACCAAAGAGCTCCGCGTCACCGACGACGGGCTCAACCCGCTCCACGCCGTCGAGCTCCGCCCAGACAACGGCGAACCGGTGTGGATCGGGCAGAGCGACCCCGCAGCCCCGCCGCACAATCTCGACGGCGTGTTTGTGCACGTGCTTCCGCAGGGTGTCCGCTGGGTTTCAACGCCCGTCCAGAGCAGCCTCGTGCTCAGGACGATCGAGGGCGAGGCCGTCGAGCTGCCCGAGCCCGGCACACGCCTGGGGCAGAGCGGATGGACCGTGGCACTGGTCGAACACTACCAGCGGGCGACCGTCGGCGGCAACGGCCTCGCGGAGCGCGAGGCGGGCCCCCCGAACCCCGCCGCCCTGGTCCAGCTCGTCCACGACGACGGCTCCCGCGAGCAGCTGATTTCGTTCGAGCATTTCGCCGACAACGTCCACAAGAAGACGCTGGCCGGCGAGTCGCACTCTCCCTACGCGCTCGGCTTCGAGGGCTCCCCGAGATTCACGCCGCTGATCGTCTTCGAGCATGTGGACGGCATCCCCGCGGCGACGATTGTCGGTCCCGCCCGCGACACCGAGCGTTTCGAGCGTCCGGCAGCGGACACCTGGCGCATCGAGTCCGGCATCGTCGGCTCCTTCGCCGTGCTCAACGTCTTTACCCACACCCGGGGCACCAACGAACTGGTTGAAGCGCCGAAAGCCGAGAACAGCCAGCCCGCGATCGTCGTCGAGTACGACACCGGGCACGGCCCGCACAGCGTTGTCCTGCCATGGGGGCAGCGCGTCTCGCTCCAACTCGGCAGCGAACTCCGCATGCTCCGCTACGGGCCCAAGCTCCACGACCTGCCCTTCGGCGTCGCGCTGGCCGACTTCCGCAAGCTCGACTACCCCGGCACTTCCAACGCGATGGCGTACGAGTCTGACGTGCTCTTTTCGTTGCCCGACACCGAGCCAACCACGGTCACCATCTCCATGAACAACCCGCTCCAGCACGACGGGTGGAAGGTCTACCAGTCCGGGTTCGTCGGCGACTCCGTTTCGGTGTTTCAGGTGACCAAAGACCCCGGCCTGGTCCCGATCTATATCGCCTGCACCACGCTGTGTCTGGGCATCGTCATTACGTTCTACAGCCGCCGCTGGAGTCACGGCCACCCCGGCATCCCCGCCCTGTTTCTTGCTTCGACCGGAGCAAAGACGCCGCGACGGACACGCCCGTCCACACGCGCTTCCACCCTGCCAACACGCCTCCGCGCCTGCGACCCCAACACGCTCCGACACGCGACGCTGGCCCCGGGGCACCGCGCGGGCCAACCACGTCCAGCTGTTCGCTCTGAAGCCAAAACGTCTCGCTCCCCGGTCTGATCCGCACCGAAAGCCCGCGTTCCTCGACGTCTGCCGGTGGGCGGCCGGGCTCCCGCTGCCGGTTCTCCATCCACCCGCGGGCACCACCAGCCCGAGAAAGGAACTCCCATGAACGCTTCCCCGTGCCGCTCGACGCTGATCCTCTCCATGACCATCGTCGCCCTCTCGGCCACTGGTCTCCGCGCCCAACCGGCCGAGCCCGCACCCAAGGTCGACATCCCCTTCGGTTTCCTCTCCGACCCCGCCGAGCCGCCCGACGACCTGCTCGACGCGATCCTGACCGGCAAGGTCTCGCTCAACAACCGTCTCCGCTTTGAGTTCGCCGACACCACCGGCCGCAAGTCCTCGTTCGCGGCCACCAACCGCATCCGCCTCGGGTACGGCAGCAAACCGTTCCACGGCTTCAGCGGCTTCGTCGAGATGGAGAACGTCGCAACACTCGATGCCGACAACTACTTTGTCCCCGCCACAAGCGACGGCGACCCATCCCGCACCGTCATCGCCGACCCAACCGGGACCGAGGTCAACCAGGCGTTCCTGCGATTCCAGACCGATTCGGTCGCTGACTCGGGCGCCTCGTTCGAGGTCAAAGCCGGACGCCAGCGCATCAAGCTCGACGACGACCGGTTCATCGGCAACGTCGGCTGGAGGCAGTTCGAGCAGACCTACGACGCGGTCCGCATCCAGTCAAACCTCGGCGTCGAGGGGCTCGCCGTGCAGTACGCTTACGTCTGGCGCGTGCAACGGATCTTCGGCCCAGACGGCCCCAACTGGGACTCGGACTCCCATTTCATCAACGTGTCCTACGCTGCGCGCCCGGAGTTACGCATCACCCCATTCCTGTATCTGCTCGACTTCGAGGACGACTCGCCCGGAAACTCGGTCAACACCTACGGCGTCAGGCTCACCGGTGATATCGCACGCCAGCCCGACGACGAAGAAGACTTCTACTTCGCCTACGAGTTCACCTACGCACGCCAGACCGACGCCGGCGACAATCCCGTTGACTTCGAGGCCGACTTCCTCGCTGTCGAGGGAAGTGCGATCAAAGAGGGGCTCGGCTCGGCAACCGCCGGGTACCAGTTCCTCGGCAGCGACGACGGCACGGCCGGGTTCCGCTTCCCCCTGGGCACCAACCACAAGTTCCAGGGCTTCGCCGACCAGTTCCTCGTTACCCCCGCGACCGGGTTGCAGGACCTTTACCTCGGCGGCTCGCTCGACCTGCCACAGGGCATCAAGGCCGCCGCGACGGCCCACCGTTTCTGGTCCGACGAGGGGGGCACCGACCTCGGCTCCGAAGTCGATCTCACGCTCTCCAAACGAATCACCCCCAACTGGTCGGTGCTGCTCAAGGCCGCCCTGTTCGACGGGCACAACGGCCAGCCCGACACCGCCCGCGTCTGGGCCCAGACTACCTTCCAGTTCTAACCAACTTCGAGTCAACCATCGGGCCCAGACGGCTGATCCAGAACCGGTCGTTGTGCCACACCACCTCGCCCAGCCCCAGGTCGGCCTCGGTGACGAGATGCGTCGCGTCGAACCCGGACCGGATCGCGTACAGGTTCGTGCGCAGCGCCGCGTGGTAGGCCTCCCGTGCCGCGGCCTGCGCTTCAACATGGTCGCTCGGCCCGGCGCGGGCGGTGGTTGCCGCTTCCCACAGGTCCCAGTCGCACGGGCGACCGAGCCCGACCAGGTCCATCCGCCGCGACCAGTCGAGCACGCGGTCGTCGGCATAGAACGCCAGCCCGCCGTCCTTGCCCTCGCCGAAGGTGGTCCGGTGCGATTCAAGCCGCCACCCCGAGAGGTAGGGCGGCGTGATGAACAGGGCATCGGGCGCGGTGTTGGCGCGGGCCCAGGTCTGCGCCTCGCGCCACGCCGGGTTGGCGTGGGTGTCGAGCCAGCGGGCGCTGCCGATCCCGAGCACCGCGAGGATCACAACCGGGACGGCCGCCGCGAGCACGAGCCGGGGGGCAGGATGTGCATCGGAGCGAGGTGCCACATCAGAGAAGTGTGAGGCAGCGCGGCCGGTTGCCTTCACGGGGCGTGCGAGCATCGCAAGCACGACCAGCCCGAGCAACCCGGCTGCGACGGGCACGGGCAATCCGGCGAACGGCCACCACGCCAGCACCAGCAACACCACGGCCGTCAGCACCGCTCCGACACCGCCCGGCGAGCGGCTGCACCAGCACGCCACCAGCACGATCGCCCCGAGCTGCGGCAGCAGAAAGCCACGCCCGACCATCAGCCGCCACAGCAGCGGGTCCTCGACGCCCAACGCGTGCAGCGCCGTCCCCACGACCGGGAACACCAGCGACGCGACGCACCAGACGAGCAGGAGGTGCACAGGGTCGGGCACCGACCGCCGAGCGCCGGATCGGGCGCGAGAGAACACCTCGGCACCAACTCCCGAGCGGACCGCCGCGACGAGCCCGAGCAGCAGCACCGCCCCGACCGACGCCCATGCCTCTGGCGTCGCCGTGAGTGGGTCGATGAGTTCGGCGAACAGGTCATCCCCCGCCGCGCGGCACAGCGCCCGGGTCTGGGCGGGCAGCGCCATCGCCTGCCGAGCCAGCACCACCGCGACCAGTCCGACCACGCCGACCACGCCCGCCACGACTGCTGACACCATCCGGGTTCGCGGCTCGACGATCCCGCGCAGCGCGATCGCGGCCCACCCCACCCACCACGTCACCAGCAGCGCCGCCCCGGTCTGGGCGTGGATCGGCACCGCCGCGGCGCAGAGCAGGAGCGCGATCCACACCCGCCCCCGCGTCCACGCGAGCATTGCGCCGAAGACCAGTGGCAGCACGCCCATGGTCGCGGTGAGTTCATGGTCGGCCACACCCACCAGCCCGAACCAGTTGCGTTCCTTGGGCACCACCAGCAGCAGGGCCGGGACCAACGCCCAGACCCCGACTGTTGTCTTGTTCGCTGTCCCTGTGCCGATGAGCGTCTTGCCGAGCCGACGGAGCAGCTCGACGTTGAGCATGGCGATCGCCAGTGCCAGCCCGAGCAGCACCGCCGCGCGGGAGCTCTCCGACGACAGCCACGCAACGGGGTACCAGAAGAAACTGCCCAGCGCGTCGAAGACGGGGGGATAGGCGTCGTTCGGGAGGGCTTCGGGATGTTCGATGAGGAGCACCTGCACGAGATACTGCGCCTGGTCGTCGGTGCCGAAGGAGTAGCCCCCGACCAGCAACGCCGCCAGCGCGATCAGCAGCACAAGTGCACCGGTTCGCAGGATCAGAAACACACGCTCCATGGGCCGCGAGGATAGGGGGCTGGCGGCGGTGGGGGGGGGGCGGGAGGCCCTGTGGACTGTGGGGGGTGGGAGGGGTGGGGGACGCTGCGGCGGACCGCGCCTGACGCGTTGCGGACGCTTCCCGGCCCCGCCCGAAGCACGACGCCCGGCCGTGCAATGGGTCGGGCCGTTCAGCAACATCAGCACCCCCAGCTTCCGCCGCATCACCGACCGGGAAACGTGGACCACGCTCTGGGCACTGCACCGCGGCGACCTCGCCGACCGCTCCCGCCGGGGCCGGGTCATGCCGCCGGAGATCGACTTTGACCGCTACATGGTCCTTGCCCGTTTTACCGGCGAGTCCGCCTACAACAACGGCGAGGCGGCCTCGTCGGTCTTCCGTCGCGGCAACGCGGTCGTGCTCCGCTTCGGCTCGCGCACATACCAGGCCGTGATGTCGGGCCCGACGATCCGCCGGTCGCGTCTTCCTTTCCCTACGGCATCTGGGTCGTCGAACGCTTTGACGGCCCGGTCATCATCGAAGAAGACCACAACAGCAGTCTCCGCGGCGATTCGGTCTGGAAAGAGGTTCACCGATTTGCCGCACTGACGCCCGGTTGAGCATCAATCCTCCCTCCGCGTTTGGACCTTCGGCTCGATTCGGCTAGGCTGAGGTGACATCCACCACGCACACCGAGGAACGCCATGCCCCGCACCCACCATCTGTTCACGCTCGCTCTCGTCGCGGCGTTCGCAATCCACGCCGGCGCCCAGTCCACCAAGTTCGTCGACGTCGGCCGGGGTGACGTCCCGGTCTACCTCCCCTCGACCTACGACGAGAATACCCCCATGCCGCTGATCGTCATGCTCCACGGCTACGGGGCGTCGGGCCCGATCCAGGAGTCCTACTTCCGCTTCCGCAACCACCAGGAGTCCCTCGGCTTCATGCTCGCGATCCCCAACGGCACCATCGACAACTTCGGCAACCGCTTCTGGAACGCCACCGACGCCTGCTGCAACTTCTCGAACTCCAGCGTCGATGACTCGACATACCTCCTCGACCTCATCAACGCGATCAAAGCCGAGTGCAACGTCGCGCCCCGATCGGTCAGCATCATCGGCCACTCCAACGGCGGGTTCATGGCCAACCGATTCGCCTGCGACCACGCCGACGTGGTCGCCTCGTTCGCAAGCCTCGCCGGCGCGACACACAACGACCCCAACGATTGCAACCCCGCGACGACCGTGCACATGCTCCAGATCCACGGCACCGCCGACACGACCATCCGCTACAACGGCGGGTTTATCAACGGCAACCGCTACCCCGGCGCGATCGAGACCGTCGAGTCATGGGCCGCCAGCAACGGGTGCGCACTCGTGCCCGACGACTCATCACCACCCCTCGACCTCGACCGCACACTCCCCGGCGACGAGACCCTCGTGACGACCTACCCGCAGGACTGCGACGCGGGCGGCTCGGCCGAGCTCTGGACCATCGTCGACGGCGCGCACGTGCCCAACCTCTCGGCCTCGTTCTCGCCGCTGGTCATCGAGTGGTTGCTCGACCATCCCAAGCCCTGTCTCGCCGATTTCAACAACGACGGCACCAGCAACACCCAGGACGTCATCGCGTTTCTCAACGCCTGGGCTGCGGGCGAATCGGTCGCCGATTTCAACGGCGATGGTGAGATCAACACCCAGGACGTCCTCGCGTTCCTGAATGCGTGGGCCTCGGGCTGCTGAGAATCCGCGAGCCGCCTCGCGGATGGAGGGATGACGCGAAGGAGGTTTCAACGAAAACGAATACATGCCCGGGCATTGTTTTGGGTCTTGGAGCGGTCACCGCAGCGGCACTCGCACTGGGCGCCGGCCCGATCAACCAGCCGGAGGTTGTCGATCCGCCGTTGTCTGTCGCGCCCCGCGGGATCGTGCCCTCCCCGGGTTTTGAGCCCCAGTGCAGGACCGTGTACGAGCCCGGCGAGACGGTGGGCACGTCGACCGACGCGATCGCCTGGATCACCTTGCCAACAACACCAATACGCACGAGCACCGGGCCTTCCCGATCGGGTACCATCCGCCCTGATGCCGGGCTCTGCACCATTCCAACTGTTCGCGGCCGGGGGCTGGGTCATGTACCCCCTGCTGGCGGTGAGTCTGCTCTCGGTCACGCTGTGTGCCGAGCGGTTCTTCTACTGGTTCTGGCAGGGCGAGTCGCGGACGACGCGGGCGATCGGTCGGTTGTCGGGGCTTGCCCGGCGGGGGGAGTGGGCGGCGTTGCGGGAGGCGGCCCGGACACGGAGTGTTGTCGGGAAGTTTGCGAGGCTGTTGCTGGATGATGGTGGGGGGGGACACCGGCTGGAAGCCGGTGCCACGAGTGAGGGGGGGCCGTCCGGCGTGCCCGATATCGGGCTGGCGGATGTGGCCCAGGCGGTCGAGACGATCCGGGGCGAGGTCGAGCGGTTTGCCGCGACGCTGAGTGCGATCATCACCGCGGCCCCGATGCTGGGGATCCTCGGCACGGTGACGGGGATTATCCAGAGCTTCCGGCTGCTGGGGACGCAGGGCCCGGTGTCGGACCCCTCGGCGGTGGCGTCGGGGATCGCCGAGGCGTTGCTGACCACGGCCCTGGGGCTGATTATCGCGCTGGTGACGCTCTTTCCGTACTCGGTCTTCCGGGCCAAGGCCGACCGGTGCCTCGGTCGGCTGGACGCGTTCGGGCTGGGGCTGGTGGTCCGGGCGGGGGCACGGCTCTCCGAGCCGTGAACGCCGTGAACGAAGCTCGGTAGCATCTTCCGGCATGCCCCCTCGCTTGCGCGAGGGGCTCTACAGGGACTCAACGTGCTCAAAATAGAGCCCCTCGCGCAAGCGAGGGGACACCATCCAACCGACCAAGAAGAAACTCAATGAGGCAAAGTATGCTACCGGGCGGTCTCTTCCTGCTCGAGAAGCTCCCAGATCCGCTCGGCCGACTCGGCGTTGTACATGCTGTCGCGGAAGGCGTCCATCGTCATCAGCCGGCTGATCCGGGCCAGCGCCTGGATGTGGTCGCTGGTGCGGTCCGGCGGGCTGGCCAGCAGCACGACCAGACTCACCGGCTGGCCGTCGATTGCCTCGAAATCCATCGGCTCGGCCGGCTTGCCGATCGCCATCGCCAGCGAGGTCATCCCCGGGCACTTGCCGTGCGGGATCGCCAGCCCGTGCCCGATCCCCGTGGTCCGGGTCTGCTCGCGGGTCCAGACCGCCTCCTTGAGCGCGTCGGTGTCGGCGACCCGGCCGGCCGCGGCGAGCACATCAACCAGCTCGTTGATCACGCCGCGCTTGTCGGTCGCAAGAAGCGGAGCCTTGACGCAGTTGCAACTGAGGATTTCGAGAAGGTTCATGCGTCCTCCGGGCCTTGGGCGGTGTCACCCCCTGCGGGGTCCTCGGCGTGAGGGCTCCTGACCGATGGGGTGGGGAGTGTATCCCCGCCCCGGAGCCGTGTGGTCTGGAACAAGGGTGGGTATCTGGTCTCGTGTGCCACGGCCATCCTGGCCGTGCAGGCGCGACGGATGCTGTCAGGCACGGCTCGCAGAGCCGTGGCACACAACACATGCATGCGGCAACTGCTCTAGCCGCCGGAGGAACGCAGCACCGCGGCGTACCCGCCGTCGTGGTACTCGCTCGGCGCACACCCCGGGCCGCCGGAAGGGAGGGTGAGCAGCTCGCGCTCGAGGGTCAGCCCCAGCGCCCGGGTCGCCCAGCCTGCCATCTCGGCGTTCTCGGCGTGCTCGAGGCTGCACGTCGAATAGAGCAGCCGACCGCCCGGAGCAAGCAACCCCCGGGCGAGCGTGAGGATCTCCTGCTGCTGTTCGTTGAGCCGTTTGACCTGCTGCTGGCTGCAGCGGTGGCGGGCCTCGACCCGGCGAGCGAGCACGCCGCTGTTGCTGCACGGGACATCGACGACGACCACGTCGCACGCGCCGGCCAGCTCCTCGGCAACTTGCTCCGGGCGGCAGACGCGCACCCTCCCCGGGAACTCCCGCGCGAGCTTGTGGAGGTCCTCAAGCCGGTCCTGGTTGACCTCGCAGGCGATCACCTCGGCGTCGGGATACTTCACGAGCAACTGGCGGGTCTTGGTGCCCCGGCCGGCGCAGAGATCGACGATGCGGGCGGGAGGGGACACCGGCTGGAAGCCGGTGCCACGGGTGGTGGGGGCGAGCAGCCCGATCGCGGCCGAGGCGGTCGGGTCCTGCACCCAGACGTCGGGGTGCTCGGCGAGCAGCCCGGCAAGCCCGGCTCTCGGCCCGACGAACACCCGGTGGGCGGGAGAGTCGTGGGGGGCGAGGGAGGAAGACTCGGGGATGCCGCTCGGGGTGGTGGGGGTGTGCAGGATCGTCGGCCCGGTGGCGATGGTGTGCCAGGCGATATGGATCGCGTCGTCGGCACCGAACTCATCGGCCCAGCGATCGACCTGCCATTTGGGGATGCCGGTCGCGACGGCCGCGCAGGAGAGCTCTTCGCCGGGCAGGACCGGAGCGGTCAGCACCAGGGCACGGCCGTCGGCGAGCGGGAGTTGATCGCGGCTGTTGGTCCACGCCGGGCGGCGCTGCGGCGTGCCGTCAGCATCACGCGAGACCAGCCCGGCGATGCGGCGGAGCACCGCATTGACCAGCCCCGACGAGCCTTTGCCCGAGGCGTGCTTGGTCCACTCCACCGCCTCGTCGATCGCGGCGTGGGTGGGGACGCGGTCAAAGAACAGGAACTGGGTCGCCCCGACCAGCAGCGGGGCCTGCACCGAGGGCTCGAGCCCGTGCCACGGCTGCTTGAGGAACCCCCCGGCCAGGCGGCTGATGGTGATGGCGCGGCGGACGGCCGTGTCGTAGAGCGCGTGGGCCAGGGCGGCGTCGCGCTCGGAGAGCCCTGAGCCGTTTTGGGGGGCGTGGGGGATGAGCGGGTCGAGGCTGAAGTCGGGGTAGCGCTCGCACTCGATGGTCAGGCGGTCCATCACCAGCGCCCGGGCGGGGTTGCACGAGCCTCGACGGGTGGGGGTGCGGGGCGGTGCGGGGCGGCGGGTGTTGGGTCGGCGGGAGGGTTGGCGGTTGGGTGGTGGCACGGGCGGAGTGTAGAAGGGTGGCCGCCCGATCTCGCGGCAAGTTCTTGTGACTTGGCCGTGTCGGGGGTTGTGGGATTTGACATCGCGGCTGTGGGCGTGTTGAGTCCTGCCCATGTCGGCCGATTCAAGCCCAACCCGTGCCTCTGTTCCTGCGTCCGATGGCGGCAAGGGCCCGCTGCCGGCGGTGCTGTTCACGGCCTTTGAGCCCAGCGGCGACGACCACGCCGCGGCGGTGATCGCCGAGCTCAAGCGGCTGGTGCCCGACCTTCCGATCTTTGCCTGGGGCGGGCCGGAGATGGAAGCCGCCGGGGCCGAGCTGATCGAACGCACGGGCGACGACGCGGTGATGGGCCTGCCCGGGCTCGCCAAGGTCCGCGAGCACAAGCGGATCAACACCCGGGTCCGCCGGTGGCTGCGCAGTCATCCCGAGGTGCGGCTGCACGTGCCGGTCGATTCGCCCGCCGCCAACTTCCCGATCTGCAAGATCGCCAAGAGGCAGGGCGTCGAGGTGCTGCACCTGGTGGCGCCGCAGATCTGGGCGTGGGGCGGCTGGCGGATCCGCAAGCTGCGGCGGCTGACCGACGGCGTGCTCTGCCTGCTGCCCTTTGAGGAGGCGTGGTTCAAGGAGCGGGGTATCCCGGCAACCTTCATCGGGCACCCGCTGTTTGACGAGCACATCGACACGGCCGAGCTGGACGAGCAGGGCAAGGCGTTCCCTGATGGTGGGGGGGGTGAGCCTCGGATTGCGCTCTTGCCCGGTTCGAGGCCGGCCGAGATCGCCCGCAACTGGCCGCTGTTGCTCGACGCCTACCGCGAGATTCATCGTCGGTGCCCGGGGGCGAGCGGGGTGGTCGCGGCGACGACCGAGGCGGTCGCCGAGCGGATCCGGGGGAATGCCGGTGGGGGGGCACACCGGCTGGAAGCCGGTGCCACGGGGGGTGGGGGTGGTGGGGGTGGTGGGGGGGGGTGGCCTGAGTCGCTGACTGTGGTTGTGGGGCAGACCGACGCGGTGGTGCGGTGGAGCGGGCTGGCGCTGGTGGTGAGCGGGACGGTGACGCTGCAGATCGCCCGGCACCAGCGGCCGATGATCATCGTGTATAAGGCGAGCCCGTTGCTCTATATGTTGCTGGCGCGGTGGGTGCTCTCGACGGAGTTTCTGACGCTGCCCAACCTGATCGCCGGGCGGGAGATCGTGCCCGAGATGGTGCCTCACTTCGGCGGGCACGAGCCGATGGTCGAGCAGGCGATGCGGCTGATCGACAACCCCGAGATCGCGTCGCGGCAGCGGGGCGAGCTGGGGCGGATCGTGGAGAAGTTTCAGGGCCTCCACGCCGGGCAGGACGCGGCGAGGGCGATTCTGGAAAGGCTCGGGCTCGGGGCGAGGGGGTGAGGTTTTTGGGGGGGGGCGCCGGGGTGGGGCATTTCAGGCAGGGTGCCATGGCCACAGCTTTGGGTGGCCATGACGAGGGGTGGGCTCCGATCATGGCCATGCAGAGCCATGGCCATGGCACCCGCTCATTGTGGCCCGAGAGATCACTGCCGATACTATTGTTCGTGGTGTACAGTTGTACTTGAAACAAGAAGAGTGGGGGCAGCAAAATCAATAGGGGGCGGGGAGCCAGAGTGGAGAGTGGCCGTCAATTTACGCAAACTTAGTTCGGGCGCATGGAAGACTTCCAAGTACTACGCGCAGTCCTACGGGCGACCAATCCTGCGCGCTGTGGGTGGGCCGACGCTGTGGTTGGCGGAGAAGGCGCTGAAGTTTGTGAGGCGCAAGCCGAAGATTGCGTGCGGTTGTTTCACGGCGGCGACGCTCGTGTGGACGCCGGCCGGTGCGGTGCCGATCTCTGAGGTTGATTCTGGCGCGATGGTGTTTGCGGCACCGGATGACACGAGTGTCTCCGATGCCCGTTCCGGCGAGGTCTCGAACCTGATCGTGATCGGCGAGGCGTCGCTGCTAAAACTCACTGTTCGCCATGTGGACGGGGCTGCCGAGCTCATAAACACGACGGACGAGCACCCGTTCCACGACGCCACGACGGGCGAGTGGACGCGGGCCGATGCCCTGCAGCCGGGCGATCAGCTCTCGACACTCACCGGCCCGGCCGAAGTCGTCTCGATCGTCTACGACGGCGAGCGTGTGCCGGTGTATAATCTGTCGATCCCCGGCTCGCCAACGTACTACATCGGTGAGCGCGGGGTGTGGGTGCATAACTGTCCCGGTTATCGTAAGCTCTTCATCAGTGTGTTTGAAACGGGTGGACGCAAGTTTTCTGCGGGCCACCATGTCCATCATCGGATTCCGCAGAAGTACAGAGGCATGTTCCCTGGTGGTGAAGTTGACCAGATGGAAAACTGGGTAGGTGTTCCGGCCCCTATTCACGGACAGATCAACGGCGAGTGGAATTGCTTCGGTGCGCAGTATGGCAATCCTGGCCCTGATGAGGTGAAGACGTTTGTGTCTTGGATTGATGCCACATGTGGAGGGCATTTCCTTCGGCCATAAGGTAGATTATATGGATCATTCAGTAGCTCAATTCTTAGAAGAACTTTGTCGGCTTTTAAGAATTACAGACATTGAAATACAGCAACTTTGTGCTCCTGCATCGGAGTCGCTGGCATTTCTGTTTCCAGATGACGATACTCGACAGAAGGCAAGGGATCTCCTTGACGATGAAGAGTACAAGGATATAAGCATCCGCCTGACTCGACATGCGGCTACCACAGTGGTGTTTCATTTACTCACATTGTTGGATGAGCGCAGAGAGTTGGGCGATGCATGCGTGCAACCAAGACTCGTTCTGACGAAGGACGCGCAGGAGGTGCCAGTACCGTCGTTCTTGCACGAGCTTCTGGGGGGCACAATGCAAGATATCGGAATGGATACAGACGAGTGGTGGTAATCTCTTCCAAGGAAGACACGATCCCGATCGTAGGCGGTCTCGGCGACTTGGCGTTGTACGCATTGGGCGAACAGTCCGGCGTTGAACTCGGCGTCGCTCTGGGCCTCGGCTGGCCTGCCCCCCGAAATCTGATCCAGTTATTGTGAGAGTCTCGACGACCTCCGGTTGAGGTCAGGAGACTCGACACGATGAAACGCAAACGACACTCACCCGAGCAGATTATTGCCAGGCTGCGTGAAGCCGACGCCATGCTGGGGGCGGGTCGATCCATCGGCCAGGTCGTCCAGCAGCTCGGCGTCAGCGAGCAAACATACCACCGATGGCGGAACCAGTACGGCGGCATGAAAGCCTCCGACGCCAAACGACTCAAGGAACTCGAACAAGAGAACACGCGGCTCAAGCGCGTTGTCGCCGACCAGGCACTCGACAAACAGATCCTCCAGGAAGCGATCGACTACCTGGGAAAGGCCTGAGCCCGGCCCGTCGGCGTCTGGCGACGAAGCATGTGCAACGTGCCGTGCCCGCCGTCTCGCAACGCCGCGCGTGCCGGGTGATCGGGCAGCCGCGTTCGAGCCAGCGTTACGAATCGAAGCGGCCGAGCGATGAGGAGAAGCGATTGGTACAGCGCATGCACGAGTTGGTTCGAGCGCATCCCCGCTTCGGCTACCGGCGGGTCTGGGCGTTGCTGCGTATGGAAGGTCGCTGCGTCAACCGCAAGCGGGTCCATCGTCTGTGGAAGCGGGAGCACCTGAAAGTGCCTACAAAACAGCACAAAAAGCGTCATCTGGGCACGAGCGAGAACTCGATTGTCCGTCGTCGCGCCGGGCACAAGGACCATGTGTGGTGCTGGGACTTCATCCACGACTCTGATGAGCGTGGTCGAACGCTCAAGTGGTTGTCGATCGTGGATGAGTTCACGCGCGAGTGTCTTGTGCTGGAGGTTGCGCGTTCGATCACGTCGCTTGATGTGATCGATCTGCTGGCCGATCTGTTCATCATCCGTGGCGTGCCGGGGCACATTCGGAGTGACAACGGCCCGGAGTTCATCGCGGGCGCGATCAAGTCGTACCTGGAGCGTGCGGATGTTGGTGCGTTGTATATCGCGCCGGCCAGTCCGTGGGAGAACGGGATCGCGGAGAGTTTCCACGGCCGGGTTCGTGATGAGTTGCTCAACGTGGAGTTGTTCCTGGATCTTCTTGATGCGAAGTGTCACGCGTCGCGGTGGCAGAACGATTACAACCACCGTCGGCCGCACTCGTCGCTGGGATATGTCCCCCCGGCATTGTTCGCGTCAACGCTGGGCCGCCCTCCGGTCGGGGCTGCGCCCCTCCCTCCGGCCGACCCAGCGTTGACCTGTTACCCTGTTCAGACTCTCATAGCCACTGGTACAGGAAACGGGGGCAGGCCAGGGCCACGGGCCGTGTTGGGGGGTTGGGGGGCGGGTATCCGGGGCCATGAGGGCTGCTGTCTCAGAACCCATCGGTATCCGGGCGGACCCGGACCAGCCCGACGGTGCAGACCGAGTTGCCGATGCGGTCGCTGATCGGGAGCGACGCGGTGACCAGCCCGCCGACGGGCAGGTGGCGATCGAGGCAGTTGTGGACAAACGCGGCGAGGTCGTGGGTGGCGATCTCGGGCTGTTCGTGGAAGGTCACGAGCACCAGGGCGGCCTGCTCGATCGAGCGGGCCTTGCCGAGCTTGCGGATGTCGTTGCGGCAGGCGTTGAACTGGGAGGTGTAGCTCCGGTTCGGGCCGACGAAGCCGTCGACGGTGCTGTACTGGCCGATCGCTTTGACCTCGAGCCAGAGGGCGTCCTCGGGGGCGGCGTGGCCTGTGGGGGGTGCGGCGAGCTGCTCGGCAACGTCGGCGAAGAGTGTGCCGGTTGCGCGACGTATGTCCTTGCCCTGATGGACCTTATCGGCAATACCCGTGCTGCCCTGCGGTGCCGCCACCAGGTCGCACCGCAGCCGCTGGCTCTCCTTGGGCAGGGCCTTGGGTTGTCCCGGGTAAGGCACCTCGCGGAAGACCGCCAGGTCGGCACCAGTGAGCCCGGCGGCGAGGATCGGGTGGAGCCCGAGTTCGTCGAGGGCATCAAGGCCGTGGACCGCCTGCTCGGCGGCCAGGTCGGCCTCGGCGTGGCGAAGCCCGGCGGCGAGGGCCTCGGCGATGGTGTCCTGATCCCAGAGCATGAAGACCATGCTATCTTCTGCCCCGAGACACGCCGCGGCGGCCGGGGTTGCCAAACCGCCGCCGAGTTGTCATTGTGTGGGTTCGGATCATCGTGCCCCGGCGGCGACTGTCGCCGTGCCGGGGTTTGCCAGTCAACGCTCGGAGTACGTGCATATGGGTTCGCTGAACGACTTCATCAACATGCTCAACGGCATCCTGTTCTCCAACTACACGGTGTATGCGCTGCTGCTGACCGGGCTGCTGTTTACCGTGTGGTCAGGGTTCGGCCAGTACCGCGCACTGACCCACGGCATCTCGGTCGTGCGCGGCAAGTACGACGACAAGAACGACCCCGGGGCGATCAACCACTTTCAGGCGCTCTCGGCGGCTTTGTCGGCAACGGTGGGCCTGGGCAACATCGCGGGGGTGGCGCTCGCGGTCGCGCTCGGTGGTCCCGGGGCGATCTTCTGGATGTGGATCATCGGCATTCTCGGGATGGCGCTCAAGATGACCGAGGTCACCCAGTCCTTGCTCTACCGCAACACCGACGACCCGGAGAACCCGCACGGCGGGCCGATGTTTGTGGTGAAGAAAGGATTCGCCGAGTGGGGGCTGGCCCCGATCGGTACGGTCATCGGCGGCATCTTCGTGGTCACGCTGATCATCTCGGCGATTACCGGCGGCAACATGTTCCAGGCGTGGAACGTCGCGGATATCACCAACACCTACTTTGAGGTGCCACAGGTTGTGACAGGTATCGTGCTGTCCGTTGTGGTCGGGATGGTCATTATTGGAGGGATCAAGCGCATCGGTGCCGTCGCGGGCAGGATTGTCCCGCTCATGTGCATCATGTACCTGCTGGCGGCGTTCTATGTGCTCGCCATGAATATCGGTGACATTCCCGCGATGCTGGCGCTGATCGTCAAGAGCGGGCTGGGGATCGATTCACCCGCACCGACCGGCGCATTCCTGGGCGGCACCTTCGGCTACGCCGCGATGTGGGGTGTCAAGCGGGCGTTGTTCTCTTCCGAAGCCGGGCAGGGTTCGTCACCAATCGCCCACTCGGCCGCGAAGACCGACGAGCCTGTGCGTGAGGGCATCGTGGCCGGGCTCGAGCCGTTCATTGACACCATCGTCGTCTGCACAGTCACGTCGCTGGTGATTCTCTCAAGCGGGATCTGGAACCGAGGCCCGGATATCGACCTGAGCGAAACGCCTCTGGCGTTTGTCGAGATGATCGACGACGGCGGCGAGATCGTCGTCGACGATGACGGTGTCCCGGGGTGGACCATCGCCGATACGCCGCTGCCCCGAACCGAAGGCGGGATCAACGGCGTCTTCACGATCTTCAACGGTGCCGAGAACGAAGAATCCGGCAACAACCTCAACAAGATGCGGGGCTCGATCGAGGGCAACGCCGAAGATGGGTATGTCGTCGAGTGGGGAAGCGTGCATCATGAGTCTCGCCCGGAGGTGACGACGCAGGGCGTGTTCTTCAACTACAAAGGCGCATCGCTCACCGGCAAAGCGTTCGACCGCACCGCACCCGGGCTGGGCAAGTGGCTGATTACCGTTGCGGTCTGGCTCTTTGCGATCTCAACGATGATCTCGTGGTCGTACTACGCAGAACAAGGCGTCTACTACCTCTGCGGTCCGTTCAGCGAGAAGTTCAAGAAGTCGGTGGTCTTTGTCTACAAACTCATCTACTGCGCGTTGATTCTGCTCACCTGCGTGGCGGCGGCTCCGCTGATGACCGACGCGGTGACAGGGCGCAAGGTCGCGCTCATCGGGACCGACGAGCAGCTCGATTCGTGGACCACCCTCGGCCTCGGCGTCATGCTGGTTGCCAATATCCCGATCATGCTGATCTTCGGCGCCAAGTCCATGAAGGCGTACCACACCTATGTCGGCAAGCTCAAGCGGGGCGAACTCCATCCGCACGCCGCTCCGAGCGTGACCGATGTCATCGAGGGCAAGGACGTCGAGTAAACCCGGCGATCGAATCACGCTGCACTTTCGCGGGCTCCTCTGACGGGGAGCCCGCTTTTTGTGCGTGCATCTTGCATCAATGTGCTTCGTTGTTGTGGATGGGTGTCGTTGTCCCTTCGCTTGTGCGAGGGGCTCTCCAACGCCGTCATGTGTCTCTACAGAAGTGCTGTATGCGCAAAAAGTAGAGCCCCTCGCGCAAGCGAGGGGACGGGGCAACACCACACAAAGAACCGAGAAGGACAACGCGAGCCCTTCAATCATGGTGAAAGACGATTCTGCAAAGGGCTCTACTGCGCAGCTTCGGTGTTCAACTCGCTGCGGATTGCCTTGATCTGTGACGCGGCCGACTCTCGCGCCATCGCTTCGCTCTTTTTCAGGAGCGCCTTCCACAGCCAGGGCAAGGGCAACGCCGCGATCGGCAAATACCACGCATAGGTCAGCCAAGGCATCGACTCGGTCCACCGGCCGTACGCCGACCAGTAGGTCGCGATCAAGGAATCGGTCAGCCACACACCCGGCCAGACCGTAAAGATGAGCGTCACGGCGAAGATCGTCGGCATCAGCTTCTTGCGGCTGACGCGGAGGGTGACGCGGGCGTGCGGCGGGTCGGCCTGATCGGACGCGGGCTCGATGCGGCCAAGGATTTCGTACTCGAACGGGATCGCGTCGCAATCGAGCGTGAACGTGCGGCTGTCCTTGCGGGCAAAGCCGGGGAGCCGGCCGCGGCGGCCGGCGCGTTCGAGGGCTGTGAGCGCCGCGTCGCATTCCAGACCGGCAGAAATCACCATGTCTTCGGCGGCGAGAGGGTCCGATAGTGTCGGCGGGGGGGCGTCGGGCATGAGGTTCTCCGGGCACAAGTGTACAGCCCGTAGTGAATCGGCTGTGGAGACCCGCTGTCTCTTGACGCGGGACGAATTTGGCGCAGACTATGGGTGTTGTGAAACGCACCGACGACAAGACAAATGGCTCGGCAGGCTCGAGGCACCCCGAGGCCCGGTCCCCGCTGCGGCTGGTGCGGGCTGCCGGGGAACGCGAGGGCGCTCTGGGCAGGTCTGCCAGCAGCCCGGGGCGGGGCCGCGCGGGCGGCGGGGCGGAGCGGTCGGAACGCCCCGTGGTGGGCGGACCGGTCGAGGAACGTCGGCGCAGTGCCGATGACGCCGACGCGGCGAGGGTCGGGCGTGTGCGGGACAGCCGTGCGAGCAACAAAGCGGACGACCATGCCAGCAACACCGCGGGTACTCGCGAGTGGGAGGTCCGGGCCGAGACCGCAGCAGCGGCAAGCCTCGCGGCCCACGATGCGCGGTGGGTGACCGCGGCGCGGGCGTCGCAGGCGATCGAGGGCGGCCGCGCTGCGGTACTGCGGCCGGAGGTCCGGGCGCGGCTGGTCAGTTCGGCAGAGCGCATGGGGCTGCGGCCGTTCGACGCGAATCTCGTGCTGGCGATCGTGCAGGACGCGGCGCGGCAGGGGCGGACGATCCAGGACGCCGACACCATCGACCGGCTCGCGCTGGTCCGCGGGCGTACGCCGAGCACGCAACGGCGGGGGGGCTTTGCCTTGCTCTGTGTCGGGCTCAGCGCGATGTGGGCGGTGTTGCTGATCTGGTGGCTGCGGGGCTGAGCGGCGAGGCTGGGTCGCGTGGTGTGAAGTCATCCGTTTGATACGGCGCATCATGGAGGAAGCGTCTTGCGTTTGAGCCTGGATGGTCGATGTCCCCTCGCTTGCGCGAGGGGCTCTTTTCTTTGCACACGTGCGCCTTTCTTGCACACGTGCGCCTCTCTTGCACACGTGCGCCTCTCTTGTACACGTGCGCCTTGGTAGAGCCCCTCGCGCAAGCGAGGGGACAGGGTGATACCTTTGCAGGCAAGAAACAGGAATGCCGATCCTACAACCGCACGAGGAGACCACCGATGGCACGCATCGAGCCCGG
This sequence comes from Planctomycetota bacterium, assembly GCA_030950285.1. Taxonomy (GTDB): domain Bacteria; phylum Planctomycetota; class Phycisphaerae; order Phycisphaerales; family UBA1924; genus PNC22. The sequence continues at coordinate 18,447 of JAUZRR010000021.1, read as the reverse complement.
CCGAAAGGCACCCGCGTTCACGCTCAAGGACCAGGACGGGAACACGCACAAACTGTCGGACTACCACGGATCGCCGGTGGTCTTGTTCTTTTATCCGAAAGACTCGACCAGCGGCTGCACCGACGAGGCGTGCCAGTTCCGCGACCTCGGGGCGAAGTTCCGCAAGCAGGGCGCCGCGATTCTGGGCATCAGCATCCTGCCTCCCAAGTCAAAGAAGAAGTTTGCCGACGCGAATGATCTTGACTATCCGTTGCTCGCCGACGACGCGACCAACGCCGAGGGCAAGCCCGCGCCCAAGACCTGCGCCAAGTACGGCGTGTGGGTCGAGAAGTCGATGTACGGCAAGAAGTACATGGGCATCGAACGGGTGACCTATCTGATCGGCCCGGACGGCAAGGTCGTGCAACGGTGGGACAAGGTCAAAGTGCCCGGGCACGCAGCCGAGGTCCTCGAGGCGGTCAGCGCACTGGATCGGTGAGTTCGGCGATCTCGGCTTGGGTGCGTTTGTGGGGGAGCAGTTGCGAGAGCAGCATCCCCGCGAGCATGAGGCCGCAGCCGGCGTACTCGATTGGGGTCAGGCGTTCGCCCAGCAGCAGGATACCGAGCACCGCCGCGAAGACCGCTTCGAGGCTCATCAGGACCGCGGCGTGGGTCGGGGGGGCGTCGCGCTGGGCGACGATCTGGAGTGTAAACGCGACCGCGATCACGAGCACCCCGCTGTAGCAGAGCGCAAGCAAACCCGCCGATTCGGGGACAAAGCGCGAGGCTTCCAGCGGGAGGGCGATCACCCCCGAGAGCACCGCGACGACCGCAAACTGCACGGCCGCGAGGCGGAGCGGGTCGGCCGTCGGGGCGAGCTTGCCGGTGAGGGCGACGTGGAACGCCCAGAGCACCGCGCAGGCGATGATGTACGGGTCGCCCGGCAGCAGGCCGCCGGTGGGTTCGCCGTTGGGCAGGTCGCTGCCGAACTCCCGACTCAGGAGCCAGAGCCCGGCGACCGCGACGGTCGCCCCGATGACGTGGGCCGCCCGTGGGCGCTGGCCAAAGAGCAGGCCGGCGACCGGGACGAGCAGCACGTAGAGCCCGGTAAAGAACCCCGCGCGGGCGGCGGTGGTGAACTCGATGCCGTGCTGTTGCAGCCATGCTGCGCCGGCCATCACCAGGCCGAGCCAGAACCCGCCGATGAGCTCGGTGCGGTTTGGCTTCCAACGCCGGAGCGACGCGAGCAGCACCCCGAGCAGCGCAAAGCCGACGAGGTAACGGATGGCGTTGAACGTGAGCGGCCCCATCGACCGCGACGCGACGCGCTGCGCAATAAACCCCGAGCCCCAGATCGCGGCAACCAGCAGCAGGATCAGATCGGCGCGCAGCGGTGAGCGGTGCATCAGTGGTGATTCTCTCGTCGTACGTGAAGGCGGGGTTGCCGCGAGCGGGCGCGGCGTGTTACTCGGACTTGCGGAGCCACTCCTCTTCGACCTCAGCAAGCTCGGCCTGGAGATTCTCGTGGTGCTCGCGGACTTGGGTGATCTTCTCGTGGTCTTTCCAGAGTTCGACATCGGCGAGCTGGTCGTCAAGCACCGCGATCTCGGCCTGGATCTCGCCCATGCGTTCTTCGAGCTGTTCGAGTCGCATCCAGGAGAAGCGGTTCTTGGACTTCGGCTTGGAATCGGCCGGTTCGGGTGAAGTCGCGGGTTGTGCTGTCGGGCGCGAGGGCGGCTTGGTGTTCTTCCCGTTTTCGGGTGCGGTTTGCGCTGCCCTTTCAGCGAGGTGTTCGCGCCACTGGGTGTAGTTGCCGAAGTAGACCTCGGCGTTGCCCTCACCGTCGAGCAGGAGGAGGTGGTTGCAGGTGGCGTCGATGAGCGCGCGGTCGTGGCTGATGAGGATGAGCGTCCCGTCGTAGCCGTCGTCGCTGGAGAGAGCCTCTTCGAGCCGTTCTGCGCTGGGGATATCGAGGTGGTTGGTCGGCTCGTCGAGCACGAGGAGGTTTTTCGAGCTGGCGAGCAGCCCGGCGAGGACCGCCCGCGCCCGCTCGCCGCCCGAGAGCACGCCGAGCGGCTTTTCCTGCTCCTCGCCGGAGAAAAGGAACGCCCCGGCGAGATCACGCGCAGCCTGTTCAGAGAGCAGCGCCCCCGGGTTCTCCTTGCGGATGACGTCCTGGAGGTAGCGGTACATCTTCTTCTCGGGATCGAGCCCTTCGTGGCTTTGTCGGAAGTAGCCGACGCTGACGTTTGCGCCCAGGCGGCAGGTGCCCTGGTCGGGTGCGATCTCGCCGAGGAGGATGCGCACGACGGTGGTCTTGCCCGCGCCGTTGGGCCCGACGACCGCCCAGCGTTCGCCGCGTTTGATCGAGAGGGAGAGATCGGCAAAGAGGACTTTCTCGCCGCCGTCCTCGAGCGGGTAGCGTTTGCCGATGTTGCGGGAGGTGACGACCACATCGCCGGCGCGTTCGGCTTTGGGCAGGTCAAACGCGAAGGTGGTCAGCTCGACCGGGCGTTCGAGGGTGCTGGTTTCTTTTTCGCGGTCGAGCCGCAGCTCGCGCCCCCGGGCCTGCTTGGACCGCTGCCCGGCTTTGTACTTGCGGATGAATGCCTCTTCCTGGCGAAACTTGGTCTGCTGGTTCTCGAACGCCCGCAGCAGAGCCTCGCGGCGTTCGCTGCGCAGCTTGCGGAACTTGGCGTAGTTGCCGGGATAGTCGATGAGCCTCCCCTGCTCGACCTCCTCGATCCGGGTGACCACGTTGTCAAGCAGGCGGCGGTCGTGGGAGATGATGACGACCGCGCCCTTGAACTCGGTGGCGAGGAACGATTCGAGCCAGAGCCGGCCGTCGATGTCGAGGTGGTTGGTCGGCTCGTCGAGCAGCAGGACGTCGGGCTCGTCGAGCAGCAGCTTGGAGAGGGCCAGCCGCGCCCGTTGCCCGCCGCTGAGGCTCTCGACGGGGATGGTGAACTGGCTGTCGGTGAATCCGAGCCCGTGGAGCACCGCGTCGATGCGGTGCCCGATCGCGTAGCCCCCGCTGGCTGCGATGCGGCGTTCGAGATCGTCCTGACGGCGGAGGAGTTTCTCGAGGGCGTCCCCCTCTGCTTCACCCATCTGGTCAAAGATGGCGTGGAGCTGATCGTGGAGGCTCTGGAGGTCTTTGAAGGCGGTCTCGGCGTCGTCGCGGAGGGTGCGGCCGGGCTCGAGGTCGGGCTCCTGAGCGAGGTAGCCGATCTTGACGCCCCGCTGGCGGGTGATGGTGCCGGTGTCGGGCTTGAGCTCGCCGGTGAGCATGCGGATGAGGGTGGATTTCCCGCACCCGTTGCGGCCGACGATCCCGACCCGGTCGCCCGCCTCGACCGCCAGCGACGCCCCCCGGAGGATCGGGCGGTCTCCGATGGCATAACGGACATTGGCAGCGACAAGGACAGACATGGGGCGATGGTAGGTGCCGGGGCGGTGTGCGCGTGGTCTTGGGGCGGGCCGGTGGTCGGGCCGGTCTCCCCCTACACTGCCCGCGTGAGCATTTCTCCACCGAACAAGGGCGATCGACCTCTCGTCGAGCCCGACGACCGAAAGCCTGTCACGCTGCGAACGATCCGTTCGATGGCGGGGCGGGGGGTGCCCTTTGCCTGTCTGACGGCCTACGACGCGACCACGGCGCGCTGGCTTGAGCGGGGGGGGGTGCACGTGCTCCTGGTCGGCGACACGGCTGCCGAGATGGTGCTGGGGTTTGCGCGGACGACCGACATGCCGCTCGAGCTTGCGATCGCGCTGACCGCCGCGGTCAAACGCGGCGCCCCCCGGACGCTGGTCATGGCGGATATGCCGTTTGGGAGCTACCACGAGAGCGACGAGCAGGCGGTCCGAAACGCCGCACGCTTTATGACCGAGGGGCTCGCCGACGTGGTGAAGCTGGAAGCCGACGCGTCGTTTGCGACGACGGTCGAGCGGCTGACGCGGGCGGGGGTCCCGGTGTGCGGGCACGTCGGGTGTCGGCCGCAGACCGTCGCGGTCTCGGGGGGCTACCGCATCGCGGGTCGGACCGCCGCCGATGCGAGGCGGGTGGTCGCCGACGCGGTGGCGCTCGAGCGCGCCGGGGCGGTGCTGCTGCTGGTCGAGGCGGTGCCCGACGAGGTGACGGCCGCGATCATGGCCGCGACGACGGTGCCTTTGATCGGGATCGGGGCGGGGCCCGCGTGCCACGGGCAGGTGCTGGTGGTGCAGGATTTGTTGGGGATGACCGACAGCCCGCCGCGGTTTGCCCAGGCGGTGGCCGAGCTGGGCTCAGCGGTGCGTGAGGCGGCCTCGACGTGGGTCCGTCGCGTGGGGGAACGCGATATCGGAGGCCGCCGGTACGTCATGGACGAGGGCGAGGCGGAACGTTTGGGCATCCAGAGCCGTCCAACCGACGAATCGGTCGGGGATGGTGGGGATGGTGGGGATGGTGGGGATGGTGGGGATGGTGGGGGTGGTGGGGGGAAGGGTGGGGACGGGCCCGCGAGCGAGCCGATGGATCAGACGGGGCGCGCCGATGGGCAACGGCCGATCGAATAATCTCGGACCCCGCCGGGACACACGGAGGAGACAGCACATGCGAAAGTTTACCGATTGGGGCCCCGCGTTTCTGGTGCTGGTCGCGACGATGGTCGCGTTGTTTGCCGCACCGTCGATGGTCCGGCGGGTCGAGTTTGCCCAGACCTCGGCGCGGGTGACCCTCGCGCGGCAGGCGCTGGGTGACGACGACATTCTCATCCGCATCGACCAGGCGGTGCGGCGGATCGCCGAGTCGGTCGCGCCGTCGGTGGCCCATATCGACGTCCGGGTTGAGAACCGGACGAGGTTCGCCAGTTCGTCGGGCTCGGGCTGGCTGTTTGACACCGACGGGCACATCGTGACCAACTCGCACGTGCTGCGTGGGGCCGAGCGTATCCGCGTGCAGCTGCACGACGGGAGGCTGTTCGAAGCCGAACTGGTCGGGGCGGACCCTTTGACCGATATCGCGGTGCTCCGTCTGCCGGATGTTGACGGGCTGATCCCCGTGGTCCGGGCGACGGACGGGCACCCCAGGCAAGGCGAGCGGGTCTTCGCGTTCGGGTCTCCCTTCGGGTTCAAGTTTTCGATGAGTGAGGGGATAATCTCCGGCCTCGGACGCGAGCCGGCCGGTGCGGTCGCGGCTTCGTCTGGGTACACCAACTTCATCCAGACCGACGCGGCGGTCAACCCGGGCAACTCCGGCGGGCCGCTGGTGAACGTTTACGGCCAGCTGATCGGGATGAACGTCGCGATCGCCACCGGGAGCGATTCAGAAGGCACGACCGAAGGCCAGTCGGCGGGGATCAGCTTTGCGATCCCGCTGGCGGTGATCGAATCGGTGGTGACGCAGCTGATCGACCACGGCGAGGTCCGCCGCGGGTTCCTGGGCGTGAGCCTGCCGCGACGCTCGGGGGACGCGCTGCGGGCCGGGTACAACGGCTACGGCGTGCTGGTGCCGGGGGTCAGCGACGGCGGCCCGGCCGATCTGGCGGGGATGCAGTCGGGCGATGTCATCACCGCGATCGACGGGCAGCAGATCACCGGCGTCGGTGTGCTGCGGTCGCTCATCAGCACGGTGCAGCCGGGCGAGAAGATCGACATCAGCGTCTGGCGCGATGGCGACGAGTTTGTCCTCAGCCCGGTGCTCGCCCAGGCGGGCGAGGCGGTCACCGTCGGGTCGAGCGTGCTCGGCGAACTGGGCAGGCTCGGGTTGCAGTTCGGGCAGGGGCGCAGCGTCGAGCCCAGCGCCCGTCCCATCATGTCGTGGGTGTTTCCCAACTCTCCTGCGTTGGAGATGGGCTTTTCGAGCGGGCAACGGATCGCACAGGTCAACGGCAAGAGCGTCCGCACCATCGGCGAGATGACCGCGGAGTTTGCCGAAGCCGGGCTCCTGGTGGGACGCGAGGTCGAGGTTGTGGTCGAAGACCTCGATCTTGACACCGGCGAAACGCAGCGGAAGACCATGAAGCTCCGGATCAATCGTTGAGTGTGGGGGCGCTGCGTGTGGGGGTGCCGGGTATCGGCTCACCCCCGAGCACCGCGAGTCGCACGGTCACGGGCGTGCCGATCGGCGGCATGAGCGCGTTGTTGGCGAGCCACAGCGGTTCTTGCAGCGTCGCGTCGGGGCTTTCGACGCGGGTCCAGGCGAGCGTTTCGCTGCCGAAGGTGTGCAGCCCGATGAGCTGCCCCGTACCGTCGGCGTCGTAGACATCCTGCCCGCGAAACCGGCGGATGCGGCTGCCGGCAAAGACCCAGCCGGTGTCGGGGTCAACCTCACGCAGCGCCTGCCCGGTTCCTTTCTGCACAACCCAGGTCGCCGGGTCGATCTCCTGCGTTCTTCCGCCGGGCGTGTCGAGCAGGAACGTGACGCGCACCCCCGTGCCTCGCGGCGGCACGGGGACCGCCTTGCCGTCCGCTGCACGCCACGATCCCGGTGCGCCGGGCGTCGCACCTATGGCGAGCAACGCCGCGTGAACAGTTGAAGGTCGCGCCCGCGTCACCACCAGCGCCTCGTGCTCGCGGGTGTCGGGAGTGCAGCAGAGCACCTCGAGATAGACGTCGGGCGTCTGGGGCTGATGGCAATCGACCGCGACGGCCGCGTCAAACTCGACGAGTCGTTCCGACAGGTTGATGCGCACGCCGGGCTGAATCTCGATCCAGGCGGCGGGGGGGGTGTGTGCTTGGGGCGGGGCGGCTTGGAGGGGGGCTTGGGGTGCGGTTGCGGGTTTGGCGGGAGTATGTGCCGGAACTCGCGGTGGAGGTTTCGTGGTTGGTTGTGCGCAGCCGCCGAGTGGTCCCAACAAGCCCGGCAGCGTGAGGAGGACCACGATGCCCCCTCGCTTGCGCGAGGGGCTCCTTTTCCTGATTATGCGGCGTTTCCACACAGAGCCCCTTGCGCAAGCAAGGGGACACCGCGAACTGGCAATCCTAAAGAAACGCAAGGACGCAACGCATCCCGACGGCTGCGCCCGCGGTGGGGTGTGCATGGTCACAGATCGCTCCCGGGCAATCCGGCCAACGCGGCGAAGGCCCGCCCGCGCTGCTCGAAGTTGTTGAACTGGTCCCACGACGCGCAGCCGGGGCTGAGCAGCACAATGTCGCCGGGCTGTGCGCGCGCCGCGATCTGTGCCATCGCGCTGTCGAGCGTGGCGCAGTCGTGGGCGTTGGCGGGCGCAGCAGCCGCGAGTCCACGGCCGGTTGCGCCGATGCAATAAAGCCCGGCAAGCCCGCCCGCGCGGAACGCGATCGGGGTCAGGTCGGAGCCCTTGTCGTAGCCGCCGGCGATGAGGTGGACACGGGCGAGCCCGTCGCGAGCCTCGAAGGCGTCGAGCGCCAGGAGCGTCGCTTGCGGCGTGGTGGACTTGGAATCATCGTAATAGCAGACGTTTTTACGCTTGCCAAGAAAGCAAAGACGGTGCGGGAGCCCGGCAAAAGAACGCAGCGCGTCGTCGATCTGCGCGCGCGAAGCGGTGATGCCGAGGCAGTCGACGGCTGCGCGGGCGAGGGCGGCGTTTTGGGCGTTGTGCAACCCGGGAACCGCGAGCCCCTCGACGCGGTCGTGCGGTGCGAGCCGGTGGGGGGCACCTGCCTGCGGCGTCGGCCAGTCGGTGAGTGAAGCGCCGAGCACTGCCGTGTCGCCGGGTTGTTGGTGCGCGGTGATGCTGTGCTTGCAAGCCGTGTAGTGCGCGAGCGAGCCGTGCCAGTCGAGATGGTTGGGCGAGAGATTGGTGACCACCGCAACACCGGGCGACCAGTTGCCGAGCCAGTGCAGCATGGCGCTGGAGAGTTCGAGGACGACCCGGTCGGCGGGCGCGATGCGGTCGAGGCTCTCGAGCAGCGAGCCGCCGATGTTGCCGCCGAGGTGGACCGGGTGGTCGAGGGCGCGAAGCGCATGGGCGATCATCGACGCGGTGGTGCTCTTTCCCGCCGATCCGGTGACGCCGATGACGCGGCGTCTTCCCTCGTCCGACCCGGCGAGTTGCTCGACGAGCAGCCCGATCTCGGTGGTGACGAGCGCCCCGCCTTCTCGGGCCGCACGGATGTACGGGTTGTCCCAGGGCTTGGGCACCGCCGGGTTGACGACGAGCGCATCGCAGCTGGTGAAGTCCCTTTCGCGGTGCTCGCCGAGCCGCAGGGTGACGCGGCCGGCGCTGGCGAGATCGTCGAGGGACGCGATCGAGTCGGTGAGTTTCTCGGCCGGTTGCAGGTCGGTCACCAGCACGTCGGCGTGCTGGGCTGCGAGCCAGCGGGCGACGCCGACGCCGCCTCCGAATCGGCCCAGCCCCATCACGGTGACGCGCTTTTTTGTTGGGTCGAAGGTCATCGCGGCGTGCTTCGGGCGGCGAGCTGCGCGCGGATGTGGGCGGTGTACCGATCGAGCACGTGCCGGGCGAGCGGGCCGATTCTGCCGGTGCCGACGGGATTGCCGTTGAGCATCGTCACGCTGCGGACGGTGGTCATGGTGCCGACGAGAAAGATCTCGTTGGCGTGGTGCAGCTCGGCTTCGGCGACCATGCGGACCTGGACTTCGGGGCAGATTTCGAGCAGGACTTTGCGTGTCACCCCCGAGAGGATCGAGACATCACCGACCGGCGGCGTGACGAGGGCGGTGCTGCCGTCGGCGGCTGGGAGGGCGACGAACACATTTGTCGAGCAGGACTCCGAGAGCATGCCGTCGCGGAGAAAGAGCGCTTCGTCCGCGCCGGCGCGGGCTGCGTCCATTGCCGCGATGACGTTCGCCATCAGTGAGACACTCTTGACGTGCCCTTTGTGCCAGCGGTCGTCGCGGATGGTGTGCCCGCTGCACTCGGTCGGCTCGGTGAGCGTTTCGACGCCGGGTGTCGGCAGGCAATATCCAAAGACCGTCGGCTCGATATCGGCTTCGGCGATGCGGGCGCGGACGGGGTGGTCGGGCTTGGGCGTGCCCCGGGTGACTTGCCAGTAGAGAAAGGCGTCGCGGAGATTGTTGGCGTCCAGCAGGGCAGGGCACAGGTCGTGAAGTTGTTTCGCGTCCCACGTGATCCCGGCTTCGTCAAGCCCTTGCTGGAGGCGGGCGCAGTGGTCGTCGAGGTGGCGGACCAAGCCGTCAAAGACGCGGATTCCTTCGTAGACGCCGTCGCCGAAGAGGAAGCCGCGATCGAAGACGCTGACGTGTGCGCGTGCTGCGGGGACGAGTTGGCCGTTGAGGGAGACGAGCATTGCTCGGAGCATAGAGCGTTCTGCATCGTTGCGTTTCTGCGCGTGCTCGGGTGTTGTCCCCTCGCTCGCGCGAGGGGCTCGAATCTCTGTGTGCATCGCACTTGCAGGTAGAGCCCCTCGCGCGAGCGAGGGGCCACGCGTCGAGGGGGCTTCGGTCCCGAGCGGCCTCCATCAAGTCGCCGCGACCAAACCCGCATGGTGATTTACATGAGTGACACCGGGTCCACGTCCACCGCGGTCCGCGCATCGCTCCGCAGCAGCCCGCGTTCGCGCAGCGATTGCAGCGCGTTCTGGACCATCCTCGCGGTGGGGGCGAGCAGCAGAATCTCGAACCGGTAGTAGCCGCCGATGCGGGCGATGGCGCAGGGGGAAGGGCCGAGCACCTCCGAGCGCGCGTCGGGGATGGTCTCGCGGAGCTGGGTCGCGATCCGGTCGGCTGCGTCGCGGGCGCGGTCGAAGTCCCGATCCCGGCAGACCACCCGCGCCAGACGGCGGGCGGGGGGCAGGGAGGCGTCCCGGCGTTCGATCAGCTCGGCGTTGGCAAACTTCTCGTAGTCGTGCGCCGCCGCCAGCCGGACGGCCGGGGCATCGGGCTCGAACGCCTGCACGATCACCGTCCCCGGGCTCGACCCCCGCCCGGCCCTGCCGGCGACCTGGCTGACAAGTTGAAAGGTCCGCTCGGCCGCTCGGAAGTCGGGCATCGACAACGCCGCGTCGGCGCACAGCACCCCGACCAGCGAGACGTTCGGGAAGTCGTGCCCCTTTGCCAGCATCTGCGTCCCCAGCAGCACCCGGAATCGCCCGGCGGCAAACGCCGAGAGGGCGCGGAAGAAGTCCCGCCCGGAGCGCATCGTGTCGCTATCGATCCGGGCGAGGGTTTCGCCCTCGACCAGCGCACACTGCGCGCCAACACGGTCGGCCGCAAAGACCCGTTCGAGTTCCTCCTCGACCCGCTGGGTCCCCGCACCCAGCCGGAGCAGCGGGCTGTCGCACCCCGGGCAGCGGTGGGGGACGATCTGCTCGGCCAGGCAGTGATGGCAACGGACGACCGCGCCCCGGGGCAGGTCGCGCCCGGTGTGGATGACCAGTCTTGCGTCGCACTGGTCGCACTCCAGGACCCAGCCGCAGGTCCGGTTTCGGCAGCAGAGATAGTGCGAATAGCCGCGGCGGTTGAGGAGAATGATCGCCTGCTCCTGTCTTTCGAGCGTGGTGCGCAGGGCCGTGCGGAGGCGGGGGCTGAGCTGGGGCACCCGGTCCGGCGGCGGCGGTTTCTTGCCCTTTGCCGGGCGGCTGAGCTCGAGCATGTTGACGATCTCGACCCGGGGCATCGCGGCGCCGGTTGCCCGGAGGGGGAGTTTCCAGAGCGACCAGCGCGGGCGCGGCCCCGCGGCGTTGGCCCAGGCTTCGAGGCTCGGGGTCGCCGAGCCGAGGACCGCCGGGCATGCTTCGATCCGCGCCCGCACGATCGCGGCATCGCGGGCGTTGTACCGGGGGAGCTGGTCCTGTTTGTACGAGGTGTCGTGCTCTTCGTCCACGACGATGATGCCGACATCGCAGAGCGGGGCAAACACCGCCGAGCGCGCACCGACGACGACCCTCGCTTCGCCCGACGCGGCGCGTTTCCACTCGCGGTGCCGCTCGGCCGAGGTGAGCCCCGAGTGCAGCACCGCGACGCCTGCCTTGGCAAACCGTGCGACAAAACGCGCCCCGGTCTGCGGGGTCAGCGAGATCTCGGGGACGAGCACGATCGCCGACTTGCCCGCTGCCAGGACCCGTTCGATGAGTCGGATGTAGACCTCGGTTTTGCCCGAGCCGGTGACGCCGAAGAGCAGGTGGGTTGCGAACGAGCCGAGGGTGGGGGTGATGCCTTCGATCGCACGCTGCTGATGCTCGGTGAGGCGGACCGGGTGTGCCGGCGGCGCGGGGGCGGGCAGGTGCGGTGCTTCGCCGCGCACGCGGACGATCTCGCGCTCGATCTGTTCGAGGCCTCCGAGGGCAAGGAGGCGGTTGATCTCTCGAACGGTCTTTGCACCGACCGCGTCCGCCAGATCGCGTGCAGCCATCGGGAAAGTGTCCGACTCGAGCTCGATGATTCTCGTCCAGACCTCCCGGACCTTGGGGGTGAGATCGGCGAGGTCGGGCGTGGGGGAGGGCCGCTCGAGAAGCCGAACGCGGCGGGTGCCGGTCCCGGCTTTGACTGCGGCAGGGACCATGGTCGCCATCGCCATGCCCAGGGGGCAGACGTAGTACTCGGCCAGCCAGCAGCCGAGCTCGATGAGCGTCCCGGGGACGCGGGCGCCGGTGCGGCTCAGGATCGGTTTGAGCGCGTCGGCGGCGATGTCTCCTGCCAGCTCCGGGCCTCCCACCTCGACAACAAAGCCCCGGGTCGGGGTGTCGCCCTTGCCCAGGGGGACGGTGACGAGTTCCCCCCGCTCGATGGGCGATGTGCCCGGGTCGGGCTCGACCAGATAGGTCAGCGCGTTCCAGTCTCGAAGTGTGCCGGCCCGTTCGATGCCCCGCTCGACGGCGACGCGCACGAGCGTGCAGCCTTTGAGCGAACGCGGGGGGCGGTCTGGTTCAAATAAGGAGGCAGGCACGGGATACACTCTACCGATGCCACACGCCGCCGAATCGAAGCCGCCCTGCCGCCTGGTGCTTGCCGACGGGAGTGTCTTTCAAGGCACCGCGTTCGGCGCGGTCGGCCGGGGGGTGGTGATCGAGGCCGAGGTGGTGTTTAACACCGCGATGAGCGGCTATCAGGAGTCGCTGACCGACCCCTCCTACCACGGGCAGATCCTGGTCCAGACCTTCCCCATGATCGGCAACACCGGCACCAATCCGGTCGATGTCGAGTCGGGTGGTGTCCAGGTCGCGGGGATGGCGGTCCGGGAACTGGCGCGCCGGCACTCCAACTACCGGGCGGACCAGAGCCTCTCGGCGTATCTCGAAGCGGCGGGGGTGCTGGGGATCGAGGGGGTCGATACCCGGGCGCTCACACGCCGCCTGCGGGCCGGGGGAGCAATGAATGGCGTGCTGACCGACGTTGCCGAGCACACCGATCGGGAACTCGTGGAGCGTGCCCGGAACGCCCCGAGCATGGCGGGGCAGAACCTGGTGCCGAGTGTGGGGCGGACCGAGCGTGGCGACTGGTCGGAATCGTTGGAGCGTTGGGCGTGGCTCTCCGGGGATGGGCGCGAAAGTGCGGGAGTTTCCGGCAAGCCCTTGCGGGTGCTGGCGCTGGATTGCGGGGCAAAGCGGAACATCCTCCGCAACCTGGTTGATCGCGGGTGCGAGGTGTCTGTGATCCCCCACGACACCCCGGCGGCGGAGATTTGTGCAGCACACAAGCGGGGCGATTTTGATGGGTTGTTTATCTCCAATGGGCCGGGTGATCCGGCTGCGGTCGAGGGAACGGTCGCGATGCTCCGCGAGTTGGTCTCGGGGGAGCTGAAGATCCCGACATTCGGGATATGCCTCGGGCATCAGTTGTTGGCGCTGGCGATCGGGGCGAAGACGTACAAACTGCCGTTCGGCCACCGTGGGGCGAATCAGCCGGTGTTCAATCAATCGCTTGGGCGAGTGGAAATCACCAGCCAGAATCACGGGTTCGCGGTGGATCGGGAGAGCCTGGAGCAGGCCGGGGGCGAAGTGACGCATGTGCACCTCAACGACGGGACGGTTGCGGGTTTTCGCCTGGTTGATAGGCCTGTGTTCTGTGTGCAGCATCACCCAGAGGCTTCACCCGGGCCTCATGATGCGGGGCAGTTATTTGACGCTTTTGTCGGGGCGATGCGGTTGAGCCGCGACGAGAGGCTTGGGTTGGGAATATCGGGTTGAGGGCGTTCCTGCCCATTTCTCGGAAACCGATTCACCGTCAGGGTTTGCCCAGATTACCGCGACACTGAAAAACTTTGTGATAAGTAGGGACGGTTATGCCGGAAAGTTTGAAAAATGGGGTCAGAGGTCTTGCGTGGATGCGCCAGGTGTGTATATTGCGCAGGTGTCGGCGTCATGCGATGCCGAAGATTTGTGTTGATGGAGTGTGAGAGTTTCAAATCGGGTTTCAACCCACCACGAGCGATCAGGGTTCTCCTGATACGCACGATGCAACCCGGCGTAACAGCTTTCGTACCTGTTGAGAGGAAGAGTGTTCGGTTCTGCCGACGAATGCCAGTGAAAGTGCGGGTGTCCAAGTTGAGACACATTGCGCGGGCAAGAGTTTGCGGGTTCTGTACCGAATGGAAAAAGAGTCTGATCTGTCTCCAGCACGGTGTAGTGGCTGGAGAGTTCCGAAGTGTCCCCGCGTGACGGGGAGAGATTGCGTTTGGTTCCCTTTCACCGAAGAAGGAGTTACTCATTATGAAGGCCAAGAACCTCTGTATCACCGCAGGCCTCTGCGCTGGCGTCGCCTCTGTCGCGATTGCTGGTGATAAGCCCGACCTCCAGAACATTGACAACGGGATTGAGATCAGCCCCGTTCGCATCGCCAAGGTTCGTTACGAGAACGGCCAGGTCCGCATGGTTTCGGACTGGACCGACTACAAGGGCGGCGGCAACGCTCGCCTCGCCAACACTCGCGTCTTCGATTGCTTCGGCGACGACGACAGCGACGGTTTCATGGACGACACCAACGCGTGCTTCACCGCCAGCACCAGCCGCTGGTTCTTCGGCACCGGCTACTGCAACATGTTCGTGTCGGCCGACCACACCGTGTGGGAGAACACCGACCTCGACGCCGGCTTTGCCCGCGTTGACTTCGCGTGGTACTGGAGCTGCGCCGGCTTCGGCACCGAGACCTGTCTCGTCGGTGTCTTCACCCAGGACTCCGTCCCCTGTGACGCCGATACCTTCGATTACAGCGGCTGGCTGCTCGACTTCGGCACCCTGAGCTGCAACCCCGGCGGTTACTACTTCACCAACGTCGATCTCTCGACCGGCACCTGGCCGATCCCGACCGGCGGCACCGGCTCGCACATCCTCATCTTCGCCCAGAGCCAGACCACTTCCGGTGCTCTCGTGCTCGCCACCTGCGCCCAGACCATGCTCTGGGGCACCGGCGACGGCGGCGGCGCTTCCAACACCATGCGTGGTACGCAGGTCACCGAGCAGTACGACGATGACAACCCCTCCGACGGCGTGCACTCCACCACCGAGTGCTACACCTACGACTTCGGGCTCTGCCCCGATCCCCTGGGCGCCATGGTCCAGTTCTGGGGCGAAGAAGGTGCGGGCAACGCATGCGACTACGCCGACTTCAACGGTGACGGCGTCGTCAACACCCAGGACTTCACAGCGTTCTTCAACGCCTGGGTCCCCGGTGACGAGTCCGCCAACTGCAACGGTGACAGCACCGTCAACTCGCAGGACTTCCTCTGCTTCCTCAACATCTGGAACGAATGCCGCTAATCCTCTCGCGGCTTAGCCGCACGGATTGAAAGCACTATTCCACACGCCCGGGCGGAAACGCCCGGGCGTGTTTTTTTTCGAAGCAACTCTCCGTATTTGCAGCCCGTGAATCTGTCACCGGTATCAGCATGTGTGCCGGGTTCTCCGGCGGGCGGCCCGCAACTCCGCAGAGCCGTCCGAACTGCAAGAAAGGAGCAGTGTCATGATGAAGCGTGCGATCGTTGTAACCGGACTCGTCGGGCTGGCAGCGGGGGCCGCGATGGGCCAAGGGGTCCGGCCGGCCGAATCGCAGGGCCGGGGGGAACTGCAGCGGCTGGCGAACGGGATCGAGATCGAGCCGGTGCGTATCGCGCCGGCGGTCCGTGGGCCGGACGGGATCCGGCAGGCGGGGGAATGGATGCCCTACGGCGATTCGATGAGCCGGGCGTGCGACGAGTTGGCGATGAAGTTCGACTGCATTGCGCAGACCGGCGACTGCGCCGACGGGTATTTTTTCTTCGGCTCGGCGTTCTGCGACACGTTCGTGACCAACGACATGGTTGTTGCTGGGGACACCGATCCCGATGCGGGGTTCCGTCGTCTTGACTTTGCGTGGTACTGGACGTGCGCCGGCTTTGGGACCGAGTCCTGCCTGGTGGCGGTCTTTACGCAGGATTCCGAGCCTTGCGACCCCGATTCATTCGACTACTCCGGTTGGCTGCTCGACTTCGGGACTCTGAGCTGCAACCCCGGCGGGTACTACATCACAAATGTCGATCTCTCGACCGCCGGAACGTGGCCGGTGCCGGACGCGGGGGAGGGTTCCTACGCGGTGTTCTATGCCCGGGAGGTGACCAGTTCCGGGGCGTTGGTGCTCGCGACGTGCGCGCAGCCGATGCTCTGGGCGACCGGCGAGGATCGGGGTGACCCCAGCGCCCCCGGCACGCAAGGCCCGGAACAGTTTGGGGGGACCGATCAGACACACGACCCGGAGGATTGTGGGGATCTCACCTTCGGTGACTGCCCGACCGAGCTGGGAGCCGTGGCGGGCTTCTGGCAGGAGATCTGTAGCGATTGCGGCTACGCCGACTTCAACGGCGACGGCTCGGTCAACACGCTGGACTTCTCGGCGTTCCTGAACGACTGGGCTTCCGGTGCCGAGTCGGCCAACTGCAACGGCGACAGCACCGTCAACTCGCAGGACTTTCTCTGCTTCCTGAACCTCTGGAACGAATGCCGCTAATCCTCTCGCGGCTTCGCCGCACGGATTGAAAGCACTCACACGCCCGGGCGGAAACGTCCGGGCGTGCTTTGCGGTCGAGGGGGGACGTTTGTCGCTCGCCCCGGCCGAGTCGGTAGATTGTTCGGATCGCGATGCCTCCGACGGGTACCTGCCAATCCCAGTCGGTGGTACCGGCTTGCAGATTCTCATTCATGTCCAGGCGTTCATCACCACCTCCGGCATGCTCGTGCTCGCGATCGGTTCCCCCGATGCTGCTGAGGAGTTGCAGTTCTCTACCGCACGATCTCGCACCGCGCCCCGTCCCGTACATACCGCGGGATCGCCGTGTCTACCGCGCTTGCCCACAACTCGATCCCGCCGAAGACCGAGCGGGCACCGGGAAAGCCGGCGGCCTGGAGCATGAGCGCGGCGCGGAGTGAGCGGTGGCCGTGGTGGCAGAGGACCGCGAAGGGGGCGTCTTTGGGCAGGCCGCGTTCTTCGAGGGCGTCCTCGATGTCGTCGAGTGCGTCTTCGAGTTCGTGCAAGGGGACGAGCACCGAGCCTTCGATCTTCGCGGCGTCGGCTTCGCTGGGCAGGCGGCAGTCGAGGATCAGGTAGGCTGGGTCTTCGGCTGCGCGGGCGGCAGCGAAGTGGGGTGAGACTTCGTACTCAGGCCTTGCTCCGGCGGGGAGGTTGGGATCGGGATTGGAATCGGGCGGGCCGGCGGTCATGTGGCGTCGGCTTGGCTTGGGGTTTCGGTTTCGTCGAGCGCGTCGGCTTCGTCGAAGAAGCCGTCGGTCGGTTCGTCGGTTCCGGCGTCCGGGGCTTTGGTGTCGACGGGCTCGGCTTCGGATTCGGGCGTGGCGCAGGCCTCGCAGAGTTTGCCACCGCACGCTCGGCAACACGCCGGCGGGGCCTGGTCATGGCCGGAGACGCGGGAGTAGCTCTGGGCCGGGCTCCAGTCGGTCGCGGTGGGGGGCCGGATGATGAGGCGGGGGATGAACAGCACGGTGTCGACGATCGCCATGCCGTGGGTGGCGGCGGCCACGCGGAGGTCTTCGCTGGCGTCTGGTTCGCCCAGGTCCAGGCAGGTCTCGGCGGTGGGGTACTCGCCGCGTTGGCGGGGGAGGGTGTCGGAGCTGAAGGCGCTGGGGGCGTAGGTCGGCTGGTGGGCGGTGCCGTGGACGGGGACGGCCATGACGATCGGCTCCCAGCCCGAGCGGTCAAAGCTGGTGGCGTGGGGGTCGAGGTCGGCGAGCGTGTCGGCGGCGGGTTCGAAGACGGCAAGCGGGGCGGCGTCGCCGAAGCGGAACCGGTCGTTCTCGGCGCTGGTGCAGCCGGCGAGCAGGGCGGCGAGCGCGGCGAGCGCGAGGGTGGTGCGGGTTCGGGTTCGGGCGTGGCGGGTCATGGGGTGCTCCGGTGGGGTCTGGGGTCTGGGGGCTGGCGGGTGGGGGCTGGCGGCTGGGGGGTCAGGAGCCTCGTTCGGTCTCGGGCTCGCCGGCGTGCTCGTCGTCGGCGAGCGCGGCGGTGGTTGCCTTCATGCAGGTGGGGTGATCGTACCCGCGGCGGGCGAGGAAGCCGTAGAGCCTCCGGCGGCGGGTGGGTTCGTCGAGGGTCGGGCTCAGGGCGCGGGCACGTTTGCGGGCGGCGGCGGTGGCGCGTTCGACGAGGTCGATATCGGCAAAGGCCTCGCGGACGGCTTTCCCGGCGAGTGCGCTGTCGATGCCCTGGGCGCGGAGTTTGTGCTCGGCGGCTCTGGGGCCGGCGGCTTTGGCGCGGGCGAGTGCTTGGGCGCGGGTCTCGGCAAGCCCTTCGTCGTTGATGAGCCCGACGGCGGCGAGGCGGTCGAGGGCTTCGGCGGCGGGGGTTGGGTCGTGGCCTTTGCGCGCGAGGCGGTTGAGCAGGTCGCGGGCGGCGCGGGCCCGGGTGCCCAGCAGGCGGAGGGCGTCGCCCCGGGCCGCTTCGCGGGCGAGTGCGTCTTCGAGTCGGCCGCGGGCGTCCTGGCTGAGGGGCTTGCCGACGACGACGCCGAGGGTGTCGAGGTCTTTGGCGTGGACCGGGCCGAAGGAGCGGTTGGCGACTTTGATCGCAAAGCGGGTCTGGTCGTCGCCCACCGCGCGGACGCCACGGACCGGCTCATCGATGGGCAGCTCGTCGAGGCGTTCGCGCTGTTCCTGCAGGCGGCGGACGGCGGCGGAGTGGGGAGAGGTGGAGCGCATGGGGATTTTTTGTGTGCTGCGTTAGTCTTCGTCTTCGAGTCGGTCGAGAAACTCGGTGAGTTCGCTCTGCGCGTGGGTGTCGTGGTGGATTTTGGCTTGTTCGAGTCCGGCTTCGAGGACGGCCCGGGCGTCTTGGGCGCGGCCGAGGGCCTCGAGCGAGCGGGCCATGTGGTAATGGTGGTAGGGGTTGGCGGGGTCGGCTTCGACCGCGCGGGCGAAGGGGTCGAGGGCGGCCTGATGGTCGCCGAGCCGGGCGTGTTCCATGGCGAGGCCATAGAGCAGGAAGGCGTCGCCGGGGCTGGTGTCGAGGGCACGCTGGAGTTGTTCGAGAGAGGGCATGACAGGAGGATACGCGGCGGAGAGCCGCCCGCCAAAGGCCGGATGCCAAACGCCGGCAACCGCCGCACGCCC
>JAUZRR010000020.1 GCA_030950285.1 Planctomycetota bacterium | reverse complement strand
CGCGCCCCCGGCGATCGCCACCGACCTGACCACAACACTCCGCAACACCGGGGCGATTGAACTTGCCTGGGAGGGCACGATCGCCAACGGCACCGTGTACACCATCTGGCGGAAGATCGGGACATCTTCCCCGGCCACGCTGCTGGGCGCGGTGGGCGCGAGGTCGTTCATCGACAACACCCTCCCGGCGGGCACGCCCGAAGCGACCTACTTCGTCCGCACCCACCGGGGCGAACTGTCCAGCGACGACTCGACGCACATCACCGTGCGCTTGGGCGTGCCCGAGGCCGCCCGGGCAACGCGGGCCCGGGTGCCCGAGACCGCGCCCCGGCGCGAAAGAGCCGCGTAAGACCGGCCGGGGACTCACCCGCCCTCGGAGGGGGCAAATCGGGTCTCCTCGACGCGTTGCCGCCAGCGGGCCTCCTGCCGGGGTTTGTCCCACGATTCGTAGAGGTTGACCAGCAGATAGGCGACCCGGCCGACGAGGCGGTGGTCGGGGCCCAGGTCGGCCGCGAGGCGGTCGTGCCACGCCAGGGCGCGTCGCTCGGCCCCGTCCATATCGCCGCCGAGGGCGGTCAGTGTCGTGTGCAGCTCCAGAGCGCGGATGGTCTCTTCGTGGGCCCGGCCCAGGGTGCTCTGGCAATCGGTGAGGAGCGTGCCGGCCCGGGTCTGCGCCCGGGCGCGGTCCCCGTGCTGCCACTCGAGCAGGACGAGGTTGCGCCGGCGCCGCAGCGTGTGCAGGTGGACCGGGCCCAGGACCCGGACGCTCCGCTCGACAGCCTCGGCGAGAAGGGCGGCGCCTTCGTCGAGCCGTCCGAGGTTGCCGCAGGCCGCGCCGAGGTTGGCCGTGGCCATGATGGTCTCGGGGTGGTCGTCGCCGTAGGCTGCGCGCAGCCCCCGGCGGCAGGCCTCAAAGTGTGCGGCCGCGTCGGCGAACGCTCTGCGGTCCATCAGGTGCTTGCCCAGGTTCAGCCGGGCGTTGAGTGTGGAGGGGGCGGCCTCGCCGAGTGCGGCGGTCTTGCGCGCATAAACCTCGCGGTAGAGCGTCTCGGCCGGTTCGTCCTCGCCCAGGGCATCGAGCACGATGGCGCGGGTCGTCAGCAGGCTGAGCGCCCCGGGGCCGTCGCCGCGGGAGGCCGCATCGGCGTGCCCGGCGAGCAGGATGTCGGCCTCTTCGAGGTTGTCCAGCTCGCGGAGCGTGAGCCCCAGCGACGCGACGGCGCCGAGCGTGCGGTCGTCGTCCCGGCCGAAAGCCTCGCGGTAGGCGTCGAGCGTCCTGCGCAGGTGGGCCTCCGACTTCTCGAAGGCGCCGAGGTTGCGGTAGGTGGTGCCGATGGTCTCGTGGAGGTCGGCACCGACCAGCGGGGCGTCGGCGAAGCTGCCATTGAGGCGGGCCGAGGCGTCGTCGAGCATCTCGCGGACGCTGAGCGGCCCGCCGGCGGTCTTGCCCGGGTCGATCGACGTGAGCATCTCGCGCAGAAACCCCGCGACCTGCCGGCGGGTGTCGGCCTCGGCCCGGACGCGCGAGGACTGCCAGACGATCACCAGGCCCCCGATGAAGACCGCAAGACACACCGCCGCCGACGCCGCGACAACCACGACATGCCGGCGGGCAAACCGCGCCAGGTGGTACGCCGCCGTCGCCGGGCGGGCCGCGATCGGCTCGTGCCCGAGGAACCGATGCACGTCGTCGGCCAACTCCGAAGCCGACTGGTAGCGGCGGTCGGGATCCTTCTCGATCGCATGGAGGATGATCGTGCTCAGATCGCCGCGCAGCGCCGAATCGATCGAGGCCGGGGAGATCGGGTCCTCCTCGACAATGACCCGCGCCAGGGTGACAAACGACTGGTGCTCGGCGTGGTACGGCAGCCGACCGGTGAGCAGTTCAAAGAGCACGACGCCCAGGGCGTAGACATCGGCGCGGGTGTCGACGGCGCTGCTCCGGCCTGCGACCTGCTCGGGGCTCATGTAGGGCAGCGTCCCGAGAAGCTGGCTGGCGTCGGTCTGGATCGTCGTGACCTGCAGGTCGCTGTCGGTGGCCCGGGCGATGCCGAAATCGAGCACCCTGGGCTGTCCCGTTGCGTCGACGAGGACATTGCCCGGCTTGATGTCGCGGTGGATGATGCCGCGTTGGTGGGCGTGGTGGACCGCCGCGCAGACGCGCGCAAACAGCACGAGCCGATCGCGGGTGCCGAGTCCGTGCGCATCGGCGTAGTCGGTGAGGGGCTTGCCGTCGACCAGCTCCATCGCAAAGTACGGGCGCGGGCCGGCACCGTCGTTGAACGTGCCCGCCTCGTAGATCTGCGCGATGCCCGGGTGCTGGAGGCGCCCCAGCGCCGCGGCCTCGAGCTCGAACCGACGCAACAGGCCGGGATTGACAAGCCCCGGCCGCAGCACCTTGATCGCGACCCGCCGCTGCGGGTGGTCCTGCTCGGCAAGATACACCACGCCCATACCCCCGATGCCCAACTGACTCTTGATCGTGTAGCGCCCGATCCGCTCGGGCACGGGCGGCGAGGCGATCGAGGGAAAGAGGTCGAGCATTGCCTGGTCGGGCACGACAGGCTTGTCGAGCGGCGCGTCCTCGGCGTCGTGGTGGGTCAACAGGCGACAGACCTCGTCGAGCAGGTCGGGATCGTCCGTACAAACATCACGGAGGAAGGTGTCGCGGTCGTCGCCGTGGCGCGAGCGTGCGGCCTCGAATAGCTCGGCGACCTGCTGGAATCTCTCCGTGTCGTTCATCCGCCGCTCTCGCTGAGCCTCTCCCGAAGCCACGCCCGTGCAAAGTACCAGTCCGCCTCGGCGGTCTTTGGCGAGACCCCTACCTCTTCCGCGGCTTCTGCGCAGGTCAGTCCTCCAAAGAATCGAAGTTCGACGACACGGGCCTTGCGCTCGTCGAGCGCGGCGAGCTGTTCGAGGGCGTCGTTGAGGGCAAGCACATCCACATCGAGTCCGGGGGTGGCCGCGTTGTTGGGCGAGAGGGTGACCCGGAGCCAGTCCCCGCCGCGCTTCTTGGTCTTTCGGGCTCGGGCGTGGTCGACGAGGATCTGCCGCATCGCGTTGGCCGCGATCGCCTGGAAGTGGGTCTGGCTTTTCCAGTCCGACGCCCCCCCGGCGAGCTTGAGGTAGGCCTCATGGACCAGCGCGGTGGGCTGGAGGGTGTGGTCGCGGCGTTCCCGGTGGAGGTAGGCAGCCGCCAGGCCGCGGAGGGCGCTGTACGCGGATTGCTCGAGGCTGTGGGACGGCTCAGAACTGTCCTGTTCGTGATGAGTATGGATAGCGCTGCTCGTTATGGGGTTGTGGGATTTTCAGGGATTTTGGAACCGACACGGGGAGATCCGATCACCATTCTCGCGGATTCTGATGGTGGATGCAAGAGCCGCCGCCAGAGAAGCGAAGGAGAGACCGTGCAAATACGAAACATCATTCTGGTCCTGGCGGCCGTCGGGGCGATGGGGCTGTCCAGCCAGGCCCGGGCACAGGCGGGCACCGCGATGACCTACCAGGGGCAGCTCATCGACCGCGGCGTTCCCGCCGAGGGCAGCTTCGATATCGACTTCACACTCTGGGACGCTCCGGCCGGGGGGACTCAGGTCGGGGGGGCCATCTCGCTGGTCGATGTTCCCGTGGCCTCCGGCCTGTTTACCGTGGCGCTCGACTGGGGTGCCGAGGCCTTCGGCAGCGCGGACCGCTGGCTCGAGGTCAGCGTCGAGGGCGTGCTGCTCACGCCCCGACAGCCGGTTTCTGCCTCGCCCTTCTCCCTCCAGACGCGCGGTATCTATGTGGCAGACGCCGGACCCGTCGGCATCGGAACGACCAGCCCGCAGCAGGAGCTTGAGGTCGAGGCCGACGGGCCGACCCTGCGGCTGACGGCGACCGATCCCACTCCCGGTGTCTCCGGCCGACTGCAGTTTCGAGGATCAGACGGACCGCCACTCTTCCACACGCTCGGCCTCATCGAGTTTCTCGACTATCTGGACGAGGTAAGGGCCACGATCCGAACCACAAACGGCCAGTCGAACACCGCCAACCTGTACTTCGACGTGACCCCCGACGATCCGGGCGAGATCCAGATGTCCATCAGCCCGAGCGGTGTGCAGTTCGAGCACCAGATCAGGCCGGCCGTCGCCTACGGCAAGGTGGACCTCGACGGGACCCTGCTGTCGGGTTCGACAAACATCGCAGACGTTCAACACGTCGGCTTCCCCAACAGCGGCACATATGTCATCAGTTTTGTCGACCCTCTGCTGGTGACGGACATTGTGCTCGTCACACTGCAGGACAAGGGGCTCATGTACGCACGCATTCAGTCTGATGGCAAGGTGTACATCGATACCTTTTCAGACGCAAGAGGACATGACAGTCTCGACCGCAGGTTTTCGTTCGTTGTGTACAGGCCATGACGTGTGGCCCGGAGTAGATCTCATGAAGGTTGTATTGAAATGTCTCCCTGTCCTGCTCGCCGCACTGATTGCCGCGCCGTCAGTGGCGCAGGTCGACACCACATTTACCTACCAGGGCGAGCTCAGAGAGAACGGTGCGCTCGCTGACGGTTCATTCGATATTGACTTCTCCCTCTGGGATGCTGAAAGTGCGGGGAACTCGTTTGGATCAAGACTGCTGGTGGTTCCGGTCGATGATGGTCGATTCACCGTCGAGCTCGACTTCGGCGCGGACGCCTTCGACAACGCCGACCGCTGGCTGGAGATTGCGGTCGACGGCACGATCCTCTCGCCGCGGACGCTGATTACGCGATCGCCGTACTCGATTCAGACGCGGGGCATCTTTGTGGATGACAACGAGAGCGTGGGGATCGGCACGACGAGTCCGGAGGCGATACTGCACATTGACGGCACCGGTTCGAGCGATATCCCGTTTCACGTGCAGGCCCCCGGCGATGCATTCGGCGACATCCGTTTCGGTTCGCCGTTTGGGCATACGGGCATATCGGGTAACGCCAACAACGGGAATCGGCGCGACATCTACTTCATGGATGAGGGGCTGGGTCTGTTCACGCGGAACTCGCCTTCTTCGCCGTTTCCGGGCAATGGTCTTTTCATTGATGAATCCGGCAATGTCGGCATCGGCACCACCACTCCCGCGTTTCCGCTGCATATGCAGCATGCCCAGCCGTACATCCAGTACGACGACACCGGGGGCGGGAGTTCCTGGATTGTCGGTCTGCAGAGTCCCTCGGTCGGCTTCAACATTCAGGAACTGGGTGGGGGGACGCATCTGGCGATCAATCAAGGTGGCAATGTCGGCATAGGAACGATCTCGCCAAGTTCACGGCTCGATGTTGTCGGCTCCGGCGGCGCCCAGGCGATCGAAGCGACATCCGATCATGCGGTGCTCCCGACCATCTTCGCCAACAACCAGGGGGCGGGGCCGGCGCTGTGGGCCTGGGGTGATGTTGATATAGACGGCGATGTTCAAATGAGCGGCAATGTCGGGATCGGGACGGTCAGCCCGTCGTATCCGCTCCATGTGGAAACGGGCAGTTCCCTCATCGCCGTCTACGGCGGCCACACATCCACCGCCGGCCTATTCGTCGGCGTGGTGGGAGAGAGCGATTCCAACAACGGCGTTGGCGTGATAGGTAGAACCACCGCCGCCACCGGCTTCAATGTCGGGATGGAAGGCAAGAGCAACTCCACCAGCGGGTTCGATTTCTACGCCAGCGGCGCGGGCGCGAACTATGGCGCGTCATCCTCCCGTCGTTGGAAGAAGAACGTCGAGCGAATCGGTGATCCACTGTTCAAGCTGTCCCGACTTCGCGGGGTCTACTACGACTGGGACAAAGAGCACGGTGGACACCACGACCTCGGCATGATCGCAGAGGAAGTCGGCGAAGTGCTGCCGGAAATCGTGCAGTACGAAGAAAACGGCATCGACGCCATCGGCATGGACTATTCCAAGATGACGCCGCTGCTTGTCGAAGCCGTCAATGCACTGCGGGCCGAGAAAGACGCTGAGATCGCGGCACTCGCGGCCGACAGGGACGCGATCATCGCAAGCCAGGCGTTGCAGATCGAGGCTCTCGAACGACGGCTTGCAGCACTCGAACACGTTCTCCGGCAGCAGGTCCGGGACGAGCCTAACGGAGGGAAGCGATGAAGCTCTCGACCCCAGCGGCGCTCTCGAAGCACCTGATCCCGGTGACTCTCCCGATCCTGTTCATGACGGCGCCGGCGACCGCTCAAGATTTCTCCATCCCCCGGCACACTATCGACGGCGGTGGGGGGGAGGCCTCGGGCGGCCCGTTCTCGCTTGCCGGCACCATCGGCCAGCACGACGCCGGAGGGCCGATGGCGGGCGGGAACTTCTCGCTTTCCGGCGGGTTCTGGCCCCGGCGCCAAGGCGAACCCTGCATCGGCGACTTCAACAACGACGGCAGCGTCAACACGATCGACGTGGTGGTGTTCCTCAACGCATGGGCGGGTGGAGACCCTTCGGCCGACATCAACGGCGACGGTACGATCAACACGATCGACGTCGTGGCGTTTCTCAATGCGTGGGTGGAGGGGTGCTGAGAGAGCTTCCGGGGTCTCGCGATCGGGCCGCACGCCGGGAACTCGCGCAGGGTATCTGTTTGCCGTGCGGGGCGTCGGCGTGAATACGATCAGGCCATGAGACAACCCCGCGGTGTGCAGCTGTGCTCGGCCTTTCTGTTCGTGTTCGTGAGTCCCCTTGCGAGCGTTCAGGCCGGGCGGGGACCGGTGGCTGTCGAGCCCGATGCCCGAGCCTGTTGCGCGGTGCCGGGGCGTGGGGCCGCGGTGATCGTTGCCCAGCAGCCGGACACGCCCGCCCGCGACGCGGAGCGCCCGGCCGAGGATTCGGGTGCCGCACCCGAGGGCATGGTTTGGATTGAAGGCGGTGCATACTGGATGGGCAGCACCGACCCTCTTGCGCGGCCGGACGAATCGCCGGTGCATCGTGTCCGCGTCGACGGGTTCTGGATGGACCGCACCGAGGTGACCAACGCCCAGTTCGCCGCGTTCGTCGAGGCGACGGGGTATATGACGGTCGCCGAGCGGCCGGTAGATTGGGAGAAGATCAGGGCGCAGCTCCCGCCGGGGACACCCAAACCGCCCGACGAGGTGCTCCGGCCGGGCTCCCTGGTGTTCACGCGCCCGGAGCATCCGGTCGATCTGCATCGGTACGACCTCTGGTGGACGTGGACCCACGGCAGCACCTGGCGCACGCCCGAAGGGCCGGGAACCTCGATCGAGGGGCGCGAGGACCACCCGGTTGTGCAGGTCGCGTACGAAGACGCGGCCGCGTACGCGCGATGGGCGAACAAGCGGCTGCCGACCGAGGCCGAGTGGGAATACGCCGCGCGGGGCGGGCTCGAGCGCAAAGTGAATGTCTGGGGCGATGAACCGGTGAGCCCGGAGCGCTGCAACATCTGGACCGGGCACTTTCCCGACGACAACACCGCCGAAGACGGGTTCGCTCGCGCCGCACCGGTCAAGTCATTCCCGCCCAACGGCTACGGGCTCTACGACATGGCGGGCAACGTCTGGGAATGGTGCGCGGACCTCTACCGTCCAGACTTCTACGCGATGTGTGTCGAGAGCGTCGGCCCGGATGGAGTGGTCGCAAACCCGTCCGGCCCGAAAGAGAGCCTCGACCCGCGCAATCCCGATGCGCCGGAAAGCCGTGTGCAACGCGGCGGGTCGTTCCTGTGCAACGATTCGTACTGTGCTTCCTACCGGCCGAGCGCGAGGATGTCCTGCCCGCCGGACACCGGGTTGTCGCATGTCGGGTTCCGCTGTGTGCGCAGCGGGCCTGCGTCCAGCCCGCCTGCCCAGGAGTGAATTGCCCCGGCCATTCCTGCAGCAGCGGGCGGTGCCATCTGCCCCCGTGACTCTGCTATCATGCGTCCCCCCGCAGTTTGCGCTGCTTCCACGCTCAAGAGGATTCACCACATGCGCCCACGAACCGCTGTTGTTTCTGCTCTTTCGGTTGTCACGCTCGCGGGGTCTGCCTTTGCGCAGGTCACGCCCAACTGGTTTCGCCAGCCGGCGATCTCGCCCGACGGGTCGCAGATCGTCTTCTGCCACGCGGGCGACCTCTACGCCGTCCCGACCACCGGCGGCCGCGCGATCCCGCTGACGATCCACGAGGCGTACGAATCGAGCCCGGTCTGGTCGCCCGATGGTTCGATGATCGCGTTTGCCTCCAACCGCGCGGGCAACAACGACGTGTACGTCATGCCCGCGACCGGCGGCCCGGCGACACGGCTGACGTTCCACTCCGCGGGCGATACGCCCAGCGACTTCACCCCCGACGGCCGCGCGGTCATCTTCAGCAGCTCGCGCATGGACAGCGCCGACAGCACGCTCTACCCCAGCGGAGTGCTCGCCGAGCTCTACCGTGTTGACCTCACCGGCGGCACGCCGCGGATGGTGCTGACCACGCCGGCGCTCAACGCCCGGTTTGACAGCGAGGGCGGGCGGCTGGTCTACGAGGACCGCAAGGGTTATGAGAACGTGCTCCGCAAGCACCACGAATCGTCGATCGCCCGGGATGTCTGGGTCTACGACTCGGGCACCGGCTCGCACACCAAACTCACCGACTTTGCCGGCGAAGACCGCGACCCGCACTGGTCGGGCGATGGGCGGTCGATCTACTTCCTCTCCGAGCGTGCCGGCGATTTCAACGTCTTCCGCATGCCGGCACAGGCAAACGCCCAGGCCGAGCAGCTCACACGATTCGAGGACAACCCCGTCCGCCACCTCTCGCGGGCTGACAACGGCACGCTCGCGTTCAGCTGGCACGGCGATGTCTTTACGCTCGCCGAGGGAGGGCAGCCGCAGCGCCTGGATATCCGGATTGCTGTCGACGGCCGCGCCGCCGAGGCGCGTTCACGCACCGAGCGGAGTGGCGCAACCGACTTCGCGGTCGCGCCCAACGGCAAGGAAGTCGCGTTCGTCGTCCGCGGCGAGGTGTTTGTGACCTCGGTCGAGTTTGACACCACCCGCCGCATCACCGACACGCCCGAGCAGGAGCGGTCGGTTTCGTTTTCGCCGGACGGGAGGAGTCTCATCTACGCCGGGGAACGTGACGGCTCGTGGAACGTGTACGAGGCTTCGCTTATGGACGACGATGAGTTGTACTTTTTCAGCGCGACGAACATCGAAGAGAAGCCTCTGATCGCGACCGACGCGGAGGAGTTTCAGCCGGTCTACTCGCCCGACGGTGAGAAGATCGCGTACCTCCATGACCGCCACGAGGTCCGCGTGTTCGACATCGAATCCGGGGCGTCGGTCGTCGCGCTCCCCGGCGACAAGTTCTACTCCTATGCCGACGGCGACCACTGGTTCGAGTGGTCCCCCGACAGCGAGTGGCTTGTTACCCACCTCTACAACCACGGCCGGGTCTTCTACGGCGAGGTCGGGCTCGTCCGTGCCGACGGTACCGGCGATGTTGTCGATATCTCGAACTCCGGATACGACGACGGCTTCCCGCACTTTGCGATGGACGGCGGGGCGATCATCTGGTCGAGCACCCGCTACGGCGAACGCTCTCACGGCAGCTGGGGGGCCGAGGCCGACGTCGTAGCGCTCTTCCTGACGCAGGATTCGTTCGACCAGTTCCGTTTGTCCAAGGAAGAGTACGAACTCCGCAAAGAGCTCGAGGAGAAGAAGAAAGAAGACGAGGAGGAGGCCGAAGACGACGCCAGGAAAGACGCTGAAGACGGGGACGACGCCGCGGAAGAACGCCCCGAAACATCCGGCGACAGCGACGACTCAGATGATGCCGACGACGCGGACGAGGACAAGCCCGAGCCGCTCGAGATCGAGTTCGAGGGGCTCGAAGACCGCGGCGCAAGGCTGACGATTCACTCTTCCGATCTCGGCGGCTTCGCAATGTCGCCCGACGGCGACAAGCTGTATTACCTCGCCCGTTTCGAGAAGGGGTACGACCTCTGGGTGCGCGACTTCCGTGAGGAGTCGACCAAGATACTCGCCAAACTCGGCGCGTCCGGCGCGTCGATGCGGATGTCCAAGGACGGCGAATCGATCTTCCTCCTCGCGGGGGGCTCACTCTCCAAGATCGAGACCGGGAGCGGGGATCGCAAGACCATCGGCTTTGCCGCGACGATGACGGTCGATCCCGACGCCGAGCGGGCGCACATCCTCCAGCACGTCTGGAGGCAGACCCGCGACAAGTTCTACAACCCCGACATGCACGGCGTGGACTGGGCGTTCTATCTCGCGCAGTACGAGCCCAAGCTCGCGGGCATCACCAACAACCGTGACTTCGCCGACATCCTCTCAGAGATGCTCGGCGAACTCAACGCCTCGCACACCGGCGGCAGCTACCGCCCCTCCGCCAGGAGCGGTGCCGCCAACACCGCCGCGCTGGGCGTGATCTACGACCAGGACTTTACCGGCGACGGGATGCGGATCGCCGAGGTGCTCGAGAACGGCCCGCTCGACAAGGCCGATCTGGATATCGAAGACGGCGACATCATCATCGCGATCGACGGTACGGCTCTTGACAGCGCAACCAACTTCTATGCCCTGCTCGACGGCAAATCCGGCGACAGAATCCGGTTGACCATCCGCAACGCTGCGGGCGAGGAGACCGACCATGTGGTTCGCCCGGTCTCACGCGGCAACGAGAACCAGCTGCTCTACAAGCGCTGGGTCCGCAGCCGCGACGAGATTGTCCGCGAGGCCTCGGGCGGTCGGCTCGGCTATGCCCACATCCGCGGCATGAACGACGCGTCCTTCCGCGAGTTCTACGAGCAGGTCATGGGCAAGCACTACGACAAAGAAGCCCTCATCGTTGACACCCGCTTCAACGGCGGCGGCTGGTTGCACGACGACCTGGCGACGTTCCTCTCGGGCAAAACCTACGTCGATCTCTATCCGCGCAACACGCTCGCGCCCAACGTCCGCTACCACGGCGACCCATCCACGCGGTGGGTCAAGCCGTCCATCGTTGTCATGAGTGAGAGTAACTATTCCGACGCCCACTTCTTCCCGTGGGTCTACACCGAACTGGGGATCGGCGACACCGTCGGCATGCCCGTGCCCGGCACCGCGACCGCGGTCTGGTGGGAGCGGCTCTTCACCGGCGACCTTGTCTTCGGCATCCCGCAGGTCGGGACCAAGGGGGCCGACGGCCGCTACCTCGAGAACAGCCAGCTCGAACCGACATATAAGGTTCCGCTGCCGCCTGAAGCCGCCGCCAGAGGCGAGGACACGCAACTGCTGAAGGCTGTCGAGGTGTTGCTCGACGAGCTGGACAACTAGGACGGGCTGGACAACGAGGTTCTGTCCGAGGGCTCGTCCGTCCATCGGGGCGGGCGACGGGCGTTTGCGTGAACTCGTCCGCGCGGGAGAGACTCCTGCGCGAGAGAGAGCCGTCTTGACGCGGGCTGGAAAGCCCGCCCTCCTGTAGCCGCGGGCTTGAAAGCCCGCCCCCCTGATTGTTCAGAGGTTTCCTCTGCCTTTCTCAGCACCCCTCCGCCCATCGGTTGAGGAACTCGATGAAGTCGAGTGTGTTGATTGTGCCGTCGTTGTTGATGTCGGCTCTTGGGGTTTGGGCGGCCCAGTCGTTGAGGAAGGCGATGAAGTCCTGGGTGTTGACGGTGTCGTCGTTGTTCCAGTCGGCGGTGCAGAAGCAGCCTTTGTACTCGGCGATGAAGTTGCTGGTTTGGCCGCCAACACCGGTGAAGTTGCCGCCGACGAACATGGTGCTGCCGAAGGGGGAGTCGGGGGGCAGGCCGAGGAGGGCGAAGGCGGCCACCCCGGTGGTGAGCCCGCCGTCTGGGTTGTGCCACTGGGTGCCGTCCCAGCGGGCTATGTCCTTCATGGGCTTGCCGCTGGCGACGTTGATCGAGCCGCTGACGTAGAGGGCGGGGCCGTTGCCGTCGTCGAAGACGCCGCAGGCGACGAGTCCGCCTCCGCCGTCGGTGCCGCCGTCGAGGTCGGACCACAGGCCGTTTTGCAGCTTGGCGACGTGGTTGACGATCAGGCCTGAGGCGCTGGTAAAGAACCCGACTGCGTAGAGGGCGGGGCCTGTGCCATCGTCAAAGACGCAGAGATCGTCCACGGTCTGACTCGGCCCGGTGCCGAACCACGGTTGGGACCACTGCTGGCCGTCCCAAGCGGCGAGGAAATCGATGGACTCGCCGTCGACTCGGTCGAAGTCGCCGCCGAGGTAGAGCTGCTCGCCGTTGCCGTCGTCGTAGACCTCGAGGGTGAGCCCGATCTGCGTGCCGGGGAAGTTGAGTCCGTCTCCGAGTGGCAGCCACTGGGTGCCGTCCCATCTGGCGATGTCGTTGTGGGTGGTGACGCCGTCGAGGGTGACGAAGTCGCCGGTGACGTAGAGACCCGGGCCGGTGCCGTCGTCCCAAACGATCGCATGATTGACCGAGTTGAGGTTGTCGCCGTTGTCGAGGAACGTCCACTGGTTGCCGTCAAGGCGGGCGACGTGCCAGAGGTCGTTGCCGCCGACCCAGAAGGTCCCGATGGCGTAAAGTCGCTCGCCATTGCCGTCATCGTACAGTATGAAGTCGTTGACATCTCCGAGGACGGGACCGCCAATCATCGACCAGCCTTGGCCATCCCAGGCGACCATGGCGCTGTACGGCTCCAGAAAGAAGCCGCCAACGAGCATCCGATCGCCTTGGCCAAGGTCACGCAGTATGAAGTCGTTCACCTGTGAACTGAGGCCCGGGTTGCCGATACCGACGTCCCACTCGGGCTCGCAGGGCTGAGCGGAGATGCGCGCCGCGAGAGCAAAGAGACCGACGGCGAACACGATGCACAACCGGGCGTTCACTTGCTCGCTCTGTAGGTGAACTCGATCGAATCGCCGTCGGCGGGGCTGATCGGGGAGATGTCAACAGTGCCGCGGATCGCGTTGGGCGTCGGCACGGTGGACTGGAGTGTGTACGCCGACGCGGCCGACGCCTTCTGCCCGATCTGCAAGAGGTCATCGGTCTCGGAGATCGGCGAATGCAGGCCGAGTGTCTCGGTGGTGCCGATGGAGACAGTCTCGCCGTTGAGCGCCGTGGTCCACGCGGGCAGGATGATCTTCCGCACCTTGCGGAACGCCTTGACACCCTTGACGGTCGCCGTGCCGTTGAGCGTGATCGAGTCGGCGATCGGCCGCAACGCCCAGTCCTGCCCGATGATGATCACGTTCCCGACCATGCCCGACTTGTTGCCCGTGACCGAGAGCACACGGTAGATCTCCGGGTCGGTGATGTTGGCCGTGATGATCCGTTCGGTGGCAAGCAACGTTGTGGCCGCGAGCACCTTCGCCGCTCCCGCGCTTGGGATATTGACCACCCTGAGCACCTCGACCTCCTGCCCGACAGCGGCGTCGATCTCTCCGAACCAGCGGCTGAACTGGGTGCCGCTGGTCCTGATCCAGACGGCGTCGTCGGGCGATTCGTTGTAGAGGTCGTACAGGTCGGTCTCACGTTCGTCGCCGTTGACCGTGTCGATCGAGCCGCCGACGACAGCGACCGAGTCGGGGTCGCCCGCCGGGGTCGAGCCGAGGTCTCCGGCGGCGACGCCGAAGGCGCGGTCGCCGTTGGTGGTGACCTCGGCGAGGATCGTGCAGTCGAGGAACCGGACGGGCCCGTCGGCGGGCGCGCCCTCGACGAGGACACCGATCGCGTCGCGGTTGGTCTCATCTGAATAGGCAGAGATTTCGCAGCCGGCGAAGGTAATCGAGCTCAGCGAGGTGCAGGCGACCGTCGCTTCCTTCACGCGGACACCGGTGTACTCGACGTCCATCGCCGTGGTCTTCCCGAGGTCGGAGTTGGCGACGATGCGGCAGTTCTGGAAGCGGATGTTGGTGCCGCACTTGATGCGGACGCCCGCGAGCCCACCCTCGATGTCGCAGTTGGAGACGACAACGTTGTCCGAGTCGTTCTGGATGACGATGCCAAAGCCCCGGCCGCGGAGCGTGCAGTTGTCGACGATCAGGTTGTCGTGCCCCCAGAGTTCGATCGGCGCGGTGTCGTCGGCGGAGCTGCCCCCGGAGGCTGCTCTCGCGCTCTCGAGCACCGAGTTGGCGATCAGCCAGTTGTCGCCGGGCAGCAGCCGCCCGTCGTGGCAGGAGATGTCGCACCCGGTGACGATGACGTCGGTGCCCAGCTCGCCGTCGATAGTGGCCGAGAAGTCGCCGGTGTTGCGGATGTACACCCCGGTGATCTCGATGTCGTTGCACGCGTCATCCATCTTGATCGCCGGGCTTCGTTTGCCGACGGTCTCGATCCGCACGCCGATGATCTGGATGGCGCTGGGGTCGTCGCCGGTGCCGGCTTTCTTGATGACGATGCCGCGTCCCTCGTTGATCGTGTCGTCGTCGGTCCTGATAGTCAGGTTCTGCACGCTGTTGTTGCGCACGCCCGTGCCTTCGATCGTCACCGCGTCGGTGTTTTCTGGCGCGACGATCACGACGCTGATCGGATCAACCCCGATGAGATCGATGTTGTCCGAGGTCGTCCCCAGCGTGACCTCTTCGGTGTACGTGCCCGCATAGATAAGGATGGTGGTGCGAACCGTCGGGTTCGACAGCGAGTCGATCGCGGCCTGGATAGTTGTGTAGTCGGCGTTCCCCGACGGATCGACGGTCAGGGTATTGGTGGAGCTGTGCTGGGCGTGGGCGACGGTGGCGAGGCAGGAGAAGGCGGCGATGCGTAATAGTCTGTGCATGGCACCCCCTCTGTGTGTGACGATCTCGTGAACCCGAACCCGACGCCTTTGCAGTATCGACAAAGAGCCCGGGGATTGCAAGAAAAATCCATGCCCGAGAACAAACCCGCCCGGCGACCCTCCACAAGACCCCCCACGAACCCCCCACGAACCCCCCACGCGCGCCCACCATGAGTTTCGCGGGCCAGATCGAAGCGTCCAACCGCGCGGTTGAAGCCTTCGGCAGCGCGGTCGAACTCTTCAGCAGCGCTCATGAGCTCTTCAGCAAAACGCTTGACGAGTTTGATCCCGAGCTGTCGGACCATCGCACGACCGGCTTGGTGGTGTAGGAGGCTCCATCAATATCGGCGGAGAGAGCTCTGGCGGAGACGGGTCGATCGGCATCGCGTCCTAAAGCGGCTGGGCGTTCGGCGATCGGGCCGCCGCGCTCGGCGAACCTCACCCATGAGAGGGGATAGACCGTTGAAGTGCAACGAGTGGTAATCGGCGTGCAAATGGGGACCAACCCTCGGGTTCGTCGCGGTGCCCGTTTGCCGACCTCTCGGCGCCCTGTGCGTGGGCTTCACTCGCGCCGGAACAGCACGAGCTCAAAGCGGGTGATCGGAGTCGAACCGACGACATTCAGCTTGGGAACGCCCCAGGCTTTGGAACCGAAACGCGTAAACGACGATACGACCAGGACTTCCGGATTGCAAGCGATGCGGGCTTTGCGACCAATCGGGCCGATTTGCGGGCGGAGCGCGGTGTAGGCGACATCTACACCGCGCTGCACCGCGCTCGAGTCGTCGGTTCGTCAGTCGTAGGCCGCGAGGTCTTTCTCGCGTTGCTCGAGCCGCCATGTGCTGAATGAATCGGGATCGATCCGGCGGGCGTGGCCGGTCTTGCCGTTCGTGCGAATCTTGCCAGAACTGATTGCCTTGGTGACGCGGGCCTTGGCTTGGGCATGAGTGATGCCGGAGACATCCTCAAGGAGCAGTTCCCCTGCGTCAGTAACACGGAGCCACTCGGCTGGCTTGGGTTCGATCACGATTCCGCCGGGGAAGGCTCGTAGCAGATCGAAGTCGAATCCATCGGGGCCGAGCGTTGCGTGTTCTGCGAGGACCGCCGTTCTCGGTGGCGATTGGGATGTCCAGATGCCCGGGGCTGGAGCCGAGCCAACGGCGAGCAGTAACGGAGATGATGAGGCATTCAGGCGGGCAGAGTTGGCCAGAACGACCCGAGCGTCATCCCGCGCCAATCCGCATGCGAGGAAAACTTCAGACTCGCCATTGGATGCGGCAACGGTGCCGACCAACACGATGCGATCCGGAACATCCTCAATGGCCGAGCCGGACGCTCCGATGGCTCGCGCGACGAGTGTTGCCAGCCCGAGCAGGCTGAACCGCCATTGGGCGAAGTCGGCGGGTTCGAGGAGGACGAGGCCGCAGCCGTGCATGCAGCGATGGAGGCAGACTTGGCGGCCCGGTTCTTTTGGGTGCTCGATGAAGCCGGTGTTCTCGATCGTGCATTCATGATCGCAGTCGTCGTACTCGATGACCTCGGCGCTGCCGCCGTCAACGAGGATGCCCATCGACATAAGCCGTTCGACTTCGGCGGCTGGCCAGGCACGGACATCGCGTCCGGTGAACACGCTATCGCGGAGAAGCTCGGCTCGTCTCAACAACTCGACCAATACATCAGCCACACGCGAGCCCCCAGTTCTTGAGGTATTTCTTGGCCACCCCGTCCTTGCCGGTGTCTTTGAGATTGCAGCGGTCGGGGTAGGTGACTTCAAAGGTCAGCGTCTTGCCGCGTCGGCCGTTGGTGCCCCGGAAGCGCATGGATATCTTCGCCTGCGAGACCTGGAGTTGGGACAGCGGGAAGTTCGTTGTGTTGACCGCGTTGTCGATCAGGGCGTACAGGTTCGTCTGGCCGTCTGTTGGTCGGGCGGAGAGGGTCATGCGCCGATATCCCTTGCCGGGCAGATCGAAGCGCATCAAACGGATCTCGGTCGACTCGATGTTGTCAGCTGGATCTGTCTTGAACGAGAAGTTCCTGCGTTTGAGGACAGCGAGGTCATAGGGTGGGCGTTGGTTCGGAGCGGGCAGAGCGGTCAACCCGAGCATGGTCTTGCAGAAGACCTCGGCGATGGCTTCCTTCTTCTTTTTGTTGCCCTTGCCGAGCATTTCGAGGATGCCATCCTCGGGGCGATACACGAAAATGATCTCGGTTGCGGTCCGGCGTGTGTGTCGTTTGAACTGGTTGTTTTCGTCGTAGCCGAGGTCGGTCTTGGGGTAGTCCTCAGGGAACGCGAAGCAGCAGAATCGTTCCGGCTCGCGACGATCGAGCGTCTCGATATGGCACCGCTGGCCTCGGCCCTGCTCCTTGAACAGAGCTCGCAGCCCCTTCTCGAGTTTCTCGCGTTCGTCGGAAACCTGGAGCCGCTTGCCGACGATCCAACTTTTCCAGCGGCTCTCCGCGAACCGATCCATCTCATGGCAACTCGACACGATGTCGATGAGCCTGCGGTCTTCGATCAGTGCGAGCATGGCACGCTCGTAGTCGTTGGCCATGTCATCAAGCATGCCTGCCCAAGGGCAATTCCGGAAGGTCGCCTCTTCAAAGATCAGGCGTGAGCCGTTGTCGGTGGCCAGTTCGTTGATCTGGTTGAAGTCGGTTTCGACCGATTCGCGGTCGGAGGTCGAGAGCTCATCCAAGGCCTCCATGACGGGCTT
>JAUZRR010000002.1 GCA_030950285.1 Planctomycetota bacterium | reverse complement strand
GGGCGCAGCCCCGACTACATCTTCACCGTCCACTCCGGCGAACGGTCAACCCGCACGCTCGTCGCCGGTCTGACCGGCTCCACAACCACTGCCAGCGAGATAACGCCATGACCCGCGCGCTCACTCTCGTCGAGACCGTGGCCGCGACGGCGCTCCTCGCGTTGGTCGTGGCGGCGTGTGTGCCGCTCCTGGTCAGCGCACGGCGAGACCTCGACGCGGCCCACGTATCCACAGACAGGGAACACCATCGGGAGATGTCAAACGCGGTGGATGAGCTGCTCACCCAGCGGCCACGGCTGGTTCGCCAGCTGCTCGACCAACCCACCGGCCTGCCGGTGCAATGGGAACTCGGCGATCGAACCTACGCCGCCCACGCGACTGTTCGAGCACAATCCACAGCAGATGGCAAGTCACTCCGGTCCAGCCACGCGTGGATCGTCTTCGAGACCGACGGCGTCGAGATCGCCCGGTGGGCACGACTCCCGAATCCCCCCACCACCCCCACCCCACGCACCACCCCCACCCCACTCACCCCACTCCAGCCGGAGAACTCGCCATGACACGGCGTGGCATGACCATGGTCGAGCTCCTGCTGGCGCTCGCGCTGCTCTCGGCGTTGATGGTTGCGGGGGTGTCGTGGACCACCATGTCAACGCGGACACTCGCCGAGTACGGCACCAGCAGCACTTGGTCGGTCGCGGCAGAACAGGCTCTGGGATGGATCGACGAAGCGCTCGTCACCGAAGACTCGTCAACAACGCGCAGCCGACGCGAGCGCTGGAGAATCAGCACCGAGGACGGCTCGCTCACTCTCCGCACCAGACACATCCATACGCCTTTTGTTGGCGAAGGTGCGCAGCACCCTGTGCTCTGCCCGCTGGTCAACATCGTTGTTCGGGACGACCGACTCCACGCCACGTTCTTTGATGTCGAGAGCCGGGTCGTCGCGGAACGCCTCCTGCTCGGCGGGCTTCGTTCCATGGACATCGTGACAACCGAGCTCGAACAACGCTCAGTGCTCGTCACGGTCCGGCTTGTCTCCGTGCGGGGCGCGAGCGTCGCGCGATCGTGGCAACTCCGCCGGGAGGAGATCCGGTGAGCCGCGCCAAACCCCACCCCCACCCCCACCGGCCTCAACACCGCAAATCCCAATCCCGCGGCATCGCCCTGCTCCTGGTGCTGGCGACACTGGTGCTCGCGGTGACCGCCGCGACCGGCCTTGCGCGTGTCGCGCTGGCCGGTCGACTCCACGCCGAGACCATCAGCGAGGAGTTGCGCATCGACGACCTGCTCCACGCAGTAGATGATCCGATCCTCGACTGGCTCCACCGCCACGCCGGCCGGGCAACCCTGCCGATCGACGCGACTTCGCCTCGGTTTACGGTTGTGGACGACGAGTTCATTCTCGATGATCTGGCGTGCCGGATCACCATCACAGCGTTCGACCAGTGCGGCATGGTCGGCCAGAACTCGGTTCACAGCACCATGGCCGCGTTGCTGCCCCCGGCCGCGTTCGATCTGCTTGCAGAAACCCAGACCGCGTGGGAACAGTCGCCGGGCCTCGACCTGCTCGCTGCATCACGGCTGAAAGACGCCACGGTCTATCCCACCCGCGAGCACACCGCGACCCCCGCGCTCGGTGCGTTGCTCGCCACCCACAACCCGCCGCGTGCGAACCGTCCTGCTGTGGTCAACATCAACACCGCTCCTCTCGCGCTGGTGCGAGCGGTCTACGCGGCTCGAGGGATGAGTAAGGGTGGTGGGATTGATGCGGTCATCGAGGCACGAGCCGCGGGCCGTGTCACTTCACCCGGCGCGATGACCGCGCCGCAACAACAGAGCGACCTGCCCGTGCCCGTCGCGATGAGCACCGCCTGGGCGTTCAGGATCGACATCACCGTCGGCAAGACCCGGCGGCCGTGGTGGTGCATCTACACCGACACCGGCAGCAACTGGGAAAGGGTGCAACGCCTTGCCATCACCGAGTGACCCCATCCGGCTCTGGAACCAGCGGCAGCGCACGGTCTTCACCGTGGGCGGCGTTGCCGTCCTGGCTGTGCTCTCGTGGTCGGCCTGGCCGTTGCCCGCTCCTCCGCTAATCGACACACCTCTCGCCGACCCCACCCCCCCCACCAAGGACGTCTCGCATGACGGGACAGAACACATCGAACCCTTCGACATCGGCGCATTCACCGCCGCGATCTGGAACCCCGCTCCCGAAGCACCCACCGTCGCCACAGGCCCCAGAGCCCGCCCCGCTCTTCCCCCCCCACCCAAACTCCAGCTCATCGGCATCGCCCGCGACACCGACGAGCACGGCAACCCCGTGTTGCGGGCTGCGCTCTACGACCCCGACACCGACCGGCTGCACCTGGTCGCGTCCGGCGAACACATCGGCCCGGTCACCATCGCCGCGGTCGATACCGAGGGCGTGTCGCTCGAGATCGGTGGCCGCACCAGCAGGATTGCGCTGCGCGACGACGATCGGGAGGGGCACCAATGATCGCCCAAATGAAGACCGGGATAATGGCTGCATTGAGCACGGGGCTGCACACCACCACACGCATCACCCTGGCCCCGACAATGTTCTATTGGCAGGTGCTCGACCCAACACCGACCGGACCGCTCCCCCGGTCGATCACCGCGCGAGAACGACGGCTCGGGTTCCTGTTCGAGACCGTCCTGCCCGTGCCGATCGAAGACATCCACGCCGTGTACCGACCACTCGGTGACGGCCGCTGGCTCGCCTGCGGCATGGACCGCGACGCCTTGCAGGATTACCGCGATGCCTCGACACTCACGCCCGTATCACTCCCCGCGTTCCTCGAATGCACAACCGACCCCGCGAGCCTCAACCTGCTCGTCGGCGAGATGGAACCCGCTCCCGTCCGCGCAGCACGACGCCGAACCACTCTCACCGCGTGCGTCATGATCGTGTTGTGCGCAGGGCTCCTCTTTGTCGGGCTCTCTCGGCGGGCCGCGGCGCACGAGAAGCGTGCTGCCTCCTTCGCTGCCGCCGAGTCGGCGATCTATGCCGAGGTGTTGCCGCCTTCGACCAGCACCCTCCCACCCGCAGCCCGGATGACCGCAGAGCTCCGCGGGCTTGAACGCACCCGCGGCCAACCGATTGATACAAAGCTTCGCCCCGATGCGCCCCGCACACTGGCGGCGCTCCTGGGTTCCTGGCCCGGGCAGCGCGACGGCGAACCCCTGCACGTCCTCACCGAGTCGCTCTCGGTCTCGCCGACCTCGATCTCGATCCTCGCCCGCCTGCCCGACGAAGCCTCGGCCGAGGTCTTCGAGCAGGAACTGCACCCGCCCCCCGGCTGGCGGGGCACACAACCGTCGGTCCAGCGCGAACGCGACACCATCACCGTCCGCGTCCGTATGGAGCCCGAGCCATGACCCCCACCCCCACCACACCCACCACACCCACTCCACCCCGCGCTTCTCGAATAACGGTCGCCCTGAGTCTGGCCTTCGCCGCGCTGCTGGTTGTGGTCGGAGTCGGCCGCCTGACCGGGGCACGCC
Source organism: Planctomycetota bacterium (assembly GCA_030950285.1). Classification (GTDB taxonomy): domain Bacteria; phylum Planctomycetota; class Phycisphaerae; order Phycisphaerales; family UBA1924; genus PNC22. Next base: position 174,295 of record JAUZRR010000002.1, on the reverse strand, counting down.
AGAACACAGAACGCGCACAGCAGCGGCTCCAGCACGTTCGGCAAGACGCCGAGCGGGTACTGACACTCCGCGCCACGTCCCAGACCGTCGCCGCCGGCGAACAGCCTTCCCAGGACGTGTTCCAGCGGGTCAACCGCCTGCTCAGCGAAACCGGACTCAGCCATGTGCGGGTGCAATCGGTCACACCGGCTGGCGATCGAGCACTCGATGGGCGTGAAGAGCGTGGGGGGCGTGGGGGTGTTGGGGGTGGTGGGGGTGGTGGGGGTCATCGGGAGCAGACCGTCCGCGTCGTCCTCGCCCCGATCACCACCAGCGAGCTCGGCAACCTGCTCGACCGCTGGCAACGGACCCAGACCCTCTGGAACATCGGTAGCATCGACCTGCTCGCCGCGAGGGGACGCAGTAACGCGATCGGGAGCTACACCGCAACACTCTCGGCCTCGGCTGTGTATGTTCCCTTGTCGAACGCTCCGGCATCCAGAGAGGACCCGCAACCATGATCCGTACCGCGTGCTACGTTCTCTTGATCTGGGCTGCGGTCTTCGTTACCGGTTGCGCGAGTTCCTCGCGCAGCCCCTACATGGTGAACGCTGATGCACCGCGCAACCCGCTCGAAGCGCAGAGGCTCACGCAAGAGGCGGTTGCGCTGGTCCAAAGCAATCCTGAGAAAGCCGAACGGTTGCTGCGCGAAGCTCTCGCCGCCGATCTCTTCCACGGCCCCGCGCACAACAATCTCGGCGTTATCTATCTCTCAAGAAGCGAGATGTACGCCGCCGCCGAAGAGTTCGAGTGGGCACGGCGTTTGATGCCGGGACACCCCGATCCCCGCCTCAACCTCGCCATGACACTGGAACGGGTCGGCCGCTTCGACGACGCCATCGACGAGTACCGCTCGGCGCTCGAGGTCTACCCCGGGCATATCCAGTCCGTACAAGCGCTGACAAGGTGCCGACTGAGGCACGATGCAGAAGCAGCCAAAGGCGACCTGGAGGTTCTCGCCGGACTGAAAGACATCGCGATGCGCGGTGAGACTCAGGAATGGAGAGAGTGGGCGAGACGCCAGATGGTCAATCCCACTGGATCCTGACCAACTGCGCCGCGATCGTCGATCATTGTCCCCCCGCCCAACGCTCTGGACCCTCTATCATATTCCTGCCTCGGAATGGAGGGCACTGACGTGTCGGCGGAACCAGGCGGGATTGCAGCAAAGCTCGGGACGATGTATGAGCGACGATTTGCCGCCGAGTTGCTCATAGACCTTGTGGCGGGGAGGTTGATCCGGCTCCGGTGGGAACCCGCCTCCGGTGATCGTGACGGCGCAGACATCGAAATCGAACGGGCTAATGGCTCCACGGAGCATTTTCAACTACGCCGCCAGAATGGGTCGGCTGGGAAGTGGACCGTCGCTGATCTCGATCGCGGCGGAGTCCTCCGAGCGGCGGCAGACATTCGCTCTCGAGGCGACTCACACCACTTCAGATTTGTCTCTGCCGATTTCGTGCCGCACCTCAAAGACATCTGCGATCAGCTTTGTCGGAGTGCAGATCCGCCGATCGACTTCGTCCAGAATCGCGTGCATAGAGAAAAGGGTCGTAAGCGAGCGTTCGACGAGTTGCTCTCAAAGTGGAGACTCGATCCAACTTCACACTCCGACATCGGTATCGCCATCGAGCGTCTTCGTGGCATGCAGTTTATCACCCTTGACCGCGGATGGTTCGGAGAGGACAAGTTTCTTCGACTTGTTCAGCTTGCGCTCACCGGATCTCCGAAGCGCACGGCCGACCACCTCATGGCGTTGCTGGATGAATACCTTGGCCGGGATATCAACTCTCAAGCACTGCTCGAACACCTCGCCACGGATGGAATCAAGCCACGTGATCTCGCCCGCGACCCGTCTCTACCCAGCGCAGTGCGGCAGCTTCGCAACGATTTTTGTAATCGACTGAGCGACCTGCTAATAGCAAATCAATGGATTCCTCGGCCTGAGCTTGAGCGAATAGTCGAACTCGCCACAAGCGATTCACCACCCCGGGTGGTGTTTGTGCACGGCGGAGCCGGTTCGGGCAAGAGCGGCTTGTTGTTTCATCTCACCAAGGAGCTCCAAGGCCACGGCATCAACGTATTACCTCTCTCCCTGAGCGCCAATCCACCATCCGGTCCGATGGACGAGTACGGACGCGGCCTCGGCTTGGACGCGACCCCGGACGCCGCGCTCCGTGCGGTTTCTGGCCAGAGCAGGGCCGTCCTTCTTCTCGATCAACTCGACGCTCTCCGGCTCACAACCTCAGGCTCAGCAGCGACCTGGGATGCTTGCACCCGACTCATGCGATCTGCACTTTCAGATCCAGACACGATCCTCATCGTCGCGTGTCGCACGTTCGATCTCGAGCATGATCCGCAAATCGCGGGGTGGAAGGAACGACTCGAACACGCTGATTCATGTCGAACGCACAGCGTGCCTCTCGACATGCTTGATGCGAACGCGATCAAGCCGGTGCTCGAACAGTTCAGTGTTGACTACGACGCGTTGCCCGCCCCATTGAGGCGACTCCTGCTCAAACCAAGCGCGCTCGCCGCGTGGTATCGGCTCGCACGAACTGGCTCGATCCAGAAAGAGCTGACCTCCCACGCGCAACTGCTGCGTGAGCTACTCAAAGCGCTACGACAGGAGGTGACACGCGAGCACGGTGTTTCGGATGGCGAGGTTCATTCAGTACTAACCCGAGTTCGAGAGCACATGGAGTCGACCGGACATTTGACCATGCCGGAACGCCGTCTGGGCGACATCCCAACCGCGACGAATGCCTGCTGCGCCGTCGGTCTCCTGACCTTGACCAACAATCAGCTCAGCTTTCCGCACCAGAGCTACCTGGACCACCTCGTCGCGAGCGCAGCGTTGGATGCCGCTGGCTCCACCGCAGCCGACATAGTCGCTTGGGTAAGGAGCGATCAATCGCTGCTCATGCGAGACCGTCTTCGCCAGCTGCTCTTTCTCGTGCGCGAAGAGGACTCGGCTTTCGCGGCCCGAACGATGGAAATGCTGCTTCTCGATCCGGACGTCAGGTTTCATCTCAAGCAGTTGGTTCTTGGCGTCCTCGGTCACGCCCACAGGATCTGCACAGAGGAAGTTGCGCTGGTCGCGCGGCTTGCTGAGATGGATGAGTGGGCCGATCATCTGCGCGGCGCAGTGTTATGGCGATCTGTATCATGGTTCGACGCGCTGAATGAAGCTGGCGTCTGGCAGAATCTCCTCGCCTCGACAGATCCCGAACACAGAACTGCATGGCATCGAACAGCACTCTCGGTCATCGAGCATCGTCCCGCTGAGACCGATCACCTCCTGCAGCCGGTCTTCGGCAGCGCTAACGCGACAGACCTCCTCGGGCAGATTCTCCCGCATGACCCTTCGCTGGACTCGCCCCGGCTCGCGGCCGTGCGCGAACAGGAAGTTGCCGCTGGGCGATGGGCGTTCCCTGACATCTACCTCGATCGAGTTGCCGAGAAACATCCCGATCGAGCGATACGACTTGTCGCTGCGAGTATTCGCGGGGTGATACGCAAGGGATTGAAGTCTTTTGACACGAACGAACGGATCGAGGGCATCAGAGAACAATCGTTTGAAAAACAAGTTCTCGACGCTGCTCGGACCAGCGGCATGACGGCGTACGATGCGTTCTCGCACCTCCTCAGGGTGATCGAGCGGCTGACGACGGTTGCCAAGTCAGAGACCAATGGGACGCTCGACTACCGTCAATCTTCCACCTTGTCAGATATCATCAAGGTACTTTCGACCCTAACAGCACATTGTGTCGCTGGACTCGGTGAACATCAATCCGGCGAATTCCAGCGAATACTCACCTCGAGAACACTCGACAACTCCCCAACGCTCACCGCAGCGGTTGCCGAAGGGCTTGCTATGGCACCGGCGGCGGTCGCGGATGCTGCTCTGATGTGGCTGCTCGATCGACCAGAACGCCTCCAAGTCGAGGATGAAAGTCGGCCATACCCGAAGCTGCTGAGCCTGGATATTATTTCGCAACACGCGGAATACTGTTCGAGCCAGACGTTGAGCAAACTAGAAGCCTCCCTACTCGCACATTCCCCCCGAAGCGAGCTCGAGCTCTACAAATGGCTGCGAAAGCAGTATCCCGAGGAGCTTGCAAGGGGCAACCCCGTTGGGAAACAGCAGCACGCCCTGCTCGCAGCGATACCTGAAGCCACCCGATCGTCCGCAGTGCAGGAGCGACTGAACAGCCTGGAGGCCCGGTTCGAAAAGCTCCAAGCCATCGACTCAGGACACAGGTCTACCGGCGGCTGGGTCAGATCGCCTATTCCGGACGACAAACTAGGGCATGTCTCAGATCGGCAATGGGTGACAATCACTCAGGGTAGGTGGAATAGCTCGAGATGGCGGCAACTCGACACGGACACTGTGGCTGAATCCTCCACTCGACAGTTTGCGAGCGCGTTCGGCCAACAGGCGAAAGTGGACCCCGCACGGTTTGTTCAGCTCATGCTGCGCTTGCCCACGTCGACTCCGACAGAGTATCTCGAGGAACTCGTGCACGCCTTTCGCGATCAAGCTACTGATATCTCGCCATGCCGCCAACAGGATCTGGACGCAGTGCTTGCCCTTGTCATAGACAACGGAGATGCAACCGTGCTGCGCTCGGCCTGCGGCATGCTCCAGTCACATCCAACCCTCGATTGGGGCGACGAGGCATGGGATCTGATCATCTCATGTGCGCATCACGAAGATCCTCTGCCGGAACCCGCACTCACAGATCATGTTGACGACGACTCGGTTCTGGGAGGCTTGGAGACTGCCAGCCTGAACTGTGTGCGGGGTAACGCGGCGCTCGCGCTCGCCGCACTGTCATGGAAGAACTCCCCACGAACGCGCCGTGCGCTGCCAATGATCGAAGCACTGGCCACAGACCCTCACCCGGCGGTACGCGTCGCGGCGGCGCGTGCAGCGTTTTCGGTGTACACCGTCGACAAAGACGAAGGCCTGCGACTGTTCCGATGCACATGTGCGCATGATGATGAGCGGATTCTTGCAGCCAGCGGTGTAAACCAACTGCTTCGCTACGCGCGTTGGGATTTCCCAGGTACGCTTGAGGATGTATTTCGACGTATAGCACGTTCGAGTATCCCGAAGGTCAGCAAGCAGGGTGCCAGCTGGGTCGCAGCAGAGTTTCACCAACGTGACGGAGCATGCAGAGACACCTATTTGCATTGCCTCGCTGGCGATGAGCACCAGCGTCTTGGTGTCGCCAGCACGCTCTGCGAGCTCGTGCTCGATGAATTGGTGAATAGCGTGACTGTGAGTGAGAAGCTCAGGATTGTCTTCGACGACCCATCAGAAGCCGTCCGAAGTGCAGCGTGCGATGTGTTCCGCAATGACGACGTCTTGAGCTCACCCGTCGGCCCCGCACTCGCCACCGCCTATGTCGCCTCCGCATCGTTCTTAGAGCATCCCGAGCGGTTGATCATATCGCTGGCAAATGACGGAGTAGACCTCGCGCCCTATAGAGAGATTGTGCTGGGCATCGCCGACCGGTTTGCCGTTGAGCTCGCCGCCGAAACACGCAGTATTCAGAACCGGCTTGGACGAGCGGGCGCTGACGTCGCAAAGCTGTTGCTCCGTCTTTATGACAGCGCCCGCAAGCACAGTTTGCCCGAACTTGCTGAGCACTGTCTTGATCGCTGGGACACGCTTCTTAGGCAGCGAGTCGGCGCTGCTGAGTCGCATCTTGAGACGTACGTTTGAAGCATGGAACCACACAGATTTTTGGTCCCAAGAGCGATCAATGCCTGTTGGAGCAACCACATTCTCTACCCCCCACCCCCCCTCTGCACTTCCGACAGCTTGATCTTCCTCCTCATCCTCTGTCTCGGATCCGGCGCACCGAACAAGCTCACCCCCTGAATCGACGCCGCCACAGCCGCTCCCACCGCACAATCGAGCCAGTGGTTGTCCAAGCCCGGCTTCTTGAGCTTCCACTCATCGACGGTCCGACCCCTCCCCTCGGTCCGCACCGGGTACTCCGCCGTCATCTGCTCGGCAAACAGCTGGTGCTTCCGTGCGTCCCGGCCGAACAGCGACAGGCATCCCGGGTCCCCCATCCCCACCGCCAACCGCTCCTGGACAAACGACTTCCAGAAGTTCGTGTCGTACACCACATGCCGCACCGCCCGCTTGCCCCGCACCGACGGGATCCGCCAGTTCACCCCGACCCGATCCCCGCGCTTGGGCCGGTAGTCGTTGAACGGCGTGCTCGACGCCCCCACATACCTCCCGTGGCTCGGGTACAGCAACGATCCCAACGGTGACTGACGACAGAACAGGTAGACCGTGTCGGTCGACGCCCCCCAGTTGGCGTCGATGAGGCAGCGATCCATCCGCATCGGCGTGCCATCATCCCGCTTCCACTCCGACCCGCACAGCCGGTTCACCAGCGAGTCAAGCCCGGCGTAGAGCAACGCCTCCAACCCGGGGTTCGAGCCCTTGTGCCTCGACCGGAGGGTCCTCCTCGAACCACGTAACGTGAACAGCGGGTCCTTCTGGTCCGGCTCGGTGCCGTAGTCCACGATCGCGCCACCGAACTCGGCCGACCACCCCGCGACCACGTAGAACAGCATCTTCTGCTGCACGTCGATGAACGCCGTCAGGTGCTCGCACCACGCCGGCACCAGCCCCCGTTCCATGCCGTTGGTCTTGGCCGCGATCTCGGCGGCGGTCAGCGGCCCGGCAAGATCAGCGGACTCGTTCAATGGCTTGTTCTGGAACTCCGACCAGAACGCGTGTTCGTCGAGGATCTTGAGGTTCATCGCGTGCTGGATCGCCGAGAGTTCGTCGGGCTTGAACCGCTCTTCCCACGCGACCACCGCACCCTTGTCCATCTCCTTGCGGTGCCGCTTGTAGAACGCCGTCGCCGCAGCGATGCCCTCACCCGCTCCCATGCCGCGACGCAGGATCCCGGCGTATTCGGCCCACTTGCTCTGGTTGCTCGGGAACTCGTAGACCAGGCTGGTCCGCTCGCCCTGCCACTCGGGGTGCCGCTCACGGTCGAGGATCTGGTCGGCGAGGTCCTCCGGCCGCACCACTGTCAGCGTCATCAGCCCCGCGATCTGGACGTTGGGCCCGCCGATCCCGAGCACCGCACTCGAGAGCACACGCTCCCGGTTGGCGCACTGCGAGGGGCTCCTCGCGCTCTCGTCGGTCTGAGGGTCGTCGATCAAGACCAGCGACGGCCGCGCGGTCCGGCCGTCGGGACGCTTGAACTTCATCCCCCGCAGCTGACCGGTGATGCCCACCACCCGGATGATCGCCCCGCTCGCGGCGCTCTCGGGAATCGTCGGCAGCACCAGTTCCTTGGCCGTCCAGCCGATGCAGGTCCCCTCACCCCGGTAGAGCTGCCCGTTCGCCCGCTGGTAGATCCCCTCCAAAGCTCGGAGCGGGAAGCACACCTCGGGGAAGTCGGCCAGCAACCGGTCGTTGTGCTCGAGCTCGGACTTCATCGAATCGAGCAGGTTGTCGGCGTGTTCCTCGGTCGCCCCGATCACCACCACGAACGAACGATGCCCGTAGAGGATCGCCCAGAGACAAGCCGCCTCGCACATCGAGGACTTCCCGCTGCCCCGGGGCATCGCCATGGCAAAGAGCCCGCCCTCGAGCACGCACCGCTCGATCCGCTCGATAACCCGGAGGTGGTCGGCCGACCAGCCAAGCGTGAAGGTCGCCGGGAAGTAGGTCTCGGCGAAGAGCCGGAAGCTGCGGGCGCAGGCCCCCTTCCGCTCGGGCTGCTCGATCTCGGGCAACTCCCCAATGTTGCGGCCCGAGAGCGACAGGGCCTTGTTGCGCTGCACCGCCCGCTCGCGGACCGCGTCGTACCCCTGAAGGTCACCGGCGTCGGGCTTGGGGGCCTGCCAACGGAGCTCCTCATAGAGCCAGGCGGCGTACCGCACCAGATCGATCGTGTGCTCATCCCCGATCCGGTACCCGGCCTCGTCCCGATGCCGCCGCAGGAGCCGCTCGGTCAACACGGTCCCGAGCGGGGTCGAGTTGAGCAGCCGCCGGGTCTCGGCGGGCTTCAGGCGTCGCGGGTCAGCGGCCACGCCTGGCCTTCTCGCGCGCCTCGACCAGCCACGCGGTGAAAGCAACGAGGCTCATCGTGCCGTCGGCATTGGTCGGCGCACCTTGGTCGATCCTCCCGAGCATGTCAGACTCGGTCACAACCCCGAGCCCGGTACTGGTGAGAACAACGGCCAACTCGGCCGGGGTGAGGCGGTCAGGGTTGAGAGGAGCCGCGGGCTCGGGCTGTTGATTCGGCTTTCGGTGCTTGCGAGCCATCATGGACCCCTTTCACTCTCTACCCGGACTATCCGGCCAGCCCGCCATCTTGAACTCACCAGAGTGGATGTGGTAGCACTCCTCAAGGCGCACCACGCCTTGACCGAATCACCGATTCACGATGCAGCCTTCGGCTTCCCACCTCCGCTCCGGCGAGCGGCCTTCGCACGCTTGGCGGGCTTGGCGGGCGTGGGGGGCGCGGGGGACTTCTTCGCGATCTTCCTCACCAGCTCGGCCTTCCCGCCAGTGAACCGCTCCCACCGCTCGACAATCACATCGCAGTACCCCGGGTCCAGCTCGATGGCCCTGCAACAGCGCTGCAACTGCTCGCACGCGATGATCGTCGTGCCCGACCCGCAGAAGGGATCGAGCACCAGATCCCCGGCGTCGCTGCTGACCGAGAGCAGGTCGGCGAACAGCGCGACCGGCTTCATGGTCGGGTGTACCTCGCTGCGCTTGGGACGCGGGAACTCGAGCACGGTGGTGCGACTCCTCGTTGGTGGTGCGTGGTGTGCACCGCCGGGCGTCCAGCCGTAGAGGATCGCCTCGTGCCGGTAGTGGTGATCGGACCGCCCCAGCACCATCGAGTCCTTGACCCAGACCAGCGTCTGCCGCCAGACGCCCGCGTCGCCGAGCACAGCGGCGAAGGCGGCGAACTGCGGCCCGGCCGGCGCACAGACGTACCACACGCAGCCCGGCGCGGTGCGCTCGACGAGCTTGCCGAGGGTTGACTCGAGCAACGGCCGGAGTTGATCGGTCCCGTCGTTAGCGATCGTCAACGCGTCCTTGGTCTTGCCCTGGTACCCGACGCCGTACGGGGGATCGGTCAGCACCATCAGCGGACGGTCGTCGCCGAGCAGCTGCGCGGGCGCATCACCCGCGGCGTCGCCACAGACCAGCACATGCTCGCCGAGCCTGTAGAGATCACCCGGGCGCGTGCGCGGCCTCGTGGGCACATCCGGCGCATCGTCGGGCTCGGCTCCCTCGCGGGCCGTGAGCGATGGCGAGAGCAGACGGCCGAGTTCCAGAGCCCCGAAGCCCAGCGCTCCCCAGTCGGCCCCGTTCTTGATCCCTGCGGCCAGCTCGATCGGCAGGAGTTTGGCGTCCCACACCGCCCCCTCGGCGGTCTTGTTGTCGGCAACGCGGTACTCACGGGCGAGCGCGGGGCTCAGATCAGTCGCGATGTGTACCGGGACCTCGGTGAGGCCGAGCACCTTGGCGGCCAGGTAGCGGGTGTGCCCGACAACGATGACGCCCTCGGTGTCCGTGACGATGGGCTGGCGGAACCCGTAGCGGCGCAGGCTCTCGGCCACCGCGGGAACGGCCTTGGCGTTCTGGCGCGGGTTGTTCTCGTAGGGAGTAACCCACCCGATCGGCTTCATCTCGACATGCATGGAACGCTCCCTGTTCGTGAGGGCTGAGAGGTGCCTCGCGCACGACGCACCCAAAAAGAAACTCTCTCGCCGGAGGTTGCTGTTCCGGCGGGTATGACGGAACGAATCATGGCCAGGAAGGACCCGCGACCCCCCCACCCCCACCACTCGGTGCGAGGGGTTCGACCTCGCGAGGATGCAATAATCAGCTCAGCCTGGTTCGCCAGCCTCATCGCGGTGCTCCGGCTTCGGTCACGGCTCTGCGCATCGGACGCGTGCTCTGATTCCGCTGTGCCTTGGCACCGTACTCCACCGCCGCTTGGCGGAGTTTGTCGAGCATCTCCCGGGGGTGCTTCTCAACGTCACGTAGATCGTCATCTGACAACAACCCCAAGACCGCGATACCCGCGTTGGTCGGCACCACGTCGCGGACTTCCCGGATCGACCGGCTGATCTCTGACCACACATCGACGGAGTGGAACTGACGCAGCGCCGAGAACAACGCGTCCACCCTGCGAACTCGCCACGCCGGCAACTCCGGTGTCTGCCGACGGTCCATACGAGCTGCCGCCCGTGCAGCTTCACTTGCCGCGGTGCCGTCCTCGATGAGCTTGACCAGCATTCCGGCGGGAGAGCGAACCCCGTTGCCGGCTCCCTTGACCAGTCCGATCCCGGCTTGGATCTCAGACACCGAAGTGGTGATCGCGAGCTTCCGAGCCTTGGCGTTTGAAACCCCATACTTCAACAACGCCGCCTCCGCCTCCAGATCCCTCGGATATCGGTCGCCCGCATTGTCATTCGTCGCACTCTCACTGGTTGGTGGTGGTCTTTTCATTGGTCTTCTTGATTGGTTGGGTGCATCGGCTGCACTGTTTCTGCGCACAGATTGCACCGTTTGTGGTCGCGCATTGCACTGTTTCGGTTGTGGATTGCACTGTTTCAAGCCCTCATCGCTAGACTCTTCCAGTTCCGCCCGCTCCTGGGCCATCTGTACGAGTCGTTCGAGGCAGATGCGACGCTTGTGCGTGCGGCCTCTCCCGCCGGGGGAGCGTTCAACGATCTCGATAGCATTGGCGTCCTCAAGACGGCTGAGCAACGTCTTGGTCTGGCGCGGCTTTAGGCCCGACCTCTTCGCGATCGCGTCGATCCCCGCGGTGATGTTCTCGCCGAAACTCCAGTCCGAAAAGTGCATCAACGCCTTCAGCACGGCCAGTTCACCCTTGACAAAGCCCGCGTTCACTGCAAGCGATTGCATCCCCCCGAGCCCACCTGTCTTGTGCGGGAGAGGGCTCATCGGTGTTCTCCCGTTCCAAGCGGCAGGGTTCCAGCGGTGCGTTCGCAGCCGCCTTGATCGGCGGCGATGAGCCAGACTTCGCTGATCCGCAGAGTGACTGGAACGCCAATGCCTATACATGCCCATGTTCCCCTCCTGAGGGACTGTGCGCCCACTCCTCCGTTCGATCTGACCCCGTGCGGGACGTTCACGCGAAGAACTCCTCAGCACCTGCGCCGTGGTCATTCCGACGCCGTCGATCTGCTGCTGGCCGCCCCCCACCCGCGTGCGCCCGGTTCGACACGCGATTCGATCGCGCTGCATCGAATGCGGCGAGCGCTTCGGCGCTGATCTTCCATCTCGGCGAACCGTGCGGGTTTGTCGCATGGTTCACGGCCAACAGCTCGCCGGAGCGGATCCACTCATGCACCTTCGCGGTCCGCAGCCCACGCTCACGGGCGATCTCCGGCGGCGTCGACCACCGACGCGAGACTTCTGTTCGATCCCGTGAATCGTTTGCCGTGCTCTGGTTGGACTGCGTGCCACTCACGCCCGGACAGTCCCCGTCAGAAACCAACGGGACAATGCGCTCTGTCCGGGTTTCCTTCTTCGGCGTCGATTTTCCGGCAGTTTTCCGGCTTGCCGTGAACGAAAAGCTCGTCTCGACTGTGTCCGGTCAGTTCAGACCGTCGAGTATCTGCTTCCGGCGCCTCGAAAATCTTCGGCACACACTCCGTACCTCATACTCAAAATGCCCACGCACCTTTCGGGCTGTGACTGGATTGTGCTTCGAGTTCTGCGCCTTGAGCAGGGTGTCGGACGTGAGTTCGCCACCTGTCTCGGCACTGAACCAAGCCCCGGGCATCCACACGCCTGCGCCGCTGACCAAATAGTCAAGAATTGCTGCTATCTTTCGCGCTGATGCAGTAAAACAGTCCTCTGATAGCGTGTGGCAACAGCAGCTGGGTGATCGTTCTAGTCGGGACAGAAACGGTGCCACAGCGGCCTCCACCCCATCGAGCGGATGCCCGGAGCGGACTTTATCGTAGATGGAGTCCGGGATGCGGATCCCGCCCAACCACAAGTAGGGATCGGCAGACAGTTCGCTCGAATTCCACGCGGTTCGGTACAATTCAAGCAACCATCGATGCCGGCATCCGACCTGGTCGTCGTGCTGCAACAGGTCTCTGGTGACATGAGTAGCCTCTTCGGCCAGCCTCGCAAAGGCCTGCATGGCGGCTGCTGCGTTTCTCCGGGCGTGGTAGATCCCTCGCAAGGCGAGAGCCGGATGCCGCCAGGCGTAGCAGATCGATTCTCGATCCGGACTCATCGTCCATGACTCTTTGTCGAGCGGTGTGAAATCCACCCACTCGTCGTCCTTGCGGAAGTGAACGATGAGTGTGTGGTGCAAACCGGGATGCACCTTTGACTCCGCGCGAAACTCGGTCAAGAGAAACTCGAGCCGTCGCTTGACCCCCGCCATCCGCTCAGGTGTCAGCACTGGCACATCCAGAATGGCGTCCCTGTTACCCTCGCCGAGGTTCGCGAGCACGAGTTCCAGCGGCAGCGCATCGAGAACCGTTACGGTTGCCTGAAGTCCAGGCAACAACTTCGCAGCGTCGATCACGCCTATTTCAGGAGACAGCTCTTCCGCCTGTAAGGCTGTGAATTCGTTGCTCATATCGCACCTCCTTCAGACGACGGAACGTTGGGCCCACTGCCGCACGTAATCCGTCACGCGCCGCAGCCGCTCGTCGCCGATCCGTTCAATATAGTGCGTAGCGATATCGCTGCTGTCCTGATGCCCCATGATCAGGTCGATCGCCGGCCGGTCGTTGACCTCGTCACCAACCGTCCGAAACGTGTGCCGGAGTGCGTAGAAGCCCCTGCCCCCACTCTCGATCCCGCAACGCCGCTGCAGCTTGCCGAACTCCAAGCCAATCGCATCGACCGTCACGGCCTGCGTACCCGGCTTGGCCCGTGGCCCCGGAGCCTTCACCCGCAGCCACCGGTGGCCGTACTTGGTGATGAACACGAGCTTGTCCTCATCAGCTAGCTTTGCTTGGGGTCGGATCTCTATCACCGCCCGCAGCGCCTCGACCGTCTCCGGCCACAGCGTCGCGCGGCGGGGGATGGCTGTCTTGGGACGGGGGAAGTCCACCAGCCCTCTGTCGAGGTCCAGAGCGTCGCCAGGCAATGAGGCGACATCTGTGTTGCCCATCCCGCAGTTCAGCCCGAGCAGGATCATCGCCCGGAGCTGCACGCCCGCCGCTTCGAGCAGAAGAGCAATCTCCTCCGACTCGTACATCCGCGGTCCCCGCGCCTGCCTGGACTGCCGCATGGACCTCTTGGCGGGTTTCTTGAACTCGGTGCCAAACCGCATCGGTCGCTCAAGCAGCCCGGCCTCGAACCCGTACTTGAACATCGAGCGGGTTCGCTGGATGTGGATCGCCAGCGTCACCGGTCCGCGGCCCTCGCCGAGGCTCGCGCGGAGGCCGCCGAAGTCCTCGGTCGTGATGTCGTCGAGGCGGCGGTGCCGCCCGAGGTGCTCGAGCACCATCGAGCAGGTGCGGTACAGGTCGTCGAAGGACCGCAGCGACAGCTCCCCCGACTCCCTCTGCCGCTTCTTGGCCGTCAGGAAGTGGTTGGCCAGGTCTCGCAACGTCGGTACGTCGGTGGCCGCTGGGGCGGCGGTGCCTGAGGCGGAAGCCGGGGCCCGAGTCGACGTCGCTGGCCGCCTCCGGGGAACCAGCCCGGCGTGGAGTTCGTCTTTCTGGGCGAGGTACCGGTCCCGGGCACCCATGGGGTCGGCCCAAATCCCGAAGAAGACGAACCGCCCCCTGACCTTCTTGGCCCACTGGCCGTTCCGGTGGGGGAAGAGCGGGAACGTCGGGTACGGCTTGGCGGGCCGATCATCCGCCGCCGGTTTGGCTGCGGTCGGTCGGGCCAAGGCCCGGATGGTGGTGATATCCTCTGGCATCGTCGCCTCCTTGCGACACCCGCCAGTATAGCAGCCGACACCCGCGCAGGTGTCGTAACGGGTGTCGTCGGACATGAGGCGCAAATGAGCCGAGAGTCAAATCGGCTGTAAAACACGGTGTTTTTGCAGAAAGCCCCCGTAGCTCAGTTGGATAGAGCATCGCTTTCCTAAAGCGGAGGTCGCAGGTTCGAGCCCTGCCGGGGGTGTTGTCGAGTTTCGGGATCAGCCGCCCGAACCACGCAAGCAACGCCGCAGCCCGAACGCCGCCCAGCTGCAATCCCGCTGCGATCAGGCTGCAACTCCCGCTACACGCCGAGGTTTTCACCCCGCCAGGGCTCGCCGGCTTCCCACCAGTACCGCACAAGATCGCCCGCGTCGCTGAGCCCCATGATCGAGATCACACCCTGGTTCGACGTGTGGCCGACCACGCCCTGCGCGGGTGGCTCAACATCCGGGATGAAATCGCTGAGCGTCGTGATGTCCCAGGCACCCGAGGTCGGGGTCCACCAGTACACCACGACCTTGCCCGCCGCGGTCAGGCCGGAGATATTGAGCCCGCCCCAAGGCGTCACCCAACTCGCGATCGTGCCTTCGAGCAGGTCGGGCCCGTCGAGCACCTGATTGAGCTTGGTGAGTTGCCATCTGCCGCCAAAGCTCGGCACCCACCACACCACCGACAGATCCCCGTTGACATCGGTGCCCGCGATATTGATCCCGTTCCAGGGCGTGAGATAGGCCGAGATGGTCCCTTCGTACTTGGGCGCACCGGTGATGGCGCTGAGGTTTGAGCTGCGCCAGAGTTCGAGCCCCGGCGCCCACCACGCGGCATACACGTTGCCTTCACTGTCGAGCCCCGCGATGGTGAGCGCGTTCCAACCCGTGACGTACGCGATCAGCGAGGAGCCGACAAGCTCGGGAAGCTCGAGCCCCTGCGGCGCAAGGTCCTCAGCGGAGATGTCCTCGAACCCCCAGGCGGGCCGACCGTTTGCGTCGTCCTCTCCGGTGTACCGGTAGGTCACAAGATTGCCATCGGCATCAAGCCCGGCGGTGTAGATCAGCCCCGTGCGGGTGGTAAAGGTGACGGGTTTGGACGCGATCGGCGCCGCGTCGAGCTCGGTCGAGAGGTTGCGCACCGACCACACCCCGGCGTCGTCCTGGTCATAGATCGCCAGCCCGGCTGTGGTCGCGCTGACGATGGACGACCGCCCGGTAGAAGGATCCAGAAACGTCGAGAAACGCCCCTCGGGTGTCGGTCCCCCAGCCTCGCCGACGAGATCCACGCGCTGCCACGAACCGTCGGCCTGCTCCAGGTAGAGGATGGGCCGGCCGTTGCTGTCGGTGCGGACCACGGTGAAGTTGCCGGCACTGTCGCTGGTGGCATCAACCGGCGGGTTGTCCTCGTCGGGCGGGTTGTCGCCGTCGCCCGAGCCATCCCCATTGCCGTCGTTGCCGTTGCCGTCGTTGCCGTTGCCGTCGTCGCCGTTGCCGTCGTCGCCGCCTGATCCGTTGTCGCCGCCATCCCCACCACCCCCACCGCCCCCACCGCCATCCCCGCCGCCGTCGTTCCCACCATCGCCATCGTCGGAGTTGTCTTCACCCGGCGCAGCGATCTCGATGGTAAACTGGTACGCGCCGGTCGAACCCTGCTCCGCAGCCGCGACAACCACAAAATACTGCCGATCGCCCGCGACGTTCCAGACGAGGGTCAGCGTGCCGCCCGCGTCGCTGGCAGTCTCGGCAACGAGCGGCAACCCGGCGTCGCTCTGCAGCGTGAGTGCGCCACGCAGCGTGCTCCCGGTTGCGTCCAGGACAAGAGTCAGCTCGCCGGAGATATCGGCGGTGAAGTAAAAGAGATCGGTATCGGTTGGCGTGTCTACCACGCCGCTGTCCCGACCTTGGTGGTCGGCATCAAGAAGCGTCAGCGTGGCGTTCGGATAGTCGCCGTCGTCGGCGTGGTCGTCAGAGCCGTTGTCTCCGCCGCCATCCCCGCCGCCGCCGTCACCATCACCCCCACCACCATCGCCACCATCGCCACCATCGCCGCTCCCGCCATCCCCGCCGTTGTCTCCGCCACCGGAATCGCCTCCGCCATCCCCGCCGTCGTCGATGGGCGGGTCGTGCAGCTCGTCGGCGGTTGTATCGACTTTGACGTTCTCGCCCGCGGTCGTCACCGACTTCTCGACCAGCAGCCCGGTCGCGGTATCCGTAAATGTCACGATCCACGAGCCGTCGCCCAGCTCGATCTGGTAGTTGCCCAGCGCGTCGGTGGTAAAGGTTGCAACCACCGTCTCGGGTGCGCCCGCGTCGGCGACGTCGATACGAACGTTGCCGAGCCCTTCGCCGCTGGTGTAGAACTCGTCCTGGTCGGTGTCGGTGTAGACAACCCCGAGCAGGCGGGCGGTGGACCCTGTGCCCGGGTCGCCAAAGAGCACGGTGTAGTGATCCTCAGCCGACGGGTTGTCGAGCGCAAAGCCGACCCCGAGCTGGTCGTAATGAAAGCTCTCATCAAACGAGGTGAACAAACTCAGAATATTGATCCGGTTCTCGGGCGTGTACATCCAGGCCTCGTAGAGCGCGTCGACCGAGTTGTGTGCCGCTCCGATCGATTCCCCAGCCACTCCGCCATACCCCGCAGCCCGGGCGCGCTGGGTCGGGTTCAGCCCGTCGGGATTGATATGGTCGAAGAACCCGCGGTCTGCCATGTCGAGGCTGTGGGCCCGGGCAGCCGCCGCGAGGGTGAGATCCAGGGCCAGAGGCTCAACCGGCCCAAAGAGTGCAAGCTCATCCTCGGTGAGCCCGTCGGTGAGATCGAATCCCAGGCGCGCAGCCTCGGCCGCGGGGTCCATGCGGGCCCGGTTGATCAACTCCGAAAGATACACCTCGTCGGCGGTCATCCCCCCGGAGAGAAGCTGACGAGCTTCGAGAGACTCAAAGAACCGAGAAGGCACCGACAGCCCCGGCCGCGAACGGCTGCGCTGCAACGGGCTGTGTTTCCGGTCCGGCAAAGGGTTACTCCTCGGGTGCACAACAAGCGGCCCGGAAGAGTCCTCGGTAGAATGAGGGACGTGCGGGAGGGAATCGCAAGCCGCGAGCACGTTGCTGGCCGAACATGCCAGTTGCGCAAGAACTGCTGGCCCGAATCCGGATTATCACCCCTTGCCTCTCGCGCAACCTACGCTCTGCCAATACTTTCTGCGATCCGGTCGTGCCGCTTGCGAGAGTTGAGTCAAACACGACGGCAGCCCACCTTCAGACCCGGGTGAAGGTGGGGAATCTGGCAACGTGCGAACCTGCCACGGTCGATAGTCGCTATGGATGTCTGGGTGGTGATTGAGGGAGCAAGTCCATGCTGACAAGGCAAGTTCGTACCATGTTTGGCATTCGAGCCGCAGCCACGCTGCTCTGCATGTGCAGCATGACCGTCGCTGCGAGGATCGACCCCATCGGCCCTCCTGCTCGGTCGGACCCTTCACGGACCAGTGACAAGTACGAAACCGTGCGGATCTCCCGGCCCGACGGCACGGTGATCTCCATGCGCGTGCCCCGCGGCAGCTCGCTGACCCAGCGAAACCGACACACCTCCATCGCTGTCCGCCAGACATCCCAAGCCGCGAAAGCAGGCCGAGGCGACGCTTCCACGCCCGATCGGCCTGTCTTCGGCGCAACCCGGGGCGGCAAGGGGCGGGTCGCGACGCCGAGAGCTTCGAGCGAGCGCGCGGTGTTCACCCCGCGCCCGCCCACGGGCCGAGTTGCCCTCCAACCCGCCAACTCCGGTGTGCGGATCTCCCATCCCTACACCGGAACCCGGCAGCTGAGCCCCGCCGCCGGGCGGTTGATCCTCCCCGATACACCCGGGCGATCGGTGGGCGTCGCGCCCGCAGCCGTCGCGTCTGACACCGCTTCGGAATGGCAAGTCGGACGAGGCTGGGGGCCCGGGGGCGAGGACGACGACACCGGGGACTACATCGGGGCCGATCCCGAGGCGCTGATCCCACTCATCGCAGGCAAGGAGTTCACCGAAGACACACCAGTCCCGCCGCCCCAAGGCAACGAAGCGGAGCCCGGGTACGACGCCGAAGTGATCGCCAGATGGGATGTCGTCCCCTACCAGACGATCTCGGGCGATTTCACAGTCGGGATCCTCGCGTTCCACATGAATGGCATCGACCGTGTCGAGATCTCCATCGAAGGCGGACCATGGGCCTCACTCGACACCATGCAGGTCAACCCGCGCACAGGAGTGCGCGAATACGTCGCCCTGATCCGCGGCGACGATGCCATGCTCGCGACCGACGAAGAAATCGAGCTGCGCGCCATCGCATATCCCGCCGGCGCGGGAACCCCCCGTCTGCTCACGCCCCTCTTCCTCTACGTCAACAACCAGGGCTCACTGACCGGACCGCAACTCTTCGTCGCCAAGTCCGGCAACGACATCACCGGCGACGGCACCGAAAACAACCCCTTCGCCACGATCCAAAAAGCACTCAACATTTGCAACAGCGACATCCCGCTCTATGAAGCCGCCACGATAATCATCACCGAAGCCGGTCGATACGATATCGATTCCCCAGCACAGCGTGTAGAAAACGACCGATGGATCACCATCCAACCCCACACCTCGCTCGAGCGGGATGAAGTTGTCATCGCCGCCGGATCGACCACGGATCTCATGCGCCCCAAGACCCGAAGGCTCAGGTTTCACCGGATCAGCCTCGACTTCTCTGACATGTATCAGATGTACAAAGAAGACAACGACCAGCAATGGTACGACACCGCCCGCTGGTACCAGTCTCTTGGATGGGAATACTCCCCCCCCGGATCGGTCGCCCCGGTCAGAAACACAGATTTCAGCGGCGTCTACGTGACCGACAGCCTCGCCGAGGACATCCTTTACGCGTTCGTCCGCTGCAACTATGTCCGCGGATGCCACGCCGAGCGAATCTCCGGCGACGTGTACCAAAACTCACTCATGGTCGTGCAGTCCACCGCAAACAACGTCGATGGCACCGTGCTGACGCACCACACCGACATCCTCCAGTACTTCGGTCATCACGAGAATATTATCGCCTACAACGTGAACTCCTCGCTGACCGCCGACACACAGAACATCTTTCTCGATCACGCCAACAGCTCGTTCACCAACTGCGCGTTTGTCAATATCGCGGTCCAGAACACCCAGTCTGACCCCCCGTTCAGCCAGCTCAACTCCACCCAGGACCACGTCCTGTTCTACCATATCTCGAACCCGGATCAGCGGTTTGTCTTGCGAGACGACATGGCCGGGTCGGGCAAGTTTATTGCCAAGAATGTTATCTTTCGCAACTGCGTCCTTGAAAGACTCCAGGCCGCAGACTACTTCGGACCTATACCCGAGGGTGTGAGTATCGACCACTGCCACTTTAACTACGACGAGCCGAGAGGCGAAAACCCGACCACCGGTTCGATCTTCATTCTTAATAGTTACGGCGGCGAGTTCGGATACGTCGGGGAGGGCGCGTCCATGATCGTCGGCACCGGTACGGTGATCCCCGGCTATTCCAGCACAACAACCCCAAGCCGCGGTGCCGTGCCCTGGGTACAGCCCCGCTAAGCCGCAACGGACTGGGCAAGCGAACCCGAAGAGAAAGAGCACCCGCGAGATTCGCTCTCCAAGTATGACCCGGCCGCAACCCGACACTCCCGCTCCTCACCCCGATGACACCACGCAAGGGACAACTCCTCAAAGGCGGCACCACACTCATCGTCGGTGAGATGGTCGCCCAGTTCTGCGGGCTCCTCCGAAACTTCCTTGTCGCCCGCGTCATCGCACCAGACCAGTTCGGCATCGCCGCCGCGCTCGCCATGAGCATCTCCCTCGTCGAGATGCTCTCAGACCTGGGCGCAGGCCGATTCCTCACCCGATCCCACGGCGAGGACGGCAACGCCTGGCTCGACGTCGCCAACGGCATCTCCATGATCCGCGGCGCCGTCGGCGGCCTGCTCCTCGTCCTCCTTGCCGGGCCCCTCGCGTCCCTCATGAAAATGCCCGAAGCAACCTGGGCGTTCCGCATGGTCGGGATCGTCCCTCTCCTCCGCGGCTTCACCCACAACCAGATCTGGCTCGCCCAACGCGAACTCCGATTCAAAGCGTTCATCACCGCACAGGCCCTGCCGCAGATCGTGACCACCCTCGCCGCACTCCCCATGGCGTGGTGGCTCAACGATTTCCGCGCCCTCCTCTGGCTCCTCATCGCCAACGCCGCCCTCTCGGTCGCCCTCTCTCACGTCGTCGCACGCAAGCCCTACCGACTCGCCTACGACCGCGCAAAGTTCAAACAACTCCTCACCTTCGGGCTCCCCCTCCTCGCCGACGGCGCACTCATGTTCGTCGTCCTCCACGGCGAACGCATCGTCATCGCCAACACCTACGGCAAAGAGCTCCTCGGCGCATACTCCGCCGCCTTCCTCCTCGCATGGACCCCCGCCGCAATCATCGGCCGGGTCGGGCTCTCGCTCGGTGTCCCTCAGCTCGCCTCACTCCGCAATGACCGCCCCGCGCGCAACAGACAGTTCGCCACAGGGGTCCGCCTCCTCGCCGCCCCCGCGCTGGGGATGGCTGTCCTCTTCGGGTTTGCCGGCAACGACTTCGTCGGCGCGATCTTCGGCGACGAATACCACCTCACCGCCGCCTTTGCCGCCTGGCTCGGCATCGGACAAGCCATCCGCATCCTCCGCACCTTCCCGACCGTCATCGCCGTCGCCGAGGGGTTCACCCTCTCGCCCATGTTCGGCAACATCGCCCGCGCCGCAGCCGTCGGGCTCGGGCTGGCCCTCGCAAAATCCGGCTCACAGGCGTGGATCGTGCTCGCGGTCGGCGCCAGCGGCGAGGCCCTGGCCCTGGCGATCTCGCTCGCCTTCAACCACCGAAAGCTCGCCGCCCCAGCGACACCACTCCTCCTGCCCTTCCTCGCGGTCGGCCTGGGGTTCGTCGGCGCGTGGTGGCTCGGCAACTCCACCCCCCTCGCCGACCTGAGCGTTGTCCTCCGCGCCGGTCTCGGCGTCACCCTCGGCGGCACCGCAGCACTCGGCGTTCTCGCTCTCGATCCGCACGCTCGGGAGCTCGTTGCAAGGTTCCTCAAACTTCACCCCCCGACCTCGCCGATGACCACAACGCCGGAGCCGTGTGCCACCAATGAAAGCAAGTAACGCCATCTCACGTGCCCGTGTCGCCTGGATGCGGAGGTTCGGAGGATGGTCGGGGGTCGATCCCGCCGCGTGGCTTCACTGGTCCGTCGATTTCCGCCAGAGCGCGCCCGGCCAGATCCACCTGGCCGCCGGGTGCGTGCTCGAACGATCCACCTGGCTCAACGTCCCCGAGGTTGACGCCGCCGACGGTGCCCTCACCATCGCCAAAGGCTGCGCGATCGGCCGCAACAATGTCATCAGCGCCAAAAACTCGATCCGCATCGAAGAGGCGATCGTCACCGGGCCTCAGGTTCTCATCATGGACCACGCCCACGCCTATGAAGATGTCACCACCCCCATCCTCCACCAAGGGGTCACCGACGGCGGCACCATCGTCATTGAGACCGGCTGCTGGATCGGCTTTGGCGCGTGCGTCGTCGCCAACCGAGGCGAACTCCGCGTCGGCCGCAACAGCATCATCGCCGCCAACGCCGTCGTCACCTCAAGCGTCCCACCCATGACCATCGTCGCGGGAACGCCCGCCAAACCCATCCGAACCTACAACGAATCAACAGGCAACTGGGAACGCACGGAGGCACCATGAGCGCAACACAAATCAAACAACCCCGGGCACCACGCACCATGCCAACCCCCACCACCACACCCCCTACCACCACCGACCCCGCACCAAGCGAGGGTCGTAAAAAATACTTCGTCCACCTCCGCACCGATGTTCTCGCGATGATCCCCGACTCGGCCCGCACCTTCCTCTCCGTCGGCTGCGGCTCGGGGCGCACCGAAGCCGAACTCATCAAACGCGGATTCACCGTCACCGGCATCGAGCTCGACCCCGTCGCCGCCGCCGCCGCACGAGACAACGGCCTCGACATGCTCGAAGGAGATGTCAATCAGATCAACGCCCAGCTCGCCGACCGTTCCTTCGACTGCCTCCTCTACGCCGACGTGCTCGAGCACATCGTCGACCCCGTCCCCATCCTCCGCGAACACGTCGCCCGCCTCACCCCCGGCGGCTGCGCCATCATCAGCGTCCCCAACTTCCGCCACCACACCGTCCTCCGCCAGCTCTTCCTCCACGGCCACATCCGCTACACCGACGCCGGAATCTTCGACACCACCCACGTCCGCATCACCACCCGCCGACTCATCCAGGAATGGTTCACCGACGTCGGCCTGACCACCGACGCGATCGACTACCGCCTCTGGCGTTCGCGCGAACGGGTCTGCAACGCCCTCACCCTCGGGCTCTTCCGCGAGTTCCTCGCCTACCAGGTCATCCTGCGCGGCATCAAACCCCGAGGGGCGCCCTAGCCGATGCAGGCCGCCTCGATACAACCCGCACCCCGCACCCCGTCGCGAGGTCAACCAATCACCCCGGCCCCGAGACGGACCGCGGCCCTCGGTTTCGTGCCCACGCGGGACCGCTGGCTCATCACCGGCTTCCTGCTCGCGCTCGCGCTGCCCCCCGAAGCACAGTTCAACCTCGGGCCGCTGGTCCTCAGCCCACAGCGCCTCCTCCTGATGCTCGCCATCGTCCCCGCCGCACTCCGCGTCATGAGCGACCGCAGGCTCGGGCTCAAAGTCCTCGACGGCCTCGCGCTGCTCCACGTCGCATGGGCATGGATCGCACTCGCCAAGGTCCACGGCATCAACTCGATGTCCATCGAAGCCGCCGGGAGTTACACCATCGAGTTCCTCGGCAGCTACCTGCTCGGCCGCGCACTCATCGTGAGCCCCGCCCACATACTCTACTTTTTACGACGATTGCTGCTCATTATCTTCATCCTCGCCCTGCTGGCAATCCCCGAGATGCTGACCGGCAAACACATCATCCGCGAAGCGTTCGGCAGCGTCTTCGGCTCGCGCTACCTCGGCGGCGTCACACCCCGGTTCGGGCTCACCCGCGCATTCACCTCCTTCGATCACCCCATCCTCTGGGGTGTCTTCGCCGCCAGCGCCCTGGGCATGACCTGGTACCTCACCCCCGCCCGACGCGCACTCGGGTTCCGCCGCGTCTGGCGGTGTGCCGCGGTGGTCGGCGCCGCCTTCACGTCTCTCTCCACCGGGCCGCTCATGGCCTGCACCGTCCAACTCGGCATCCTCGGCTGGGACGTCGTCACCCGCGGAATCAAAGGCCGCTGGTGGGTGCTGCTCGCCGGCGCGCTCGCCGCCTACATCGCAGTCGACGCCCTCTCCAACCGCGATCCGCTCACGGTCTTCGTCCACTACCTTACATTCAACGCCCAGACCGGGTACGACCGCAAGCTGATCTGGGACATCGGCCTTGCCCAGGTCCGCCTCACCCCGATCTTCGGCATCGGGTTCAACCCCTGGACCACCGCCCCCGAGTGGTGGCACAACACCAGCGTCGATGCGTTCTGGCTCCTCACCGCCCTGCGCTACGGCGTCCCCGGTGCCCTCACACTCATCGCCCTCACGCTGTGGACCATCATCCGCGTAATCCGCGTCCCCTACAAACCGTTGCGGCCGTTCGCTATGGGCTGGCTCGTCACCTTCGTCGGCCTCTCCATCGCCGCGGTCACCGTCCACCTCTGGGGGTCGGCGTTCGTCCTCTTTGGATTCCTCCTGGGCATGGGCGTCTCCCTGGCATCTATCATTCCTCCCAAGCCACGCCCGAATCCGTACAACGCGGCGGGCGGCTCGCTCCAAAGGGGAGGACCACGATCATGAGTCACCGCACGCGAAGCCTCAAGCAGGTCGCATACAACAAAGCTCTCGCTCTCTATCGAGCATCTCCTCTCCATCCCCACCTCAGCGCATCGATCGCCAAGTTCATCTCCGCAGTGCAGGGCGAGCGAGACGTCACCCGAGACCTCCCCGACTTTCGCATGTCGCTGAACACCGCCCAGTGGATCGACTCGACAATCCTGATGACCGGCACCTTCGAGCCGACCACAACAGCCCTCATCAGGCGCGCCCTCAAGCCGGGAATGACCGCCGTCGATGTCGGAGCAAACATCGGCTGGCTGACACTCACCATGGCGCACGCCGTGCAGTCCACCGGCAAAGTATGGGCGTTCGAGCCCAGCGATTGGACCTTCGCGCGGCTGCAAAAGAACATCGCCCTGAACACATTTGAGCACATCACCGCCGTCCGAGCAGCCGTCGGCGATTCCAACGGCTCGCTCGAACTCATGTTCCCCTGCGGGTACCGACTCGACGGCACCGACACCGCGACCAGGCAGAACGTTGATCTCGTCTCGCTCGACACTGTGCTCGAGGGCAAAACCATCGACCTGCTGAAAGTAGACACCGACGGCTCAGAGCTCGAAGTTATCATGGGTGCCAATAACCTTATTCAGACCTCACGCCCCGTCATTGTCTTTGAGGTCATGGCCAGAACCCCAAAAGACAAGCTGCACAGCCTGGCCCAGCTGCTCTCGGATTCGCAATACGCAATATGCTCTGAAGCATTCGACCCGGTCGACGACTTCGCCGAGTTTGTGAGCACCATCGCAACCGGAACAGCAAACCTCATCGCCGCGACACCAGACAAGATCGCTACCCTCCAGAAACCATGACGGCAGGCATCAACTGCTTTACATCCCTCACCTATGACTTCTCACGCACCTCAATCTCAAAGCACGCCCGTCTGCGTGATCAAAACCAAAGGCGGCATGGGCAACCGCATGCTCTGCGCCGCCAGCGGCATCCTGTGGGCCAAAGCCGTCGGCCGCGACCCCTTCGTCGATTGGCGCGACGAGGCGTACTCCCGAAACCGCGAGAACTCGTTCTTTCATTTCTTTGACAACCCCGCAGCCCTCCGCGATCCGCCCGCAGACGAGCACGAGATCGTCCCCCCGGTCTGGCAAGGACACCTCGACAAGTCCGTCAGCGAAATGCTCCACACCTACGACCCCGACAAACACTCAAGCCTCACCATCCACAAAAAGTACTCCATCGACCCCACCCGCGCCGACTACTCCCAACCCACCGCGGTCTTCTGGTACTACATGGGACGCTTCGAGGCCGTCGCCCGCCTCGCCCGCAAACACCTCCCCGGCTACGCCGACCTGAGCGTCGAAGATATCTCGCGCAAAGCCCTCCGCGAAGAACTCCAGCTCACACAGACCCTGCGCGCACAGATCGAGTCTTTCCACGCCGAGCACTTCCCCGGCCCGACCGTCGGCGTCCATGTCCGCTACTCCGACCGCACCACCGACCTGGGCAAGCTCGAAGCCGCCGCCCGCGCCCAACTCGCCCGCCTCCCCGGCGCTGCCATCTTTCTCGCCACCGACAACCGCCGCGTCGAGGACGACTACCGCGCCAAGTTCGACCGCGTCATCACCACCCCCAAGTGGTTCCCGCCCGAGGGTGCAACCATGCACCAGAACACCGACTGCACCGACCCCATCGCCAACGGCACCGAAGCCCTCCTCGACATGTACCTCCTCGCCCGCTGCGACGCTCTCGTTTACGCGAGCCGATCAACCTTCTCCGAGATATCGCGGCTGGTCTCCGATATCCCCACCGACCGTGTGACCGATGTTGACCGACGCGACCCGAAAATGCTCGCGAAAAAACTCGCCCGCAGACTCACCGCATAACAACCACACCATGGACGTCTCCATCATCATCGTGAGCTACAACACCCGCGAGCTGACGCTCGAAGCGATTCGCTCGGCCCTGCGCGAAACCACCCGCGTGCGCGCAGAGATCATCGTCGTCGACAACGACTCCCCCGACAACTCCGCCGACGCGATCGCCCAGGCGTTCCCCGACATCCGCCTCATCCGCAGCGACAATATCGGCTTCGGGCCCGCCAACAATCTCGCCGCACGCGAAGCGACCGGCGACTACCTCCTCCTGCTCAACCCCGACACCGTTACACTCGACCACGCCATCGACACACTCGTCGAATACGCCAGATCCCATCCCAACCACAAGCTCTATGGCGGCCGCACCCTCTTCCCCGACCGCTCGCTCAACGCCATGAGCGCCTGGGGCAAGCCGACACTCTGGAGCATGTTCTGCCGCGCCTCGGGGATCGCTGCGGTCTTCAAGAACTCCCCCTTCTTCGATCCCGAATCCCTCGGCTCGTGGGACCGCACCACCATCCGCGAGGTCCCCATCATCTCCGGCTGCTTCCTGCTTATTGAGCGCACACTCTGGGACACTCTCGACGGCTTCGACGAGCACTTCCGCATGTACGCCGAGGAGTTCGACCTCTGCATGCGCGCGCTCAAGCACGACGCACACCCCGTCGCTGTCCCCGACGCCACCATCATCCACTACGGCGGGGCTTCCGACCGCGTCGTCATCGAGCAGACCATCCGCCAGTACAAGGGGCGAGCCCAACTCCTCACCAAGCACTGGCCCGCGTGGAAAGCTGCGATCGGCATCCGCTGCCTCGACCTCTGGACGCTCAACAAACTCGCCCGCAGCTCGCTGCTCGCGCCGTTCCGTCCCGCGCACCGCGAACTTGCCTCAACCTGGCGCACGATCTTCCGCCGGCGCCGCGAGTGGCACAAGGCCGGGGCGGCGATGAAGAACCTCCCATCCGTACCATCGGACACCACCAACGGAGTCGCGGCATGAGCGCGAAGAAGACACGCATCCTCGCCGTCGCATCCGGCGGCGGACACTTCGTCCAGCTCCGCCGCATGCGCCCCGCGTGGGCACACTGCCAAGTCCACTATCTCTCGACCATCGCCGACTACGCCAACGATCTCGAACCCGGAGCCAGACTCCACCTGGTCAACGACGCCAACCGCTGGGACAAGATCGGCATCGCCCGCATGGCGCTCCGAGTCGGGTGGACACTCCTCAAAGTTCGACCGCAGGTCATCGTCTCGACCGGAGCAGCAGCTGGCTACTTTGCGCTGCGCTTTGGCAAAATCCTCGGCGCGCGCACGATCTGGGTTGACTCAATCGCCAACGCTGAGGAACTCTCGCTCACCGGCACCATGGTCCGTAAGTATGCCGATCTCTACCTCACCCAGTGGCCCGACCTCGCCCAGCCCGGCGGGCCTCGGTGGGAAGGAAGTGTCCTATGATACTCGTACACATTGTTCTTAGGAGCGGGGGATGACGCGAAAGAAGAAACGAATACTCGCGGTTGCATCGGGCGGGGGGCATTTCATCGAACTTCTCAGGCTCAGCCCCGCGTGGTCGTCCTGCGAAACGCACTACCTTACCTCGCTACCCGGGCACGCCGATTCGATTGCTTCCGAGGCACGATTGCACATCGTCCGCGACGCGAGCCGTTGGAATAAGGCGGGTGTCATTCTCATGGCGATCCGAATATTCTGGTTGCTCCTTCGGCTGCACCCTCGCGTTATTATCTCTACCGGTGCCGCTCCAGGTTACTTTGCCCTGCGATTCGGAAAGCTGTTCGGCGGCAAGACGATCTGGGTGGACTCGATGGCAGCCGAGGACTCGTTCTCGCTGGCGGGATCACTCGCCAAGAGATACGCCGATCTGCACCTGACCCCGTGGCCCGACCTCGCCGTCGCCGGCAGCCGGCGGTACGAAGGGAGCGTGCTCGGATGATCTTCGTCACCGTCGGTACCCAGCTTGCCTTTGACCGCATGCTCCGCGTCATCGACGAGTGGGCCGGCTCGACCACCCCGACGCCCGAGGTCTTCGCTCAGATCGGGCCGAGCGAGTTTGTGCCCAAACACATCGAACACAAAGCCTTCATCGAGCCGACCGAGTTCGCCGAGCGCGCCCGCGCAGCCGACGCCATCGTCGCCCACGCCGGGATGGGGTCCATCCTCACCGCGCTCACCTATGGCAAGCCGATCGTCATCATGCCCCGCCGCGCCGACCTGGGCGAACAGCGCAACGACCACCAACTCTCAACCGCCGAGCGGTTCAAAGGCCGCCCCGGCGTCTTTGTCGCCCAAGACGAAACCGAACTCCCCGCGATCCTCGACTCGCTCAAAGACCTGCAAGCCGCCGAACCGATCCCGCCCTTTGCCTCACCCGGGCTCATCAAAGCAATCCGCGACTTCATCGACGAAGCGTGAACTAGAATCCCCGCATCGTGCCCGACACTCTCCACAGCCGCATCACCTCCGGCAACGCCCTCGTCGGCATCATCGGCCTGGGCTATGTCGGGCTCCCCCTCGCCCACGCGATGCACGCCGCGGGCTACCGCGTCCTCGGGTTCGACATCGACCCCGCCAAGATCGACGCCCTGGCTGCGGGAACCAACTACCTCAAGCACCTTGGCGAGACCCTCACCCGCGACCTCGCCGCCAGCGACCGCTTCGACGCGACTACCGACTTTGCGCGCCTCGCCGAGCCCGACGCGATTCTCGTGTGCCTCCCCACGCCGCTCGATGAAGATCGCAACCCCGACCTGAGCTTTGTCGTGCGCGCGGGCCAACAGATCGGCGCGACACTCCGCCCCGGGCAACTCATCGTCCTCGAGTCGACCACCTACCCCGGCACCACGCGGGGAGAGTTTGCCGAGGCGATCCGTGCCCACGCGCCCGCTCCGCTCGAACTCGGCCGTGACTACTTCCTCGCCTATTCCCCCGAGCGCGAAGACCCGGGCCGGACAAGCCACTCGACACGCACCACACCCAAGCTCGTCGGCGGATTGGACACACACTCGACCGCCCTCGCCGCGGCCCTCTACCGCCGCGCGGTCGAAGAGGTCGTCGAGGTCGCCAGCGCCGAGGTCGCCGAGGCTGCCAAGCTGCTTGAAAACATCTTCCGAGCGGTCAACATCGCGCTGGTCAACGAGATGAAGCAGACGCTTGCCGCGATGGACATCGACATCTGGGAGGTCATCGACGCGGCCCGCACCAAGCCCTTTGGCTTCATGCCTTTCTACCCCGGCCCGGGGCTCGGCGGGCACTGCATCCCGATCGATCCTTTCTATATGGCGTGGAAAGCCGCCCGAGTCGGCGCTCCCGCCCGCTTTATCGAGCTCGCTGGCGAGATCAACCGCGCCATGCCCGGGCGCGTTGTTGAGCGCACGCGTGAGGCCCTCGGCGTACGCAGTAGGCCGCTCGCGGGCGCCCGTGTGCTGGTGCTCGGGCTTGCCTACAAACCCGATGTCGATGATGTCCGCGAGAGCCCGGCGATGGAAATCATCACGTTGCTCCGGGCTGCGGGCGCGACGGTGCAATACGCCGACCCGCATGTGCCGAGCACCCACCCAATGCGCAACTACGACCTGGGGATGACGAGCATCGAGCTCACCCCCGAGACCCTCGCAGCCTGCGACGCGACGATCCTCGTGACCGACCACAAAGCGTTCGACTACCCGCTGATCGCGCAGCACGCGCCGCTGGTCGTCGACACCCGCAACGCGCTGCGAGCGTTCGCAGCCGACATGGGCGACCGCCTCGTCAAGGCGTAGCGACCTCGCCATGCGTATCAGATCATTTTGCGAGAAGGTCGCGGCCGGAACGCGCAGCGGTCAGCTCCCCACCGTCAACCCGACCGGCTGCGGCTTGGGTGTGTAGTTCGGCGAGACCGCGATGCCCAGCGGCACCCGCTTGCCGTCGGGGCCCTTGGGCGGGATCCGGTCCTCGTCGATGATCCGCTGGATCGCCATCACGCCCTCGATCAGCATCTCGGGTCGCGGCGGGCACCCGGGAATATACACGTCCACCGGGATGAACTGGTCGCACCCCTGCACCGTTGCGTAGGTGTCAAACACCCCGCCGGTCGAGGCACACGCGCCCATCGAGATCACCCACTTGGGCTCGGTCATCTGTTCGTACATCCGCTGCAACACCGGCAGCATCTTGATCCCGACCCGACCGGCGACGATCAACAGGTCGCTCTGCCGCGGGCTGAACCGCATGACCTCGGCCCCGAATCGCGCCAGGTCAAACCGGCTGCACGCGGTCGCCATCAGCTCGATGCCGCAGCAGGCGGTCGCAAAGGGCAGCGGCCAGATCGAACTCCGCCGCGACCAGTTGATCACCCGCTGCAACTGGGTGGTCAGCATCACGTCGGTCGGCAGTGCGGTCTCGATTCCCATCGGGTGCTCCTGGCTGGTCGGGCCTCTTCAATCATCCTCATCGGCCGGTCGTGCGCAGCATTCTACGGGTGCCGAGCCGCCGCAGCGAGCCCCGTGCCGCGAGCCTCGCTCGATTGCCCCCGGCGTGCTCCCGACAGCCCGATCTTCACGCCGCCCCGGCCGCTCCACCCAGACCGGTGTTGGGCCCTTCGGAGAGCCGCGCCAGCTCCCCGATGACCTGCTCGGCTTTGTCGGTGTCTTCCACCCGCAGCACGCACCGGACGGTGCCGCCGTCGGGCGAGGGGCACTGGTACACATACCGGACATTCACCTTCGCGTCGGCGAGCTTGACCGCGACCTCGCGGAACCGCCCGGCGTGCTCGCCGAGCGAGACCACCAGCACCTCGACCTCCATCACCGGGCCGGCCCCGGTGTCGGTCACGCCCTCGCAGACCCGCCGAACAGCCTCGACAGGCTCGCCCAACAGCCGGACCAGCCCTTTGTGATCGACGTCGTTGCCGGTCTGTTCGACCACCGACAACGCGGTCACGCGCACCCCGGCTGCGGCGAGCGCTTCGAGCACCCCCGCCAGCTCGCCCGGACGATCGGCAAGGTAAATATTGAACTCGGGGACCCGGACAACCTCCATGCGTGCTCCTGTCTCTTTTCTCTCTGCTCCGGCGCGGGGCGTTGCACGCCTTCGACCCGGAAACTCCCGGTGTCATCGGCACAAGCGCCGTCTCGAACCACCGCGACCCGGCAGCCGGGCCTTGAAATCAACCCCGAGAAAAGGGAGAGAGCCTAGCGCAAAAAACTGCACTGGACCACCACGCTTCCGATTGTTATTCGCTACTTGTTTGGGTTTTCCCTGCACCCGTCGCATCACGGTCGCCCAAACGCCCTCCCGGCACGCCCCCAGCCGCTTCGCCGACCAAGTCGGCAAGTGTCACCCCGCCCGCCGCGTCAAGCTGCGCCCGCCGGAGTTCGCCGAGTTTGCCTTCCTCGGCCGCGACCCGTCCACCCACGCTCATCTGGGCCGCCAGCTCCAGCAGCTCTCGGGTCCCGATCTGCTCGGCGGGTCTGGCCAGCGCGAACGCCTCGCGGCCCTGCCCCTCGGGCACCTCGTGCAGCACGCCGGCTTTGCTGAGCCGTTCGAGGATGTCGAGCGACGCCTGTTCGTCCAGGCCGACCGCCTGGGAGACCGCCGCGACCGACGAGGTCTTGCCCTCGCCAAACCCCCGCGCCACCTCGGCCGCCACGCGCACGAGTGTGAGCGGGTCGATCAGGATCGGGCCCTCGCGGGTCTCCTCTTCGACCGCGAACGCCCGGAAGTGCTGGAACATGTAGCTCAACTGCAACCCCGACAGCACGATGATCCACGTGATATAGACCCACAGCAAGAACAACGGCACCAACGCCAACGCGCCGTACAACGTCTGCGCTGACGAGTTCATCACCACAAACTGAAACCCCCACTTGCCCAGCTCCCACACCGTCGCCGCCAGGATCGCCCCCCCGGCTGCCGACTTGAACGCGACCCGGGCGTTGGGCACCGTCATATACACAAAGAACAGCAGCACGAAGTTGATGAGAATATTGACCCCGACCCCCGCCGCCTCAGCACCGATCGAGAAGGTCTTGCCCCCGAACGCCTCGACCCACTCGGTCATCCGCGTCCCGACCGAGAACGTCCCGAACAGAAACAGCGACCCGAGCGTGAGTGTCGTCCAATACTGCGTCACCCGTCGGACCCACGAGCGCCCGGTGGGCGCTCTGTAGATCTGGTTGGCCGAGCGTTCGATCTCGACCATGAACGAGATCGCTGCGTATCCGAGCATGATCAGGCCCGTCAGCCCGATCGCGACAAACGAGACCCCCCGGACCTTGGTCACAAGCTCTTGCAACCACTCGTCGAGGGCTGTGCTGTGAGCAGCTGACTCGGCAACCGCTGGTATGGGCTGGTCTGTTGTGAATGGATCTGTTGTGAATGGATCTGTTGCAGATTCACCCACAGCTCCACCTGCCGGGTCGGGAGCCGCTGCGCCGTGCCCGGTGCTTTCGTCCACCGGGTTGACCACGATCTCGTTGAGCCCGGTCAGATCAAGCACGCGCGTCACCGCAGCCGTGACCTGCTCGTTGCTCGCAAACCCGCCCAACACCGCGACCCCGATCGCCAGCACCGGGATCAGCCCGAACACCGTCCGGTAGGCGAGTGCCGCCGACATGCGTGTGATGTGGCTCGCCGAGACGACCCGCACCGCCCGACGCAGAATCCGCAGCCGCGGCCTCCACCACGCCAGCACGCTCTCGGCCTGCTTCGAGAATCCGCTGCGCGCGCTCACGCCGAGCCCTCCCGTCGCCCTCCGCCGGGCTTGCGGCTGCTCCACCCGGGGCGCTCGGGCTTGCCCTGTCTCGGGGCGTTGGGTCCGGTGGCTGCCTTCTTCGCGCCTCTCTCGACCGCTCGCCGAAGCATCTGTACCTCGATGTTGCTGAGTTCACGCCATTCGCCGCTGGCCAGCCCCTTGAGCTTCAAAGGCCCGATCGCCACCCGCTCGAGCTTCTTCACCGGGCACCCGACCGCCGCGAGCATCCGCCGCACCTGCCGGTTGCGGCCTTCCTTGAGCGAAAGCTCCAGAATCGTCCGCTCCCGATCCCGCCTGACCAGCTTGAGACGCACATGCCCTGCGCGCACCGCGCCGACCGTCCGCCCCTCGCGGCGCTCCGCGAGATAGATCCCCTTCTCGAGCTTCGCCAGCGCCTCGGCGTCGATGTACCCCTTCACCACCGCGTGGTAGGTTTTTTCGACGCCAAACTTCGGGTGCGTCAGCCGGTTGGCCAGCTCGCCGTCGTTGGTCATCAGCACCAGGCCGCGGGTGTCAAAGTCGAGCCGACCCACGGGATAGAGCCGTGCGCCGGAGGGGTGATCGACCAGGTCGAGCACCGTCCGCCGCGCGGCGCCGGGCTCGTCCTCGACCGTCGAGAGCGTGCGGGTCGGCTTGTTGAGCATGATGTAGACCCGCCGCTCGGCGCCGGCGATCGGGGTGCCGTCCACCTGCACGCGGTCCTCGTCTGGAACGACAAACACGGGCAGCTCGCGGACGGTTCGGCCGTTGACCTTGACCCGCCCCTCGGTGATCAGCAGCTCGCTGTGCCGGCGCGACGCCACCCCGGCGTCGGCAAGGTACCGCTGCAGCCGGACCTCGCCGGGTCGGCTGTTCTCCCCCGCGCCGGGACTCCCGGGACGGGCTCGCTTCTGTTTATTGACGGGCATGGCAAACTCTAGGACCGCTGCCCGAGCAGGAATGGGAGCACGCCCCCCACACCAAGCCCGACGCGCAAGCGAGGAGCCCTCTGGGCAAAGCCCAATACCCCCACGTCCGAAAACCCTCATCACGCCGCCGAACCTCACCCCGCGAGCTTGGCCCGCACCGCCTCGAGCCGCCGCTTGTGGATATCCCGGTCCGGCTCGATTCTTTCCAGCGCCATCAGCTCGCGCTCGGCCGCTTGCAGATCACCCTTGAGCAGCGCGATCCGGGCTGCCTGCTCCCGCGTGTCAGCATCAAAGGGCGCGATCATCGTCGCCCGTCGGGCTTTGCTCCATGCGTCGTCCATCTCGCCGATCCGGGCGTACCGCTCGGCCAGCGCCAGCGCGTACGCCGGCGAGCGCATCTCGCGGGCGTCGAGAAACTCGAGGTGCTCGATCGCGCGCTCGGGGGCATCTTCCATCGCCTCCACCCCCCCCTCGAGCGCCAACCTCGCCAGCAGCCGTCGCGGCATCGGATCCACCGGCCGCGCCGCCGCGTAGCGCTCGAGCATCGGCACCATCGCCGCCGTCGGACGCCCGTCTTCGGACTCATCCAGCTCCAGCCGCACCGCCAACCGAAGCAAGTCCGGGTGGCCCGGGTGCTCGACGAGCAACGCCTCGATCTCGTCGCGCGTCGCGTGCTCGGGTTCGGGCACCAGCTCGTCAAGTGAGGGCACGCCGTCGGCAAGCATGATCCCGACCGCGACCATCTCGCCCCGCGCCCACACCTTGAAGTCCTCGAAGAACTCCTCGGGCGATATCTCGAGCACGCGCTCCATTGCCTCCCGCTCGGGCACGCCCTCGGCGTACAGGTCCATCAGCGCCAGCGGCGCGCGGACGCCGAACCGCTCGACCATGTACTCGTACATCCAGTGCCCCTGGGCGTACGCCTGCGTGCGGTCGGTCGGCTTGATCGGCCGCACAAACCGCAGGCTGATCGTGTCCATGTCGAACAGCGTGTCGGTCTCATGCGCGCGCGCGAGCAGTGTCCACCACTCGGCCCGCCTGGGCAGCCCCTCGCCCCAGACCGCCGCCGCTTCGGTAAACCAGTGCGGGATGCGGTTGCGCGTCCGCGAGAGCGTCACCGTATGAATGTACTCGTGCCGCACCGTCCGCGCCCAGTCGTACGGCCCCGCCCGGCTGCCCGGCCCGGAGCGCGGCGTCTCCATCGCGATCACCGGCCCGGTCGCCGCGGCCATCGTGTGGATCTGCGTCATCCCGGTGATCCGCACCGCAAAGCTCGCGTGGTCGGGCATCACCTCGATCACCGTCGGCACGGCCGGCTCGTGGTCGAACATCGCCGGGCTGCACACCTCGGCGTGGATCGCTTCAAGCACCGGCAGCATCTCGACAGCCAGCACCTCGTCGAGCCCCGGCTTGTACCGCACGACGAAATGCTCGCTCTCGACCTCGGCGAACGAGCCGATCTCTTCGACCAGCGCCAGGCTGTTCCGCGCGCGCACGTTGAACGGATCCAGCGCGATCGCTCTTTCCAGCGCATCCCGCGCGCGCACGTCGCGCCCGGCCTGCATCTCGAGCAAACCGAGCTCGATCCATGGCAACGCCAGCGTCGGCTGCCTCGCTGCGGCTCGTTCGAGATACGCCGCGGCCTCGGCGTACTGCCGCGCCTCGGCCAGCGCCGCCCCCACCGCGAGCAACGCGAGGGGAGAGCCGGCGTCGGTTGTTACACCCTCGTCATCCGCTGCGCCCTGTGCAGCGAGTTCGTGGTCGTTGAGCGCATCAAACGCCGCGAGCAACGCCGCCGTGCGTTCGGTATCAAACCGCACCGCCGCGGTTGCAGCCTGCACCGCGAGCAGCTCGCGGTGTTGCGGGTAGCGTTTCAGCGCCGCGTTGAGCAGGTCGCCGGCCAGCCCCGGATCGCGCCTTCGCAGCGCGCCCCTGGCGCGCACCACCGCCGCGCCGGGCGAGCCCGCGGCCAGCAGGTCCAGCCGGAGCGCGACGCGCTCGACGCGGTCAAAGTCAAACCCGGCGACCGCCATATCGCCGAGCAGCCGCCACGCGCGCGCGCAGCGGGGGTTGAGCCGCAGCACCTCGAGCACCGCCGCCCGCGATTCCTCGGCGTTGTTCTTCTCCCAGAGGACCTCGGCTTCGACGAGCCGCGCCTTCCACGATAGCCGATCGAGCTCGTTTTTCGCTCTGCCCAGCAGCTGCATGAGCGTCTGGAAGTCGGCCCCCGCCTGCCCGGCGCGGCCCGGGCCGCGGAGGCGGTTGCGCACCATGAGCGCCCGCACCCCCTCGGCGAGTTCGTCGCCGGAGGTCACTTCCCGCGAGCCGAGCCTTGCCACGAGCGGGTCGAGCGCCGCGTCGGCAGCATCAAACCGCCCGAGCTGCTCGAGCGCCTCGGCCCGGATGCGGATCGCGCGGATGCCGCCCTGCCCGGCCAGCAGCGCAAGCGCCGCGTCGAGTTCACCCCGCAGCGCCGCCGCTTCTGCGCGATCCAGCACGTCGGCGGCTTCGTCGCGCAGCGATTCGTCGTCGAGCGCACCGCGCACCAGCGCAGCCTGCGCGCGCAGCGCCATCGTGGTCAGGTCGGCGTCCGTCCACACCCCGTGGCGGAGACGGGCCTCAGCTTTCTGTTCCTCGGTGAGCAGTGGGCCGTCGAGCAGCCGTCGCACACTGACTGCCGTTTCCGGCACCGGCATCGCGGCCTCATCGCGCACAGCGGTCTGCGCTTCGAGCTGATCGAGGATCCGCTCAGAGAGCCCGTCCTGGGCCAGTGCGGTGCTGCACGCCATCGAGCACAACACCGCGCACCACAGCCCGCGCACCGTCGCCGCCAGCGCCCCTGTCGTTGCCGGTCTGGATTGCACCGATCCGCGTGTCTTGAGCATTGCTTATCCCGCGTAGGGTTCGACCGTGATGTTCCACCCCGCGCGATCGGCTGGGGGTTGGGTCGTCAGCTCGGCCTCGGTGATCTCGGCGTCGGCGTTGGTCTGCATGTTTTTGAGCAGCACAAACGACGTGTCGCCGGCCTGGCTGATCGTCTTTGCCATGCGGGGCAGCAGCGTGTCCTTCTGGTACCACACGCGGATCTCGCGCAGCTCTTTCTCGTTGGCCTCGGGCTTGGGGGTGAGGCGGAGCTGGTAGCACTTGCCCGCGACGCCGCGCACCGGGCGTTCGATCACGTCCTCGAGCCCGTCGAGCAGCTCGACGTCGAAGCGTTCGAGGATGTCGGCCCGCCGCTGCTGAATCGGGATGGGGAAGGGCCCTTCGCCGAGCCGGAGCGGGTCCCACTTCTCGCCCGGCGCGACGACCTGACGGCGGATGAACTGCTTGTCGAAGGGGCGGATCTCGGCGAGCCACTCGCCGTCGAAGATGTAGAGCTCGAGGTAGGCGGTGCTCTCATCCTCGATGCGGCGGCCGTTGTCGAGCTCGAGCCGCTCGAACACGATCGCAAAGCGGCGGTCGAACTCGGCGTCGGTCTCGGGATGCACGTCCCGATCAACCGGCGTGCTCACAAACGCCAGCCGGCCGTCGCGTTGCTGGGTGTCGCCCTGGATGTCGAACGTCTTGACGTAGCGCACCTTGGCGCTGAGGCGGTGGACGGCGTTGCCCGAGGTCTCGAGCGCACGGAGCAGGTCGTCGGCGGTCGTGATCTCGTCGGCGTGCTCGGATTCGGCCTGGGGTTGCGAGGCCGCGATCTCGGGCGCGACGGGCTCGAGCTCCGGCCGAACGCCCGGCCACGCGAGCATCGCGACGAGCAGGGTGGCGAGTCTGGTTATCACGGCGAGTGTTGTCAGCACGTTGTGCTCCTTCCGGGGCTGAATACCAACCCGCTCGCGGACCATACGTCCGCCGTCACGCCGCGATCGCCGCGGCTTCTGGTTGGACGCCCGAGGGTGCCTGTCTGTTCCGCTATCGGCTATTTGGTGTCCTGCGCCGGAAACGGTCCGAGATCGGTGCTGCTCTTCCCTCGTGCCGCGAAAAAATCCCGCAAAATCGCGGCGGCTGCCAGGGCGTCGCGTTTGTGTTTTTTCTGTTTGTGGGTGAGTCCGGTCCGGCCCATCTCCCAGTCGGCCTGCACGCTGCTGAGGCGTTCGTCGTGGAGGTGGACCGCCCGGCCGGAGTGCGCGCCGAGCTGGATTGCAAACCGGCGGACCATCCTGGCGCGCGGGCCTTCGGTGTCGTCCATGTTGAGGGGGAACCCGACGACGAGCTGGTCGTGTGGGCCGAGGTGTTCGTCGATGGCGCGGGCGATGGCGTCGAGCAATGCGCGCCCATCGTTGCGCTCGCGGGGCACCTCGAGCACCCCGATCGCGGTTGCCAGATTTGTAATGTCGTCACCGACCGCGAGCCCGGTTCGCTTGTCTCCAAGATCAATGCAGAGGTATCGCACGGGAGATCGTAGTACCGGAGCTTGCGTGAACCTACGCCCGGGATGAGAGCACACCGTGCTCGAATCCCGGGATACGCTCGCGTGCAGACGTACCAAATCCCGGGATTCGGGCGCTTCGCTTTCTCATCCCGGGCGTAGAGAAGCTCTCCGAACATGGTTCTTCTGAACGTGCGTTGGTTACTTCAACCCGTCGCGGGCCTGCTCGTGTGCGCGTTTGACATCCTGCGCCCGGTCCGCGGGCATGATGAGTGTCGCGTCGTCGGTCTGCACGACGATGAGCCCTTCGCAGCCGACGAGGGCGACGGTGTGCCCGTGCGCGCCGGTGCGGCGGCTGCCGGTGATGACGAGGTTGTCGGTGCTGTCGATCAGCACGGTGTCTCCGGTGCCTCGGGTGCGGTTGCCGGCCGCGTCGGGTTTGATCGTCTCGGCGTACGCCGGCCAGCTGCCGACATCGAGCCAGCGGAGGTCCATGTCCACGCCACAGATCGAGACCGAGTCGTCGTGTGCGGCCGGTTCCATGATGCCGTAGTCCACGCTGGTTTTGGGGAGTTTGGGGTAGACCTCGGCCAGCGTGCGGGCGCGGTCGGGGGTGTCCCAGGCGGCCGCGATTTGTTCGAGCCCCTCGGCGTTGACCGGGGCGTATGTGCCGAGCAGTTCCATGAAGGTGCGGGCGTGGAAGATGAACATCCCCGAGTTCCAGCCGTACTCGCCGCTCTGCACGTAACGGGTCGCGGTGTCGAGGTCGGGTTTTTCCTTGAACTCGTGGACGGCGAACGCGCGGCTGTCAAAGCCTTCGATCCCCTCGCCCCGCTGCACATAGCCGTAGCCGGTCGCGGGGTGGGTGGGTTTGATCGCAAAGGTGACGAGCCGGCGCGGGTCCTGTTCGACGAGGCTGAACCCGACATCCATCGCGTCGCGGAAGACCTCGTCGGGCTCGATGATGTGGTCGGCGGTGAGCACCGCAAAGACCGCGTCGGGGTCGGAGCGTCCGAAGACCGCAGCGGCAAACCCGACGGCGTTGATCGTGTCTCGGCCCTCGGGCTCGCCGAGGATCCGTTCGCCGGCAAAGTCGGGGAGCACCCGTTCGATCTCGGCCCGGTAGCGCTCGCCGGTGCAGATGACCCGGTGCCGGGGGGGCACGAGCCCATCGAGCCTGGCTGCGGCAAGTTCGAGGAGCGAGCAGGGCTCGTCGCGCCCATCACGGAACACAAACCGGATGAGTTGCTTGGGCAGCGCCTTGCGGCTCATCGGCCAGAGCCTCGTCCCCGCACCGCCGGCCATGATCATCGCGTATCGCACACTGCTTCTCCGGCCGGGGGGCGAGGGGCAGGATCACCCCTGTCCAAATACTTTCGCCACGAGGTCTTCGCTGGAGACCGACTCGGGGTCGATGCCTCGGAGCGCCCGCTCGATCGCCCGCTCGGCTTCGGGCTGGGTCTGGCCGAGTTCCATGAGCACCGCCATCGCGTCCTCGACCGCCGCAGCGGCTCCGGTAGGAATCGACAGCTTCGAGGCGATGGTTGAGCCTTTGCCCTCGACGATCACGCCGGGATCGACGAACACATCGAGCTTGCCGGTCAGCTCGGCGATGATCGTCTCGGCGAGGCGTTTGCCGATTTCGGGGAGGCGTTGAAGCCCCTTGGCGTCCTTGGCGGCGACCAGGGCGGCGATCTCGGACGGCGGTAAAGCGATTGCCTTCAAGGCTTTACGATTGCCGAGCCCTTTGACACTGGTGAAAATCTCGAAGAATCGCCGGTCTTCGGGGCGGCCGAACCCGACGATTCGGGGGATGAAGCTGGTGCCTTGCCCCTGGGCTTCAAGGTATTCCATGGTGTGGAGGGTGACCGCTCGCCCGCGGTCCCCCGCCAGCCGTTCTGCGAGGTAGGCCGGGACAAGCACCTGCCTTGCGAGCCCTTGTTCAGGCTGATCGAGGACGACAGCGTTGCCCTGGACGCTCTCGATGGTTCCGTGGAGGCGGCAGATCATGGCGGTAGTAAAGCAGCATCGGCGGCTGTGTGCGCCCGAGCGGGCCGGGAAACCGCACCACCCCTCCGGCGATCGGTGGGTGTCGGGGGTTGATTGTGCCGATAGCGGACCTGTCGCCCGGTGCGGCTGGAGGATTCTTATGCCGACTGATTCTGCGAGTTCCAAGCCCGCCCAGACCGCCGAGCCCAAGCCGGCGGCGCTTGCAAACACCGTCGTGCTGGTGGGGACGCCGGCGACGCTCGCGGCCCTGGCGTCGCAGATCGCTGCGGAGACTGTGCCGATGCCTGTGGGGGCGGTCGTGGTTGGTGGAGCTTCGGACCGCGAGGCATCCTCCCGAGCCACGCTCTCGACCGCGTCGGGCCTCGCCTTGCCGGTGTTTGGCTCGCTCGACGACCTCGCCCGCCTGCCCGCGCGGCCTCGGGTGGCGATCGTGAGCCTGCCCGCGTCAAAGCCGATGCTGATTGCGCGCACACGGGCGACACTCGCGGCGATGGGGATCGAGGA
Source organism: Planctomycetota bacterium (assembly GCA_030950285.1). Taxonomy (GTDB): domain Bacteria; phylum Planctomycetota; class Phycisphaerae; order Phycisphaerales; family UBA1924; genus PNC22. Next base: position 134,033 of record JAUZRR010000002.1, on the reverse strand, counting down.
GCGGTTTGTGCCGCCACTGACCGACGCGATGGCGCCTGCGCCGGACACCCGGTCGTGGTGGAAGCCTCAGCCTGCGGCGATTGACCCGGCGGTGCTGATCGGCCGCGAGCCGCACGCGCTCGACCGGGCAGCGGTCGGTCGTGTGCTGCGGGGCAAGCGGGTGCTGATTACGGGGGCCGGGGGGTCGATCGGGTCGGAACTGGCGCGGATCGCGGCCGACTTTGCCCCCGAGATGCTGATTCTGATGGAACGATCGGAGAACGCGCTGTTCGAGATTGATCGTCAGCTGGCGCGGACGGGTGTCGCTCGCCGGGCGGTGCTGCACGACGTGGTAGACGCTGCGGGCACGCGGCGGCTGCTCGCCGAGCTTCGCCCGGACGTGGTGTTTCATGCTGCGGCCCACAAGCACGTGCCGTTGATGGAGGACCACCCGGCGCACGCGGTGACGAATAACGTTTTTGGTACCAAGTCGGTCGCCGACGCGGCAGCGGCAGCCGGGTGCGGGCACTTTGTCCTGATCTCGACGGACAAAGCGGTCAACCCGACCAGCGTGATGGGCGCGACCAAGCGGGTTGCCGAGCAGTATGTGCGTGATCTTCACGCCCGGCTCGGTGCCGCCCCCCGTGGTGGCGACGCGGGCGGTTCGGGGACGCTGTTCTCGGTGGTGCGGTTCGGGAACGTGCTCGGGTCGGCGTGCAGCGTGTTGCCGATCTGGGCTGCCCAACTTGCTGAGGGCAGCCCGATCACGATCACCGACCGGCGGATGACGCGGTTTTTTATGACGATCCCCGAGGCCGCGACGCTGGTGGTGCAGGCGGCTGCGTTGAGTTCGGGAAGAGGCATCCGTGCCGATACCCGAAACGACCGCCCTGACGACGCCCCGCTGTATGTGCTGGACATGGGCGAGCCGATCCGGATTGTCGATCTCGCCGAGCGGTTGATTCGGCTGCAGGGGCTCGAGCCGGTGTTTGCGTCGGACGGCGAGCGATCGCCAGTCGGTGCCCGGCAGGCCGAGGTGGTCTTTACAGGCATCCGTCCCGGGGAAAAGCTGCACGAAGAGCTGACCTATGCCGCCGAGCCGCTCCGCCCGACGCCCCACCCGGGCATCCGGGCGTTTGACGCGGTGGGCGACCCGCTGCCCGACGTGCTGGCGATCGTCGGAGCGCTCGAGACAGCACGGGCGGACCCCGATCCCGCAGCCGTTCTCGAAGCGCTGCAGCGGGCGGTGCCCGAAATGGGGGCACCGAGCCTGCGACGAGCCGGGTAAGTATTGTGTTAGGCATGCGGGTTGACAGGCCCGCCCGGGAGGCGACAATCGGCGGGCCGGGGAACAACCGGCTGCGTGCAATCTCGAATGATCACCCGGGCCCCGCGGCCTGAGAAAAGCGCACCATGACGACCACCACCCACAGCTCGAAACTCCGCACCGCCATCGAGGCTGCCCGGTCAAGCGCAGCAGAAACGCTCAAGGCTCTCGAGCAGGCCAAGGCCGAGTCCGAGCGGCGGCTGAGTGAGACCGGGCAGGCCGACCACCTTAAGCGCGTGACGGGCAAGAGCTCGATCGAGAACGCGATCGCAGCCACACAGCGGATGATCGGGGTGCTCGATCGGCAGATTGCCGAACAGCCCCGGGTCGCGGCGAGTGCGCCTGTGATCACCATCGACCCACGGGCGGCGATGTCCCCAAGCGGGCGTCTGGTGCGGCTCTCCTGAATGGGTTGGCAGCTCGCACGCTCTCACCCCAGCGCCGCGCCGTTCTGCACCCTACGCTGGAATCATGACCACACACCCACTCCTTCAGGTGCGGACGCTCGACGCCCGCGCAGCGGTCCCTTCGTACCAGACCAAGCAAGCCTCGGGGCTTGACCTCGCGGCGTGTTTGCCTCGGGGAGAGTTTGGCGCCGGCGAGATCCACATCTCGCCGGGCAGCATTGTGAAGGTGCCGACGGGGATCGCGATCGCGTTGCCCGACGGGCACGAGGGGCAGGTGCGGCCGCGCTCCGGGCTCGCGACGCGGCACGGGCTGACGGTGGTCAATGCGCCCGGCACGATCGACGCGGACTACCGGGGGGAGCTGTTTGTGGCGCTGATCAATCTCGGGGCCGAGTCGGTGCGGATCGCCCACGGCGACCGCGTCGCGCAGCTCGTGGTGGCGCCGGTCTCGCGGGCGTCGGTGGTGGTCGTGGCCGATCTTGAACAGACGGCCCGAGGGGCGGGCGGATTCGGGTCCACAGGGTCTGGTCAAGCCGCAACCGTTTCCAGTGAAACTGCTTGAATTTTGCAAAATACCCCCACTACTTTGCCCAAAATGCCATTTTTTGGCGATTTGCGGAGGTCCGGATTGAAAAAATTTGCTGTTTCGCTGGTTTGTCGATCATTTCGTGTTGCGTGGTACTGCGTACCCGGTATGCTCCGGTTGGATGCGATGAGATCGAGAGTTCTGAGATTGTTTCAATGCTCTTTCGTGACCTGAGCAGCCACAAGTGTGGCGGAGAGTGTTCTTCGCCTGGGGCTTTGTTGCCCTGGTCCAGTTCAAGTGCACTCTGCACGTTTTTAGATTGAGGAGACAAGATATGAAGATCGTTTCAGTGCTCGCTCTCGCGTCGATCGCCGGTATGGCTTCGGCTCAGGCCGTGTCCGTCGGCAACGGCAACGCTGCCAACCTCGGCAACGACCCCTTCTCCAGCCGTGCAACCCTCTGGGACAACGGCGACACCGACGGTTCCAACGGCTACTCGAACGCCACCAGCGGCGTCTTCGGCGCCAGCCGCTCGCTTCTCGACGACTTCGAGGTCACCGACAGCGCCGGTTGGATCCTCAACGACTTCCACTCGCTCACCCTCTGGAGCGGTGGCGGCTCGGGCATCGGTACCGGCTACAACCTGACCTTCTGGTCGGACAACGCTGGCAGCCCCGGCGCCCCCATGATGTCCGCCAACGTCAACAGCTACATGGAGACCCCCACGGGCCGCACCTGGTTCAGCCGTCCCGAGATGCGGCATGACGTCACCTTCGACGACGTCTTCCTTCCCCAGGGCCGTTACTGGGTTGAGATGCAGGTCATCGGCCCGGACAACAACTTCCACATGGTCCGTTCGACCGTGACCGGTTCCGAGGCGTGGGTCAACTACGACGACCTGGGCGGCCTGCAGTCCGGTTCCGCCATCTTCGGCGCCCCTGCCGACCTCGCGTTCAGCCTGACCGGCGAAATCGCCCCGGCCCCCGGTGCCCTCGCACTGCTCGGCCTCGGTGGCATCGCCGCGATCCGTCGTCGTCGCTAATACGTTTCTCGCGATACGACTGATTCTCTGATCCATCGGACCGCCCGCCATTGTGCGGGCGGTCCTCTTTTTGTGCGATTATTTTTCGCCCTCCTGCGCTCTCAGCCCCCTTTCGGCAGCCGTGTGACCAAGCGGTTGCGCAACCGGGCCCTTCCGGTCGGTATCTCTCTATATGCCGGTCGCACGCCGCGACCGCCAGCACCGACACGAAGCAGGAGCCCACCGATGCGTACCAGACCATCCCCATGCCCCTTCGAGCCATCTGTCACACCCACTGCGGTGTGAGGGTGGTCTATCGGCGGGGCTCATATGGCGACGAATCGCCTGCGCGTGCTGGCGGTGGCAGGTGATGTGTGCCTGCTCTTTGGAGGCCTGCAAACGCTGGGCCGGCAGTTGCTGGAAGTGGGATGACCCCGCACGTCGATTCGACTGATCGTGCGGGGCGTATGCGGCCTTCTTCCCCCTCGCGCCGGTGCCGGTTTTGCCCCCGGCCGGGCTTTTTCTGAGGCCTTCGTGTTCTGGTCTCCTGCTTGTAGACTACGTTGGGCCTCGTCCCCGTTCGACCCGATGTATGTTAGCAATTGGTTTGCACCTTGCGCCCCCCCGGAGCCCCGTCTTGCCGCTCGCCCGTGTGCTTGTTGTTGAGGATGACGCTGCGATCCGTCGCGGGGTGTGCGATGCGCTGGAGATGTCGGGGTACGCGATCCTGCAAGCGGCGGACGGGCGCGAGGGGTTCGAGATCGCGTCGGCCGCCGAGATCGACCTGGTGCTGCTGGATATCTCGATGCCCAGGCGCGACGGGCTGAGCGTGCTCGAAGAGCTTCGGCTGGTGCGGCCGGGGCTGCCGGTGATTTTTTTGACCGCGCGGGGCGAGCCCGAGGACCGGGTGCGCGGGTTGCGTCTGGGGGCGGACGATTATGTGGTCAAGCCGTTCAACGCGGCCGAGCTTTTGGCGCGTGTCGAGGCGGTGCTGCGTCGTTCGGCCGAGCGCCCCAAGACGATCGAGAAGCTCGTGCTCTCTGGGTGTTCGATCGACTTTGCCCGCCGCGAGGTCGTGTTTGCCGACGGGCGGCGGGCGGTGCTGGCCCAGCGCGAGGCCGAGGTGCTTGAGTATCTCGCGTCGAACCGAGGTCGGGCGATCTCGCGGGATGAGTTTCTCCAAAGGGTCTGGGGCATCGACCCCCGAGGCACGCACACGCGGACGGTGGACATGGCGGTTGCGCGACTCCGCGAGCAGCTCGGGGATGACTCGACCAAGCCGGGCATTGTGCTGACGGTGCGGGGCAGGGGGTACATGCTCGCGGCCGACACGGGCGAGGACGGCGTGGCAGAATCGCAGGAACGCGCCGCCGGGGCGGGTGACGCATGAACGCCCACCGCCGGCTGACATGGTTGATCTTTGCGGTGTGCGCGCTGCTGCTGATCGACGGCCTCGGGTGGGTGACGTGGCAGGTGTTGCGGCTGGAACGCAGCGAGCGATTCGCACGCCAGGACGCGCAGCTGCAAGAGGCGGTGCGGCTCTCGCTGTGGCGGATGGACGGCATGCTCAGCCCGATCATCGCGACGGAGACCGGACGACCCTACTTCCACTACCGCGCGTTCTACCCGGCGGCCCGTGCGTACAACCGGATGTGGGAACCGGTGGGCGCGGGCGAGGTGCTGGTGCCTTCGCCGCTGCTTTCTGGGGCGGACGAGTACATAAGGTTGCACTTTGAGAGCACGCCCGAGGGGTGGCTGAGTTCGCCGCAGGCGCCGGACGCCTCGCTGCGCGATCGGCTCGACGCCGAGTCGCTGCCGCTGGCCGACATTCTGACGGTCGAGCGGGAGCTGCTCGATCTCAACTCGATCCTGCGGGGGACGCGGTTCGGCGAAGAGTCGAACGGCACCGACACCGGAGCGGGGCGGATGTCGATCAAATCGGGGGGTGATGTACTGCCACTCAACCAGGCCGAGCGGGAGTTGCGGCTGTTTGCCCGGCAGCAGTCTGCGCTGGAACCGGATGCGCAGACCGAGAGCGGGCAGGCTGCGAGTGCGCAGACGGCGCAGTCGGGGCAGTCGGCCAGCGAGGAGGACCGCTCGGAGGCCGAGTTTGCTGCGCGGCAGCAGACCATCGCCAAGGCGCAGCAGCGGAACGCGCTGCCGGAGCCCTTGCCCCGGCAGCGAGCCGGCGAACGCGCCGCCGAGACGCCGATCGCTGCGGAGTTGGCTGCCGATGGTGAAACGCGGGTCGTGCCCGGGGCGTCGAGCGTGCTGGGGTGGCCGAATGCAGGGGCCGACGCCGACGGCGTGGTGCAAGGCAGGTTCACCCCGGTCTGGCGGGCCAACCCGACGACGGGCGAGGCGGAGCTGTTGTTTGTGCGTGTGGTCACGGTGAACGGGCGTGAGCTGCTGCAGGGGTTCTGGATCGACTGGCCTGCGCTCCGCGCCGACCTGCTCGACTCGGTGCGTGACTTGCTTCCCGAGGCCGATCTCGAACCGGTTGTCGAGCTTGCATCCGCGCAGCTGACCGGGACCCAGCCGGCGGGCCTGACCAGCGCCGGGCGGCTCTTGGCGAGCGTCCCGGCGGTGCTCGCGCCGGGGGTCACGCTTCAGCCGGACCGGTCGGGCTTCACCCCGACGCGGATCGTGCTGGTGGTCGCGTGGTTTGCGGTGGTGGCGGCGGTGGTGGCGATCGGGCTGGTGCTGCGGGCGTCGCTGGCGCTCTCGGAGCGCCGCGGGCGGTTCGCGTCTGCGGTGACCCACGAGCTGCGCACGCCGTTGACGACGTTCTGCATGTACTCGCAGATGCTCGCCGACGGGATGGTCCGGGGCGAGGATCGGCGGGCGGAGTATCTCACGACGCTCAAGCGTGAGTCCGAACGGCTGGCGACGATTGTTGAGAACGTGCTGATTTACACCCGCACCGGGGGCAGCCGGAGCGCGGGGGTCGAGCCGCAGCCGGTGCAGCAGTTGCTCGACACGGTGGTGCCGTTGCTCGAACAGCGGGCCGACCCGACGGGGATGACGCTCGAAGTGGACGCCGATGTGCAGCCGGGGCTGTCGGTCGCGGCCGACGCGGCATCACTGGATCGGGTGCTGGGGAACCTGATCGACAACGCCTGTAAATATGCGGGCGAGGCCAACGACCGCCGCGTGACACTCCGTGTGCGGCCGGTCGGGCGGGGTGTCGAGTTCCGGGTGCGTGACTTTGGGCCGGGGATCGCGCCTCGGGAACGGCGGCGGATCTTCAAGCCCTTCACCCGCGCCCACTCGCACGCCGACGACGGGTCGTCGGGGCTCGGGCTCGGGCTGGCGTTGGCGCGGTCGGTCGCCCGTTCGCTGCGTGGTGATCTGAGGCTGGCGGTTTCGAGCGAGCCCGGGGCCGAGTTTGTGCTCTGGCTGCCGGTTGTTGCCGGGGATGCGAATCCGGGGGCCTCCGCGACGTGACACGGCGCAGGTTTGCCCTATACTTGCACCCCGTCGGCCGACGAGCCGGCGGGGTGTGTTGCGGGCCTATAGCTCAGTTGGCTAGAGCGCGCCCCTGATAAGGGCGAGGTCACAGGTTCAAGTCCTGTTAGGCCCATTGTCGACCACGGCCGGGTTGCTTGCGCGACCCGGCTTTTTTCTCGCGAGGGTTGTGCTGTCGCGGAAGGCAGAGCGGGTTGTGCACGATTTGTCCCGAGGCGTCCGCGAGCCGCAAGCCGCGGGTGTGAGTTCCGTACAATCCCGCGAGCGTTTGATTCTGACCATGACCCTACACACTGTTTGGCGCACTCGCGCGGACCGGCCCACCGATCATGGCTGAGCACAAGACCTTTATGGGAGACTTCAAGCGGTTCTTCGGCCGGGGGCTGGGCATTTTGCTGCCTTCGGTGCTCACGCTCTGGATTCTCTTTCAGTTGCTGATGTTCCTGAACAACAACATCGGCGAGCCGATCAATCGCGGCGTCCGCATCGCGGTGATCGAAATCTACCCACGGCTCGTTGCGGAGGAGAAACTTCCCGGGTGGTTCCGGATCAGCGACGAGGAGATCGTCGAGGCCCGGGCCGATCGGAAGGTTCCCGGCATCGTCGATATGCCCGACGCCGGTGTCCGCGAGCTGCTCCGCCGCGACAAGTTCCGCCAGGCGTGGCAGAGCCACTGGTATCTGCAAGCAACCGGCCTGATTATCGCGATCGTCGTGATCTATTTCGCTGGGCGTTTCCTCGGCGGCTACCTCGGCCGAAAGGTCTACGGCCGAGTCGAGGACCTCTTCTCCCGCGTGCCCGTTTTCAAGCAGGTTTACCCGCACGTGAAGCAGGTCGTGCAGATGGTGCTTGGTGATCGGCCGATCGCGTTCAACCGCGTGGTGATGGCGCAGTACCCCCGCAAGGGGATCTGGACAATCGGGCTGGTGACCGGTCCGTCGCTCAAGATGATCGCCGAGGAGATGCAGGCCGACGTGGTGACGGTCTTTATCCCGACCAGCCCGACACCCTTTACCGGGTTTGCGATCAACCTGCCCTCGGCCGACCTTATCGACCTGCCGATGAGCGTCGAGGAAGCACTGCGGTTCTTTGTGACCGGGGGTGTGCTGGTGCCCGAGCGGCTGGCGAACGAAGCAATCGAGGACCGGGGGGGCACGCTCGCGCCGCCGTACCAGCCCTCGGCGGGTCCACCAGCCCCGCCACCCGCACCGGCGGACCCCGATTCCTGAGCCGACGTCTTCGATGGGATATGATGGATCTTGGGATCGGGTCTCTCGTGGCCCGCCCTCTTCTCGGCCCCGGCACGGAGTGACCCCGATGAGGATCGATGTCGTTGGACGGAACCTGGAAATCACCCCCGCGATCAGGGAACACGCCCAGACCCGGGCCGACAGACTGCCCAGATACTTCGACGGCGTGCAGGCGGTCACGGTCACGGTGACCGCCGACGAGCACCACGCCCACGGGAAGTTTGGTGTCGACATGGTGATCGATGTCGAGAAGCACGCGAACTTTGTCGCCAAAGCCCACGACGCCGACCTCTACGCGGCAGTCGATTTGGCGTTTGCCAAGGCCCAGCGCCAACTCCACGACTTCAAAGAGAAGCTCAAGCAGAACAACCGCTGAACGTGCCCGTGCAGCAAGCCCCAACCACGACCACCAAACGACCCCCCCGCGGCAAGCTTTGCTTGTCGTCGAGCCCCGGAGTGAACGCAACATCATGAAGCTCAGCGCGCTTGTCAAAGACGGAGCCATCGTTTCTCAGCTCGCCGCCACCGAGCGTAACGAGGTGATCGCCGAACTGCTCGACGCTCTTATTGCCGCGGGTGCTGTGGACGCGTCGCTGCGGGACGAACTGATCCAGAGCGTGCTCGACCGCGAGCGCAAGGGATCGACGGGGTTCGGGAAGGGCGTGGCGGTGCCGCACGTCAAGCACCCGGCGGTGACCGAGATGACCGCGGCGATCGGCCTGAGCGGTTCGGGTGTGGACTTCAACGCGCTCGACAAGCAGCCGGTGTATTCGGTCTTTCTGTTGCTGAGCCCCGAGGACAAGCCCGAGGACCATCTGCACGCGATGGAGGTCATCTTCAAGAACCTGAGCAAGGACACCTTCCGCCGGTTCCTCCGCCAGGCGACCACTCCCGAGGAGGTCCGCACGCTTCTGGGTGAGGCCGACGACCAGCAACTCGGGTGACCCGTTCTCGGACCGAGACCCTTCCGGGCGCTTCGGTGCCCTTTCCTTTCTCTGCACTCGCCCACGCCGGGAGCGAACCTTGGCGCGTCAGACTCTCCATGCGAAGATCGTGAACCGGCTCGGGCTTCACGCCCGGCCGGCGATGGCGTTTGTGGACTGCGCCGGCACGTTTGCCAGCACCATCACCGTGCGCAAGGGCGACACCGAAGTCGACGGCAAATCCATTATGCAGATGATGATGCTCGCGGCGACCCAGGGCACCACGCTGGAGATCGTCGCCGAGGGCAAGGACGCCGCCGAAGCACTCAAAGCTCTCGACAAGCTCATCGCTGCCGGTTTTGACGAGGAATAGAGCGTCAAAGCTGTTTCAATCGGCACAACCGTTCGCGTTCTCCCCGTTTGCTCTGGCAGCAACTGGCATCGTCGCGGCGTGAATCGCACTTTCTCTCCTGACCCCGCAGCGTTGTTTCCACACCGCTGCTGACGAACGGAGGAATGAACGATGCCGACGACTACCCGACGAATGCTTCCTGTTGCCCTGCTCCTGTTTGCTGTCGGCGGCGTCACCCCCGCGATGGCCCAGGGTGGGGGCGACAACCTTCCCGATTCGGTGACCCTCACGGGCACGGTCCGGGACTTCCTTGCTCGCAACCAGAACGGCGGGCACGACGACTTTGAATGGCAGCCAAAGAAGGCCAACGGCCGCGGCTCGTACGGGCACTACATCGACATCGTCGCCGACGAGCTGGACGCCGACGGCAAGCCCGTCTTCAGCACCCAGGGCCGCAAGGTGACCCGCGAGTGGAAGGACGGCAACGGGAACAAGATCATGCAGCCGCGGAGCTACATGCTCTCTATGGAAGGCGACTCGCTCGGGAACGCCCAGAGGTCGGGCCTGGCGGTACACAACGCCGAGGGCTTTGCGCAGTGGTTCCGTGACACCCCGGGTGTGAACCTGAGTGTTGCGCTGCCGGTCACACTGCACCGCGAACCGGGCACCAACAAGTACGTGTTCGACGACAAGAGCGACTCGGTCTTTTCGAGTCTCGGCGGGTTCTTCCCCATCAACCAGGAGCTGTTCGGCAACTACAACAACACGGGTAAAAACTTCCACTTTACCTACGAACTCGCCACCGAGTTTGTATACCAGGCCGATGCCGGGCAGGAGTTCCGCTTCATCGGTGACGATGATGTCTGGGTCTTTGTCGACGGCAAGCTCGTGATCGACCTCGGCGGGGTGCACGGGGCGCTGGACCAGACTGTTCTGCTCGACCGGCTCAGCTGGCTGCAGGACGGCGAGACCTACTCCCTGCACTTCTTCTTCGCCGAACGGCACACGACACAGTCGAACTTCCGCATCGAAACAACGCTCCAGCTCCGCGACATCAACGTGCCCACCGTCTCGGGGCTCTTCGATTGATCGAGACGCTTCCACGCTGACCCCACCCCACGCCCGTCCGCAGTTGTTGCGGCGGGCGTTCTTTTTCAGAACCAGGGTTGGTGGCGAGGTGTTGACCTGCGCGGGCGTGCCTGCTGATTCAGTACCGCGAGCGGGCGCCCTGCCGTCGCTGCGGACGGTACGAGTAGTACCGCCCCGGCTGCTCGTAGACCCGGATGAGAATCGGGCGCTGGATGCTCGGCCGCTCACGCTTCGGCCAGGCGGTGGTCGCCAGGACCGGGTCAACGGCGCGAGCGTTCAGCGAGTTGTCGTTGCGGCTGAGGATCCAGGCCGGTACGGATGCGGATTGGCCGGCGATGTCCGATATCCCGGACGCGAATCTCGCGCCCTGACCGGGCAGCACAGCGCTCCACGATCCCCCCGCTCCGGGTTGGGGGGTGACGGTGAGCGTGGTCGGCCGCGAGCCGGTGCAGCCGGTCAAGGCCACAACAGTTGCTCCCACCACCACGATGGCTGCAAGACGTCTTCGCATGTTCTCCCAGACTACAAATCCCGCGCCACCAGCGCGGCCACCACTCCAGTATAGATGCGCAAGGATTGCCCGGTGCTCAGGTGCCACACGTCCCGGAAACACCACACGGTTCGTGGCTTTCTCGCAACCCCGCGTGGCTTCGCGCCGCCGGGGAGCCGATAAGATGACCAGTGGTGCGGCTGCCCCGCGCACATACTTTCACGGCCGAGATGTTCGGAAGGAGTTCGAGATGAAGGGTGTCATCCTCGCAGGAGGGCTTGGAACGCGGCTCCGCCCGCTCACGCTCGTGACGAACAAACACCTGCTGCCGGTCTACGACAAGCCGATGATCTACTACCCGATCGAGTGCCTGCTCAACGCGGGGATCACCGACATTCTCATCGTCACCGGCGGCGAGCACGCGGGGGACTTTCTCAAGCTCCTCAAAAACGGCAAAGACCTCGGCATCGGGCACCTCGAGTACGCCTATCAGGAGGGCGAGGGCGGGATCGCCGAGGCGCTCAAGCTCGCGCAGGACTTTGCCGACGGCGAAAAAATCTGCGTCATCCTCGGCGACAACATCATCGAACAGAACATCCGCAAAGCGGCGGGCGACTTCTTCACCCAACGCTCCGGGGCCAAGATCCTCCTCAAGGAAGTCCCCGATCCGCAACGGTTCGGGGTGGTCCGTTTCGAGGGCGAGGGCGACAGCAAGCAGGTCGCCGAGATCATCGAGAAGCCGACCGACCCGCCGAGCAACTGCGCCGTCACCGGCATCTACTTCTACGACGCCGACGTCTTTGAGGTCTGCCAGGGGCTCAAGCCCAGCGGCCGGGGCGAACTCGAGATCACCGACGTCAACAACTATTACCTCCAGCGCGGCGACCTCACCCACGACATTCTCGAAGGCTGGTGGACCGACGCCGGCACGTTCGAGAGCCTCTTCCGTGCCAGCGAGATGATCGCCCGGGGCGGCGCCAACCACGCCGACCAGCCCGTGAAAAAGCAGCCGATCGAGACGGCGCACTGAACCACACGCACCCACCCCACGAGAGGAACCGACTCTTGAAGGTCACCGCCCCGACGACACACCCCGGCCCACTCCCTGAAGCGTTTGCGCGCGCAAAGGAACTGAACGAGCCGGTCTTTGTGCCCGCGCAGTTCTTTACCGACGACCGCGGCTGGTCACTCATGAACCAGATGCAGGGCGTGCTCGCGCCGCAAGGGCAGGTCAACTTCTCGGTGCAGTATCCCGGCGTGATCAAAGCCTGGCACCGCCATCACAAGCAGACCGACTTCTGGATGTGCCTGCTCGGGCACCTCAAGGTCGGCGTCCACGATCAGGACGCGGGCAAGAGCTGGTCGCTGGTGATCGGGGAGAAGCGCCCCGGGACGGTCATCATCCCGCCGCCCCTGTGGCACGGCGCCGCGACCGTCGGCCCGACACCCGCCGGGCTGCTCTATTACGTCACCCACGCCTACGACCCGGCTTCCCCCGACGAGGACCGCTGCGAGCACGATGCGTTCGCCGGCTTCCCGTGGCACGTCGAACACAAGTAAACCCCCACGCCTCCCACGCCCCCCACGTCCCCCACGTCCCCCACACGCGCACACGCACCAAAGAGTGAGGCTGACCAACTGTGCATCCCGATCGCGTGCTCATCCTCGGCTCCCGCGGCATGCTCGGCAGAGCGTGGACAGGGCTGCTCACCGCCCACTCCATCCCGTTCGATGCGCTCGGGCGGGATCGGCTCGAGCTTGAAGACATGGACGCGGTGCGTGCCCTCGATGTCGCGTCCTATTCGCACGTGGTCAACTGTGCGGCGTGGACCGCGGTAGACGACGCCGAGACGATGTACGAACGGGCGCACGCAGCCAACGCCCAGGCGGTGGGGTTGCTCGCCGAAGCGTGCGCGCAGGCGGACACCCGCTTTGTGACGTACTCGACCGATTACGTCTTCGATGGCAACGCCGACTCGCCGTACCGCGTCGATCATCCCCGCGAGCCTGTGAATGCCTACGGCCGTTCCAAAGCAGCGGGCGAGGAGCTGCTCGATCGGGTCGGCAGCGGGGGCTCGCCGTGGCTGTGCATCCGCACCAGCTGGGTCTATGCGCCGTGGGGCAAGAACTTTGTGCGGACGATCGCCGGCGCAGCGTTGGCAAGGCCCGAGCTGCGCGTCGTCAACGACCAGCGCGGGCGTCCGACGTCGGCCGAGGGGCTTGCCAGGTCGAGCCTTGCGCTCCTGCGGGCCGATGCCTCGGGGTATGTGCACGCTACCGACAGCGGCGAGTGCTCGTGGTTCGAGTTCGCCAGCGAGATTGTGCGGTTGCTCCGGCCTGTCGAAGGGGTCGCCACAGTCCATCCCTGCGGCTCGGACGAGTACCCCAGCCCCGCCCCGCGCCCGGCCTACAGCGTGCTCGACATTTCGGAAACCGAATCCCTGATCGGGCCGATGACACCCTGGCAGGCTGCGCTGGCCGATGTGCTGCGCCGCCTCGAGCCGTAGTCTCCTTTCATCCGGCCTGCCACGCAGCGCAAGACGATCAGCGAACACCATCGAACAACGACAGATCCAGAGAACGACAGACGAGGACAGTCCATCATGACAACGATTCTGGTTACCGGCGGTGCGGGATTCATCGGCGCCAACTTCGTCCGCTTCCTGCTCGCCAACCGGCCCGACTGCCGGGTCATCAACGCCGACGTGCTGACCTATTCGGGCAACCTCGAGAACCTCACCAGCATCGAGAGCGACCCGCGGTACCGGTTCGTCAAGGCTGACATCTGCGACGCTGCCGCGATGGAGCCGCTGGTTGAAGAGGCCGACGCCGTGGTGCATATGGCAGCCGAGAGTCACGTCGATCGGTCGATTCTTGATTCCGAGCCGTTCATTCGGACGAACGTGCTGGGCACGCAGGTCATGCTTGATGTGGTCCGCAAAGCGCCGGGCAAGCCGCGTCGGTTTCTCTATGTTTCGACCGACGAGGTGTATGGATCGCTCCCGCTTGAGGACAAGTCGCTGCTCTTTACCGAGGAGACGCCGATCACCGCCAACAGCCCGTACGCGGCGAGCAAAGCCAGCGGCGACCTGCTCGTCGGCGCCTACCACCACACCTTCGGCATGGACACCGTGACCACCCGCTGCAGCAACAACTTCGGACCCTACCAGTTCCCCGAAAAAGTCATCCCGCTCTTTGTCGCCAACCTCATCGAGGGCAAGAAGGTGCCGCTCTATGGCGACGGGCTCAACGTCCGGGACTGGCTGCACGTGGACGACCACTGCGAGGCAATCCTGACGGTGCTCGAGAAGGGCACCGCGGGCGAGGTCTACAACGTGGGGGGCAACAACGAACGCTCGAACATCGAGCTCACCCACTCGATCCTCGGGCTGATGGGCTTTGGCGAGGAGATGATCGAGCCGGTGAAGGATCGGCTCGGGCACGACAGGCGGTACGCGATCGACGCGACGAAGATCGCCCGAGAACTGGGGTGGCACCCCACGCGGTCGGCCTGGCCCGGGGCGCTGGCCGAGACGGTGCGCTGGTATCAGGACAACACCGAGTGGTGGCAGCGGGTCCGCACCGGGGCGTACCGCGACTATTACGAACAGCAGTACGGGCGAGCGGCGTCGGCATAGAGCTGGGCGGGCGAGCTGTCGGGCACGGCTGGACCTCTCGCACAAAAACAACAAGGGGAGCAGCCTCGGCTCCTCCCCTCGCGGTGTGTCACATGCGGTTGTCGGACGGGTGTTTGCTCACCCGCGACGGCGACGGGTCGCCATGCCCGCCAGGCCGAGGCCCGCCATCGCGGCGGCACCGGGCAGCGGCACGATCTGCATGCCGAGCTGGTCCTGGTACTGCTGGTTGCTGTAGGCGATCACGTTGGGTGTCGAATCGCCCTGGGTGTCATTGGCGTACCCGGCGAAGAGGCTGACCAGCGAGTTGTTCAGCCCGGTGAACTGGACGTTGCCGCCGGTGAAGTTCATGCCCGAATCAAAGTCGTAGACGATCTCCCAGATCGTGGCCTGGAACGCGGCGGCTTCGGCGTTGGTATCGATATCCGCAGCCCCGTTGGTCGCGTTGAAGAGGCGGTAGATCGCGTCGGCCTTGGCTGCGCCCATCGGGCCGCTGGAGGGGGCGTTGGACACGTTGACGATGTCGTAGGTACCCGAGGCCGCCCACTGGGTGAGCTCGGTGCAGTAGGTCTTGATGGCGTCGCCGTCGGCGGTGTAGCTGAGCTGGCCGGCCCAGATGTTCTTGGACGAGTCGCCGTCGGCGAATGTGTACCCGCCGGAGAGCGAGACGCCGACGCTCTGGCCGTAGTTGCCGCTGATACCGTCGAAGGTCAGCGAAACGCTGTCGGCGTGTGCGGCCGAAGCAAGAAAGCCGAGCGAAATAACGAGACACGAGGCCTTGATGGTGCGATTCATATGGATCTTCCCTCTCTACTTGGTGTTTGAGAAACGCGGTGAACCCGCTGGGAGAATCATGAGGTGTACCAGTGCTTTTTCCAAGTGCTTCGCAGGGATTCAGGGGCAGATTCAGGTTCTCGGAATGGGTGCCGCGTCCCATAGCAACTGCAAAGTCCGAGAGGTGTGGGTATAAGAAAAACCCGGACCTGAAAAGGTCCGGGTTCGGGAAGAACGCAAGTTGTGTCGCAGCGGCCTTAGGCGCGACGGCGACGGATCACAACGCCCGCCAGGCCGAGGCCCGCCATCAACGCTGCGCCCGGGAGCGGGATAACGGTGAACAGCATGTCCTGGGCGGTGTCGTTGGTGTACGCGGCGACGTAGGGGGTCTTGTCCCCGTTGGCGTTGGCGTACCCGCGGTAGAGGTTGAAGAGGCTGGCGTTGACGCCGAGCATCTGGACGTTCCCGGCCGTGGTCGACATGGTCGCCTCGGTGCCGTCATAATCGTAAACGATCTCCCAGATCACCGCCTGGAACGCGGCCGCTTCGGCGTCGGTGTCAACGTCCATCGCGCCGTTGGTGGCGTTGTAGAGCTGCTGGATCGCGTCGGCCTTGGTCTGGCCCATGCCCTCGCCGGGACGCGGGGCGTCCGGGAGCGCGATGATGTCGAACACACCCGAGGCCGCCCACTGGGTGAGTTCGGTGCAGTAGGTCTCGGCGGACTGGCCGTCGACGGTCACTGCGAGCCGACCGGCCCAGATGTTCGTCGACGAGCTGCCGTTCTGGAAGAACAGGCCGCCCGAGAGCGAAACCGTGAGGGTGCTGCCGTAGGTGCCCTGGCCGTCGTAGGTCAGGTTGACCGAGTCGGCGGACGCAACGCCCGCAGCACCGGCCAGAATCAATGCGAGAATACTCTTCTTCATATCGTTCATCTCTCCTTCCGATGCCGTCGAATGTCCCTAAAGCTGAACATTCCGCCGGGCAACAGTTGTTGTTGACCAAAGGGAACACACCGGCTCCACCCGGCATGCCGCGAGCCATGGTACCACAAAGCACCGGGGCACGCGAGCACAAATCTCCCTTTTCCTGCCCCCAAGAAATGGCTGGCAAGTCACTCTTCCAAAGACTCGGGACAGGCGTCAGCCGGTCCCGAGCGAAAGATCAATCCTTCACAGTCGCCGACGGCCGGCGGCTGCGATCCCGAGCAGGCCGAACACGGCGAGCCCAGCTGTCGAGGGAAGCGGAACAATGCGGAACGAATCGTTGAGCGGGTCGCTGGACACCAGGCCAACCCCCGGCTTTGATCCGCCACGCATCGCAGAGGTCTTGAACGCCTCAAACTCGGCCGCCTTGACAAGGCCAAAGACCACCGAGCCTGTGGACATATCGATGCTCTCTTCGGTCCCGTCGTAGTCGTAGACGAGCTCCCAGAGCATCGCCTGGAACGCGACGGTCTGCTCGCGGCCGTTGAACCGGCCGCCGTCGTGAGCCCCAAAGAGCCTCGCGATCGCGTCGGCCTTGGTCTCGCCGAGCGCTTCCTGGGCAGTCTGCGACTCGAACCACCCCTCGCCTCCCTTGAGACCCGTGAGCTCGGCGCTGTACACATCGAGCTCGGTGCCGTCGAGCAGCAAGGTGCGCTGCCCGGCCCAGATGATGCGGCTCGCCGAGCCGTCGGCGAAGGTCAGCCCGCTTGAGAGCGTGACCGAGACTCCGCGGCCGACGTTCCCGTTCGCGCCGAGATCCTGGATGTACACCGGGTCCGCCGTTGCAGAACTTGCTGCGAGAGCAAAAACACCGATCGTCAAGAGTGTGTTGCGAGTGTGTTTCATAGAAGCAAGCCCTCCCAAGCTCGCACTGCCTTTCTATCCCAGCCGTCATGTCCAGCTGTCCATGGAACGACCCACGGGATGAGGCCCAAGAGACTCCTGTCCGCCCTTAGCTGCGGCGACGCCGAGCAGCTGAGAGCCCGAACAGGCCAACGCCCGCGAGCGCAGCACCGGTCGGGAGCGGAACGATAATCAGGGTGTCCTGACGCGCACCGTCGGTGGTGCCGCTCTGCCCCATCACCCAGTTGTTCATCACTCGGACGTTGCCGATACCGACCCAGTCACCGTTGTCGATCGCGGACTGTGCCGCGGCGATCAGTGCCTGCGAGTTGGCGAAGTCGGCGTGGAAGCTGAAGTCGATCCCTTCGTCCTCGATATCCCACAGCGCGATCTGGATGGCGTTGGCGACCCGCTCGTCGGAAAGGCCCTGATCGCCGAGGATGTTGCGGATCTCTCCATCACGGAAACGCTGGTAGACGAACGCCGAGCGCGAGTCAAGCGGGTCTTCGTTGCCCTCACCGAGACCGTTGAACTTGACAGTCGTGGCGATATCGAACTCGTATGTAGTCCCGCCGACAATGTCGAGGTTCTCGTTGTACTCCATGCAGAACGTCTGGAATGTGCCGAAGTCAGATGTCACGGCGGTGAACTCGCCGCCGCCGACACTGCCCGGGCCGTCGCTGAAGACCACAGTATTCTGAGCCGCAGCCGTCATTCCAGTGACACCGACCGCGAGCGCTGCCGCAATTGCGCATACCTTCTTCATTTTCTCGATCCCTTCTCCACGCGAGTGCGTGCGATTCCACCCACCAAATTTTGAATTCCCGCCTCCCAGGCAAGACATGATGTGTGTGAGTCTACCCATTCATCACGAACAGAACAAGCGTTTCAATGGGTTTGTAACAGCAAAACTGGCAGAATAGTAAAATAGGTAGTTCTTGCGCGAGTTCGCGGACGCTGCAAGGGGGCCATACCTGTAATACACGGCGTATATACGGGATGTCTGGACGACTATCGGACAGCTGGTCTGCTGCTCAATCTCCGAGCTGCTCGACCAGGGCTGTCACCCGCGTGGAGAGGTTTTCCGGGATGTCTGTCCCATCCAGGTTTTCTACGGTATGACGTGCTTTGTCAGGGTCACCAGAGGCATATTGCGCTTCCGCGAGGCCAACGATTCCCACGGGCCATTCCGGAACCGTAGCGAGCGCCTCACGGTAGACCGAGACCGCCTCGTCGGCCCGCCCGAGCGCAATCAGGATCTGGGCCTTGGTGTCGAGGTAGGCCGCGAGGGTTGACGCCGAAGCGTCGGCGCTCTGGGCAAGGGATATCGCCTGATCGACACACCGGAGCGCCTCGGCGAGGTCCCCCCCGGTTGTCAGCAGGGCGTAGGCAAGGTTGTTCCATGCGTCCCGGTAGGCGGGGTTCTGTTGGACGACCGCGTAGTACTGCTCGATCGCCTGGGCGGTCTGCCCGAGCTTTTCGTGGCCGATCGCCTTGATGAACCGGATCCTCGGCTGGTCCCCGGCGGGGGTGGCGAGCAACCGGTCCATGGCCGCGAGAGTCCGCCTGGCGTCCGACACCTCACCGGTCCGGGCCGCCAGCCACCACCAGGCGTCACCGAACTCGGTGACGGTCCGGGGATCGTTCCCGCTGAGCACGAGCGGCTCGAGTTGATCGAGCCACGCCCGCGCGGTTGCCGCGTCGTCGAGCGAGCGGGTCAGCCTGATCCCGAGGACGAGGCCTTGGGGCGATCCGGTCGCGATCGGCTCGAAGAGCTCGACCGCTCCGGCGCTGTTGCCGCTGGTCCCCATGATGCCCGCCAGCAGGAACGCATCGCCCGGCTGGGCCATCCGATCGGCGACGATGTCATCCTGCCAGTGCTCGATCACGACCATCGCCTCGCGGCTGCGCCCGAGCTGGGCAAGCAGGAGCGCGATCATCTGGTCCACCTCGAAGCTCGGCCTTCCGACCCGCTCGGCCCATTGCCGGGCTGCAAAGAGCGCGTCCTCCGGGCGGCCGAGCTCTCGGAACCGCACGGCGGCGAAGCGGGCGATCAAGCTGTTGCCGGGCAGCGCGTCCATCGCGTCGCGCAGTGTTGCAGCGGCTTTGTCGGCCCTTTGCTGCACCTCATCGAACCGCCCGGCGAGCTGGTCGCGCCGCATCGCCACGATCCGGGCTTCCACGAGTATGCGCCACACCAGGTCCGAACCCGGGGCCGATTCGATCATCTCTTGCAACGATGCGATCAATCCCGCGTCGTCGAGTTCGCCACCCAGCCGACGATCAAGAAGGCCCACGATCGCGACGGCCTCCGGCTTTGGGATCAGCGAGAGCGTCGAGCGCAGGAACGCAAGGGTGGCTGCGGGGTCCTGCGACTGATCGGCGGCGAACGCCTGTTGCAGCGCGATGAGCGAAGGGCTGTCCGGATGCTCGGCGAGCCCGAGCCCCATCACCCGCTGGGCGTCGTCGAGCCGCATGAGGCCCATGAACCCCTGCGCAGCCGCGGCCCAGAGCTCGGGATCGTCCGCCGCGGCGGCCATCGCCTCGTTGCGGCGGGCGGCGTCGAGGTCCGGAGTGTTCTCGACGAGGTAGCGGGCGATCAGCTTGTTCCTCTTCCCGGCGACCCCATCTGCGGGAAGACCTTCGAGCAACTCCAGCCCCCGGTCGATATCACCCCGCCGCGCGAGGTACGCAGCCGCGGCAACCCGCGCAAGGTCGCTCGGGTCGCCGGCCTCGATGACCTCGGCGACCATGGCGTCGGCGCGATCGGTCTGTCCCTGCGCTGCGAGCACGCTGGCAAACTGGACCGCAGCGGTGTCGTCGCCGAGCTGCGCGAGCCGTTCCCAGTCGGCGCGGGCCAGATCGCTGCGCCCGTACCGCACGAGCAGGGCCGCACGCCGGCGGATCGTTGCGGGATCCTCCAACTCGAGCGTCGCCAGCGAGGTCGCCTGCTGCGTTGCAGCAGCAAGACGCCCGGCTTTCACCAGCGCGTCGGGAAGCAGGAGACGGAGGTTCGGATCCTGCGGGGCGGCGTTGGAAGCGCGGAGCAGAAAGTCGGCGGCACGGTCCGTGTCGCCGGCGATCTCGGCGGCGCTGTAGGCGATCATCAGCGCGTCCACATTGGACGGGTCCTCCCGGACCAGGCCCGCGACCTTGATCTGGAGTTCGGCTGCTCTTTCGAGCGCGTCGGTGTCGGCCGAGTCAAGATCGGTGAGCTGTCGCTTCAGGTCGAACAGCCGCCACTGGTACCCGTCGTCCCCGGTGATCGCCCGCAGCCGTTCGACCACCGCCCCGATCCGATCGGGGCTCTCCCAAACCGCGTCGCTTTCCAACACCTTCTGCTGCACGACAAGATTCTCGGGATACTGCGCCGAGAGCGCAAACAACGCCTCGGCCGCATCCGGATCGTTTGCCTGATCCTGGTAGATCGCCAGCGCGGTCTCCCACGCGAGGCGGTCGTCGTCGGTCGCCGAAGAGAGCCCGAGCTGAATCCGCGCGAGCCCGGCATCTGGAAGCCCTGCACCCAGATCGGCGACCGCGAGGCTGTAGACCGTCGACGGATCGGACGCGGTTCGTCCCAGCGCCTCGCGGATTGCCTCGGCGGCTTTGGGATTGACCCGGTCCCACCGGTTCGCGAGTGTCACCGCGGCCTCGGGCACCTCGGCGATGTTGCCTTCGAGCAGTTGCTCGGTGTACGTCTTCGCATCGTCCATCCGCCCCACCGCCAACGCGGCCCGCGCGCTCATCGCGGCCCAGAGCGGGTTGTGAGGATCCTGCGACGCCTTTCTCGATGCGAGCTGGAACCCGTCGGCCCCGGAGCGGCGTGTGCGTTCGAGCCCGGCTTCGTCGAGTGCGATCTCGATCTCCAACGTGAGCTCGATATCAAAGTTGGGACCGAACGGATCGTCGAAGAGCACCCGGCTTGCATCCTGGACGCGCCCGAGACTGAAGTACGCCTCCGCCAGTTGCCGCCGCGCAAGAAGCCACGACGGGGTCTCGGCCAGGAGCGCCTCCCACGACTGTGCCGCCCGCGCGGTCTCGCCGTTCTTGCGCTCGGCCCGCGCGGTCAGGTACAACGCCACCCGGCGGGCGTCATCGTCGGTCGTCCCCAGCCCGTCGAGCAGCGCGAGCGCGCCGCTGCCATCGTCGGAGTCCAGCAGGTTGTTCGCTTTGGCGAGTGCGGCCCATGTGCTTGCCTGCACGGTTGTCCGGGCCTCGAGCTCGGCGAGCGCCTCGGCCGACGCATCGACGCCGCTGATCGCAAGCCAACCCAGCGAGCGGTCCGCAGCCGTCGCGATCGAACCAGCCCCTTGCAGCGCAACCCGCCCGGCTTCGTCAAACTTGCCCCGCGACCACGCCCGCTCGGCAGCGAACGCCGCCATCGCTTCGGCGAGCGCCGGGTCTTCCATGTACCGCGCGAGCGTGGTGCTGGCGATCTCGGCATACCGCGAGTCCACCGAGGAAATCAGGCCGAGATAGTGCAGGAAGTTGCGAGCCTCGATCTCGCTGCCCGCGGGCAGCTCGGCCGCCCGCACGATCGTCTCGGTGAACTTGGCGCTGAGAGCAGGCAGGTCAGGAGAACTCGCGGGAGTCGACCTCAGTTGCAGGAAGAGCAGCTGGATGCGCATCAACTCGAGCCCGAGCTGCCCGGCGAACTGTTCCTCACGATTTGCGACAAACGCGCCGAGTACCTCGGCGTCCGCACCTGCTTCCTCCATTGTGCCGAACGCCTCCAGCTGCGCCTGCATGTCGCCCGGGGCCGCGTCGGCCATCTCGCGGGCAGCCGCGATCGCCTCGTCGGTGCGCCCGAGCATGATGAGCACGCCTATGCGGGTGCTGTGGGCTTCGAGATCGTTGGGATCGAGCCTGAGCACACGCTCGGCCGCGTCGTAGGTCTCTGTTGCGAGCCCTATCTCGCGGTAGACCTCCATCAGCATCCGCCGCCCGCGGAGCGAATCGGGTTCGAGCGCCAGGGCGGTCTGCGTGACATCCCGCGCCTGGTGCAGGTGCCGCCCGCCCTCGGCCGGAATCCGCCGCCGTGCGTCGGCAAAGTCGAGCAGCGCCTCGGTGTTGGTCTTGTCGCGTGAGACAAACTCGTTGAGATTCGCCAGCGTCGCTTCGTAGTCGCCCCGGTCGTGGGCCGCGGTGCCTTCGGCGAGCCAGCGTTCCATGTTGCTGCGCATCTGCGCCTGCCGGAAGGCATACCCCCCAGCCCCGGCAATGCCGCCGGCCAAGACCACCACCGCAAGAATCAACCGCCGACGCCCCGCTCGACTCATAGCCATCACTACGCTCCTCTTAAAGCAAAATCTGCTTGACGGTCTTTGCAATAATCCAGATATCCCGGCCGAACGACTGGTGCTTCACATACTCCAGGTCGTACCGAATCCATTCCTGAAAGTCCGTCAACGGCTCGCGCGTCCGCTCGACCTGCCACAGCCCGGTGATCCCCGGCCGCACACTCAGCCGCGCCTCGCGCCACGCCGGGCAGTATTGGTTCTCTTTGTCCGGGCTCGGGCGCGGCCCGACGACCGACATGTGCCCGAGGAAGACATTCCAGAACTGCGGCATCTCGTCGAGCTGCAACTTTCGCAGGATGTTCCCGCAACGCAACAGCCTCGGATCGTTTTCAATAAAGAACTGCGGGCCGTCGGCCTGGTTGGCGTCCACGAGCTCCTGCTTCATCTGCTCGGCTTCACGGCACATGGAGCGGAACTTGTAGCACGGGAAGACGCGGCCGCCCAGGGTCTGCCGATCGTGGGCAAAGAAGAAGGGTCGCCCGTCCTCGAGGTAGATCGCCAGCATGATGAAAGGATAGAGCGGCGCGGTCGCCAGCAACACGCACAGGCTGAACACGATGTCGAACAGCCGTTTGGCAAATCGCCGAACGTCCGCGTGTGGGCCGATGATGCTGGGCAGCTCCCACACCGGGCTCCGCACCACGCCCCAGGGCACCGGCACCAGCTCGGCCCGCTCGGCGGCCGGGTCGTCGTGCATCGCCGCCGGGCCGATCACGATCTCGCCGCGCTCAACCTTTCGCCCCGCCCCGACCCAGACCGGCCCGACAAACCGCGCGTCGGGCGCGACATCCGCCGCCTCGTGGACCCACACCCCCGGCGCAAACTCGTAGACATTCGGGAACACCGCCGACGCCCTGCCCCAGCGCGGCGCGGTCGCGTCGAGCCACCGCTTGGTACCCTCGGCCGCGTGGGCGTACTGCACCGCCCCCTCGACCGCCAACGGCACCGTCTCGCGGTTGCGCGAATACACACGCATCCGCCCGAGTGCATCGCGCGGGCTCTTCGCCTCCTGCCACTGCTCGGCGATCGTCGCGTCGTCGGTGATCCACGCCCTGGCTGTCGCGGCGGTCTGCTGGTAATACTCGCGGCGGATCTCGCGCAGCTTCCCGTCGGCATCGGCGATCACACGCTCACGGAAGGGATGCTCGTGGCGGTCGACCACCCGCAGGCGCACCGCGCGGGGCTTCATCCAGTGCAGGCGTTTGACCACCGGGTCAAGATCAAACTCGAGGAGCGCAGAGGGTGCGAGCAAAAGGTACAGCACCGGCCCCTCGGGCTCGATCTCGCCGGCACCCGGGCGCACCACCTGCACGCCGCGCGAGGCCCACACCCGGTCGTGCAGCGCGAGCGGCGACGCGCCCCACACCGGGGCGTGCTGTTCGGTCTCGGGAGTGGTGGATGGACCGATGGACATAGGTCAGTGCTCAGGCTCCGCGGCCGATTCCAGCCTCGCCACCGCGCCCTTGTTCCCGTTGGTGCGGTGCCCGTTGCTGTCACCGTTGCCGAATGCGTCGGCCTGGTCCCAGTTGCCCCGCACCTCGGACGCCCGCTGGCTGGTCATGCTGATGCTGGTGCTGCGTTCGACATCGTGCCGGGTCGCCCGGTTGAACACCACGCCGATGCGCCTTGCCCCGAGGTGGTGCAGCCGGTCGATCGCGAGCTTGACACTCCGCACCTCGCGCCCGCGTGTGACCACGAGCATGATCTCATCGGCGACCGCTGCGACCGCCTGGGCTTCCAGGCTTCCCAGCACCGGGCCGGTGTCGATCACGATCGCCTGATAGACCTGCCGCAACGGCGCGAGCAGGTCCGCGACACGCCGCGCCGAGATCTCCGCGGGCTCGACGCGATCGGTCCGGCCGCAGGGCATAAAGGACAGGTCCCGGATCGGGGTGTCGTGGACTGTCTGGTCCGTGCCTCCGCCGGCGGTCACCGCGTCGGCAAACCCGCCGTGCTTGAGCTGCCCGAACTCGGCCGAGAGCCTTCGTCCGATCATGTCGGCGTCGATCAGGAGCGTGTGCCTCCCGGTGGCTGCAAACGATTTGGCAAGCCGCAGCGAGATGGTGCTCTTGCCCTCGCCCGCGCCCGCACTGGTGATGGCGTGGACGAGCGCCTCGTTGCTGGTGCCCAGGAGCTTGGCGTCGATGACGCTGCGCACTTGGTGAATACTCGCCGCGACGAGTTCCCGGGACTCGGGATCGCCCGCGTCGAGCTCGGGCACCGCGCCGTAGACAAACACGTTGCGGGTTGCCTCGTCGAGGTCGTTGATGTAGCGGTACTTGGGGAACACAAAGCCGAACGCGGCGATCAGGGCGATGCCGATCCCCCCGCCGCCCATCGCGCCCATGGCCGCCAGCGGAATCCGCCGGTCGGTCGAGGCCCGCAGCGGGGTGATACCCCACTCCTGAATCTCGATCCGCCCGATCTGCCCATTCCGCAGCTCGACCTCGAGCATGTCGTAGCGTGACTGCGCAGTCTCGTACTGCTCGTCGGCACGGGCTGCCTGCTCGCGGAACTTCACGATGTCGAGCTGGAGCTTGCCCAGCCGTTTGGCCTCCACCGCAGCCGCATCCCGGAGCTCCCGCAAGGCCGCGAGCTGGGTCCGTATTTGCCGGGCGGTCGCCGCGGGAGACATGACTTGGGCAACCCCGGTGCTGTCCGGAGCGGTCCCTTGCACGAGCTGGGCACGGGCTGTGATCATCTGCTCGATCGTCTCGAGTTCCTGCGCTGCCCGCACGACAGACCGGTGGTTGTCGGTATACTTCCGACGCAACGATTGCAGCTCGAGCTCGATACCCCGGCGCTGGTCGACCAACTTGGCGAGGGTCGCGTCCGACTGCGCCAAGACCTCGATCGGCAGCGGGTCCTGCGACGCGTCCTCGGGCTCGTTGAGGTCGTCCGGGACGTCGCGGTACGGCACAAGCTGCAGGTCGTAGTCCAGAATCAGCCGATCGAGCAACTCGAACTGCTCGTGCTTGGCGTTCCGGCGACGATCGAGGTCGTCGGTCCCCTCCGTCTCGGCGATCCGAAACGCCTGATCCCGAAGCCGATTGCTTTCTGCGCGATACTCATCGGCCAGCTTCTTGAGCTCGTCGAGCGTGTTCTGGACATCGAGCTCTTCCTGCTGGATGGCGAGTTCCTCGTACGCTTCGAGCACCGCGTTCACCGCGGCCTTGGCCATCGCCGGCTCCTCGTGGGTCACGCTCACGAAGATATCCTGCTGCCGATTCGCCGCGACCACACTCAACCCGTCCTGCAGGTCGGCCATCCCCGCGGGTGGAGGCGGCCAGCCGGCGGCCTGCAGCTTCTCGTTCTGCAGCGCGGCATCCATGATCCGCGACCCGCGCAGCGTGTTTGCCTGGCTTTGCACATAGCTGTCAAACGCCGTCATCGGCTCGTTCAGCTCGTTCTGGTACAGGATGAACGACCGCGACGGCGCAATCGAAACCCGCCCGGTGCTCGTGTACTTCGGCGCCACCGCGAAATATCCCAAGATCGCGCTCGGCACCGCCAGCAGCACCCCCAGCGTGATCGCCAGCGGGTACCGACCGCGCAGACACCGGTGCACCACAAGCAACGGGTTGGTCCCCGCATGCTCGGCGCTCTGCTCGGCTTCCATGTCCCACTGCCCGAGCTGGTTGTATTGGTCACTCATCTCATGCACCCTCCGCGATCGTGTTCAGCACCGGGACGATTGCCTCGAGTACCTCGGACCAGATCGCTTTCCGTCTCTCTTCCGACATGGACGTCGGCGTCAAAATCTGCACCTGCGCCGCGCCCAGTTTGTCGCTCGCAGCGGTTCGCGATGCCATATCCACCATCCGGTCGTCAGCCCCAAACCGGTCCGGCGCCGAGGGCACCACAAAGAACGACAGGATGTCCTGACGCTGCGCCGTCATCCCGCTCTCGCGCGTGTACCGGTACAGCCGTGCGGGGATGGTCAACTCACCGGCGCGCACCACCACGTCCTCAGCCGGGACGCTCTCGGTCCACCCGGCGCGCGGATAACAGTTCGGCGGGTAGTGCCCGAACATGTCTTTCGCCACCCCGCAGTGCACGATCACCAGCGAGAACCAGTCGTCCGGCTCGGTGCTGTAGGGGTCCACATACCGCCGCTGAAGAACCCGGTTGGGCTTGAGCAGATTCTCGACCTCGGGGGCGACCGCCGCGGTCTGCCCGATAAATCGTCCGATGTGCAGCGGCACCTCGTCGATCCGCGCCCCGGCTCGTTCCATATACATATCCACCCCGCCCGAGGTGTCACGCTCGGTGAAGTGCAGCGTTGCCAGCCCCGCCAGCAACAACATCGCAAGGCTCGGCGCAATCCAGGATCTGCCTCGTGTGCTCATCTCACTCCCTCTACCGCCGGCTGACCGGGTATGGATCGATCCGGATCTCGATCCAACGAAGAATCGACAGGAAACCCCAGAGCAGCCCGAGCGCCACCACCAGCACCGCCCACCCCGAAAGGTCGTGGAACAGGTCCGCCAGGCTCACGTTCCCGGTGCCATAGAGCAGCACCGTCGGGACCAGCCGCACGACGTTGACCACCAGCGCGATAATCGGGCTCACCGCCAGGATCAACAGCCGCACATGGTTGCGCATCGGGACCGAGAAAATAAACGCGAACGCGATCAGCGCCAGCGCCGCGACCATCCGCATCCCGTTGCACGCCTCGGCGATCGCCACGTCGTGGCCGTTGATCTGCAACAGGTTGCCAGAGCGCGTCACCGCGACGCCGAACAACTCGAGCAGGAACTCCGACCCCTGCGCCGAATATTCCTGCAGCGGGATCGCAATCTGCTGACGGATCCGCCCGGGCACCGGGAGCAGAAATACCAACGCCGCGAACGCCGGCAAAAACTGTTTGACGAACTTGGTCCCCAGCACCGTCACCGCGGCCCCGACCACGACCAGAAGCGCTGCGCCGTGGCGGAACACCTCGATCGCCTGGACAATCCCGATCCGTTCAACCACCGCGCCCAGCACAATCATCCCCGGCCCGAGCAGAGTCCACGTCGGGGGGCACATCCTGAACCGCCCACGCCGCAGCCACACAAGCCACACCGCGATGGGCAACGCCATCAGGATGTGCGAGTCCTCCTCGCTGCGCACCGCCTGGCTGAAAATCTCGACCCACGTCGACCACGTCGCCGCGATCCCCAGGAGCGTCAGCCCAGCGAGCAACGCCCAATCAACCGGTCTCCATCCTGCCAGGCGGACCATCAGCGCACCCTCCAAGTCTTGTCGGCCCCAGCGTTCCCGAGCGAAGCGCTGTCGTAGGCGACACCCGCCGGCCCGACGACCGCGTCGAGCAGCTCGACCCCCGCCCCCACCGCACACCCAGGCCCGACCACACACCGCGCCAGAAGCGCACCGGCACCCACCCGCACTCCGGGCATCACCAGCGAATCAACCAACACCGCGTCCGCAGCGACATCCGCTCCCTCGCACACCACCGACCCGACACGCCGGGTCCCACGGACGATCCGAGGCTCCAACCCGCGCTGCCGCTCCTGTGCCGACCAGCCGTTGCAGGCGCGCATCCCGCGCAAAAACTCGGCGCGGCTCCGCAAGGGGATCACCCCCTCGCCCCGCAGCTCGTGCACCTGCACGTGCCGACCATTTGAGACCAACTGCGCGAGCCACTGTTCCTTGAGGTCCATAAACCCCGCGTGAGGCACGGTCTCGAGCATCGGTTTCGAGATCATGTAGACCCCCGCGGGAGAATGGTCCGGGTTCCGGCCGACTGTCACGTCCGCCCCGCTCAGGCGGTGCGTCGCGAGCATGCGGCTGAGGTCAATCGTGCAGCAGCGGGCTGCCTCGGCCGCGATGATCGTCGTCTCGTCGGAGATCCCCTCGCACGCATCACGCAACGCCCCGGCCGGGCCGCGGTAGTCGCTCTGGTCGAGCACCGTCCTGAACGCACCAAGCGAGGTCTTGGGCCGCACCGCCGACCCGCCGCACAGGCAAAGCCGGTCGCAGCTCAACCCGGCGCGGTCGAGCGTCGAGATCGCCCACTGCCAGCGGTCGACCACCGTCGAGTCAGCCGTCAGGTGAAGATCGAGCAACGAACACCCGGCCGAGACGCTCAGCGGCGGCGGGCTGAACCCACCGGCCATCAGCACAAACGCCATCGGCGCGCGCGCGGCCGATCCCGACGACCCCTCGGCCCGGCTCGCACCCGACGCTCCTGTTTCGTCCTCCATCTTCAGGATGCCTCGCCTCCCTGTCACGTCACACCAACACCCACCCGGCGCAACCACCGAGCCACGCCGAGTTTCCGCCGATAACCACCGTAACCGTACCGCTGAGCCGGTAGAACCCCCCATTCTAGGGACCGGTCCGAGAGCCAGTCATACGGTGCCCCTCGGCCCGCGTTCAGATCATCGGCTCAAAACCACGGGCTGATAAAGCCTCGAGCGCAGCCAGCCCCTTTGCCGACCAGGTTTCTGCCTCGACACGAACGCGACCGGGGGTTTCATCGTGTCCAGAGATCAGAACCCGCGAGATCGCCTCGGCAAACCCCTCGGCGGCCTCGGCGACCTCCACCAGGCCGGCGAACCGTTCCAGCTCCGGAAACGGCGTGCTGACGATCGGACGGCCGATCGCGAGGTACTCCTTGAGCTTCACCGGATTGCACGCCTGGATCCAATCGGTCCGGTTCCAAGGCATGATCAGCACATCGCACGCCGCCATGTACCCGGGGACTTCATCGTATTGACGCCGACCCAGGAAATGAACATTGGGCAAATCTGCCCAACCTTCGGGGAGCGAGCACCCGCCGACCATCACAAATTGAGCGTCAGGCAGCCGCGTGGCGACCTCGACGAAGAGCTCGGGGTCGAAGGTGTGTTTGTCGATGCCGCCGATGAATCCGACGCGTGGTCGGGCGATCGGTTTGACATCCTCGGGCTCGCTGGCGGGGTCCTGCCCGGCTTGGGCAAAGGCGTCGTAGTCGCAGCCGTGGTCGATGAACTCGGCGCTCCGGCAGCCGTCCCCCTCCTGCCCCATCAGCCACGAAGAGCAGTAAAGCGTCAGCTCGGCCCGGTCCTTGAGCAAAGTATCGAACCCCTTGATGCGGTCCCGGTTGACGCCCTCGAAGTCCTCGAAGCGGTCGGTCCGTTGGTAGACGACGCCGACGGGGTGGAGTCGTTCCACGACCTCGGCCCCGGGCGGACAGGCGACCCAGACCAGAGGCTTTCGGATCCCCGCCCTGCGCGCGAAGAGCCTGACCTGTGCCGCCAGCGCCCAGCGGTTGAGCCCCGCGCCCATCCCGGCCGGCGCGACAAGGGGGCTGGCGACCCAGAACCCTTCGCGGACCTTCACCAGCCCTCGCTTGAGACTCTTGAGCTTGCGGAGCACCCGCTTGACGAACATCGACCCCTCGCCCATCTTTGGCACCCGCATCCCGATCGAGTTCACATAGAGGACCGGGACGCGCTTGGAGAGCTCGCGCATCATCTGCATGTCGTAGTGGCCGCGGTTGTGGTACCACCAATCCTCGCCGCCGAAGCAGATGATGCCGTCGAAGTGTTGCGTGCTCTTCACGGGGCGGGTTCCGATGGTGTGGCTGGGGTGCGGCGTCGGCAGGTCCGGGCAACCTGTCCATCGGAGATCGGCTCCCCGGTATGGACGACTTCAAAGTCGTTGGTCTGAATCGGTGCGAGATCACGGGTTGATGCGGACGATACGGATTCTGTCTCGAACTCGTGCGCTACTGGTCCGCTCTGGGCTTGAGGCTGTTGACCAGCTCGGTCTTGAGGAACTCGAGTTGCGCCTCGGTGATGTCCCGTTTGGTCTTGCCGAGCATCTCGAGGAAGACGTCGGCCTCATCGGGCGCAGCGGGGTAGCCGATGTTCTGTCCACGCTCGGAGCTGTGGGTGACGATCTCGCCGTCGGGATCGAGGAACGCGAACCAGGGGATGCCGCCGCGTTGTGACTTGCGCATCTCGCTGAGCATGTCGCCGCCGCCGATGGTGCGGTCGGTGTCGATTTTCACGTCGATGAAGTGGTCGCCGAGGACCTCGATCACGTCCTCGCGGGCGAGGAACGCTTCGAGCCTGTGGCACCACGAGCACCACGGCGCACCGAAGTGGACAAACGCGAGTTTGTCCTCGTCGCGGGCTTGGGCGAGGGCGTCGTCGAGGATCGCGCTGGCGCTCATGTACTCGGCCTGGTGCTCGGTCAGGAACGCCATGAGCTTGGTCGAATCGTGGGAGGCATCGGGATCATCGGCAGCTTCGAGCGCGCCGGTCTCCTGGTTGGCGATGGGTTTGCCGTCGGCATCGAGGACGGTGAGGAAGGGGACGCCGTTGGCTTTGAGATCGGCCCCGAGCGAAGACGCCAGCTCGATGTTCTTGTCAAAGCGGCCGATGTCGATGTGGACGACGTCGTACTCGTAGAGCAACTTGCGACGGAGGTCGCGGTCACTGCGGATGTGCTCATCGAGCTTGATGCACCAGCCGCACCAGTTGCCGCCCCACTGGATGAGGACGCGGCGGTTCTCTTTCTTTGCCTTGGCGAGTGCTGCGGCGATCTGCTCGGTCGCGACGGCGCTTTCGTCGTAGAGCGCGGGCTTCTCGGCCTGGGTGGGCTGGGTCGTGGCTGGTTTCGGTGCGGGGGTAGCTTGCTGGGCGAGCGCAGCCGGCGTCAGCAGCGAGGCGGAGAGCAACGTAAGAACGGCAAAAACGCGGCGGGTGGTCGGCATGATCTTTCACTCCGGGTAGTACGGATCACAAGGGCATCTGGGCGTCTTACGAGCCCCGAGCGCAAGCTCGGGTTCATGTACGTTCAAGACCGAACCGAATGCCTGACCCTGCGCTCGCGCACAGGGCTCATCGAGACCACTCGACACTTCGTCTTGCAACGCCCGTCATCCCAACGGCAAGAGCGACGGCGTGCGCCCGGTCAGTTTGTCTTCAACGATTGGCAACCTCTCTGCGGCCCGTTCGAGCGACTCGATCGATTCATCGATCACCTGGTCGGCCGCGGCAGACCAGGCGCGGTTGATCGCCCGCTCGGCCGAGGAGAAAATGTCCATCAGGCTCGCGTACGTGCCCAGCCCCATGCGGGCGACGAGCCGCTCGCGCTGGTCGGCGATCGCGGGCACCAGGTCGCCGATCGCGTCGCCGAGACGGTCGGTAATGAGCGCACACGCCCGCCGATCGTCGCGCTCGAGCGGGACATCACGCAGCAACCCCGCAACAACCTCGCGCAGCTCGGCGACCGCTTGCTCGGGAGAGAGCGCGTCGCTCTGGGCGGCTTTGGCGTCCTCGGCTTTGATCGCGCGGGCGGCGCTGACGCGGGTCAGCATCGCCCCGATGAGCAACCCCACACACGCCATCACAAAGTGCGGCAGGTACGACCAGCGGCTGAGCTTGAAGGTCTTGACCCGCACCCGCTCGACCGGCTCGACGCTCTGGGCTTGCAGTTTCTCGACGACTTCAGGCGTGAGCGCGGTGTCGGCGGCGACCACCGGCTCGTCGGCCTCGGTGATCCCCGCGTCGGCTGAGAGCACGGCGTAGGCCTTGATGCCGTCGTCGCCGGTGCCGAGGAGGAAGCTGTCGGTCTCGCCCGACTCGGGGAACGTCCACAGGTAGGCGGTGGTCGTCGAGACCGCCCCGACGCCGAGCGAGGCCCAGATGATGACAAACGCAAGGAAGCGCATGGGAGACTCCGTGAGCGGCTGCGGGATCAGCCGAAAGCGAGAATGACAATATTGAATACCAGAGCCAGCAATGACTCCCCGACAATGAGGCCCGCAGCAAACGGCACCCCCCACTCTTCGACCCAGCGCGGTCCCTTGAACGCGCGGCAGAGGATGTTTGCCACGCACCCGATGCCGTAGGTCGCGATGTAGATGAACGGCAGGTAGACACTGAGCCCGACAAGCACACCCAGGCCGGCAAACGACCCGAGCCCGAGCAGGATGCCGAGCCCTGCGCCCAGGCCGTAGAGCGCGTAGGGCATCTGCCCGCCCTGCACGCCTTCGATAACCGCCTGGAGCGCCTGGGCCTGCGGGGCCGAGGTGGTCGTGCCCGGGCCCATCGCGATGCCGGTGGTCTTGAGGTTTGCCCCGACGATGATGAGGATGGTCACCATCGTGATCGCCGGCCCGATGGGCACCGCGAACATCTCGCACAACTGCTGACGCCGGGGCTTGGCGCCGATGAGGTGCCCGGTCTTGAGGTCCTGCATCATGTCGGCCGCGAGCGTGACCGCGACACAGAGCGCCGCCCCGATCAGCACCGCCCCGAGCACCGACCCCGAGCCCGAGAGCAACAGCACAAGCACCACCGTGAGCAGCGCCATGCCGGAGATCGGTGACCAGTCGGTCATGCCCGTGCACTGGGCGATGATGATCCCCGCGAACCATATCCACAGCACCCCCACGACCGCGATGGCCCCCGCGCGGAGGTGCGGGTTGAGCCCCGCGAGCAGACCGGGCTTGGCGCTCTTGGTCTTGAGGAACGCGTCCTTGGCAGTATCGTCCCAGGTGACGGCGTCGTCGCCCTCGCCAAAGGTCGTGCCGTTGACCCAGGCGGCGCGGCTGTCTTCTTCAGCGAACGCGATGGCGTAGCCCTGATATGTCGCGGTCTCGATGTTGCCGGCGACTTCGAGCCCCGAGACCGGGTCGAGCCCGTTCTTGTTGAGGGGTTGGTTGCCGACATGGTCGGCGGCGAGGAACAGGAGCACGCCGGCGGCGAGAACCGCGAGGATGAGCGGGGCGAGCCCGAGCTCTTCGCGGCCGCCCTTGCCCGCGGTGCGACCCGCGCCGGCGATCGACTTGAGCGCCGCCGCGATCGCCGGCAACGCAAACAGCACGCCCATGAGCGCACCGCCGAGCAACAGCCCAATCCCGAGGGGACGGTTGAACGCTGTGAACGCTGCTCCCGGAGCGTCGGCGGCGGACACCGTCGCGGGCAGCCACCCCATGTTGTAGACAATCGGATTGATGATGAAGTA
Organism: Planctomycetota bacterium; assembly: GCA_030950285.1. Classification (GTDB taxonomy): domain Bacteria; phylum Planctomycetota; class Phycisphaerae; order Phycisphaerales; family UBA1924; genus PNC22. The sequence goes on along the minus strand of JAUZRR010000002.1, from coordinate 100,698 downwards.
CGCAAGGATGCCGCCTGCGAGGACCAGCAGCCCGGCGCGACCGGTGATGAACCCGGCGCCCAACGCGAAGGGTGCGAGCGCAAAGATGAGCTGAATCTCGGCGGGCAGCCCGATCGCACGCCCGACATCAACCGATTCGTCGGTCAGCAGCAGGTCGGGGCGGCCGTTCCCGTCACGGTCGACGCGCGGGTCGAGCGTGCCGACTTCGGTCGAGTTTTTGTCGCCGTAGGCCGGCAGGCGGAGCTGCATGTCGTGGAAGCCCCAGAGCGGATCCCGAGCCCAGCCGTACTTGACGTGGCGGAGGTCCTCCCACGCGATGGCGTTGTCCTCGTTGTCAAAGCCCTGCGCGATGCTGTGCACCGCTATCGCGAGTTCGTCGGGATATTTGGCGAACGCCCCGAGTGGTTCGGCTTCGAGCTCGGCATCGATCTCGGCGATCCGGGCCTTGTCGGCGGCGATCCGGTCGCGGGTGCCGTCGGGGATCGGATCGTCGTAGAGCGAGTCCTTGGCCGCGGTGAGATCGATGGTCTTGACGCGACGCTCGGCGATGAGTTCACCCCGGCGGGCGAGCCCTTCGGGAGCCTTCTTGACAGCGATCCAGCTGTCGATATCCCGGGTCTGCTGGGCGAGCTCGACATCGACCCGTTCGTCGTAGACGAGCTGGTCGAGCGCGTCGAAGGGCTGGAAGAGCTCGGTCTCGGCCGCGTCGTTTTCCGACTCGGCGTCCGCGTCCGTGGCTTCGGCGATGAACCCCGCTTCGCGTGCGGCAACGAGCTGGGCGACGGTGCGTTGGGTCTTGCCGGTCATTTCCTCGGCGTCCACCCCGCGCGAGGGCAGGGTGTGCATCGCGGTGGGTGCGTAGATGAGCGCCGAAAGCAGGATGCCCGCCGCGAGGACGAGCGTCTTCTTTGCGCCGCCGCCGGGGCTCTTGAGGATGGTCGCGACCCCGACGCCGGTCGGGAACCGGAGGCGGTCGATATCGATCATCTGCTTGCGGAGCGGGATGATAAACGCGCAGCCGAGCATCGCCCCGGCGATACAGGCAAGGGTGATGAGCCAGAAGTCCAGCTGCCCCCAGTCGAGAGTCATGCCCAGCAGGAAGAGGACCGGGACGGTAAAGATGACGCCCGAGTTGGAGGTGTTGATCGCCGACCCGACGGTCTGGGCGATGTTGACCTCGACGATCGAGCCGGCGTCATTGATGAAAAGACGGAGCAGCCCGCGGAGGATGCCGAACCCGACGACCGCCGCGATCGCCGAGCCGCCGATCGTGAAACCGATCTTGAGCCCGGCGTAGGTGATCGAGGCGTTCATCACGATGCCGATGACCAGCGCGAGAATGAGAGCCGAGAGGGTGACCTCGCGGTACGACTTGCGCGGGCCCTGGGGCGGCATCGACCCGAACTCGGAATCGCCGCCGGGTGGGGCAACGTCTTGAAGGGTGTCGGCGGCCGGTGACAGGTCGGCTTGGTCTGGGGTCTGGTCGCTCATCGCAGCCTCGAAAGGAAGGTGGAGGGCTGGGGGGCTCTCGGTGGCCGCCCGGATGCCCATGGTACCGCATTCTGTCCCGCGGCGCACCCGGAACAAAAACAAGGCCCGTGATGCACGGGCCGGGTGGGGGATCGCCAAAATGTGGTGTGGGCCGGGAGGGTGCGAACTAGCGTTCGGCGGCGTTGAGCATCTGGCCGCGACGGCGCTTGCCGTTGATGATCTTGCGCCCGGACTTGGTCTTCATCCGGGACCGAAAGCCCATAAGCCGCTTGCGCTTGATGTTGCTCTTCCGCTTGGTGTAGTGGGTCGTCATGCTGTTGTATCTCCGAACAAGACCCGATCGGCGGTGAGGTCCGACCTGTCGGGCCACAAGGATAGGCGCAAGACCCGGGCGGGCAAGGCGAATCTGGAGCGAATCCGCTGGCACCCAGGAGCGGGATTTGGTAGGATACCGACAGTGGCCCTCGGGCCGCGATCGCTCGATGTCCGCGCACCCGCTGCACGGGCTCCGAGCCATCGCGACCGTTTCTGGAGTTTGGTGAGCTGACCTGCTCGAGGCAGGTCGGTCTCGGAGTCGACGCGATGCAAGAGGATTCCCTCGCCCGGATCGAACAGATCGAGAACCTGATCGGGTACACCTTTACGGACAAATCGCTGCTTGAGCGGGCGTTTGTGCACTCTTCTGCGTCGTCATGCCGCGTCGAGAGCAACGAACGCCTCGAGTTCCTCGGCGATTCCGTCCTTGGGCTCATCGCCTGCCAGCGGATCTTCAACCTCTATCCCGACCTGCTCGAAGGGGACATGACCAAGATCAAGTCCGCAGCCGTCTCACGGCGGACGTGCGCAAAGCTCGCCAGGGCGATGGGTTTGCAGAAGCTGCTGATCGTGGGCAAGGGGATGATGGGACAGGCGCCGCTGCCCCAGTCGCTCTCGGCGGCGGTGATCGAGGCGGTGATCGGCGCGCTGACGCTCGACGGCGGGTTCGAGGCCGCCGAGCGGTTCTTGTTGCCGTTGCTCGACCCCGTGATCGAGGCCGCCGCCGAGAGCGGGCACCAGCAGAACTTCAAGAGCGTCCTCCAGCAGCACGCCCAGCAAGCGCTCGAACGCTCGCCCGGCTACCGCACGCTGGACGAGAAGGGGCCGGACCACTCCAAGTGCTTCAAGGTGTGCGTCGAGATCGGGGATCGGCAGTTCGAGGCGGTCTGGGGGCAGAGCAAGAAGGAAGCCGAGCAACAGGCGGCCCTGACGGCGCTGATCGAGCTCGGGCTGGCCACGCAGAACGACGACGGCGAGGTCTTCCTCTCCGACAAAGCCGGCTGAGCAACCCGGGCAGTGGCCGCAGGAACCGCCACCATTTCCCGACCGATTCGGGCTCACCCCGGCAGCGGACCACGATGCCGGGTATATTCGGGCGGCTACGGAGGGCCGGTCATGCAGGAGACAACGCGCGAGAACGGTTCGGCACCCGGCGGCACTCCGCCCCAGCCGAACACACCGCACGCCGCCGGAACAACAACGCTGGCCGAGGAGGTGTTCCTCAGCCCGCGCGTCGTGGACGCGGCGACCTACGCCGAGTTTGCCGAATCGCTGCGCGGGTTGCTCGCCGAGGCCGACCGCGGGCGCGAAGCCCTGCGGCAGGCGGTCGGCGAAACCGAGGGTGTTGTCAAGCGCCTCGACGAGACCGCGACCCAGGCCGGCGACAAACTCCGCCCCGCGGTCAGGCTGATCCCCACCATCGACCAGAAGCTCAAGCAGGCTGAGGATGCGCTCGAGCGGGCGGCAGAAGCGGCGGGTATCGCAGAACAAACCGCGAGCCAGGTCGCAACCGATGCGGCGGCCAAGAGTCTCACCGCGCTGCAGGAAGCCCAGACTGCGCTGGACACCGCGGCCGAACGCGCCCGCAGCATCGAGGGCAAACTCGGCCAGGCTGCCGAGCGGGCGGAGATGGCGGTCGAAGCGCTCGACCGCGAGTGCAAGGAGCGGCTCGAGCTCGCGTCGGAGCACGCCCAGGGTGTGCTCGGCACGCTGGTTGCTGAGCTTGATGCCCGCGCAGAAGAAGCGATCGGTCGGCTGACCGCGCTGCTCGACGAGCGCAAGACCGCGGCCGAGGCGGCGATGGGCGAAGCGATCGAGATCGAAAGCGAAGCGCAGGAGGGTGTGAGCGAGATGGTCGCATCGCGGGCGGCCGAGGTGCTCGAACTCGCCGAGGCCGCCGCCTCTCGGGCCGAAGCAGCGCAGCGGCAAGCGACGGCCGCCGAGGCGAGGCTCCGGGCCGCCGAGGAGCAACTCCGCACGATCGACCAGCGCGGGCGGGAGATCGCCGAGGGCGCGAGCCGGGCGTTGGAGATGTTTGACCAGGAACTCTCGACGAGGATGCACGCGGTTCGTGAGACGATGGAACAACTTGCGCAGGTCTCCGAGGCAACGGGCACCAGCCCCACGCCGCCCGGGCCCCGACCCGACACCCACGCGGCCGAGGTCAAGCCCACGACCGAGAGCCGGGGGTATGTGCGGATCGACCGGCCGGTGGGGTGAACGCGGGGGCACGACCTGCTGCGCTCGTCAGCGGTGATAGCATGGCATCATGCGAACCGAAGCGATGATCGTGGCGTTGTCCGCCGGGACGGTGTTGGGGCAGTTGTCCTTTGTCGAGGCAACCGAAAGCCTCGGGCTCGGTGATCTGGCCGGGCCGCACTGTTGTTTCGTGGACCTCAACAACGACGGGCGGCCCGACGCGGTGATCGGGCGGAACCGGGTGTTTCTCAATGTGGCAGAGGCACACCGGCTGGAAGCCGGTGCCACGGCGGCATGGCCTCGAGGCTTCGGGTTTGTCGAGGTCGAGGAGAGCGGGCTGCCCGTGTTTCGGCGTGGGGATATCGCGGTGTTTGCCGACCTCGACAACGACGGCAACAAGGACTGTGTGTGGACGCGGCATCTCGACGTGAACGCCGACGACTACGAGCCGCCGACCGAAGGGCCGACCAGGACGGCGTGGCTGCGGGGGAATGGGGACGGGACGTTCGGCACGCCCGTCGGCGCGTGGGAAGTGATCGACGCCGCGACGGAGGCGCCCACCGCGGCGGTCGCGGTGGGTGATGTGAACCGCGACGGTGCGCTCGATCTGTATCTGGGCAACTGGTACGCCAAGTATGGCGGTGGGTTGGAGGGGATTCGCAATCAGTTGCTGCTCGCCGAGGGCGCGTTGTTCCACGACGCGTCGGCGCGCTTTGCCAACCGTGAGGCGGTCTTTGACGAGACCGCCGACGGTGCTGCCCGCCCGACCTACGGCGTGATGATCGCCGACCTGCTGCGTGCGCACCCGGACGATGGCGAAGCTGACCTCCCCGAACTGCTCGACCTGAACTACGGGCGGCGATGGAACCGCCTGTGGGAGTTCGCCACGCCGAATCCGGGCTCGGAGTTGCGGGACCGAGCACCGGCACTCGGGATCGACGGCGACCCCATCCGCCACGGCCGCCACCCCGAGTGGCTCAAAGAACGCGCCAAGACCGACGCCCGATTTGACCGCGAGGACGAGAAACCCTTCCGCGCCAACGGCAACACCTTCGACGCGGCGATCGGCGACATCGACAATGACGGCGACTTTGACCTGTTCCTTGCCGAGATCACCCACGCGTGGGCGGGCGAATCCAGCGACCGGTCGCGCTTTCTCCTGCAACAGCAGGAAGTCATCGACGAAGCAGAACCCTGGGTCACGCGGACGGTCTTCACGAGTCCGCCGGAGTTGAGCGTCGATCGTGCGCCCAGCGACCCGACCATCCGCGGCTGGAACCAGGGCGACATCTTCTGCGAGCTTGCCGACTTCGATCTCGACGGCCGACTCGACCTCTTGCTCTGTTCGAGCGACTATCCCGACAACCAGCGCCTCCGCATCTACCGCCAGCAGGCCGACGGCTCGTTCAGCGACATCACGAGCTGGATCGGGATCGACCACGTCGGCGGCGGACAACCCTCGCTTGCCGATATCGACGGCGACGGCGACCTGGACATCATGGTCGGGCAGAGCTTCAACCGGCTGCGGCGTGACCAGCGCGAGGGACGCCAGCCGAGGGTGCGGGTGTATCTCAACCAAGCGGTCGAGCGTTCGCTCGGCAACGCGATGGTGCTGCGGCTGGTCGGGGACGAGACCCAGCACGTCTCGCGGGATGCGCTCGGTGCGATCGTGCGTGTGACCGCGGTGATCGGGGCAGAGCGAGTGACCCAGAGCCGCCAGATCGTCGGCATCGGCGGGCACCAGGGCAAGCAGATGGACTTTGTCGCGCACTTCGGGCTCGGTGATGCTTCGCGGGCCGAGCGGGTGGAGATCGAATGGCCGTCGCGCGAGCGGATGGTCACGGTGCTCGAGAATGTCGAAGCCGGCTCGCGGTTGATCTCGCTGAGCGAACACCCCTCGCCCGTCGATGATTGAGATAGGCTGTGACAGATTCGCGGTCGCGCAACGAGCCCGGAGCGACAGCTCGGGTCTTTGTTTGCGCAAGACTATGCGTAGCACGCAAACCTGCGCTCGCGCACCGGTCTCGTATGGACAAACATGAGCTCTCCGTGATCCCTACGAGCGCGCAGAAAGAAGGCCCGTGGTGTTTGACCACGGGCCTTGCTCGTCCGTGACGGACGCTTGCGCTTGGGGATGGTGTCAGCTGCTGCGGGTGTAGAGGCTCAGCAGCCCGGCGGCGTTCTGGTAGCCGAGGAAGAAGTCGCTGTCGCTGATCGCGTCGTCCGAGGGGGAGAGACGGCGATCCTCGCGGAGCAGCTCGTAGCCGCCCGTGCCGCTGGGGATGTCCTCAACCGAGTTGACGGCCTGGGCGTCGAAGACGTCCAGCGTCGGGTCGTAGGCCTCGGTCAGGCGGAGGCCCATCAGCTCGCCGGCGCGGCGGGTGGTGACGGCTGCGAGGGACTGCACGAAGGATTCCAGATCGGCGCTCGAGGGTGTGTAGTCGAGGGTGGAGAGGTTGGGGATGAAGACGATCGCGTCGTCGGTGCGGTCGGCGTTGCCGGGGTCTGCGTGCTGGGCGGCGCCGTAGGTCTGACCGAAGACATCGAGGAAGCTCACCGAGAAGACCGGCTTGCGCGGATCGAACATCGAGGAGATGAAGATCGTCGAGTAGTCCTGGAAGTCAAAGTCGGCGGAGTTGCTCGAGACGTTGACATCGAGCCCGCGCTCGTCGTCGGCGGTGCCGAAGACCCCGTCGCCGCCGGCACCGGTCACGACACCGTCGAAGGTGCCCTGCACGACCGCGGCGACGCGATCGATAATGAACTCGTCGATCGGCTGCCCGTTCTCGGCCCGGCCGGTAAAGCCGAGCGTCCCGGCGTCGAAGCCCTTGACCTGTGTGACCTGGTTGTTGACCTCGAGCCAGTCCACGTTGCCGCCGTTGGTTTCGAGGAAGAAGTTCTGTCGGCGTTGCACCGTCTCTCGCGAGCCGCCGGTGACGACTTCGAGCCGGTAGTCGGTGTTGAGCACGCCCTGAACATAGATCGCGTACTTGGCCGCGGCCCCGGGGACATCGAACCGTCCGGGGGCGACAAACTCGATGTAGAAATCGCCGTTCTCGTCAAAGCCGTAGGTGACGTTGTTGCTCTCGGCGAGGATCCCGGTCTCCCCCCCGGTTGGGCTGACATCGCTGGGAGCGTAGAGCAGCAGCGCGTCGTCGGCCCCGGTGGAGTTGGTGGTGTCAAAGATCGCAAACTGCACGAAGCTGTCGATCAGGAACGGGTCGTTGAGCGTCCCGACAAACGACCCGAGGTCGGAGCCGAGATCGCTGAGCGCGAGCGTCGCCTTGATGACCGTGCCGGCGTTGATGGGGTTGCCGTTGTTGAGGTGGAAGACATCGACATCGGGCACGAAGTTCTTTGGAACACCCGAGAAGCCCGGCTGCCCGATGGCGGCTTCGACCGAGACCATCTGCGTGCCCAGCGCGTCGGTGAGGCTTGAGACGTTGGTGCCGTTGGACCCGGAGACAAAGTCGTCGGTGGTCCCGGCGACGCCGTCGGGCCCGGCGCTGAAGGTGAAGGTGTAGGCACCGATGACGATGGTGCTTCGGTCGTCGGCGGTGCCGAGCGTGTTGTCGTTGCCGGCAAACGCGGAGGGTGCGGGGGCGTTGACGAGGTCCTGCCCGTCACCGGCGTTGGTGTTGGAGTTGAAGCCCGAGTCGCCGTCGTCGAAGACGGTGATGGTGAAGTCGTACTCGCCGACGCCGCCGTTGATCGGGGGCAGGTCGGGCAGCACCCCGGGCAGCACGCCCTGGGCCGAGTTGGCGACCAAGATGAAGTAGGTGCCGGTCTGGCGGATGAGGAAGTCTTCGGGCAGGGTGAAGTCTCTGTTTTCCGAAGTGATCGGCTCGACGGGCAACGCGAGCCCGAAGTCGGTCGATCCGGTGAGGATCGAGCCGTCGGGCTGGACCAGGAACCGCCCGGTGAGCTGGGCGGGCCCTTGCATCGCGCCGAGCCGGAGGATCTGCCCGGCCTGCAGCGTGATGGAGTAGATGTCCGAATCGCTGGCGAAGCTGAAGAAGTCGACGTCGTGGTCGGGGTTGTCCCCGATCGCGCCGCGGATGGTGAACTCGATGTTGGCGTCGGGCAACCCGTCGGGCTGGTTGGCGTCGTCGAGCACGATGTCGAGATTGGTCGGGCCGTAGAGATCGACCCGGCTGTCGGGCAGCCCGTTGCGCCCAGCGATAATGAAGGACTCGGGCGCGAACTTGTCGCCGGCATCGCCGATGATGTTCTGGCTTGCGAAGTTGTCGGCCGCGTCGATGCGTCCGTTGCCGTCGCCGTCGAGCCCCGCCTGCGCCGCAGTACCACGCATGAACTGCGACTCGATCTCGAAGCGGTAGACGCCCGGCCCGGGCCGATCGCCGACGATGGGCAGGTCCTGTTCGATCACGCTCCGGCTAAAGAAGACCGAGACGGTGTCGGTGTTGCTGTTGTAGTCCAGGGTGAAATCAACACCCTGGATGAGCCTGATCTCGATCTCGCCCACACCCCGCACCTCGGAGACCGAGAGGGCGCGGTCAAGACTCGAGAAGTCGATCGGCTGGTTGAACGCCAACTCGGCGACGTAGAGGCCGCTCTGTCGATCGATCTGGACGGACGTGATCTGGATCGGCAACGGCTCGAGAGCGTCGATCTCGACGACCAGGTTGCCCTCGCTGGTGAGCGGCACGCCGCCGGCGGTGATGGCGCCGAGCGTGCCGGTCGAAGCGATCCGGTAGCTCTCGCTGAAGGCGTTGGACCCGAGCGCCTCGCCACCGATGGTGACCGCGCCGATGGTGGACCGCCCGCTGGAGAGCAGGTCGTCGGGCGTGCCGAAGAACCCGTCGGGGCCGCGGAGGTAGCCCGCGACGATGTCGGAGACCACGAAGTCGCCGCCGATGGTGATGGTGCCGATGGTCCCGGCCGCGACCTGGTCGCTGTCAAACCCGGTGCCGCCGATCTCGGCGTCGTCGCCCAGATCGCCGCCCACGAGGACCGCCGAGTCGAACATGTTGCCGGTCACATCGAGCGAGTCGAGCGAGCGGCCGGCCGAGATGCGTGTGCGGCTGAGCTCACTGGTACTGATCGTGCCGATGCGTTCGCCGGCGCGGATGAGCCCGCCGGAGATGCCCGCCGGGGCGTTGACGGTTTCCAGGCCGTAGCGGACGCTGAGGTCGCCACTCATCAGGCCGTTGAAGCGTGCGCTGGTGAGCGAGCCGAAGCTCATGATCACCTCGCCGCGGATGCCGGTGTCGGCGTCCCCGAACTCGCCGCTGACCACGACACCGCCGGCGTCGCGGGCGATCAGCTCGCCGCTGCGGAAGTTGCCGCTGATGAAGGACGTGAGCGTCGCCCCGGCCTGAATCGTGCCGGTGCCCATGATCTGCCCGAGCTCGAGGCGTTCGATGTTCTCATCGATGACGATGTCAGAATCGCCCAGCAGGCGGAACGCCTCGACTCTGATGCGGCCGACGGACGCGCCCTCGGTCGAGACGATATCGAAGTCGGTGAGGTTGCGGTCGCCGTTGGCGTGGACCAGGAGGTTGGACGCCGCGGTGGTGTCGGTCAGAATGACGCGGCTGGTCGAGGCGTCAAAGAACGCGCGGCCCGGGCCGGTAAAGAGGATCGTTCCCTCGCCCGCCGCGGTCGAGAAGCTGAAGTTGGAACCATTGGTGAGCTGCGTGCCGGTGGTGGAGGTCGCGATGTCGCTGTTGTTGACCGGGCGGAACGGGCCGCCGGACGCGAGCTTGCCCCCGGCTCTGGACCCGGGCAGGAGCCGGTCGCTGAAGACACTCGACCCGGTCGCGGCACCGGCGATGGAGATCGGGCCGACCGAGGAGATACCGATCTCGAGGAGATCGTCGGCGGTGTTGTAGTCGCGATCGCTGCCGGCGTTGGTGCCCGCGGCGATCTGGGTGTTGGTCAGGTTGCCGCCGACGCTGATGCCGACGATGCGGCCGGACTGCGTGGTGTCGGCGTCGCTGCCGAAGCCCCCGGCGTCGAGGTCGTCACCGAGCGAACGCACACCCGCGAGGATGACCGCGCGGTTGATGTTGCTGGAGACCGAGATGTTGGTGATCTCGTCCCCGGCGGCGATGATCGAACGCCCGGTGTTGCCCGGCGTGAAGTCGGCGATGATGCGTCCGGTGACGTCGAGGCTGCGGAGTGTCTGCCCGGCAAAGAGCGTCGCTTCGTAGATCGAGCCGCCGCTGACGACGAAGCTCTCGATATCGACCATCGCGACGATGGTCGGGCCGTCCTTGCCGGAGGTCTGCTGGACGCCCGGAGGCAACTGCCCGCGGAACGCGTCGTAGCCGGTGCCGGCCGAGAAGGTCGGGTTGACCCCGACATCGCCGAAGACGCCGTCGGCACTGGGTTCGATGACGACGCTGACGATGGAGCGGTCGGTGAAGAGGTCGCCGTAGAGGTTGCCCCCGGTGATGACCAGGCTCTCGATATTCCCGTTGAACGCCGAGAGGCCCCCGGTGGAGAGGAGTGAGCCGTCGTTGATGGTGACGGACTGGATGCCGCTGGTGTAGCTGACGATCGAGCCGCCGAAGTCGCCGGTGATGGCGATCGACTGGATCGCTTCTGCGACATAGAAAGAACCGGAAAGGCCCATGGGCTGCCCGGGGCGGTTGACGGCCCGCCCGATGACCGCCGAATCCAGCGTGCCGCCCACGCGGATGTCGGTGTAGAGGTGGCCGCCGGCGTCCACGCTGGTGAGGTCTCCCTTGACGAAGATCAGCCCGGCCTCGCCCGACCGGCCGATGTTGCGGCCGGCGGTGATGGACCCGAGCCCGGCGCTGATGGACGACTCGAGCACGAGGTCGCGTGCCGCGGCGATTTCGTCGACCGTGCCGCGCACGGTGGTGGTTGTCACCGAGATGTCAAGATCGCCCGCGGTCGCGGTGATCGACCCGATCGGGCCGGTCGCCGAGATAGAGCCGACGATACGGTCGGGTGCGGTGATCGAGCCGATCTCACCCTGAGCGCCGGTGACGGCGATGGTGGTGTTGTAGATCTCGGTGTCGGACGTGACCGAGGTGAGCTCGCCTGAGACAGCGATCTGGCTCGTGCGGATTGCCTGAGCGCTGAGGTCGCCGAGCTGTCCGACCGAGACCTTGGTCCCGACCATGGTGTCGGCGATCTCGATGCTGGGCACGCTGCCGTTGACGACAAACTCGACGCGGCGCCAGTTGTCGGACATGACGGTCCCGGTCACTCGGCCGAGGGCCTCGACGCGGAGGTCGCTGACCTGGCCGCCCTCGAACGAAGCGATGTTGCCGCCGACGTTGATGCGGTTGAACGCGAACTCGAAGTCGCCGCCCCCGATGGTCGAGTTTCGCGCGACGCGGAGGTCGATGTTGCCGATGTTTCGCCGGACATTGGTGACGGTGGCGTCGTAGGTGCCCTGCCCGAGGGAGAGGTCGGTCAGGTCGGTCGCTTCGATGCGGGAACGGAAGATGGTGAGGTCGGTGCCCCCGATACGTCCGATCGTGCCGCCGAAGACCTCGCCGATGGGCAGATACGAACTGAGGAACGCGTCGATATTCATCGATCCGATATAGGCGTCACGGATTTCGCCGTTGTCGATGTTGATCTCGCCGATGCCGCCGACGTCGAGGTTCCCGGGAGGCCCAGACAACGGCACGATGTTGGAAGCCACCACGACGCCCGAGAGGAACGCGCCCTCGTGCCGGAGTGCATCGACGTCGATCACGCGGATCTCGTCGGTGCCGAAGATGCCAGACGAGGTGAAGGGCGCGATCGCCGAGCTGAGCAACCCCTGGCCGACGTCGACGGTGTCGATGACCTGAGCGTAGATGTTGCCGAAGATGCCGTCGAGCTGGCCGACGCCGGCGATAAAGTCGCTGTCGGCGACGATGTTCTGGATCGTGCCGCCACCCTGGAGAATGACGTCCCCGATCGAGCCGCTGACGATCACGTTGTTGATGTCGCCGCCGCGGACCACGACACCGTTGAGGTAGGGATCAAGCGGTGCGCCGATGTCTTCGAGATAGACCCCCCCGATATTGCCCACCGGTCGGAAGCCGTCTACCGCTCCGGTATCGCGGATCATCGCCGCAGCGGCGATCCCCAGCGGCCCACCCACGTCGGTTTGTTCGGTCGCCGCGATGCCCAGGAAGACGCCGTAGTCCTGCCCGCCGTAGAGGCCGCCCTCGGTGCTCCCGAGGTTGCCGTCGCTGATGAGCAGCTCGGCGAGGCCCGCGACGTCGATCGCCACGATGTCCCCGTTGGGTGTGTCGTTGGTAATCCGGTTGAGCGCCGCAGCACTGGTGATCTTCCAGACGTCGATCTCGACGTTGCCGGTGATCTCGATCCCGGACTGCGCGTCGGCCGCCACGATATTGATGCCACCGATCGAGATCGGCGCATTGTCTGCGCCGCCGAACGCGACACCCGTGCTGGTGATGCGGAGCGTCCGTCCACCGGTGAGGTCCACGCCGTCGATCCGGGCGATCGCGACACCCTGCCCGTCGTCGAGGGGCAGGACCCGCACCGACCCAGCAAGCAAACCGGAGATCGGCCCCTGGATCTCGATGAGGAAAATGCCGCCGGCGTCGTCGACAAACTCGACCGACTGCCCGACGCGGAGATCAAAGCTCTGATCGACCGAGTTGAGGTTGTCGATGCGTGGGAAGTCCACAAAGCGGATGTCAGACCCAGCGCCGAGGTTGATGGTGGTGCTCTGGAACCGCCGGTTGTAGATGCCCAGCCCTTCGTCGCCGCGGTCCTGGCTGACCAGCAGGGTGCCGATGACCGAGCCGGGCGAGGTGTTGATCGTCAGCGCGTCGCCGTTGATATCGCCGCCGATGTTGATCGACCCGATGCTCCCGTCGCCGCCGCCCAGCCCGGTGCGGATATCGAACCCGACACCACCGATGAACACGATCTCGTCGGGATCGTTGTCGATGCCGACTGCACCCTTGATGTCGATCGTCCCGATGCGGCCGGAGACCTGCAGGAACGTGCCGAAGATATCCCCTTCGAGCCCGTCGCCGGTCAGGCCAAACACCGGGCTCATGCCCGTGTAGAACCCGCCGAGATCGCCGTCGACAAAGATGTCGAGGAGGGTGACATCAGAACCCGCAACAAAGGCGTACATATCGCCTGCGGAGACAAACCGTGTCCCGACGACATCGAACGAGCTGTCCTCGTCGTTGGGCCGGTTCATGATGGCGACCGAGCTGGCGTCCTGCCCGCCAGCGTCCAGATAGCCCACGCCGGTGCGGATGACGCCCATGCTCCCGGTGAGGGTCTGGACGGTCGGGACGAGATCGCCGACCCCGGTCGAGCCACCCGTGCGGTAAGACCCGAACGTGACCGGCGTGAGGCCGGTCATCGTGACCAGGTACGCCCACCCGGAAGTGTTCTGCCCGTCGACGTCGTTCACGCCCAGGTCGGTGAGCTCGAGGTAGTACACCCCGGGGCGGGGCGGCGTAAAGCGGATGCTCTGCGAGAACACACCCGCGGTGGCGCCGAAGGACGCGTCCTCAAGAACGGTCGCCGCCACCGGCACCCCGTTCTGATCGACCACTCGGACATACCCAAGCGAGCCGAGCGTGTTGATCTGGATGTTGACCTGCTGGGAGCCGTCAGCGATGAAGGCGTAGACGTCGGCTGGGTCTTCGCCGTTGATCGGATCGCCGTACCCGATCGTGCCCGAGATCTCGGCCGCCGAAGAAATGCCGCCCACGAACTCTGCGCCGGCGATGGTGTCGTTGCGGAAGGTCGAGTCCACGTAAAGCGGCGAACGCCCGCCCGGCAAACTGAACAACCCGTTGAGGTCGCCGAAGAGACCGGAGATCGGGAACTGGATCTCGCCGATGATAAAGTCTTCGTCGTTCTCGGCCTGGTCGTAGGCGTAGATCTTCTCGAGCTCGGTGTAGCGGTAAGTATCGCCCGGCGGGCGCAGGGACGGGCTGTCGAGGTCGCCCCGCACCGTCACACTGATCGCCGATCGCCCGGCAACCGAGAACTCGCCGAGCGTGCGTCCGACCGTCACCTCGGCCCCGGTCGAGATCGTGTTGGCGGTCGTCGCGTCGTCGTCGGAGACCCAGAAGCCCGCCTCGCTGCCGACATAGAGCGAACCGAGATCGCCGTCCACCGTCACCGAGCCCGCGAGATACCCGAAGTACAACTCCTCGACCGCGCCCGTAAACCGCGACGAGCCGTGCACTGCGCCGTGGATATACACCGCGCCCATGGACTCGCCGGTCGTGACGAAGATGCCCTGATCGGTGCGGTTGAAGTCGCCGGTGACCACGTTGTCTGTTCCGGCACGCCCCGCGGGGTTGTAGCTGCCGCTGTCGGTGTTGTCGCGGACAAAGGGCGACCCGACAATGACCGAGCCCGGCCCGGCGGGAAGGCCGTACACGGTCGGTGTGCCGCCGTCGTCATACTCGACCTGATACCCGAACCCGGCGCTCTCAAAATCGTCGTAGATGCCGGTGAAGCTGTCGACGCGGGTGAACTCGAACCCGTTGTCGGTGTCGAAGGTGATTTCGCCGCCAAAGAGCGTGAAGGTCGCGCGGGAATCCACCCCGCTGAAGCTGATGCGGCCGATCCCGTCGTTGAAGTCGGGGATCCCGTCGTCGTTGGCGTCGACCAGGTTGATCTCGATCTGGTCAGGCTTGCCCAGCGCGAGCGTCTGCCGCATCTCCCGGCCGTAGAGGTCCAGGATGGTGACGGTCGCGCCGATCGGCGCGGTAAACGTGATCTCCGCACCGAAGATACGCTCTTCAATAATGTCAGCAAACAGCCCCGGCGCAGTCAGGAACTGCAGGTTGTCGATAGTCAGGTTCTCACCCGTTGCCGAGCGGACACGGATGCCGGTAAACGCCTGCTGGACGGTGTCGCTGGCGTCGAACACGAATGTCCCGACGCCGTTGTTCCGCTCGTCGATGTTGCCCGAGGTGTTCCTCGCGATGAGCTGGTCGCCGGTGTAGGTCGCGGTCACCTCGTCAAAGAGGAGCAGGTCGACAAAGAACTGGTTGGGGCTCAGCCCGACGTTGTCGTCCCCGCCGCCGACCGTGAAGCTGCCCTGGATCGCCGCGATGTTGGCGATGAGCTGCCCGGTGTTGTCGTTGACAACGAACGGCTCAAACTGCCAGAAGCTGCCGTTGGTCGCGTTGATATCGAGGAGCCGCTCGTCGGGCTCCAGGAAGTTCGGAGCCGCGATCCGGAAGTTGGCGTTGAACCCGAAGCTGTGGGTGACCCGGATGTTCGATTCAAGCAGCAACGAGCCCGACGCCACCGACCCGATGGGGTCGTCGTTGAGGTCCTCGTCGATCGCCTCGGGGTCGCCATCGGCAACCTCGGGAGCCGAATCAAGATACGGGATCGTGTACCCGAACTGCGCCGACACTGTCCCCAGCCCGTCGCCGTCCAGGTCCATGTCCGGCGTGATCGAGATCGAGAACAAGAGCTTGCGTTCTTCGAGCGCCTCAAAGTGCGTCTCGTAACGAGACGCCCGGCCGGCGCGCTGGCGAAGTGAACGTGCGTCTGAACGATGCTGTCGCGACTTCATAACGACTCCTGAACCCCTCAAGGCCAATCTCTGATCGAACACGCCGCCCGGCCGTACCGGACACACGCTCGGATCGTGCTGTGTATGCCCTGCCGTGCTTCCCAATGCGTAGGACGAGACCGGGTGTCGGCGTCAACCGACGGGATCACGTCCGGATTCTCCGCTCCCCACCCGGCAGGAAAACTCCTATCCGCGCGGGGCACAGCCTAGCTCATCCAACGCACCGGCACAAGCCGCAGGGCATTCTGGTTCGCCCATCGGGGCTTCCCTTTGCACGCCCTTTTTGGGGGGCGTCCTGGCCAGCCCCGGTTGCAACAAGCGGGGGTCGCACCGTGTGCGGGCTGGCCGCAATGGTGATGCCGCGTTGCCACGTCACCACCGCTGCGTATACGCAAGCAGTATCGGGCAGTTGCACCGCCGCGTCAATACCGAATCTTTCCCGAAAGCACATACCCGACAGCACGATCGCTCCAAAACCCTCACAAGACACGCTCAAACACCGATCGTATGTCCCATGAGAAGCTAGAGAATCCGCTTGGCTCGAGGATAACTCCCCAGCACGATCAGCTCCTTGCAGTGCTGCGCAGCATCCCTGAGAGCCTTTCCGACCGGTTTGTCATCCCGATGCCCCAGGAAATCCACGAAGAACGTGTACTCCCAGTTGCTGCTCCCGCTCGGGCGCTTGTCAATATGAGAAAGATTGATTCCCGCCTCTCGAAACACCAGCAGCACCTCGACCAACGCCCCCGGCTTGTCGGCGGTGTTGAACATGATGCTCGTCTTGTCATCCCCGGACCGCTTGGCCTTCTGCCGGCTGATCACCGCAAACCGTGTGATATTGCTCGGGTCATCCTCGATCCGCGCAAACAGCACCTGCAACCCGTAGATCGACCCCGCCAGTTCCGAACCGATCGCGGCCGAACCGGGCTCGGCCCCGATGCTCTCAGCCACCCGGTTCTCCTCCACCGCCGTCAGCGCCGCCCGGCTCGAGCTGGCTGCGGGGATCAGGTCGGCGTTGGGATACTGCGTCGCAAGCCACGTTCGGCACTGGCTGAACACCTCCGGCTTGGAGTGGATCCGCCGCACCTGCCGGGGCTCGCAGTTGGCGAGCAACGAATGGCGCACCGAGAGCTGTACCTCGGCATAAATCCCCACCTCGCCCCGGCTTGCCTTGAAGGCATCCAGACTCTCCACGATCCCGCCACCGAGCGAGTTCTCCACCGGCGCGAGCCCATAGTCGACATGCCCCCGCCGCACCTCGGTAAAGACGCCCCCGATCTCGTGCAGGTCCTCGTAGGTCACGCTCTGCCCGAAATGCCGGGTGGCTGCCAGGTGCGAGTACGACCCGGGCGGGCCGAGATACCCGATCCGCAGCGCGTGCTCGAGTGAAAAACTGCCGCTCATCAACTCGCGGTAGACGGCCTCGATCGTCCGATCATGCAACGGCCCGCGGTTGGCCCGCAGCACCCGCGCCAGCACCTCCTGCTCACGGTGCGGCGCGTAGATCGGGATGCCCGAACTCCGCTTCTTCTTGCCCACCCGCACCACCAGCCGCGACCGCTCGTTCAACAGCTTGACCAGCTGGGCGTCGAGGCTGCTGATCTGCTCCCGGTACCGCAGCAGGACCTTGGAATCGATCGGCTGCTCCGTCGCCGACGAAGCTGGCTGCTTTGCTCCCGATCCCCGAGATGCCTGACCCGGCGTGCCTTTGTCTCCCCGCTTCTGGGACGAAGGCCCGGATCGGGCGGCCTTGCTTGGCGCCGTTTTCTTGCGACTCGTTTTCTTGGCCATCTGCTCGAACTCCCTCTCCAGCAACGACTTGCACACTGCGCAAACAAAACACTCGGCATCGGCTGCACGATCGTGTATGTTATCGGTCAGGTGGTGGTGGAAATCCGACCCGCAGCACAAGGAAGCGCAAAATGTGCCGAGCCGTGTGCCGAAGGACAGGGGAACGATGACTGCATCGTGAGTGTGGTGGGAGAGCACATGATCGGACTCAACACGGGATCAGCTGCCGGGCTGTGGGACTCGGCGCTCGACAGCACTGCCGCCGTTGCCGCGGCTGCCGAGCGGGCAGCCGGCCAGGCTCTCGGCCCCGGTGCGCCCTGGCAGGACCTCGCTGCCGGTTCGATGCCCATCCTCCTCGCACTGGCGATCGGCCTGGCGTTGTGGCTCGTCGGCGACCGCCTGTTCCGCCCGGCGTCCTCGCTCATCGGCGCCGGCGTCGGGGCCGTCTTCGGCCTGTGGGCCTCCACCATCATCCCCGCCGACACCCTCGGCAGCATCCCCACCGCCTACGTCACCATCGGCACCGGATCGCTTCTCGGACTCGCGATCGGGGCCGCGATGTACCGCCTGGCGATCGGCACCGCCGGCGGGGTCGTCTTCGGCTGCCTCGCCGCAGCCCTCACCATCGCCGTCAGCCTCCACACCACCAGCCCGCTCGATCGCAACGCCGCTGTCCCCGAACGCCCCGAGACCATCGCCGAAGCCGCCGCGATGCAGGCCGCCGCCACCGATGCCGCGGTCCTGCCCGCAGCCTTTGGCACCGAGATTTCCGCCGACCGTCTGCGTGAAACCGCGACCGCCGCGAGATCGTTCGTCGATGCCGGGTTGGCTGCGCTGCCCGAGCAGTTCCGGCCGCTCGCACTCGCCGCCGCCATCCTCGGCTGCGTCCTGGGATTTGCCGCCGGCCTGCTCAAGCCCCGCACCATCGGCCCGGCCGTTGCCGCCCTCGCCGGGGCTGCCCTGTGGCTCGGCGCGACGACCTTCCTGCTCGCCCGCACCGGGCACGCCCTGCCTGCGCCGCCCACCCAACAGCCCGCGGTCTGGCTTGCGGCATGGCTCGGCGTCGCCGCGATCGGATTCATCGTGCAGCGCCGCGTCGGCCGATCGAGTGACACAACACCCGGATAGGGCGTGGTGCGTCACCATGTTCTCCGGCGGGCGCACGTGGCGTTTGGCCCCTCGCTTGCGCGAGGGGCTCTATGAAGACGTGGCCCACAGAACGAAAGAGCCCCTCGCGCAAGCGAGGGGACACCGCAACAGAGCAACTCGAAAAAAAGAACGCAAACCGCTCGAGTCCGATCAGACCTCGTCAGTGCGACACCGCGTGGTGCTCGTCCTCGGCCGCTTCGCTGTGCTCGTCGAGAGGCACGCTGTCGGTGTCGTGTTCGTCGGATTGCCCGACGAACCTCCTCACCTCGGCAGCCTTCTCGCCGGACCCCATAAACACATTACCAAACACCGAGAGCCCCAGCACCAGCACGCCGCTGATCACCGCCGCGATGACCCGCGCCGGCACGCCGGTATCACGCACGCCCGAGTCGCTCTCCGGATCGATCATCACCCCCGCGACCACCCGCAGGTAATAGAACGCCGCGATCGCCGAGTTGAGCGCGAGAATCACCACCAGCACCACATGCCCCGCGCCCAGCGCCGACGTAAACAACGGCACCTTGCCAAAGAACCCGAGAATCGGCGGGAACCCCAGCAAGCTCAGCATGCAGATCACCATCGACCAGCCCAGCCACGGGTGCGATCGGCACAGGCCCTTGATGTCGTCAAGGCTTTCCACCTCGACCGCCTCGCCGCCGGACTTGCGCTCGAGGCTCGCCAGCACCGCAAACACGCCGGTGCTCATCACGCCGTAGCACAGCAGGTAGAACAGCACCGCCGCGATGCCGCTCGACACAAACGACCCGTCGCCCGGCCCGGCGATCACCCCCACGAGCATGTAGCCCGAGTGCGCGATCGACGAATACGCCAGCATCCGTTTCAGGCTCGATTGCAAGAGCGCAAGCACGTTGCCCACCGTCATCGTCAGCACCGCCAGCGCCCAGAGCAGGCTCTCAATCGCCGGCGGCAACGAGCCCTGCCCCGCGGCCCAGCCCACCGTCGAGACCAAGAGCAGGATCGAGATCATCCCCGCGGTCTTGGGCACAAACGCCAGGAACGCCGCGACCCCGCCGGACGAGCCCTGATACACATCGGCGGTGTAAAAGTGCATCGGCACCGCGGCGATCTTGAACGACACCCCGACCAGCGCCAGCACCAGGCCGACGGTCGCGATCGGGTTCATCCCGTGGGCGGCAAAGTGCTGGGCGATCTCGACAAACTGCGTCGTGCCCGTGCCGCCGTAGAGCAGCGCAAAGCCGTAGAGGAAGATCCCCGCACCCAGCGCCCCGAGGAAGAAGTACTTGACCCCCGCCTCCTGCGAGCGGTCGAAACCCTTCTTGCCCCGCCCGCTGAGCACGACCATCACATACGTCGGCAAGCTCGTCAGCTCGAGCGCCAGGAACAGCCAGATCAGATCCCCCGCGGTCGCGCACAGCATCGCGCCCATCAGACTAAACAGGAAGAACGCGTAGAACTCCGCCCCCGTCACCCGCAGCGGATTGAACGGCTTGCCGGCCGCGATCGCCGCCTCTTCGTCGCGGTCCACGCTGCCGATATTCACCAACAACAGCAACAGCCCCACCAGCGCGATCAACGGCTTGGCAAAGGGCATGATCCCCGGCAGGATCGCCCACGTCGGAGCCGCGGGCGTCGCAAGACCCAACGCCGCCGCGATCAGCAACGACACCCCGGCGATGAGCCCGGTCTGCTTGCGCATGTCCGCGTTGGGCGAGAGCCCGATCACCATCGTCAGGCACGCGCCGATGAACAGCACGATCTCCGGCCAGAGATACCCGATGCGTTCGATCATCGGACCACCTCCGTCTCGGTGTCTGTGCCGAGCGGCTCGGCTCCACGCCCGTCATGCTGCGCTGCGCCATCCTCGTGACTGGGGTCGCCTGTACCTCTCGGCGACATCGGCGGCCGAATCTCGCTGATGCCGTTGGCGCTCTGCACCAACCGCACCGTCATCTTGATCGGCGCCTCGATCGACCGCATCAACGGCGTCGGCTGCAACCCGAGATAGAGACACAACCCCGCCAGAGGCAAGAGTACCCCGATCTCGCGGAACGTCAGGTCGGCGGGCAGCTTCTTCTTGTCACTCTCATCGTGATGATCGTCGTCATGCCCCGCCGGCTCGACCAAAGGCCCAAAGCACATCCGCCCCACCATATAGAGCAGATACATCGCCGCGACAATCACACCGGTTGCTGCAAACACCGCAAACCAAGGCCCGAGCACCCCCCACGTCGCGCCGGGCGTCCCCCCCTCGACCCCCGCCCACGCCGCGTCGGCCTGGAACGTCCCGAGCATGCAGAGGAACTCACTCACAAACCCGTTCAAGCCGGGCAAGCCCACCGACGCCATCGTGAAGAAGACCATGAAGGTCGCCCACACCGGCATCTTGGACGCCAGGCCGCCGACCTCGCGCATCGAGCGGGTGTGGTACCGCTCGTACATGAACCCGATCAGGAAGAAGAGCGCCCCGGTCGAGAGCCCGTGGTTGATCATGTAGAGCACCGACCCGGTCATGCCGGTGACGTTGAGCGCAAAGAGCCCGAGCACGCAGAACCCCAGGTGCGACACCGAGGAATACGCGACCAGCTTCTTCACGTCGGTCTGCACCCAGCAGATCAGCCCGGCATAGATGATGCCGAAGATGCACAGCACCGCGATCGCCGGGGCGTACTCCATCACCGCCACCGGCGCAAAGGGCAGCACAAACCGGTACATCGCGTACGTCCCCAGCTTCAACAGCACCCCGGCGAGAATCACCGAGCCCGCGGTCGGTGCTTCGGTGTGTGCCAAGGGAAGCCAGGTATGCACCGGGAACAACGGCACCTTGACCGCAAAGCCCGCCAGCAACGCCAGCAGCACAAACGCCTGCTCGCCCGCTGGCATCCGGGCTGCGATGTGCGACAGTTGTTCGATATCCAGCGTCCACCCAAACCCCGACCGGGCCGCGAACCAGACGACATAGAGCAGCCCCGCCAGCGCGATGACCGACCCGGTGAAGGTGTACATGAAGAACTTGACCGACGCCGCCTTGCGGTTGGTCGAGCCGAACACCCGGATCAGGACGAACATCGGGATGAGCGTGAACTCAAAGCAGATGTAAAAGAGCATCAGGTCGCGGGCCGCGAAGACGCCAGTCAACGCCGCCTGCAACACCAGAAGCCACGCAAAGAACGTCCGTTGCTGCGTCGTGATGGAAGTCCACGACCCCAGCACGCACAGCGGCCCGAGCAACGCCGCGAGCACGATCAGCCACAGCGCGACGCTGTCCACCCCCAGCGAGAGCCCAAGCCCCAGCTTGGGAAACCACTCTATCGAGAGCCCGAGCTGCGTGCGGTTGGCCGCGAAGTCCCAGTTGAAGACAAAGAGCGCATAGCACGCCAGGACAAACGTCACCAGCATCCCGAGAAACGCGATGAACCGCGCGCGGTGCGCAGGTGCTGCCACAACGCCGAGGGCAAAGAGCAGAGGCACCAGGATGAGCAAAGCCAGAATCACCAGCAACGGTCCTCTCTACATACTCAACAACACCACCGCAGCGATCAGCAACGCCAGGCCGCCGACCATCCCCACCGCGTAGCCGTGCATCACGCCGTTCTGCCAGGGGCGGATACGCGACCCGACAAACCGAGGCAACACGCCCGCGAGATTTACCACGCCATCCACCAGCAACCGATCAATCGCGTGGAACACGTGCGCCAGCACCCGCAAAGGCACCACGATCACCGCGTTGTAGAACTCGTCCACATACCACTTGTGCTGCGCCCACCGCGGGATCGGCCCCAACGCCGGCAGCAGGTCGTCAGCCTTGCTCCGCGCCGCGGTGGTCCGCCCGAGATAGTGCAGATAGAACGCCGCCCCGATCCCGATGAGCCCGACCACCGACGAGACGTAGTACATCGCTTTGTGCGGGTCCATCCCCAGGAACGAGCCGTGGGCCGCCGCTGCGCCATGCCCTGCCGCACCGGCTTCCCCATGCTCCACAGCCCCGGCTTCCCCATCCCCCGTGGCACCGGCTTCCAGCCGGTGTGCCCCGTCGCCATGCTCAAGGAACGCCGCCGAGCCCGTGTAGTTGGCGCTCGACTCGTGCACCAGTCGCCCCACCCAGCCGTGGTCTTCTTTGTCAACAAAGTACGCCCCGGCCGCCACGATCGACGCCAGCGCCAAAATCCCCAGCACCAGATTCACCGCAAGCCCCGGCGCGTGCGGATGAAACTTCGTGGCACCGGCTTCCGGCCGGCTTTCATCCCCGTGCCCATCATCCCCATGGTCCTCGTGCAGCTCATCCCCCGGCTCAAACGCCTTCGGCCCGACAAACACACGGAAGAAAACCCGGAACGTGTAGTACGCTGTCAACCCCGCCGTGATGAGCAAGATCCACCCGATCGCGCCGTACCCAGGCCCGGCGGTGACAAAGCTCTCCGCGAGAATCATGTCCTTGCTGAAAAACCCGGCTGTGAACGGGAAGCCCGCGAGGTTCAAGCACCCCACCAGCATCGCGATGCCGACGATCCCCCAGCCCTTCATAAACGCCACACCCGAGAGCTTGCGCAGATCAAGCTGCCCCGCAAACCCGTGCATCACCGCGCCGCAGCAAAGGAACAGCGTCGCCTTGAAGAACGCGTGCGTGAACACATGGAACGCCGCCCCGGTGCTGCTCAAAACCGCCAGCCCGCAGAACATGTACCCCAGCTGCGACACCGTCGAGTAGGCCATGATCCGCTTGATGTCGAACTGCGCCATCCCGATCGTCGCGGCCAGCAGAGCTGTCAGCGCCCCGATCCACCCCACGATCGGCAACGCGTACTCGCTGACCAGAAACATCGGGTACATCCGCGCGATCAGGTACACGCCGGCCGTCACCATCGTCGCCGCGTGGATCAGCGCACTCACCGGCGTCGGCCCCTCCATCGCGTCGGGCAGCCACACATACAACGGCAGCTGCGCACTCTTGCCGAACGCACCCACCATCAACAGAATCGGGATCAACGACACCGTCAAAGGGACGTCCCCGGCGTGCCCCGACTTCACCATCTGGATATACGGCTCGACCAACGGCCACAGCTCGGGATAGCTCACCGTCCCGAACTTCACGAACGTCAGAAAAATCCCCAGCAACAGCCCGAGGTCGCCGATCCGGTTGACGATAAACGCCTTCTTCGCAGCCTCGACCGCTGCGGGCTTTTTGTAGAAATACCCGATCAACAGGTACGAACACAGCCCGACGCCCTCCCACCCGAGGAAGAGCACCAGCAGGTTCTCGCCCATCACCAGGCACGCCATGCTGAAGACGAACAGATTGAACGCCATAAAGAAGCGGCTGTAGCCCTTGCCGACGTCCTGGGCCATGTACTCGCTGGCATACAACGCGATCAGCGTCCCAAGCCCGGTCACAAACAGCATCCACAGACACGTCAACGTATCAACATAAAACGCAAAGTCGGCCTGGAACCGCTGCCCTTCCCCCGCGCCCCACGACAGGTCGAACCACTCAAACGCGGTCACCACCACCGTCGAGCCCGGCCCCATCCCGCTGAGGTGCTGGTACATCGCAACCGTCAGCCCAAACGACGCCGCCAGACACCCGACCGTCAGGAACGCCGGCAGCTTGCTCTTGACCTTGAAAATCGCACAAAGCGTCGTCAGCACTACACCAAGAATCGGCAACAGCGGGATCAACGCGATCCACAGCGGTCCATCGACAGGTGGGGTGATGCCCTGCGAAACCGCGTGGCTCACCTGTTCGGCAGCATGTCCAACTTCACCGGCAGCGTCGGCGTGCCCATCCTGAACGAGCGACCCGGTCACGCTGGCAACAAGGCTCGGGATGATGTGGGTCAACGTGGTCAAACCAGTAGGTTCCGTTCTCGATCAAGCCCGTTCGCGGGCGTCGTCTTGCTGTGGCGCGTCCTGGCCCGTGCTGGTGCGTGGGCCTCGTTACCCCTGCATCTCGCGCCATTCCTCGCCGCTCAGCGAGTCCTTCTTCCTGAACAAAAGCACCACCAGCGCCAACGCCAGAGCCGCCTCGGCCGCCGCGATGGTGAGCACAAAGATCACAAACGTCTGCCCCGTGTGGTGCAGATGAAATCGGCTGAACGCGATCAACGCCAGGCCCGCTGCCTGGAACATCAACTCGGTGCACAAAAACATGATGATCAGGTTCCGCCGGGTGACAAACCCGACAATCCCGATCACAAACAGCACCGCAGACAAAAACAGATAGTGCGCCAACGCCGGCGTGCTCATCGCCTCGGGATACCCGGCCTGCGCCAGCGTCGCCGACGCCATATGCATCATGTCAGACATCCCGAGCATCACGGCCGCACCTCCTTGTCGGAGAACACGCCGCCCCGGGCTGCCAACTCCTGCGACTGGCGGAGCTTGGCCTCTTCCTCAAACTCCACCTGCTTGCGACTCAGGACCGTCGCGCCCAGCATCGCCATCAACAAAATCACCCCCGCGATCTCGATCGAACCCGGATGGTCGTTCAGCAGGTCAAACCCCACCGCCTCGACGTTGGTCACGCCGAGGTCGTCGGGAATATCCACCACCCGCTCGCCGTCCACACCCGCGAGCGTCACCGTCCCGGCCATGGGGTCAAGACTCACAAACTCCTCGCCCTCGACCAGCACACCCTCGCGCTCCAGCGAGACAAGCACCCGCTCGGGCGTCACCTTGTTGGGCATGTGGGCAAGCAGCGCTTCGGGATGAACCTCTCCGGGTTCGACCAGATCGGGCGCGCCCCGGAAGAGCATCGTCGTCAACGCCGCCAGCAGCACAAACCCCGTCACCGCCGCCACCATCGGCGACCGCGCCTCCACGTCGTAATCCGCCAGCGCGTCGAGCTGGTCCTCGCTGGGGGCCTGCGTCGCGAGCATGATGACGAACAGGTAGGTAATCAGGATCGCCCCGGCGTACACGATAATCAGCGCAAACGCCATGAACTCGGCGCTCAAAATCAGGTACAGCCCGCTGCTGGCGAGGATCGTCAGTATGAAATACAACGCCGCGTAGACCGGCCGCGGGTGCGTGATGACCCGCAACGCGCTCCCCGCTGCGATGATCCCGAAAATGTAGAAGTTGTAGTTGGGAAGCTGGTCGGGGTTCCGGAGCCCGAGCCCCAGCAGCACCACCCCGATCCCCAGCCCGCCGAGCACCACGCCGATCACCTGCGGGTTCACCCGCCGGCGCGGCAGCGCGAGGCACAGCCCCACCCCGCCGATGGCGAGTCCAAGAAACAGCAGGAAGGGTTGCGTCAGTTGCTCCAAGACCCGCCCCGAAAGCATGCCAGACGACACCGCAGCGCCGTCGCAAGAACCCGTTGATCAACCCGCCGGACACCCGCGACATATGCGGAGGGCAGTGGCCGAGAGGATAGAGCAGCCACTAGCTTGCATCAACAACCACCCTCCCGATCCATCCCCTTTCCACCGTTGCGATCCAGACGCAACACCCCCGACACCCCCCGACACCCCCCGACATCCCCCGACATCCCCGAGCACAACCCCGTACCATCGGCTGTGGCAAATCCCTCCCCCGCCAATCCCAGCCGCCCCACCTGGCTGCCCAACGCTCTAGTCTGGATGCGACTGGGACTTGCCGGGGTATTCGTGGTGCTGCTCTCGGGCAGCGTGTTCCCCACGCGGGCTGCCCTGCTCACCGCCACCGCCATCTTCATCCTCGCAGCCATCACCGACTGGCTCGACGGCAAGCTGGCCCGAGCCTGGAACTGCGTCTCCCGATTCGGCCGCATCATGGACAGCTTTGCCGACAAGGTCCTCGTCCTCGGCGCCTTCGTCTGCCTCGCCGGGCCGGTCTTTGCCACAGCCCAAAGCACCAGCGAAACCGCCGTTACCTACCAAGCCTCCGGCGTTTATCCCTGGATGGTTGTCCTGATCCTCGGCCGCGAGCTCCTCATCACCAGCCTCCGAGGCCTCGTCGAAGGCGAAGGGGGCGACTTCTCCGCCATCTGGGCGGGCAAGTGGAAAATGATCGCCCAGTCCATCGCCATCCCCCTGATTCTCCTGGTGCTCGCCCTCGCCCCATGGCAACCCGCCACCACCGGCCGATGGGCCATCGACATCACCGTCTGGACCACCGTCGCCATCACTGTCCTCAGCGCCATCCCCTACATCCACCGCGCCACCACCCGCACAACACCCAATACTTCCGAACCTTCCACCTCCGAATCCCCACCTTCCGAGCCCCGGACTTCAGTCCGGGGTTGACCGCACACCCACCCCGGACTGAAGTCCGGGACTCTGAAACCCCAAGCACAACCACGCAACCCGGTACACCACTCCCATGAATCCCCTCTCCCCCACCGCCGACCGCCTCGTCACCACCTTTAGCCTGGGTCGCTGCCGACCCGCTTCGGGCTCCTGGGGGTCGTTGCCTCCGGTCCTTATCGCTGCCGCGATGCTCGCGTTCGGTGCGCCCGCCAACAGCCTCCTCTTCGGCCTGGTCATGGCGGTGATCGTCGGCGTCTTCTCGGGCGCCTGCGTGCGTTTCGGCGACCGCGCCAGCGCCGCCTTCGGCCGCAGCGACCCCTCCGAAGTCGTCGCCGACGAAACCGCAGGCATGGCACTGGTCCTGATGTTCCTCCCCGCAGGCACCACCGACACCCTCGGCCTGGCTGTCCTCACCCTCGCCTTCGCGTTCGTCAGCTTCCGCCTGCTCGACATCGTCAAGCCCTTCCCCGCCGATCGGCTCGAACGCCTGCCCGGCGGCTGGGGAGTCCTCCTCGACGACATCGCCGCGGCGGTCTACGCGATTATCGCGCTCCACATCGCGGCGCTGGTCATCTGAGAGAGCCTTGCTTGAGATTTTCGCGATTTGAGAGATTCCGAGCCCCGGACTTCAGTCCGGAGTGGTCTCCGTTTCCCGGATACCCCGGACTGAAATCCCGGGCTCACAGGCGCACGTCGCCCGCCCCTTCACCTCACTCCGCCAGCCACTCATCGTTACTCTCATCAGCGTCCGGCAGCATCCCGCGAGGGTCAAGCGTCACCCGTACCACCTGCCGACCCTTCGGGTTCCACCCCGCGGTCCACGCGCTGGTCGTCGCCCACACCTCGACCGGCAGCCGGCGCACCTCGGTCGACCCGTCGTCGTACTCCACCTCAAACTCCACCGGCATCACCATGTCCCGGCGGTTCTCGAGATCGACATACACCCAGTCCTCCGCCGCGTCGTGCTCCACCCCCGCGATCGCCTGGTCGAGTGACGCGGTCGAATAGAACCACCCCCGCCAGAACCACGAAAGATCCGCCCCCGCGACGTCTTCCATCGTCCGGAAAAAATCCGCGGGCTGGGGGTGCTTGAACGCCCAGCGTTTGATGTAGGTCCGGAACGCGGTGTCAAACCGCTCGTGCCCGAGCACGTTCTCGCGCAGCTGCCACAGCGCCGCCGCCGGCTTGCCGTACGCCAGGTACCCCAGCCGACCCCGCCAGATCTGGTCGGGATAACTCATGATCGGCTGCTGATTCCCCCGCGACTGCCGGCTGGCCATCCGCCCGGGCGACCCCCGCCCGTTCTCGTCGCTCTCCTCGAAGTAATCCGCCTTGGTGTAGATATTGATGAACGTGGTGAACCCCTCGTCCATCCACGCGTACCGCCGCTCGTCGGTGTTGACCATCATCGGGAACCAGTTGTGCCCGAACTCGTGGTCGGTCACGCCGTAGAGCGAGCGTTCGCTCCTGCGTCCGCCACAGAACACGATCCCCGGGTACTCCATCCCGCCGACGGTGCCGTTGACATTGACCGCGACCGGATAGGGGTACGGGTACCACTTCCGGCTGTTGAACCCGATCGCGTGCTGCGCCATCTTGACCGCGTCCTGCCAGAACTCGGTCCCCTCCTTGGGGTACGCGGCCTGCACAAACACGTTGCCGTCGTGCTCGACGCCACCGCTGGGGATCTCGAGGTTCGCCCCGTCCCAGATGAAGGCATCGCTCGACGCCCACGCGAACGTGCGCGCGTTGCGCGACTTGAACTCCCACGTCATCGGCCCGTCGCCCGCAGGCCAGCTCGCCGGGTCCCCCACCTCTTCAGCCGACCGGATCGTGACCGTCTCCGTGCTCCGCTGCGCCCGCCTGAAGCGGTCCAACGCCTCGGAGGTCAGCACCCACGACGGGTTCTGCAACACGCCGCCGGCAACCACGATGTGCGAGCGCGGCGCGGTGATGCGCACGCCGTAGTTCCCAAAGTTGGTGTAGAACTCGCCCTGTCCCAGATACCCCAGCGTGTTCCACCCGTCGATGTCGTCGTAGAGCACCACAGCCGGGAACCACTGGGCAAGCTCGAAGACCGTCCCCTGCTCGACATCCTCGACCGCCAACCGGTCGGCGCCGAAGGGCGGGATGTTGAAACTCCACTCGATCTCGAAGACAAACGTCCCCCCCGGCACGATCGGGTCGTCCAGATCGATCCGACCCAGCGTGTCGTAGACCTGCATCTCCAGGTCCCGCCCGCTGCTGGTCAAAGACGAAATGTCGTACCCGCCGTGGAACCCCTCGCGGTACCCGAATCGGCTGCCCGGCTCTTTGCTCAGTGACCCGATCGAGTCGGCTTTGAACAGGTTCTGCTCGAGGTGCAGCCAGATGTAGTCGAGCGTGTCGGGTGAGTTGTTGTGGTAGGTGACCGTGGCCCGGCCGCTGACCGACCTGTTCTCCGCGTCGAGCGTCGCGTCGATCGAGTAGTCCACCTGCTGCTGCCAGTAGTCCACGCCGGGCGCCCCTGAGCCCAGCCGGAGCCGGTTGGCCTGAGGCCAGTCGAGCGGCGCGAAGATGTGCGTCCCCATAAAGCCCGTCGGCGAGCGGAACGCCGCGTCAGAGGTCGGCCCGGCCGGCGCGTGTCGCGTGGGCGCGGCCTGTTCTTCCTGAGGCTGTTCCTGCTCGAGCTGGGTCGTGTCCTGCGCCAACGCTGCACCGGGCAACCCGACCAACGCGGCAACCACCATCCCCACCATCCCCACCTTCCCCAGGACCGACCGATTCCAAACGCACATCTTGCGAGCCATCAAGGCCTCCTTCTGCGAGTGTCCCCCCGACCGGACAGCATAGAGAACGCAGCTACGCCCGGCCGCTCGACCGAGCCGACACCTCGAACAACCATCTGGTGCAAACCACCCCAACATCCCCAATAGACACCACGGCGGCTCACGAGCGAAGACTTTGTTAGCGAAGACTTTGTTGTTGAACACATCGCATTCCTGAAGAGCCCCTCGCGCAAGCGAGGGGGCAAGGAAACACCCTCAAAGCACAACGCGGCAAAAGATCAGCCCAGACTACGACTCCCACGGCTTCTGGATCAGACACAGCCCCGACGGGTCCGCGTAAGGGCCCTCCTGCCCGTGCGCCTCCGGCCCGAGCAGCGTGATCGCGGCGGGCGCGCCCGCCCTTGCGAGCCACTCGTCCAACGCCCGCCGCACGCCCCCCTCGCCCGAGCGGTCGTACTTTGCTGCCATCGGGCTCGCGTCGTGGAGGAACATCAGCCCGCCCGGCGCGAGCGCCCCGTACCACAACTCAAGCTCGGCCAGGGTGTGGGCGTACTGATGACTCGAATCGATCAGCACGCACGCCGGGTCGCCGCCGAGATACGCCCGGGCCGCCGCGACACACTCCGGGGCGGCCGAGTCTGACGTGTGCAACCCGACGTGTGCCTCGAGCCCCGCCCGCCCGAGCCACTCCTGCGTGGAGGCGGTGTACTTGTCATTGATGTCGATCGAGAAGAGGCCTCGCTCTGCGCCCATCCGCCGCAGCGCCCACCCCAGCATCAGACACGAATACCCGGCAAAGTGCCCGAGCTGCACGATCCGCCGGACCCCCGAGCCGTTGACAAACCCCAGCACCGCCGACGCCATCGGCACCGCCATCTCGCCGACCAACTTGCGCTCGAGCGTGTCGTCGTACCACGCCAGCAGCACCTCCCGCTCGGCGTCGCTGAGCACGCGATAGAGGTCCGGCTCGTACCCCCGACCCGCAGCGGCGTGCCACCAGAAACGGGCGTGGGCCGAGGCGTTCGCCGAGATGGTCCGGGGCGTTGTCGTCGATGGTTCGTTGCTCACGCCCGCACAATAGGAACGACCGACAGCACTCCCAATAGAGCCCCTCGCGCAAGCGAGGGGAAAGACGCCACCTGAAAACCACACAAACCCACACCAGACCCCTCCCCTCCCCCCCCGCCCCCGCGAAACACCCGACCACCAACTGCCAATAGTCCACCATGCCTTGCCTCATCGCCAGCCTTGGTTTCTTCTTCCCGCGCTTTGCCATGGTCCTTATGGTGATCTTCAGCGACTACCTCGGCCGCGCCTACGACACCATGCTCTGGCCGCTGCTGGGGTTTCTGTTTGCCCCGTACACCACGCTCGCCTACGCGTTCTCGATCAACCGCCACGGCTCGGTGGACGGCCTCTACCTCGCGCTCGTGGTCGTTGCGGTGCTCTTTGACCTGGGAATCCTCGGCGGCGGCAGCCATTCGGCGAAGAAAATGGCTTGCAAATAGACAGACCGGTCTGGTCAACAGGAATCTGGATTTACAGCACCGAGAGAAGCCGGCAGATTCCTTGCCTCGACTTCTGGGCTTCACCTCCCGGATCGGTCCGATACTAGAGAACATGGCACGGACCAAGAGTGATCGCGCGCGCACACGCCGCAACGAATCGGAGGCTCCAGACGCGCTCTGGAGCCGAGTAGTATGGCTCGGACTCGCCCTGGCGTGGGTCTTTCTGACCGCCAGCCTGCTCAGTTTCGACCGGGCCGACCCGCCGAGTGCCAGCGTCTGGCCGGTCAACGACCCCGTCCAGAACTGGTGCGGCCCGGCTGGGGCGTTCCTGGCGTCGTGGCTGCTCCGATTCCTCGGCTGGGCTGCGTGGCTGGTGCTCGCGCTCGCCGGCGTGGCGCTGGCGCAGCCTCTGTTCGGGCGCAGGATCGCCCAGCCGATCGTCCGAGGCATCGGGGCGGTCATGCTCCTGGCGTCGATCTGCGGCCTGCTGGGGCTGGCGTTCTCCCGCACCGGACCCACCGGACACCTGCCCGGGGGTGAGCTCGGGCTGGTCGTCTCCCACGAACTCGTCTCCCGATTCGGCACCGTCGGGGCGACGCTCTGGCTGTTGCTCCTGGCACTCATCGGGCTGGTCGTCGCGTTCGATCGCCTGGTCTTTGCGATTCCGGCTGCGATCTGGTCCCGCTTTGCCCCCGCAGCCCAGACCGCCGGCGGCCGGGCGGTTACCGGAGCCGGGGCCGGCGCAGCAGCGACGGTCCGCGCTGGGGGAGGCCTGGTCGGCGCGCTGGCGACCATGCTCCGCGACCGTGCTCCGGTCTCGATCAAGGTCACCGATCTGGAAGAGGAGGACGTCGCCGAAGCAGAAGCCAACGAGGTCGCTACCCGCCGCGCCGGCAAGCCCAAACGCAAAATCAAGCTCGTCCCCAAAGCCGACCTCGATGAGGACACGCTCGATGCCGAGAGCGTCGTCACCCAGGACGAGATCGAGGAAGAGGAGTACGACGAGGAGATCGCCGCTGAGGACGCCGAGTACGAGGACGCCGACGAAGAGGACGACGACGACATCCCCGGGGCGCCGCAGGTCTTTACCGAGGCGCAGCTGCGCGAGAAAATCTCGGCGTTGCCTGTCCGGTTCGCGTCCAAGGGTCGGAAGGTCGCGACCGAGGAAGACCTCCGCGACCTGCAGAACGACCAGGACCTCGCCGGGTACAGGTTCCCCGGCCTCGATCTGCTGGTCGAACCCGAGGAGAACTTCACCGCCAAGCTCGAGTCGATCGTCCGCGAACAAGCGCAGGCGCTCGAGTCAGCGCTCAAGCAGTACCGGATCGACGGCGAGGTCGCGGGCATCGAGAGCGGGCCGGTGATCACCCAGTACGACGTGCGGCTCGCGCCGGGGACCAAGGTCGCGGCACTCAACGCGGTCTCGAGCGATGTCGCCCGCGCGCTCAAAGCGGTCAACATCCGCATCGTCGCCAACCAGGAGGGACGCGACACCGTGGGCGTCGAGGTGCCCAACCCGACCAAGGAAAAGGTGCGACTCAAGGAGTTGATGAGCAACCGCGAGAGCTTCGCGAAGATGAAACTCCCGATGTTCCTGGGCAAGGACGCGTCGGGCGAGCCTTTGATTGCGGACCTGACGCAGATGCCGCACATGCTGATCGCGGGCACGACGGGCTCGGGCAAGAGCGTGTGCATGAACACGATCATCATGAGCTTCCTTTACACCAAGAAGCCCAACGAG
Organism: Planctomycetota bacterium; assembly: GCA_030950285.1. Taxonomy (GTDB): domain Bacteria; phylum Planctomycetota; class Phycisphaerae; order Phycisphaerales; family UBA1924; genus PNC22. The sequence continues at coordinate 67,996 of JAUZRR010000002.1, read as the reverse complement.
CTGAAGCTGGTGCTGGTTGATCCGAAGATGGTCGAGATGAGCCAGTTCAAGGACATCCCGCACCTGATGTGCCCGGTGATTACGGAGATGTCCAAGGCTGCGGCGATCCTCGAGTGGGCGTGCAAGAAGATGGACGAGCGGTACGAGCTGCTCGCCGAAGCGGGCTGCCGAGATATCGCCAGCTACAACGCGCTGGAGTGGGAGGACCTCCGCGAGCGGATGAACCCCAAGAGTGAGGAAGAGGAAGCGGGCATCCCGCGGAAGCTGCCTTATATGGTGTTCGTGATCGACGAGCTGGCCGACCTGATGATGACCAACAAGGAGGTCGAGGGTTCGATCGTGCGGATCGCGCAGAAGGCGCGGGCGGTGGGGATTCACCTGATTCTTGCGACACAACGGCCGCAGGCGAACGTGGTGACCGGCCTGATCAAGAGCAACATGCCCTGCCGGGTGACGTTCAAGGTCGCCAGCGGGATGGACTCGCGGATCGTGCTGGACCAGAAGGGCGGCGAGCTGCTGCTCGGGCAGGGAGACATGCTCTTCCTCAGCCCGCGTTCGAGCAAGCTCACCCGCTCGCAGGGGACGCTGGTTGACGATGCGGAGATCCGCCGGGTGGTGCGGTTCCTCAAGGATGTCGCGGCGCCCAGTTTCGAGCGGCAACTGCTCCAGCTGCGCTCGGGCGACAGCGACGAGGAACGCATCCAGGACAGCGCCAACAACTCGTCGGCGTCCCTCAAAGCGGCGCAGGAAGACCCGATGTTCGACCGTGCGGTTGAGATCGTGCTCGAGACCCGCCGCGGGTCGGTGTCGTTGCTGCAGCGGCGGCTGGCGATCGGGTACACCCGGTCGAGCCGGCTGATCGACCTGATGGGCATCGCGGGGATCATCAGCGAGCACAAGGGCTCGGTCGCCCGCGACGTGCTTATCACTCCCGAGGACTGGGAGCGGATGAAGGTGCTGGCTGACGAAGAGGCAACCCGGACGGGCCAGAGCCCGGTCTTTGGATCGGGAGGCGGGACGCTCTTCCCCGAGAGCGAGGACGCCGAAGCCGAGACCACTGAGCCGGTCGGCGAGGTTGAGGCGCCGCCCTTCGAGACCGTCGAGACGTCGGCCGAACGCGAAGACGAGATCGAAGCAGCGGCCGAGGAAGAAGAAGCAGAACGCGAAGAGGAATGGGAAGAGGTCGCTGCGGACGACGACGGCGAGACGGAAGAAGAAGAAGAAGAAGAAGAAGAAGCCGAGTGCAAGGACAGCGACGGGGAGGAAGAAGAGGAAGGCGTTGAGTACGAGTACGAGTACGTCGACGAAGACGATGACGATGACGATGAAGAAGAGGAGTGGGAGGACGACGTCGAGCCGGATTCCTCACCGGACGGCCGGGTCTACGGTGCTGCCTGATCGGCAGGTGCAGCGCGGGCCTGGAGTGCCTTGCCTCATGATGTTTCCGTCACGGCGTGGTTGTCCGCTCGCTTGCGCGATGGGCTCTACAAGGCACGTGGTGCGCGGATGAGGCATGGAGTCTGATGAGGCATGGAGTCTCCAGAACGAGTCTCCAGAACAAAAGCGCCCCTCGCGCAAGCGAGCGGACAGCCGCCGACCACGCCATGGAACGGGCGCAGGGCACACAACACGATCGCACGACGGCTGGAACCTCTGAACAATACCAGTCCGGCCCGCCTTGACAGCTTTCAGATGGTACCAAGGCGGGCTGGAAAGCCCGCTCCCCTGGTTGTTCAGAGGTTTCGGGTTGTCCTTAGACCACTCCGAGTGTTGCCCGCAGCGTGTTGAAGTAGCCGTAGTTCATCGTCCACTTGCGGTCGCGGTGCTCACGGACCATCGCGTCAGCCCGCTGGGCGATGTCGCCTTTGAACGAGACGGACTTGCCGGCGGCGTTCGTGGTGAACTGGATGAGCTTGGTAGCCTGCATGAGCATGCTGTCGTCTTTGCCTGGCGCGGTGATATAGACCCACGACTTGCCGTTGGTCTCAGCGAGCAGGATGGACCACGCGTTGAGCTTCCCGGTGACTGTGGTGGGCAGCGCCTTGACCTTGAGCCCGCGGGTGCCGGACATGATCCCGAAGCTCGACTTGAGCCGCTTGGCGTACGGGTCGCCGCTGGTGCAGTGGCGCGAGTTGCAGGTGATGATCTCGATGGTCTTCAGGCCCGGGTTGAGCCGTTTCCACCCCGAGATGATCGAGCGCAGGTCGTTGACCGACTTGCCGCACAGCTTGAACTGGTCGCCGTGCCCCCAGAACGCGAGGGTGTCGAGGTTTTTGACCTGGGTCGGCTTTGTGGTGATGTCCGCGGCCTTGGAGCCGGGGGTGACCGCCGCCAACGCCTGTGCTCTGGGGCCGTGGGAGCCCGAGCCGCCTTGAAAAAGGAACTGGATCATTTGCGTCTCCAAGTGGTGATTCCGGAGATGGTATTGAACCCGGTCGGGTCTCGGGCCGGATGCGGGAAAAATCTCTGTTGCTGGCAAAATCCGATTCACCGCATTCCGAAGATATAGTCAGCGGCAAGACGGCGGCGCGTTTGTGCGCGCGCAGAAAAACCGAACCAAGAACGAACAAACACCTGCTCACAAGGAACTGCCTGATGACGATGATGCAAATGAAGACGCGCGTGCTGGGGCTCGTAATGGCGGCCGGGCTGGTGACAACACCTGCTCTGGCAACCCCGCCGGCGCTGGACCGGGTCTCGACCGACACGCCGATCATCATCGGGATCAAGAGCATGACCGAGTTCTCGGGTGACCTGCAGATGTGGGCCAAGGCGGTCCTCCCTCCCGAAGCCTCGATGCAGATGGCGATGGTGGACCAGATGCTCTCGCTCCCCGGGCTCGATGCTGACGGCTCGGCGGCGATCGCGCTGACGTTCCCCGACGGCATGGGTTCTGGACCGGTACCCACACTCATTCTGCCCGCTGCCGACTACGGCGCGTTTGTCGAGGCGATGCAGGGCAACCCCGCCGACGGGATCGCGGCGCTGAACATGATGGGCGACACGATGTACGCCAAAGACCTCGGCAATGGCTTCATGGCGCTGAGCCCCGAGATGGGCCTGGTCGAGAGCTTCTCGGGCGAAGCCGGTCAGACCGCTGGGCACAAGGCCCGCATGGGCGCGCGCGGCACAGCTGCTGCCGACGGCGCGGACCTCTTCGTCATCGTGGACGTCGAATCCATGCGGCCGCTCCTTGAGGAAGGCCTCGACGAGATGAAGTCGAACATGGAGATGGCGGCGATGATGGGCGGGGACGCGGCCGCGGCGCAGATCGACACCATCACCAGCGTCGCCGACGCGGTTGTCGCGGACGCTCGCACCGTGGTGGTCGGGCTCGGGCTCGACGACGCGGGCGTGTGGCTCGACTTTGCCGGGCAGTTTGCCGAGGGCTCGGACACCGGCGAAATCTTCGCCGAGGCCGGCAACTCGACGCCGTTGCTCGGTGCGATCCCGAACACGGACTACATCATGGCGTTTGCGGTCGACCTCTCCAACCCCGGGATTCAGAGCCTTATGGCAGAAGCGGCCGAGTTGAACAAAGGCATGGGCTTCTCGGTCAACACCGGCGACATGATGAAGCACGCGACCGGGCAGTCGATGGTCATGGGCACCACCCCCGGGCTGTTCGCGGGCGGGCTGTTCTCGAACACCGTGCAGTTCACCGCCAGCGACGATCCCGAGGCACTCTTCAGCGCGATGAAGACCTCGATGAACAAGATGAACGGCCAGTCGCAAGAGGGCATGATCTTCAACACCACCTTCGAAGAGAACACCGGCGAAGCGGGCGGCAAGTCGCTCAGCTCGTGGGGCGTCGCTCTTGAAGCCGACCCCAACCACGAGAACGCGATGGCGACCAGCATGGCGCTGAGCCAGATGACCATGCTCTTTGGCGGGCAGGCCGGCCCCTCGGGCTACACCACCACCACCGACAACGGCCTGGTCTCCACCTTCTCCAAGAACAGCAAGCTCATGGAGAAGGTGCTCACCGGCGACGACTCGATGGCCAACAACGAGATGCTCAAGAACGCCGCGACCCACCTGCCGGCCGACCGCACCGCCGAGTTCTACCTCAACATCAAGGGCGTCCTTGACATGGTCGGCCCGATGATGGCGATGTTTGCCCCCGGCACCGACCTGGGTGACCTGCCCGAGCAGATGAGCCCCATCGCGATCGGGCTCTCGACCGGCGGCAACGGGATGCACGCCCGCGTGTTCCTGCCCGGCGACGTGCTCGAGTTTGCCGGGGCGATGGCACAGCAGTTCGGCGGCGATGGCGACTGGGAAGACGTGGAGGACGAGCCCGACTCCCGCCCGCGCTTCTGATCCGATTCCCAACACCGAGCCGCAACACACCCACTCCAACTGACGCCCGGCCCGGGGAGCACTCCCCGGGCCGGATTTTTGTTCTACGCTGCGAGTCATGACACAGGTGGCCGACATCCCGCGATGGTGCCTCGGCTCGGGCAGGTCACTCCTGCTCGATCGCCCGAGGCTGATGGCGGTGGTGAACACCACGCCGGACAGTTTTTTCGCGGGGTCGCGGACCACCGACGTACACACAGCGGTCGAGATGGCAGCTGCTGCGGTGCGGGACGGGGCGGACATGCTCGACATCGGGGGCGAATCAACCCGCCCCGGTGCAGAACGGGTGCCCCAAGCCGAGCAGATCGACCGCGTCGTGCCTGTCATCGCCGCGATCAGGGCGACGGGCGATCCTCTCGCCACCATCCCCATCAGCGTGGACACCACACTGCCCGGCGTGGCGCGGGCGGCGATCGAAGCCGGCGCCGACGCGATCAACGACGTCTCGGCAGGTGCCGAGGGCGGGGGCGGGGGCGACATGCTCGACCTCGCGGCGTCGAGCGGAGCGGGGCTGGTCCTGATGCACCGGCTCGTGCCCCCTGACCGGGACAGTTTCAGCGACCGCTACGAGCAGGAGCCCGAGTACGACGACGTGGTCGTGCAGGTGCGTGACGCGTTGCTGGCGCGGGCTGTTGCGGCCGAGGCTGCCGGGGTGCGCCCCGAGGCGATTCTGCTTGACCCCGGGCTGGGGTTTGGCAAGACGGTCGAGCAGAATCTTGACCTGGTGCGGCGGGGGGACGTGCTGGTTGCGGGGGGCTATCCGGTGCTCAGTGCCGCCAGTCGAAAGAGCTTTGTGGGGCGGGTGAGCGACCCGGACACGGAACAAACCGCCCCCGAAGACCGTTTGCCCGGGTCGGTGGCGTGCAGCGTGCTGCACCTTGCCGCCGGGGCCCGGGTGTTCCGGGTCCACGATGTCGGCCCCCAGCGGGCGGCACTGGCTGCGGCTTGGGCGATCGTTGCCTCGCTGCGCTAGACTGTCGGCAGGACAAGAACCCGGCCGGTGACCGGCACGGGACGCGACCAAAGAAGGAGCCGCGATGGCCAGCGAGAACGTAACAGAGTTGACGACCGACAACTTCCAGGCCGAGGTGCTCGACGCCGACCGCCCGGTGCTGGTGGACTTCTGGGCCGAGTGGTGCATGCCCTGCCGCATGTTGGCCCCGACGATCGACCAGGTCGCTGAGGACTACAAGGACAAGGTCAAAGTCGGCAAGGTCGATACCGACAGCAACCAGCCGCTCGGGGTGCAGTTCGAGATCTCCGCGATCCCGACGGTGATTATTTTCAAGGGCGGCGAGGTCTTCAAGAAGTTCGTCGGCCTGACCAACAAAGCCGACCTTGACGCGGCGCTCGACGAGGCTCTCGCCGGCTGAGTTTCCGGACAGGAGCCCTGCGCCATGGACACCAACTCTTCTCTCGAATCCAAAGCCATGGGCGCGACGCGGACGATCCGCTGCGGCACAGTCGGTGTGGGGCGGATGGGCCAGCACCACGCGCGGGTCTACGCCAACGAGCCGGGCTGTGAACTGGTCGGCGTGGTGGACAACCGCTTTGCGCGCGCCGAGGAGATCGCCGACCGCCACGAGAGCACCGCGTTCAAGACCGAGCGCGACCTGCTCGACGCGGGCGTCGATGCGGTGACGATCGCGGTGCCGACGACAGCGCATTTCCGCTCGGCGCAGTGCTTTCTGGAGGCCGGCGTCGCGTGCCTGATCGAGAAGCCGCTCGCCGGTGATACCGAGACCGCCCAGCGGATCAAGCAGCTCGCCGAGCAGCACGGGGCGGTGCTGATGGTCGGGCATATCGAGCGGTACAACCCGGTGATCCGCGCGATGCGCAAAGCGACCGAGGCCGGGCTCGAGGTCATCCCGCGGTTTATCGAGGTCCACCGGGTCAGCCCGATGACCTTCCGCAGCGTCGATACCAGCGTGGTGATGGACATGATGATCCACGACCTCGACGTGGTGCTGATGCTGATGGGCGGGGCCGAGCCCGACGAGATCCAGGCGGCGGGTGTCGCGGTGGTGACCGAGTACGAGGACATCTGCAACGCCCGCCTGACGTGGAGGCTTCCTCAGGGCACCTGCGTGGCGAACATCACCGCCAGCCGGCTCGCGCTCAAGACCGAGCGGGTGACGCGGATCACGGGCGAGAACGCCTACATCAAGATCGACTACGGCAACAAGTACGGCACGGTCATCAGCCGGACCGCCAACGAGATCCAGATGCAGGAGGTCCGTGAGCAGCTCCGCCGGGGCGAGGACCTGACAAATCTTGCCTGGGCCGACCTGGTGAACATCGAGCCGTTGACGATTGACGACGCCGAGCCGTTGCTGATGGAGATTCGGGGCTTTCTTGACGCGGTGCGTCGTGGCGAACAGCCTCCGATCAACGCCGAGGCGGGCTTTGCCAACGTGCGGACCGCCGAGCGGATCGTCGAGGCGGTCCACGAGACCATGGGCGTGACCATCGGGACGCCCTGAGAGCGTTGGACCATACTGCCTGCACCCATCGAGACTTGCTCTCTCCAAGGTTTTACTCGATTGCCCAGCGACTTTCGCTAGACTAGAGACCTTCATCGGGTTGCCGTTGTGCGTGTGTCGCGGCGGCCTAGGGCTCGATGGTTCACGACCCCGCCGCCATGCTTTCGAGCGGCCCATCAGATGCACTCGACCATGCCTGAACCCGAAAAGACCATCGACCGTGCCGACTCTGCCGGCGGAGCCCCCAGCCAGAACCTCTCGCCCGAGATCGAGGCCGAGATCGAGGCCGCGATGGCCGACATCGACCAGGCCGCCGAAGCTGCCGAGGCCGAGGCCGCCGCCAACCCCCGCGCCGGGAGCACCGGGCCCAACCCCGGGGGCAAGGGCGGCCGCAAGATCCGCGGCCCCCGCGTGGTGCAGGCCGGTCGCGAGCACCGCACCGGCAAGGTCGTGAGTGTCGGGCCCAACGACATTTTCGTCGAGTTCGGCCCCAAGGAGCTGGGCGTCGTCGAGCGGATGCAGTTCAAGGAGGACGAGTTGCCCGCCGTCGGCAGCGACCTTGCGCTGGTCGTCTCGCGGTTTGACGCAAACGAGTCGCTTTATATCTGCGCCCGCCCGGGCACGGTGCAGAAGGCCGACTGGGAACTGCTGCAACCCGGGCAGACGGTCGAGGCCCGCGTCTCGGGGGTCAACAAGGGCGGGCTCGAGCTTGAGATCGCCGGGCACCGGGCGTTTATGCCCGCCGGGCAGGTGTCGCTCGATCACATCGCGGATCTGTCGGTCTTTGTCGGTGAAAAGCTCACCTGCACGGTCAGCCGGATCGACCGCGCCGGCAAGGGCAACATCGTGCTCAGCCGCCGGGACATCCTCAAGTCCGAGCGGGCCGAGCGGGCCGGGAAGCTCCGCGAGACGCTGAAGGAAGGCGACACCGTCGAGGGGCTGGTCCGCAAGATCATGCCGTTCGGGGCGTTCGTTGACCTGGGCGGGATCGACGGCCTGGTGCATGTCTCGGACCTTACCCACGAGCGGATCAACATGGGCGAGAAGAATGTCGCCCGCCACATCACCGAGGGCGAGCGGGTGCGGGTGCAGGTGCTCAAGATTGACTGGGAGGCCGAGCGGATTTCGCTGGGGATGAAGCAGCTGGCTGAGGATCCCTTCCAGACCGCGGCCGCCGACATCGTCGAGGGGGCCGACGTGACCGGCCGGGTGACCAAGATCATGGACTTCGGGGCGTTTGTCGAGGTCGCGCCGGGGGTCGAGGGGCTCGTCCACATCTCGGAGATCGACTGGCGGCGGATCGCCAGCGTCGGGGACGTGCTCAAGCAGGACGAGATCATCTCGGCCAGGGTCTTGAGCATTGACCCGGCCACCCGCCGCATCTCGCTCTCGATCAAGCAGACCAAGGCGCGGCCCGAAGGAGAGACCGCCGAGGCCGGGGGGGACCGTCCGCCCCAGAAGAAGCCCAAGGGCATCCGCGACCGCTCGGGGTTCAACACCCGGCCGGAGCGTGACACCCGCTCGGCCGACGAGATTCTCAAGGAAACCCCGGCGATGCGTCGGCTCCGCGAGCGGTTCGGCGGCGGCGGGTTCAAGGGCGGGCTCGGCTGAGCCGGCCGGGCCGTGCCGCGGACCGGTGGGCACGTGTTTCGGCCGTGCGCGGCCGTGCCAACCGCCGCGGGGCACGATGCAACCTCGCCGCGAACCGTGCCAACCGCCGCGGGGCACGGTCGGATCGCGTACTTTCGGGGTGGTTTCCCGGGTCTTTGCCTATTTATCCGTGTTGAGCGCGTCCAAATCGGGCCGATCGCCCATCGGCCATCCCGAAGCCTCGACAAACCGGGCGCGAAGGTCGTCGGCGATCGCGGCCGGCCTGAGCCCCGAATCGGCATAGTCCACCACCGGCAGAAACCGCACCCTCGCCCGGCTGGTCCGCCAGAGGCTCGTCCACGCCCGATCGACCCGGGGGGTGCCATCGAGAATCACCGGGAGCACCCGGGCCCCGCTTTTGTGGACAATCAGCCCGACGCCGGGCAGAAAGGGCAGGATGTGCCGGGGCGGACGTTCGAGCGTCCCCTCGGGATAGATGCCGACCACGCCGCCGCCGCGAAGATGGCGGATCGCGGTCCGCGCCGCCGCGATTTCGCGCCCGTGCCGATCCACCCCGATCACCCCCACCCACCGCCAAAGGCCCTCGAGCCCGGGCAGCTGCATGTCGTCGGCCATCATCCAGCGGATATAAAAAGGGCACGCACTCTGCACCAGCAACGGATCAACCCCGGCGGTGTGGTTGGCGACGAGCACCAACGGCCCGGCGTCCCGCCCCTCGCCCGGGAGGTGCTCACGCCCCAGCACCTCGAGCCGATGGACCAGCCGGGTGTACAGTATCAGAAAGGGCCAGACGAGCCCGGTCTCGACATCGCCGCGCGGGTTGTCAAGCAGCCGGTGCGCAACCCACGCCCAGCCAAGCCATGCCACAAGCACCACGATGCACCAGGTCGTGAGAGTCACGGCGGATGTTAGCGGCTGCAAAGCAACCGGCCACCCGCCCACCGCCGACCCCACGCCGCCCGGACGGCCGCCCCCGCCGAAATGCCGTCGGCGCCGGGCCTCTCGTAGGATGCGGAGATGGCCGACCTCTGGGCAACCCGACGAGAAACCGCACGCAGGGCCGCCGAACCGCTGGCGGTGCGGATGCGGCCGCGGTCGCTCGACGAACTCGTCGGGCAGGCACACATCCTCGGCGAGGGCAAACTCCTGCGGCGGATGCTCAACGCCGAGGTCATCACGTCACTCATCCTCCACGGCCCGCCGGGCACCGGCAAAACCACGCTCGCCGGGCTCGTCGCCAACCACACCAGCCGCCACTTCGTCCCCGAGAACGCCGCGAGTGTCGGGGTCAAACGTGTCCGCGAGATCGCCGACGAAGCGACCCGCCGACTCGAACTCGAAGGCCGGCGGACCATTCTGTTTCTCGACGAGATCCACCGCTTCAGCCGCAGCCAGCAGGACGTGCTGCTGGCCGACGTCGAGAAGGGGATCGTCACGCTCATCGGCGCGACAACGGAGAACCCGCTCTTCAGCTGCAATAGCGCCCTGGTCAGCCGCAGCACGCTCTTTCGGCTCGAACCGCTGACCGAAGCCGAGATCGTGGAGGTGCTCCGGCGCGCGCTCGCCGACAACGAACGCGGCTACGGCGAGATGGAGATCAACGTCACCGACGAAGCGTTCGATGTGTGGGCGATCAAGAGTGATGGCGACGCCAGACGGGCGCTCAACGCGCTGGAAGTCGCGGTGTTGTCACAGAAGAAGGCACCGAGGCAGGAAGGCACCGAGGCATCAAGCCCGAACCCCGCTGCCTCGATGCCTTCGTGCCCTGATGCCTTCTTCACCATCGACCGGGCGACGGCTGAGGACTCGATCCAGCAAAAGGCTGCGGTCTACGACGGCACCGGAGACGAGCACTACGACGCGATCAGCGCGATGATCAAGAGCGTCCGAGGCAGCGATCCCGACGCGGCGGTCTACTGGATCGCGAGGATGCTCGAAGCGGGCGAAGACCCGAGGTTTATCGCCCGCCGACTTGCGATCCTGGCAAGCGAAGACATCGGCAACGCCGACCCGCGGGGGATCATGGTCGCGGAGGCTGCGTGGTCGCTCGCAGAGCGGGTCGGGATGCCCGAGGCACGGATCACGCTGAGCCAGTGCGCGACGTACCTTGCCCTTGCGCCCAAGAGCAATGCGGCGTACATGGCGATCAACGCGGCGATTCGGGACGTCCGCGAGGGGCGGACCGTCATGGTCCCGATGCACCTGCGGAGCAGCAACAGCTCGCCCGTCGGCGAGGGCGTGCGGACCCGCGACGCCGAGGACGAGCGGTACGCCTCCAGCCACCGTGCCGAGCACCGCGTGGAGGGGCTGCCGGTCACCGGGCAGGACTACCTCGGGGTCAGCGCCCGCTACTACGAGCCGATCGACGCGGGGTTTGAGCGGGAGATGGCGGCCCGGCTGGCGAAGGTGCGGGCGTTGCGGGCGGAGCTGGCGGGGCCGCACCCATCGGCGAAAGCTGGACCTGCCGGGCCCGAACATGCCGATACATCGGGGCTGTGACTGTGGCTGCCGAACCCATCGAGACCGCCAAAGCGCTGCTGCGGACGACCGTCCGCGGGCGGCTTGCTGCGATGACGGGTGGCGTGCGGGAGGCCGAATCGCGCGCGATCTGCGATCGGGCGATGGACTGGCAACCGCTCGCGGCTGCCGGCTGCGTGCTGGCGTACATGCCGATGGCGAGCGAGGTGGACATCCGGCCGATGATCGAGACGCTGCTCGGGCGGGGGGTCAGGGTCTGCCTGCCCCGAGTCGAGTGGGAGTCGCGGTTGATCGTCCCGGTGCCGATCGGCGATCTGGAACGGGACCTCGGGCCGAGCGAGCGGGGCGTTCGGCAGCCCCGCGCAGATATTGCGCCTGCGGATGCCGATAGCGTGCAAGTTGTTGTTGTGCCGGGGCTTGCGTTTGATGACGGGGGCGGTCGGCTTGGGCGGGGCGGGGGCTTCTACGATCGGTGGCTGGGCGATCGGGCCGATGGTGTCTTGGCGCTTGGTGTGGCGTTTGCCTGCCAGGTGGTCGAGCGGGTGCCGATGGAGCGGCACGATCGGCGTGTGGACGGGGTCGTGACTCCGACAACACTGCTTGCTGCGGGCGGCCCCGGGCAGGCCGGATGGACTGAAAGCACGGAGGGTTGAGCGGATGGGTCTTCCTTCACAGACGCCTCGGATCGCGGCCACGAGCCGAACATTTATGCGCACACACCGCCGACGCCGCTTTCGGCTCTGGCCGGTGCTCTTTGTCGGGCTGATCGTGGCCGGGGGAGCGACGGGGGCCTGGTGGCTGACGCGGGGCGACGGTGCCGACACCGGCACCCCGCTCGGCCCGGAGATCGCCTCGGCGGGCGATCAGATTCTCGACGACCCGTACCGCCAAACGAATCACGATGGCCGCGAGGAACAGACGCAGGGGCGCGAGGCATCGAGCCCGAGCGCGAACCAGCCTGTGACGACCAACCCCGTGACGATCAGCCAGGGCAACAGCCGCGTGCAGCCGGTGGACACGCCCGGCACACCGTTCGTGCTCAGCGAGCCGCGTTCGCTGGGCGAGAGCCTGGCGCAGACACCCGAACGAACCGCTGAGCCGCCTCGCGCTCCGGCGGCGACCACCCCCACGCAGGAGCAACCTCCCGCGCGGAGAACGACAGGCTCGGGCTCGGTCGATCGCGCGATCGCGGCCGCGTTGCTGCGCCTTGACGCCGACGACCCGGTCGCGGCGAGAGTGATCCTCAGCGACGCCCTGGCCGACACGCGGGCGAGCGAAGCCGAGCGGTCGCGGCTGCGGGCGCGGCTGACCGAACTCAACCAGCAGCTGCTCTTCTCGGCGACCGTCGTGCCCGGCGACCCGATGACCGACACCTACGAGATTGTCAAGGGCGATCGGCTCAGCACGATCCCCGGGAAGCTCGGGCTGGCGATCGACTGGCGGCTGCTGCAACAGATCAACAACATCCCCGACCCCAACCGCATCCGCCTGGGGCAGAAGATCAAGATCATCCGCGGCCCGTTCCACGCGGTGGTGGACAAGAGCGACTTCCGGCTCGATCTCTATCAGGGGCCGCCCGACGAGCCCGAGCGCTGGACGTACATCCGGTCGTTCCGTGTCGGGCTGGGTGAAGCCGACAGCACGCCCACGGGCAGCTTCGTGGTCCGTCGCGACAGCAAGCTGGTCAACCCGTTCTGGGTCAACCCGCGGACGGGCGAACGGTTCGCCGATTCTGACCCGGACAACCCGATCGGGGAGCGCTGGATCGGGCTCGACGGGCTCGGACAGGACGCGGTGAAGACCGGGTACGGCATCCACGGCACGATCGACCCGGGCAGCATCGGGCAACAGGAGTCGATGGGGTGTGTGCGGATGCTCGACGACGACGTGATCCTGGTGTACGGCTTGCTGATCGAGGGGATAAGCCGGGTGCGGATCGTGGATTGACCGCTCCCGGACTCCTCGCTTGAACCCCCGCATGAGCCCCCCGCGTGACCCGTGCGAGCCGGGGGCTGTGGACCCGGTCTTCCTGGTCTCTCCAAGCACAGTTTTTCCTCGTCCGCAGAGCAAAACCGGGCTCACAGAGCCCGGCTCGGTCGCTCTGGTGAACCTACCATATCGTGGGGATTTTGTGGATATTCCGGGGTCATGGGCACCCCGTTTCTCACGCGGCGGGCGCAACGCTCGCCCCACTGACGCAGATAGGCACGATGACCAACGACACCACCAACGACACGGCCAGCGACACGGCCAACAGCAACACCGACTACGGCTCTGACCAGATCAAGGTTCTCGAGGGGCTCGAGGCGGTCCGCAAGCGCCCCGGCATGTACATCGGGGGCACCGGGCTGACTGCGCTGCACCACCTGGTCTACGAAACCGTGGACAACTCGATCGACGAAGCAATGGCGGACTTCGCGTCGGTCGTTTCGGTCTCGATCCAGGCTGACGGGTCGTGCACGGTGACCGACGACGGGCGGGGCATCCCCGTCGAGCCGATGAAGCACGAGGACCCGAACCTCAACGGCAAGCCGGCGGTCGAGATCGTGATGACCAAGCTGCACGCGGGGGGCAAGTTTCAGCAGGAAGGCAGCGCGTACAAGGTCTCGGGCGGGCTGCACGGCGTGGGGGTCTCGTGTGTGAATGCGCTGAGCGAGTGGCTCGAGTGCGAGGTGTGGCGCGACGGCAAGGTGTACCGGATCGAGTTCGAGCGGGGGATGGTCGCCAAGCCGTTGTTCGTTGTCGGGGATATCCCGGCCGGCAGCACACGCAAACGCGGGACGCAGGTGAGCTTCAAGCCCGACACGACGATCTTTCCGGAGACCGATTTCAACTTCCAGATGCTTGCGAACCGGCTGCGCGAGCTGGCGTTCTTGAACCCGGGGGTGACGATCAAGCTCAGCGACGAGCGTGTCGGGGCCGACGGCAAGCCCAGGCACGAGACGTTCCGCGCGACCCACGGTCTGGCGGAGTACATCGAGTACCTGATGCGGGGCAAAGCCGCGGTCTGCTCGCCGGTGCACCTTCTGCGTGAGGACAAGGAACGGCTGATGGTGTGCGAGGTCGCGATGCAGTACCACGACGGGTACAGCGAATCGGTGCTGACGTTTGCCAACAACATCAACAACGTGGACGGCGGCACCCACGGGCAGGGGTTCAAGGTCGCGTTGACGCGCTCGATCAACAGCTATGCGCGCAAGGCTGGGTTCTTGAAAGAGAAAGACCCCGCGCCCACCGGCGAGGACCTCCGCGAGGGGCTGATCGCGATCGTGAGCGTCAAGCTGCCCAGCCCGGCGTTCAACAACCAGCCCAAGGAGAAGCTGCTGAACCCCGAGGTCGAGAGCTTTGTCTCCAGCGCGGTTTCCGAGGCGCTCGAGACGTGGATGGAAGAGCACCCCGGCGAGGCGAAACGGCTGTGCCTGAAGGGGATCATCGCGGCCCAGGCCCGCGAGGCTGCGCGCAAGGCGCGCGAGCTGACGCGGCGGAAGACGGCGCTGGAGAGCGGGTCGATGCCGCACAAGCTGCGGGACTGCAAGACCAAGGACTTCGAGCGGAGCGAGCTGTACCTGGTCGAAGGTGATTCTGCGGGCGGCAGCGCGACGCAGGGGCGCGATGTCGAGACCCAGGCGATCCTGCCTTTGAAGGGCAAGATTCTGAACGTCGAGAAGGCGCGGATCGACAAGGTGCTGGGGTTTGAGGAGATCCGCACGCTGATCGCGGCACTCCGCTGCGGCATCGGGGCGGACTTTGACATCACCAAACTCCGGTACGGCAAGATCGTGATCATGACCGACGCCGACGTGGACGGGAGCCATATTCGCACACTTCTCTTGACGTTCTTCTTCCGGCAGATGCCCGAGCTGATCCGGCGGGGAAGGATGTACATTGCCCAGCCGCCGTTGTACCAGATCACCCGGGCGCGCAAGTCGACGTATGTGCTCAATGAGAAGCTGCTGGACGACACGCTGGTGGACCTGGGGATCGAGGGCTCGACGCTGGTGGTGCGCCGGGCTGAGGGCGAGGGTGACCGGATCGAGACGATCGTGGAGAAACGGATCGCCGGGCAGGACGCCAGGCGGGCGATCAAGCAGCTGCGTCGGCTCGCGGAGCTGGTCGAGATCGCCGAGCGGCGGGGCGTGCTGTTTGTGGACCTGCTTGCTGAGCGATCGAAGGACCCGACGGGTGCCGAGCGGCTGCCGACGCACCGCCTGCAATGGGGCGCGCACGACCTGCCGGCGTGGAGCGAAGAAGAGGCCCACGGCTTGCTCGAACAGCACGGGTTGCGGCTGGCCGATGAGATCGGCGATGATGCTTCAGAAGAGGAGAGCTCCGGTTCAAACGGGCTGAACGGTTCGATCGCTTCGTCGGGAGAGCACGCGGGCCCGGCGGACGTTCCCGCCGCGGCCGATCAGCCGACGAGCCTCGGCCCGATCGCGACGATCCGCGAGTTGCACGAGAACCGCGAGCTCGAGCGTGTGTTTGCCGAGCTTGCTGAGATCGGGCTGTCGATCGACGACTGGGCGTTGGTACAGGAAGAGAGCATCACCGGCGCGAAGTTGCCGGCGCGGTTTGCGTGGGAGACGACCAAGACCGGCAAGACGGCTCCGGAACCCGGAGCCGAGGTGAACGATGCTGTTGCCGGCGATGAGAACACCACTGATGACCCCTCGGTGCATAGTACCTCGCGTGTTGTCGAGGCGGCGAACCTGTCGATGATCGTGCCTGCGCTGCGTGAGATCGGGCGGCGTGGGATGGAGATCAAGCGGTTCAAGGGGCTGGGCGAGATGGACGCGATCCAGCTATGGGACACGACGATGGACCCCGAGCGGCGGACGATGTTGCGGGTGACGTGGGACATGGGGCACGAAGCCGAACACCTGTTCAGCACGCTGATGGGCGAGCACGTCGAGCCGCGGCGGAAGTTTATCGAGGACCATGCGCTCGAGGTGAAAAACCTGGACGTGTGACGGGTTGTGGTGTGGTTGACTCGGTGGCTGGGGGGCTCGGGGGGCTCGGGGGTTCTCGGACTGGGTTGCTGCTCTTGGGGGCCGGTTCTGTCGGTCATCGCTGCTGCGCCGGGTGTTGTGGAAGATGAACTGGGCACCGGCTTTGCGCTGCTCTTTCGACGAGCCGATATTCGCGGTGGTTCGAGAGGGAGAATCCACGATGCCACCGATCCGAGGCCGCAAGGCAAAGCCCGCATGTGCAACCACTTCAAGCCACCGCGCCAACACGCTCGGGCTTGGCGATCAGGAAACCGCGGTGGTCCTCGACAAGCTCGACTGCAATGCCGGCGCAGCGAAAGCAACGATCAAGCGCACGTTCACCCGCATGCCGTTCCGGGTGCCGTCGCTGACGCTGTCTCTCACCCATCCCGGCGGGTCGAAGACCTCGGTGCTGGTGGTGTGCCGGAATATTTCGCGGGGGGGGATCGGGTTGCTGCACAGCGCCTATATCCACACGGGCACCCGCTGCACGGTTGATCTGCCCCGGCTCGACGGCGAGGTCGATCACGTCGAGGGGTCCCTGGTTCGGTGTTCGCACATCACCGGGCAGGTGCATGAGCTGGGCATCCTGTTTGACGACCAAATCAGCATGGAGCGGTATCTTGATCTCGATCCGGCGACCGGGTACAGCACCTTCGAGCGTGTCAACCCCGAGGATCTCAAGGGCACGGCGGTCGCGTTGCTGTCGAGCGATATCGAGGCGCGCATGCTCGGGCACTTCCTGACCGACTCGAACCTGAAGCTGCGCATCACCAGCGACCCCGACGAGGGTTCGGCGTTTGTCGCGGAGGGGTGCGATGTTGTGCTGATCGATATCACGATGGACTGCGCCGAGGAGATGGCGATCGCGGCGCGGCAGGCGTCGGCGGGGACGCCGGTGATCGCGGTGGCGAGTGATTCTTCGAGCACGACCCGCGCGCTGGCCGAGTCGCTGGGGATCGGGGGGCTGCTTGTCAAGCCGCTCAACAGCGACAAGCTGCTGGGGATGCTGGCCGAGTGCCTGCTCACGACCCGCACTGTCGAGCTGGATAGCGACAGCGAGAACGCGCTCTCGCCGGAGCTTGTGAAGGCGTGCATCGAACAGTTGCACGGGATCATCAACGACCTGCGCAACGCTGCCGAGGGCGACGACCCGATGCCTTGCTACGCGATGTGCCAGCAGATCAAGGCGACCTGTTCGCCGATCGGGCTCGATGAGATCGAAGAGGCGGCCGAGAAGGCGTCCGAGACCATTGCGCAGAGCATGAGCATCACCGAATCGCACAAGACGATCCAGGAGTTGATCCGGTTGTGCGAGCGGGTGAAGTCGGCCGCGTAGTGCGGGGGGCTCGGCACTCTCGGAGTTGCACACAATAGTCGGGATCGCGTTGGCCCGAGCCTGCCCTCGGGGCTCGTCGGGAGGCGCACGGGTCTTTCGTCGTTCGGCTGAATCTCGTCACAAACCACCCAGAGCGCACAGTCCTCATCACTTGTCGAAGTGGTCTACGCACCCATGTTCCCGCATCTTTGCGGCCGATCCGGTGGCGAGCGATCCCGTTGTTTGGCATTTCTATGCCGTGGCTCGGGCGGGGTGCCCGGGCGGGATGGAACTGTCAGGGGAGGGGTTGCTTATGTACACGATTGAATCCACGTCTGCTGCTTCGGAGCTTGTGTCGGTGCTTGAGGTCGGGATGGTGCGGCCGTTTGCGATGGTGAAGGTGCGTCCCGATTCGTTGCGCGAGCACCAGACCGTGCTGTTGCGCGAGGAACTCGCGGATGTCGTTGATCATTCCGGCGGGCGGGTGTTGCTGCGGTTCGGGGACGGGGCCGAGGTGTGCGCCAGCTCACTCAGCGAACTCATCCGCGAGTCTCATCGGTGCGAGACGCTGGGCGGACGGATGTATGTTGTCGGGCTGAGCCGACAGATGCGCAAGCTCATCCGCTCGACGGGGCTCGACCGCCACCTGAACCTCGCCAAGGACACCGCCGAGGCGATGAAGCACTTTGACCAGCGGGGGCACACCGCGGCGGCCTGAGCGAGCGGGGCACGCACGATCTTGCGAGAAGAACCCAACGCGGGGCGGGGCCGATTCAGTGGCACTCGCCCCGCTTCTTTGCGCGCTCGACAGGCTTTCCCGAGATGGTCAGCGTCGCGGGCTTGGCGCCCCGGCGGCGGGAGCGAAAGAACCGCTTGGGCAAGAGCCTGCGTCCGAGCCACACCACAGCGACCAGCGCAATCGCGGTGACGACCCAGAACTGCCAGTCGCCGACCGGGAACATCGGGGGCGAGACTTCGGGCTGGGGGGTTGGCAAGCCGGTCGGCATCAGGTCATCCCCAGCGCGCGGAGCGTTTGGTAGAGCATTGTCGCGGCGACGTAGGCGATGCCGCTCATCCACCCCAGCTGCAGCGCGGCCCATTTCCAGCTGCCCGCTTCCTTTGCGGTGACCGCGAGCGTGGGCAGGCACTGCATCGCGAGGACGTAATAGATCAAAAGCGACCAGTTGGTCGCGGGGGTGAAGACCCGCGTGACGCCATCGTCGCGGGTGGCGTTTGCGATGGCGTCGAGCACGCCGTCGGCTTCGACGTCGTCGACGCCGACGACCTGGACCGCCATCGTCGAGACGAACACCTCGCGGGCGGCAAAGCTGGCGATGACGCCGATGGTCAGCTGGCGGTCGTACCCGAGCGGGCGGAAGACCGGCTCGAGGGTAGAGCCCATGCGGCCGAGGAAGCTGTAGCGCTGGCCGTGCCTGGACTCGGCGGCTGCGGCGCTGGCGACAAGTTCGGCGGCTTCACCTTCGAGATCGGTCTCGTCGAGTGCTGCGACTTCGACCTGCGCGATCGCGGCGGCCTGGGCGCGCAGGTCGAGCGATTGCTGCGGCGGGTCGACGTGCGGGTAGGCCCCGAGCCACCACAGCACGATGCAGATCGCCAGGATCGCGGTGCCGGCCTTTCTGAGAAACATCACGCCGCTGTCCCACGCCGTGAGTGCGGCGTTGCGCAAACTTGGCAGTTTGTACGCGGGGAGTTCGAGCACCATCGGCCTGCTTTTGCCGGGCAGGATCGTCCGCCTTGCGATCATGGCGCTGGCGAGCCCGGCAACCACACCCAGCACATAGCAACCGGTAAACGCCAGCGCCTGGAGGGCTGGGCGTTGCGGGAAGAGCAGCACCGTGAGCAGCACGTAGACGGGGATCCGTGCGGTGCAACTCATGAAGGGAGCGGCAAGGATCGTTGCGAGGCGGTCGCGGCGGTCGGGCACGGCGCGGGCCGAGATGATGCCGGGGAGTGCGCAGGCGTGGCTGGACAGGAAGGGGACGAAGGCGTGCCCGGTCAGGCCGAACGGGCGGAGGGCTTTGTCCATCACGAACGCGGCCCGGGCGAGATAGCCGGTGTCTTCGAGGATCGAGATCAGGAAAAACAGCACGCAGATCTGTGGCAAAAAGATCACGGTCGAGCCCACGCCCGTCACGACCCCCTCGGCGAGCAGGTCGTGCAGCGGCCCGGCGGGGAGCACGCTGCCGACCGCGCTGCCGAGGACGCTGAAGATGATCTCGATCCAGCCCATCGGGTAGGCTGCGAGCTTGAAGATGACCCAGAAGAGGCCGGTCATGATCGCGACAAACGCAACAAGCCCGAGCACCGGGTGGGTGAAGGCGTTGTCGAGGCGGTCGGTGAGTGTGTCGGGGAGGATCGGCTCGGTGCCGGCTGCCATCTCGGCGTAGAGCTCGTCGGCCCAGTCGCAGAGGCCGTCCTCGCTGCCGGGCGGGCTCTCGCGGGGAATGCGGGCAGCCTCGAGCGCGGGGGCGAGGTGTTCGAGCCCCTCGCCGGTGCGGGCGCTACAGGGGATGACCTCGATCCCCAGCCGCTCGGCAAGAACGTGCTCGTCGGCATGAATGCCCCGACGGCGGGAGAGATCGACCTGGTTGATCGCAACAACCATCGGCAAACCCCGGCGGGTCGCCTCGCCCACGAGCATCAGGCTGCGGGGCATGTTGGTCGCGTCGGCGACGACGAGCACGGCGTCGGGCTCGCGGTTGTCTTCGCCTCGGGGCGCGAGCTCGCCGGCCAGCACGCGGCGGCAAATTTCGGCTTCGCTCTGTTCCAGTTCGAGCGAGTAGATGCCGGGCAGGTCGATGACCTCGCTGCCCGGCGGCAGGTCGCGGGGCGAGCCGACGCGGGCTTCCTGGGTGGTGCCCGGGAAGTTGCTCGTCTTGTGGCGAACGCCGCAGAGGCGGTTGAAGAGGCTGGTCTTGCCGGTGTTGGGGTTGCCGAGCAGGACGATGCGGCGGGGGGTGTCGGCGGTGGGCGAGCCGTCGTCAACGGCGGCGGCGCTCGGCTCGGGTGATGAGGCGGGACGCATGGTGCTGGGCTCCTCCCGGCTCACCGGGCCGACACCGAGACCGCGACCTCAACCTGCACGCGCTCTGCCATATCACGGGCGAGCCCGATGCGACAGGCGGGGCCGCCCTGGCACCCGACCTCGACGATCCAAGGCCCGGTGGCCCGGCAGAGGCGGATGCGCTGGTTGCAGCGGAGGCCGAGGGCCCGGAGATAGGCTGCGTCTGCCCCGGTCGCGGTGTTCTGGCGGATAATCCCGCACTGGCCGGGGGTCATGCAGCAGAGGCTGACGATTCGGCCCGAGCCGGAAGCGCGGCAACAGGCGGTCTGTTCTTCACAGAAGTCGGATGGTGGAATCTGCTCGGACAATGGCGGGCTCCCGGCAACACTCTTGCGCACCGGATATTGTAGCCAACCAATGAGAATGAGACTTGATCGCATCTACGGGAATATGGAGCGCCCGCTCGTCAATCATTGGGCAATGCTTCGACCTCGGCGATGTATTCTTTGGCCTTGGCCACCAATGGCGAATCGTCAAACACATCGGCCACGAGAAAGCTCGTATCCAACAGCTCAGCCGTCGTAAGCTCTCGCCGTCGACTCGCATGATCTGACAGCAGCTTTCCCGCACAGTTCTGCAAGGCAACTCGCGCAAGACGATGTTCCATTGAGTCATTATCCCGAAGGCTTCCCCATGCAGACTCCATCGTCCACAAGCGGTCGATGATCTCAAGCCGAACACCATGAGCCTCTTCCGGCTGCCGTTGGCGTTGCAACGCCAACGCCATCTCATCAGCGATCAGTAACGCCGCCGGGCTGTCCATAAACTCATCGCTGTTCCATAGCGCACGCAGGTCATCTACATACTGCGCCTTGCTTCGCCGAGCTTCACGATTGCCCTTTGCTGCCATCTCAATTCTGAACAGAAGTCGCTCGGAAGCATCGTCTCCCCAATCGGGGTACGCCGCAAACAGCCTGTTGGCCCAAGCGTCAGCGGCCTCCCAATCTTCAACTGCAAGACAATCGCGGGCAAGTGCCTTGAGTACTCGTTGAGTTTCATCCGAATGGAGTGTTGCACCAAACTCATCAAGAAACTGTGATTGCAGTTCAATCGCATCGCGTTGCAGGCCTTGCGCACGCATGGAAGCCGCGAGGCCTCGCATGGAAGGCAGCCGAACCCGACCATTCTGGTACTCTCCCTCATCGCAGTAGCTCAACGACCGAGCAAATGCCGCGGCAGACTCCGGCCAACGGTTCGCGTCAGCCAGCAGGGTTCCCAACATTCTGTTTGCAGCAATCCCGTCGAATACCGTTTCGGGCTCGGCCGCAACAATCTCGGCGACACGATGGGCCTCGCCCTGCATGCCCGCCCTGCTGTACGCGGAAACCGCCAAACGGTAAAGGCGAGAATGGCCCTGCTCGCTGAAGCGAACCCGCCTCTCAGCTTCACGCTCTATCTGCCTGCACACTCCAGGCAACTCACTGGGCGATGCCGAACGAAACACCTGCAACTCGAACGACTCGATGACCCCGTCTGGCACTCCCAGCCCCGGGACAGGGACCGAAGAACTGCCCGGCTGGGCCATCAAGAACCCAGACATGCTGGCAATGAGAGAGCCCATGATTATCGCATGCTTTATTGACTGCATTGCAGCTTCCCCTCGGTTGTAATGTGACCACTAAGCGAATCTACGCGATCGGTATCAGCACAACAATCCACAATCCGGCCAATCTTCACACTCCGTAGAACTCGGATCTGCCCGCCACCCGTTCACTTTGTCCGCATCGCCTTCGAGTCGCTCCTTGCCGCAATCAGTTGTAAAGCCGTAGATTGTGCCCCCAATATCAATATCCCAAACATACCGTTGTGACACAACATCAACCCACCCTTCGGAAATGCCAACGGTCTTGTACACCTCACGTAGCTTGTCGTAGCACATATCTATTGGAATAGACAGGCTGATTGTCTCTGTCTCTTTCGTGTTGCGGGAATACTCGCCATGCAGGACAAATTCTGAGCCGATACTTATTTTTCCCACCAGTTTTATCGCCAGTTCCCCCGCGATTGACCATGTCTGCGACGCTCCAACTGTATACTGAGCACCAGTCTCTTTGGTGTAGCTCCATTGAAACTCACCTGGATCGTATTCGCACGGACGCAGTTCACACTCGGCATCCACTTGAACGAAATCGTGCAAGACGTCGCCAAGAAACACCAGTGTGATCTCTTCCGCCACGACAACATCGTAATCGACCGAGTGGCCGACAATGAACGGGCGAACGAACTCTGGAACTTGATCGAGATGATCCTGATAGAGGCAAGGCTGCTGCGTGCCACCGCCCCCACCCGGCTGCGCAACCGCACTCGACGCCAGAACAGCACTCCCCAATACTGCTCCCGTCAATCCTCTGTGTAATCTTGCTGGCACCATCGCTGCACCCCTTCTGCTGCCTGCGAGCAGCAACCAACGCCTGTCCCTGTATCTCACTATCGGACCAGACTACCCCCCCCCTCAACCTTGTCAAGAGAAAACACCGCTGTTTTGAAGTTTTTTTACCGCCCCACCGAGCCCACCAGTTGCGCGTTGCTCTCGAAGCGTTTCATCGCGGCGAGGAGTTGTTCGACCTGCTGGGGGGGCTTCATGTTCATAAGCCGACGGCGGAGGGCGGTGACGGTGGCGTGGGTCTGTGGGTCGAGGAGGACCTCGTCCTTGCGGGTGCCGCTGGCGGCGAGGTTGATCGCGGGGAAGAGGCGTTTTTCTGCGATCTTGCGGTCGAGGATGAGCTCCATGTTGCCGGTGCCCTTGAACTCCTCGAAGATGACCTGATCGCCCTGACTCCCGGTATCGACCAGACAGGTTGCGAGGATGGTGAGGCTTCCGGCTTCTTCGGTGTTGCGAGCGGCGCCGAAGAGGGTTTTGGGGATTTCGAGCGCTTTGGAGTCGATGCCTCCCGAGAGGGTGCGGCCCGAGCTTGCGTGCTGGCGCGAGCGGTTGAACGCGCGGCCGACGCGGGTGAGTGAGTCGAGCATGATCACAACATGCTTGCCGGCTTCGACCATACGTTTGGCGCGATCGATGCAGCTGATACTTACATCGACGTGGCGTTGGGTGTCGTGGTCGTTGCTTGATGCGATGACGTGGACGCGGTCGCCGAAGGGGGCGCTGTCGCGGATTTGTTTGCCGGTGTCTGGGTCTCGGCGGACGGGGCCGAGGAATGTGCGTTTGAAGTCGGTGACCTCTTCGGGTCGTTCGTCGACCAGGAGCATGAAGATGTGGAGCTCTTCGTGGTTGGTGAGGAGTGCGGTAGCGATATCTTTGAGGAGGGTTGTTTTGCCGGCCTTTGGCGGGCTGACGATGAGGCCGCGCTGGCCGCGTCCGATGGGGCAGAAGAGGTCGATGAGTCGGCAGGAATCGGGGCATCCCGGATATTCGAGTTTGAGCATCGGTGCGGGGTCGATGCTGGTGAGTTCGCTGAACCTGGGCATGGAGGAGAACTCTTCGGGCGTCATGCCTTCGATTTCGACGAAGGACTCGACGACGGGGCGGGGGGGGCGTTGGCTGTTGTTCTTGCCTCGTTGTCGGCGCCGGCGTGGTTTTTTCTGGACGACGGTGACGGTGACCTCGAGCCCGTCGCGCAGGTTGAACTGCTCGCCAAAGGCCAGGGGTACAAACGGATCGTCGGCCTGCTCGACGGGGTGCATGTCGCGGATTTGGCGAACACGACCCTCGGCGCGCTGAGGCCACTCAAGGATACCTGTCAGCGTCTGCATAGATTCTCGATGCTCTGGCGTCGACAAAGCCGGGGCCGCCTGCTGCGGGAGACCGACCCGTCAGATGGAGTTGTCAAAGGCTGCACCGGCTCACGCGGGCTGCGACAACACCCAATGAGACACCCTCCGAGGTCGAATGTCAAGCCCGGGACGATCAACCCCCTACTATGGACTCCCGCCACGGGCAGAATACACCTCATGCGAGTACTCCAAGGCATCCCGGTCTCGTCAGGCATCGTCATCGGGCACGTGTTCGTGCTCGATCACGATCCGCACCGGGTTGCGCGGTGGACGGTGGGTGCCGACCGCGTCGAGGCCGAGCTTGAGAGGCTCGACCGGGCGTTCGCGGATGCGATCGCCGCGATTGACGAGGTTTATGCCGAGGCCAGCGACGAGATGGGTGTCGAGGCGGCCAAGATTTTCCTGTTCCATAAGGGGATGCTGGCGGACCCTTCACTTATCGGACCTATCCGGGAGATGATTCGGCATGAGCGGGTCAACGCCGAGCACGCGGTGGTGGTCGCGTTTGACGCGCTCGCCGAGGCGTTCCGACGGGCGAAGGACTCGGCGTTCCGCACCAAGACCGACGACATCCGCGACCTGACCAACCGGCTGCTCGATCATCTGATGGGGTCCGGCCCGGCGCGGCTTGCGGACCTGTTGCACCCGACGGTGATCGTCGCGACCGATCTCACCCCTTCGCAGACCGCGGGGTTTGACCGGGACAAGGTGGTCGGGTTTGTGACCGACCTGGGCGGGCGGACGAGCCACACGGCGATCGTCGCGACGGCGCTGGGCTACCCGGCGGTGGTCGGGTGCCGGGGGGCGACAGCGGCTGCAAAGCCGGGGCAGACGGTCATCGTCGACGGCGATCGGGGGTTGATCCTGCTCGACCCCGACGAGGCAGAAATCACCAAATACCGCGGGTATATCGAGCAACAGCGGACCTACAAGCTCTCGCTGGCCGAGGTCGCCGGGCTGCCGAGCGTGACCCGCGACGGGGTGCCGATCACGCTCTTGGGGAACGTCGAGTTTCCCGAGGAGTGCGACAGCATTCTTGCGCAGGGCGGCGAGGGGGTTGGGCTGTACCGGTCAGAGTTTCTCTACCTCTCGCAGGACACAATCCCGACCGAGGAGGACCATTACCTGGCGTACGCCGATTGTGTGCGCCGGCTGGACGGGTTGCCTTTGACGGTGCGGACGGTCGACCTGGGGTCGGACAAGTACGCGAGTTCTGACCGCCGTCCGCGTGAGCGGAACCCGGCGCTTGGGCTGCGGTCGATCCGCTACAGCCTGGCCGACAAGCCGAAGTTTCAGAAGCAGCTGCGGGCGGTGCTGCGGGCCAGTGCGCTGGGGCCGGTAAAGATCATGTTCCCGATGGTGACGACCGTGGGCGAGCTTCGGCACGCCAAGATGGTGCTGCGGGACGTGATGGAGGATCTGGAGGAGGAGGGTGTCGCGTTTGACCGGGGGATCCGGGTCGGTGTGATGATCGAGGTGCCTTCTGCGGCGTTGATTGCCGGTTCTCTGGCGGCTGAGGTTGATTTTTTCTCTATCGGGACCAATGACCTCGTGCAGTACACGCTGGCGGTCGATAGAACCAACGAGCAGGTCGCCGGGCTGTATCAGCCGGTCCACGCGGGGGTTCTCCAGCTGATCCGCGGGGTTGTGCGTGCGGCGGCGAAGGAGGGGGACATCGAGGTCTCCTGCTGCGGGGAAGCTGCGGGGGAGATAGACTATGCTCTCTTGCTGATCGGCTTGGGGCTCCGCAGGCTCTCGGTGCCCGGCAGCGCCATCTCGCACCTCAAGCGTCTGGTGCGGAGTGTGACAGTGCAACAGTGCGAGCGGGTCGCCCGGAAGGTGCGAACGTTCGATTCAGAGATTCAGGCCGCGGCATATCTCCGCGACCGGACAAGGAAACTGGTCCCCGAGGCCTTCGACGGGCGTGCCGCCGAACTGCGAGACTAGACGAACCCGGGCGTTTTTTGGAAGCGCCGGACGACGTTCGCGGGCCTGGCTTTGGGGCGAAAGACAACTCGGTGTGACGCCCGCTTCTGCGGCGTTGTGCCGGAACGAGCCAACACGGGACCGCGGCTTGCAAAGGCCCGTCCCGTCCCCGGCGGAGAGTGGGTCGCGCGATCGTGCGACCGCCGTCGAGACCCGAGGTCGGCCGGAGCGCGTGAGCGTTTCGGCGAGCCGCACGGCGCGCAAGAGCGCAAGAGCGCAGGCGTGCGAGCCGTGGGGGCCGTGGGGGCGCGGGGAAGGATTGTTCGGGCGCGAGGAACAGGAAGCGGCGGCACGCCACGGCGCGGCGAATGAGTCGCTGCGCGGCAAGGAGCCGCATGTCAGAAACATCCATGATTATCAACTACGTCCCCGGCGAAGAGTGTCGGGTGGCGATCACCGCCGACGGCAACCTCGAAGAACTCCACGCCGAACGCACCGACGCGGTCAGCCGGGTCAACAACATCTACGTCGGGAAAGTGATGAACGTCGAGGCGGGGATCCAGGCGGCGTTCGTCGATTTCGGGCTGGAAGAGAACGGCTTTCTGCACATCTCCGACCTGCACCCGAGGTACTTTGTCGAGGACGACGCGACCGAACGGGTGGGCAAGAAAACGCCCAGGCGTGAGCGGCCGCCGATCCAGGCGTGCCTGAAGCGCGGGCAGGAGATCATCGTCCAGGTCCTCAAGGAGGGCGTCGGCACGAAGGGGCCGACGCTGACGAGTTATCTTTCGATCCCCGGCCGGTATCTGGTGATGATGCCGAACATGGACAAGGTCGGTGTGTCGCGGAAGGTCGACGACGAAGAGCAGCGAACGAAGATGAAGGAGATCCTCGGGCAGCTCGAGTTGCCCGACGGGTTCGGATTCATCCTGCGAACCGCGGGGTTTGACCGCACCAAGACCGATCTGAAGCGTGACCTCGCGTATCTGCAACGGCTGTGGAAGAACATGGAGATCAACCGCAAGGCGGCGGGCAAACGCACGCGGCTGCTCTACAGCGAGAGCGACCTGCTGGTGCGGGCGCTGCGCGATCTGGTGACGCCGGACATCACGCGGATCATCATCGACGAGGAGGGCGCGGTCACGCGGGCGGCGCAGTTCATGAAGATCGTCTCGCCGCGCTCGACCGTGAAGGTGATGCGGTACAAGGGCGGGCGGCCGATCTTCCACGCCTTTGGGATCGAGCAGCAGATCGCGACCACCCACGCCCGCGAGGTGCCGCTGCCTTCGGGCGGGAGGCTGGTGATCGACGAGACCGAAGCGATCGTCGCGATCGACGTCAACAGCGGCAAGAGCCGGGCGGCGCGGGACGCCGAGACGAATGCCTACAAGACCAACGTCGAAGCGGTCGAGGTGATCTGCCGACAGATCCGCCTGCGCGATCTCGGCGGGATCGTCATCAACGACCTCATCGACATGCGCTCGGCGGCGCACCGCAAAGCGATCGAGCAGCTCTTCCGCGATCGGCTCAAACGGGACCGGGCCAAGTCGAGCATCGCGCCGATCTCGCCGTTCGGCATCCTCGAGATGACCCGGCAGCGCATGCGCGGCAGCCTGAGCAGCCAGCACTACAGCGACTGTCCGACGTGCCGGGGCAAGGGGCTTGTGCAGAAGCCGCACTCGGTCTCGAGCGACGCGATGCGCGAGATCGCGGTGCTGATGGAGCACGACAAGGTGGGCCGGGTCGAGCTGGTGGTGAGCGGGCGGGTCGCCGGCGAGCTGCTCAGCAACCGCCGGGGGAGCCTCAACCGGCTGGAGCGGAGCACGGGCAAGCAGGTCGAGGTGCGGGTGAGCGAGACTCTTGCGCTCGATCGGTACACGATTTACGCCTACGACAAGAACGGCGTGGACATCGACCCCGACAAACTCTCGAAGCCCAAGAGCCCCGAGGCCGATCTCGAGGTCGTGGTAATGGCAGCAAAGGCGGACCAATGGGCGGTCGATCCGCAAGAGCAGTCGCTCGCCGACGAACTGGCACCACCGCCCGGCCCTGACGCACCGACGCAGCACCCGATCGAGCAGGACTTTGACGAGGACGAGCCGGAACCCGGCGAGGGCGGGAAAAAGAAACGGCGCAGGCGGCGTGGCGGACGGCGGAGAAAGTCCGGCGGCTCCGGCGGAGAAGCCGCGAGCGCCGAGGGCGACACCGCTGACTCTGGCGCAGAAACCGTGACCGACGCCGAGGACACCGCAACGGCGGAACCCGCACAGGACGCGACCGAGGACGGTGCCGACGATGGCTCGGAGACCGACGCGCCCAAGAAGAAGCGTCGCCGAAGACGCCGGCGCAGAGGCGGCGGCGGGATGAGCGAGAACGGGGATAGGGATGGGGCCAGGGACGGGGACGGTGCGATGGAAAGCGAGGCCGTTGCGCCCAAGATTCACACCGACGGCCAGGCAGACACCGACGCGGGCGACGCCGATGCACGCACGCACGACGCTGATGAGCAGCCGGATGTCGAGGGATCCGAAGCGCCCAAGAAGAAGAGCCGCAGACGCCGGGGGCGGCGGGGGTCCGGGTCCTCCAAGAGTTCGGGCGACGCGCAGCGTGAGAACACCGAACCCCGCGCGACAGAGGTTTCGGGCCAGCGTTCCGAGCCGGTGGACGGTCGGGACGAGCCGACCGAGCCACCCGCCGACAGCGAGAGCGAAGGCGACGGAAATATGCGGGGCGAGAGCGAGCAACCCAAGAAGAAGCGGCGGCGGTCACGGAGTAAGAAAGCCTCGACCGGCGCAGTCGATGGAGCGACGGACCAAACGGTGGCGAACGAGGGCTCGGAAAGCGACACGGGCGAGAGTGTCGGCGAGCGCGCCGACGAGGGCGCAACCAAGATCGTCAAAAAGAAACGGCGCAGGCGTCCGTCGGGGGATAAAGCTCCTGCCGATGGCGCGAGCGCGGAATCGGCGGTCGAGACCAAGCCGGCCCGCGATGGGAAGGCGTCGGGCGAAAGCGCAAAGACGCCGGCAAAGCAGCCGCGCACGCTCTATGGCTCGACCCGGCGGAAACTTGCGCCGTCGGATCACCCTTCACGACCCCGGAGCTAGCACGGTTTCGATGCTACCGCTGACGGGTGGTGCGTTCGAGCCGACCGAGGATGCGGACCTGCTCGCGCCCGAAGAACTCGCGGAGCTTGGGATCGGTCTCGATCATGAGCGCGCGGCGGACCTGCTCGAGCCGTTTTTCGTCGGCTTCGCTGAGCAGGTGCGAGGCTTTGATCGCGCCGCGCAGCGCGGGCAGGTAGTTGGGGCTGCGCTCGAGCGCCATGTCGTAATAGCGGAGCGACTCCTCGGCCCACCCGGTGCGGTCATAAACCAGCGCGAGGTTCTCGGCCGGCCTGGGGTCGGTCGGGCTGAGCTGCATCGCCATGCTGAACGCCTCGGACGCGCCGAGATAGTCCTGCACGCGCATGAGTTCGACTCCAAGGTTGTTCCAGACCTCGGGCATGTCCGGCGAGAGCGAGATCGCGCGGCGGTACTGCTCGATCGCGGTGTGGCTGAGGCGTTGGGCCTCGGCGTCCTTGCCCTTGTCGCGCTGCTGTGCGGCTTTGCGCGCGGTGTCGGACGCAACCAGCGCCATCTGCCTTGCTTCGGCGACCTGCCGGGCGAGCGCATCGGGGGATTGGATCTCACTCCGTCGTGTCTTTGAGGCTGACTCGCAGCCAACAAACACGGCTGAGGCAAGCACCAACGCGGCAAGACAGAGCCCGAACTTCGGGCGTCGAACGATACTCATGATGCGCGCTCCCACCTGACAAAGGTGACTTCCAGCTTCCAGTCTTTGGGCCCCGGGGTCAGGTCGATCGAGGAGACCTCGAGCCCGGGAACTTCGCTCTTGGCACCCTCGATCCACGCGAGCAGGTGCTCCAGGCTGGGGTCCCGCATGGTGTATCTGTAGGTGACTTTGATCGCGCCCTGGATCGACTGCCGCGTGGGCTGCGGGATCGCCGGCTCGTCGACGAGTTCGGCGGCTCGTGCAGCGGCTTCGATCCGCGAGAAAAGATCGGGCAGCGCCTCATTGGCACGGTTCTGCGTCGAGTTCCCGAGGCTCTCAAGCGCAGCAAACTGCAACGCGAGCCCCTCGACAAGCACCTCACGGTCGGCCTGAATCCGGTGCTGCTGGGCGGCGCGGTCGCGCTGGCGGAGCGCGACGATCAGCATCACCCCCGCGACAACAAAGAGCAGTGTCGCGAGCACCAGCAGCGACCTGGGCCGGTTGGACGCCGCGGCGGCGCTGGCGGCGTCGGCCAGCTCGTAGCGCAGGTCGTCGGAGATACGGGTGTCGCCCGGGGTGCTCATGCTCACGCCCCCCCCGGCTGGGTACGGAGCTGGCTCGCCCAGGTGCCGTTGAGTGTGACCCGCACGTTGTCGCCCTGCGCCCTGGGGGTCTGGTCCCACTCGGCGATCGACGAGCCGGCGATGCGTTCGAGCGAGGTCATGAGCTCTTCGTATGCTGCGGTGTCGGGGACGACCAGGTCGATCGTCACCGAGAGCGGCGAGAGGGTGATCTTGCGGACCTCGTAGTCGGGGTTGCCGAGCACGTAGGAGAGTGTTTCGAGCTCGCGCAGAATCGGTTTCTGCGGCGTGATGGCGATGGGCGCCACGGCGCGGCGGCGGGTTTCGAGCGCGAGCCTGAGGTCTTCGATCATCTTGGCGTCGTAGGCTGGCAACGCGAAGTTGCCATCGTTGATCGCGGGGCTCAGCTCGCCGCCCTTGGCGCGCCACGCGGTGCGGGCCTGGTCGGCTTTGCTGCTGGCGACCTTGGCGGAGCTGTGGATGTGGTAGGCGGCTGCGCCCATGCCCAGCGCCCCGATCGCGACCGCGGCGGCGGCCCAGCGGTACATCGCGCGGTGGGGTTTGCCCGGCCGATTCTGCAACTGCACGAGCGCCGGCTGCGACGACGAGACGGTGCCGTCACCCAGCGCGTCTGCGAAACGTGCGAGCACGTGCGCGACGGGGTCGTCCTCCATCGCGATATCGACTGTCGCGCCCGGCCAGACCGCCGCGACAGACTCGCCCAGACTGTTGTCGTCCTGCCAGACCCACTCGGGGAGCATGAGCCGAAACCTGGTCGGCGAGGCAGCCAGTTGCGTGGACCACGCGAGCCACTCTCCCGCGAGCCGGGCCAGGTCGCTGCCGGTGAGGATAAAGGGCGGCGCTTCGGCGCCGCCGGGTGCTCCTCTGGCAAGGCGGAACGCGCCCGAAGCGAGCGGCGCGTCGTTGCGGGACCAGACCCAGACCAGGCGGCCGTCGTCGGGGTCGATCATCGCATGGGCGATCGTGCCGCCCGGCGTTGCGATGACCCGGTCGGCCCGGCTCACAGAGCTGTCGCCGAACGCTTCGGTCAGGGCGTGCCAGATCGAGACCACCCGGCCGACGCCGACGCCGCGTTCGTCGAGTTCGTCGAGCAGGAGGCGGACCGTCGCGTCGGGCACCATCGCCACCCCGACGCGGCGTTTCTGCTGGGTGTCGGGCTGGTGCTTGGGGTGGGTGTTGCTCCGAACCGGCTCGGGGTCCATCGGCTGCACGGAGACGGCGCCGGTGATCTGCATGTCCGGCGCGAGGGCGACGTGCGGCGGGGTCTCGACCAGGCCGGTCCCGTCGTCTTCGCCCGATCCCGGGGCCGCGGCCTGGAGGAGGGCCGCCTCGATTGTTTCGGGTTCTGCCGAGTGGGTGGTGACCCAGCCGGCGCGGGAGCCGTCGGTATCGAGCACGACCGCGCCGAGGCTCGATCGGTTCTGGGCTTTGACCTGTGCGGCGATCCAGTCGGCGGCTTCGCGCAGCCCGCGCAGCAGCGCGGGACGGTCGTCGGCGAGCACATCGGGAAATGTCCACGCCTGATCGACCCGGGTCGAGACCAGCCGGAGCCTGACGGGCAGCATCCCCCGCTCGGCCCGCTCGATGTAACACACCAGTTCACTCAACGGCTCGGTTCCTCGCTGTGGACGGGGTTGGTGGCAAAGGGGGGGTGTCGCGGCCCTCGCGGCGCGTGGTGATCGCCGGGTACGGCCGGCCGGGAAAGAGAAGCCTAGTTCGGCGGGCCGCCGTTGTTGCCCCGGTCGCGCTGCCAGCGGGACCGCCTCTCCTTGGTGCGTTCGCGCAACACCGCGAGGCGTTCCTCACTGCTCATATCGGGGGAGAGCTCGGGCAAATCGCCAGCGATTGCTTTGGTGCCGGCCGCGTCCTGGAGGGTCGGTGCGCCCCCGGTGACGACCGAGACCCCCGAGCCCTGGCGTTGGTCCTTGCGGATCATTTCTTCCTCGCCGCCGTCGATGGAGATGGCGATCTCGTTGCCGACGACCTCGACGAGCTTGACGCCGTCGTAGACCTCACCGGGGCGGAGGACCTTGGTGACGCCGGCGATATTGACAAACGCGGCGGCTCGGCCGCCGCTTTTGATCGAGCCGATGAACCGGACCTCGCGCTCGGTGATCCCGCTGTCGGGAACCGGCTCGTCGGGCACGTCGGGGAGCACAGCCTGGGGCACCGGGGCGTTGCCGATGTAGGAGAGGTTGTCGCCGATGACGTAGACATCGGGCAGCGGCGTGGTGTCGGTGTCGGTGGGCGTTGCTTTGATCCCGCTCCCGATCGGGCCGACGGGGGCGGGTTCGATATCCGGGACATCGAGCCCGGGCAGCCCGGCGACCGCGACCGCCCCGCCGGCGATCGCCAGCAACAGCGCCGAGCCCTGCGCAATCCGGGTCGCGTTGCGTGCAGATTTCTTGTCTTTGATGTGTGCGGCCATGGGGGCATCCTCCGCCGGGTCTGGTCCCGGCCGGGTTTACTCTACACCAATGTTCTCCCAGGTGAGGAAGGCGGTGCGGTCGGAACTGGACCGGTTGCTGATTACAAAGTACCCGCCGTAGCGGGCGGCGGCCGGGCCGACGGTCGAGGACCGTAGCTCGACGGTCGCATAGTAGAGCGTGGGCCTGACGGTGAACATCCGCGAGAGCCTGGACCGGATATCGGGCTCGGCCGAGGCGTCGGCGATCGCGTAGCCGATCGCGTTGGCTGAAGAGCGCCCGCCGTTGGCTTCGCGGTCGGCGATGAGCGAGCTGGCGAACGCCTTGGCGATCGCGGCGTCCTGGGTGATCGCTTGGGCAGCGACCTCGATCAACTCGGGGGAAGCGGTGTGGGCGCTCAGCGCGACCGGGCCGACCGAGCGGTAGCCGTCGGGCGGGCCGTCTGGGCCGAAGACCGCGTCGCAGGCCTGGATGACGGCTGCGGCGTCGTCGAACGAGACGGTCCCCACCGCGGCAAGGTCGATCAGCACGGCGTTCTGTCTTTCGAGCAGCGAGACCACCGCGAGGTTGCCGCCGCGGAGCTTGAGGTCGAGAAAGTGCCCGTCGGGCGGGAGGACCGTGCCCAGGTCGAGGCTCGAAGGCAACGCCTTGATCCACGCCTCGATCGCTTCCTGGAGCCCGAGGCGGGCGTGGTGTTCCTGATACCACCCCAGCTGCCGCTGGGTGGTGTGCCGCTGGGCGCTCTGGCGTTCGAGCATGATGGCGCTCATCAGGCCGACGACGACGACGAGCACGAGGACGATCGGCAACGCGAAGGCGTGGGCGCGCATGAGTTTGGGAAGTGGACGAATCACCCGCCGCCCCCGCCGCTGCGCCCGTTACCACCCCCACCGCCCCCACCGCCCGGGCCGGTTGGCCGTCCGGTGCCGTCTCCGGGAGGCGCGATGCGGCGTGGGCCGTCACCGGGCCTGCCCAGGGGGCGAGCGCGGCCGTCGATTCGTCTGCCCGGGCTCGAGCCCTGTGGCGCGTTGGGTCGTGGTCTGGCGCGTGGGTCTCGGCCGTTGGTTCCCCGGCCGCCGCCCGCGCCGTCCCGGCCGTCGGCGCCGTTCTGGTTGCCCTGTCCGCCGCCTTGGGTGCCGTCCTGCCCACCACCCTGGCCGCCTCCGCCACCACCACTGCTGGCGGGTTCCTCTTCTTCGAGCTGATCGACGGTCCAGACCACCTCGAAGAGGTAGTTGGCGTAGAGCCCGGTGAGGGTTTCGACTTCGAGTTGGATGTAGGTCGGCATTTCTTCGGGTGTGTAGGCGAGCAGTTCGCCGACCATCTCGCGGTTGCGGAAGACCTGGAACGCGCACGCCGCGAGCCCCGAGGCGATCCGGGCCGGTTCCGAACGGGTGTCGACCGGCTGCCACCAGAGGGTCCACCCGATGCGGTCGTCGCTGCGGACCTCGCGGGCCATCGCGTCCATGCCTTCGGCGTCGTCTGGGCGGAGAACAAACGCGCCGCGGACGCCGGCGTACTGCTGCTCGGCTTCGGTGGTCGGCTTGGCGAGGTCGTCGACGCCGACCAGCGCCTGGGTCCAGACCGTGGACTGCACCGCCGGCGGACGGATGGGGACCGCCGAGAGCACCAGTTCGAGCCGTTGCGGAGCGGCGATCGACGACCCGCCCCCCCCGGCGGCGAACCGCGAGCTCTGCAAGAGCGAGAGCAGCGCAGGGTCGTTGTCCTGTTCGAGGATGATGCGAGGCACCGGCACCGCAACCACAGCCCCGGTCAGCATCTCGTCGGTGTCTTCAACGACCGGGAGCTCCCCGGTGTCCTGCCCGTCTTCCTCTTCCACGTCATCGAGGGGTGATTCGGGCGCCATCAGGAGCGTGCTGAACGCCCGCTGCATCGTCCGTTGGATGCGGGCAAGGTCGTTGGCTTCGTGGAACCTGGCCGTCAGCGTGCGGTCGGATCGGCTCAGAGCCATAAACCCGCCCATGCACCCGAGCACCACCAGCGACGAAAGCGACGCGGCGAGCACGGTCTCGATAATGGTGAACGAACGGCGGGACACGGCTTGCTCCTATTCCTCCTCGGCTTCGATATCGTCGCCACGGAGGCGTTCCAGGATGCGATCGGCACCGCTTTCCAGCAGGTTGTTGATCGACTCGGGCGGGCGACGGTGGAACGCTAACGGATCAACGACCCGGACGAGCGTTTGTTGCGGCGCGCCCTGGTTGGGCTGGTACGCGCCGCCGGATCTTTCACTCAGCCAGACCGTGACCGCGACTTTTTTCAGGCGGTCCGGTGTCTGGCCGCTCTGTTGGGCAGGCAGGTCGTCGAGCACCCGTTCGATGGACTCATCAAGGGTGGATTGCACCCGGGTGATGTTGATCCGGTAGCGGTACTCGTCCTCGCCGTAGGGCAGGGTGAGGTCTTCAGAAGGCAACGCCCGCTCGTCGTCGAGGTACTGGATGATGAGCCGGTTGGCAAGCTCGGCGGCCCCGAGCAGGTGCTGCGAGCGGCCCTGCTGACCGGTGATTGTGCTGACGGTGGACGCCATCGTCGCGATCGCCAGAGCGAGCACCACCGTCGCAAAGACCACCTCGAGCAGCGTCACTCCACCGGGGGCATGGGCGGTGCGGGGGCGCTGTGGCGCGGAGCGGTCGGGATGGTCGGCCCGGTGGGGCATGGGGTGGTGCTTGATACGCCGAGATGGGGTGCTACTTGTTCATGGTCCAGATGTCGATGTCGTCGGTCAGGTCGTTGACGTCGGCGCCGACCGAGCTCAGGTCGTACGGGCGGTTGTTGTTGCCGGGGACGCGGAAGTAGAAGTCTCGATCCCAGCCGTCCTTGAGCGCTTTGGCGTCGGAGAGGAACCCCGGGACCGATTGCAGCAAGGAAAGGGTTGACGGGTAGTCGCTGTACTCGAGGTGGTAGGACTCAAGGCTGGTGCGGATGATGTCCATGCTCGCTTCGGTCGCGCGGATCTTGGCTTTCTCGCCCTGTCCGAGCACGTTGATCGCGACGACCCCCATGAGCACGCCGAGGATCACGATCACCAGCGTGAGCTCGATGAGCGAGAAGCCGGGCGCGGCGCGGCGGCGGGAACGGGCTCCGGTCGAACGCCCGGCAAAGGTCTGCGGCTGCGTCTCGTGTCTGGTCATGGTCGGGCTGGTTGGCATTCGGTTCTTCCTTGAGTCTCTGCGTGCGCGGCACACGTTGTTGCAAACGGCTGCGGCGCTGCTCTCGTTTTCTGATACCCCGCTGGCTGCGGGCGGGTTGCACCATCGTAGTCCGGTGCGCCCCGACGCCCCGGCAAAGCTCTGTCTGAAGGCCTGAAACCGCTGTTTTTCGGACGTTTGGGGGATGTATGCAAGGCAGAAAGGGTCATCGGCATTCTGCGAGAATCACATGATCTGGTTCGAGATGGTCAGAAGCGGGATCATCAACGCCAGCACCATCGGCGCGATGATGAGGAACATCGCCACGATCGCGACCGGCTCGAGAATCGCCAGCAGGCGGCCGGTCCGCCGATCCAGCTCGTCGGCCATGTCGCGGGCGAGGCCCTCGAAGGCGCTGTCGAGATCGCCCGCTCGCTCGGCAGCCATCAACAACCGACGGCTGGCCAGCGGCAGAACCGTCACGCGGTCGATCAGCGCGTGCAGCACGCCGCCCTCGATCAGCTTGGTCCGCAACTTCTTGAGCTGCTCGTGCAACGCCGGGTGGCGGACCGCCTGCACCGAAACACCCAGCGCGTCGGCCAGCGGCACGCCCGCGCGGGTGAGGGCTGCCATGACCGAGAAAAACCGGGCCGACTCCTGCACGAGGATGATGTGCCCGATCGCGGGAAGCCTGCGGGCAAAGCGGCCCAGTGCCGCGACGACGTGACGCCGCGCCACGACCAATGCCACCACGAGCAAACCCATCCCGACCAGGAGCGGCATCCACTCGGCACGGATGAAGTTGCCCACGTCCACCAGCACACTCGTGAACCAGGGCAGCGTGACGCCGGGCATCGAGCCCAGCGCGTTGCCGATCCGCGGCACCACCGCGATCAGGAGCACGAGCGCGGCCATGATCGCGATCGTCAGCACCACCAGCGGGTAGAGCATCACCGTCCCGGCCTTGCCCTGAATCGCGTGCTGACGGCGGGCGGTCTCGGCGAGCTGGGCGGCCGATCCCGCGAGGTCCCCGGTGCGCTCGGCGGCCTGATAGACCGCGGCGGTGATCTCGTCAAAGACCCCAACCTTACGGCATGAATCGGCGAAACTCAGCCCGCCCGACACCAACTCCCGCATCCGGTCGATCACCGGCTGCATCGGGGGGCTGACGACCGTCGCGGTCACCTCCAGGGCCTCGACCAAAGGCACGCCGCGGCTCAGGAGCATCGAGAGCTGGCTGTTGAGCTCGACCTGGTCCTTCAGCGTCAGGCGGGGCTCAGAAGCCAGAAACCCGGGCAAACGCCAGGTCTTGAGCAGGACCAGACGGTCTTTGCGGAGGTGGTCAGCGAGGGCTCGCTCGGAGCGGGCTTGGCGCACGCCGAGCGTCCGCCCGCCCTTGGCGGTGGCGGCGAGATAGAAAAACGGGCTGGGGGTTCCGACGCGGCTCACAAGGAAAGTCTACCGATGGGACAGGGTATCGGTTCAAGATGGGCTCGGGGTTGATCGCCAGCCCGAGGCGGCCCACAATCGGGCCGCGCTGCCAAACGCTGGCAGAACGCTGCTCTTGCGACCGGCGCGACCATAGGGTCACCTGTCTCGGCTTTCATCGACCCAGCCCCCGCCCCCAGCACACACCCCGGGGCTGCCTCTTTCTCTTCGGAAGGGAACCAAACCCGCCATGCGAGCCCTCATCAAGCATCACGCCGGCCCGGAGCTGCAACTGGTCACCGACCGCCCCCAACCCGAGCCCGGCCCGCGGGACGTGCTGATCCGCGTGACCCACGCGGGGATCTGCGGCACCGACCGGCATATCTGGGAGTGGGACGAGTGGTCGGCCGGGCGGGTGCCGGTGGGGATCGTCACCGGGCACGAGTTTGTCGGCATCATCGAAGCGATCGGCAGCGCGGTCACCAAGTACGCACCCGGTGCGCGGGTGAGCGCCGAGGGGCACACGACCGCCGGTGTCGATTTCAACAGCCGCACCGGGAACGCGCACATCGCCAGCGACACCAAGATCATCGGCATCGACCGCGACGGCTGCTTTGCCGACTACGTCTGCGTGCCCGAAGAGAACGTCTGGCCGGTGCACGAACGGATCCCCGACAAGTTCGCTGCCATTCTCGACCCGTTGGGCAACGCGGTCCACACCGTGATGGCTGCGGGAGTGAGCGCCAAGAGTGTGCTGATCTCGGGCGTCGGGATCATCGGCCTGATGGCGGTGACGGTGGCGCGGGCGGCGGGGGCGAGCCGAATCTTCTGCACCGATATCAACCCGCCGAGGCTGGAACTGGCAAAGAAACTCGGCGCAGTCGAAGCCTACGACGCAAGGCAGGGCGACGGGTGGATCAACGACCTGCGCGCCCAGTGCCGGGGCGAGGGTGTGGACGTGCTGCTCGAGATGTCCGGCGCAGAAGCCGCGTTCAGCCAGGGCTTCCGCGCCCTGCGCAACGGCGGCACCGCGGCCCTGCTCGGGCTGCCCGCCAAGCAAGTTACCTTCGATTTTAATGAAAACATTATCTTCAAGGGCTGCACGGTGCTGGGGATCAACGGCCGGAAGATGTTCAAGACGTGGTACCAGATGGAAGAGCTGCTGCTGAGCGGCCGGCTTGAACTCGACGACATTGTCACGCACAGTTTCCCACTCGAGGACTATCGCGCCGCGTTCGAGACGATGATCTCGGGCGAGGGAATCAAGGTCATCCTCGAGATGGGCTGAGTGCAGGCACGCCGAGTCGGCGCGGGCTGGTCTTGCTGGGCACCCCGAGCACGACCATCGCGGGAAGAAAGAACAACCCGAGAGCCGCGGTGTTGAGAGCCGCGAGGTACAGCCACCACGGGCTCGCGTTGAGGGCGTTGAGCGGCTGCCACTCGAGCGCGGGGAAGAACGCATGGGCGTAGTTCACGTTGCCCTGTGCCGGAAGCGCCAGCCGTGACACGGCAGTGAGGAGCAGGTACACCAGCGCCATGCCGAAGAGGGTTTCTGCGGGCCGGCAGAGGAGCCGCTTGCGGTGCATCCAAAGCAACGGCAAGAGATAGAAGTGGTGGCAGGTCGAGAGCCACGTCGCGGCATCGGCGTGGCGGAGGTAGGTTGTTACACCCGCGCACTGGACCCCAAGGACCGCGCCGGCCGCGGCGTCGGTCAGCCAGAGGGTGTGCGGGACGAGCACGCCCAGGAACGCCATGCCCAGCAGCGTGCCGGACCTGAGCATAAAGCCGGCCGCGGCGAGGGCAAGCGTGGCGTGGCAGAGCCACCAGATCTCGTCGCCACGACCCTGGTCGATCTTGATCACACAAACCAGAATGTAGTGGATCGTGAGCGCGATCCCGATCCATCGCCCGGTCCAGATGCCGCGCCCGGCATTCTCCTGCGCTGCGTTCATCGGCTAGTAGCCCCAGCCGTTCTTCCCGCCGGTGCCCAGGTCGTTCAGCCGCGCTGCCCGCGTCGATGTCTCGGCGATAAGCAGATAGCGGTGCCCCCGCTGGTCTTCGAGGAATGCGCCATGGGTGACGATGCCCTGCGGAAGATCGCCAGATTCCATAATCGCGCCGATGTCGTTGACACTCGTGATATACTCACTCGACGGGGCGTTGCGCAGTTGATGATCGAAGAACGCCATCTGCATGGCCGAAGTAATGCCCGCGATCGCGGCGACATCCGCGGCTTCCTTTGCCTTTACCGAGGAGTCGATGTACTTCGGGATCGCGATCCCCGCCATCACCGCCAGGACGACGATCACCGCGATCAACTCCACGAGCGTAAAGCCAGGGCGCGATCTCGTATGTACCCGGCCTGCTGCCTGCAACACGAACCCCTCTGCAAATACTCCAGCACGGTCGATGAGAAGACCCAGAGACTTTGGTGACTATTCGTGCCATCGGGCAAATCCCCGCAAGCACTTCTCTGAGGTTGAGCACTTTGTTCATAAAATCGAAGGTCCGATTACCACAACCGCTGCCCTGCGCGCGCGGCAGGCGATACATCCGGCACGCTGCGGGCACAATCAGGCAAATCTCGCGAGGGTCTCGGCAAACGCAGCATCGAACTCCGTGTCAAGAGCCGGGTCGATCGGGGCGAGGCTCTGCCCGGTCGCGCCCTTGTTCATGAAGAGCGCCCCGCGCTCGAGCGACTCGCGCCCGCCGCGAAAGAGGCTGTCTGCGCCTCGGGTCTTTTCTTTCCGCTCGATCGTCTGCATGCGCTCAAAGCCGGAGAGCTCGACCGCGCGAGCAACACGGCCCTCGTCGAGGGGCTCATCCAGAAACCCGAGGATGGATCGGAGCTCGCGTGCCGTGTCGGCGCGGAGGGCTTCGTAATGCACGGTGTGGACCGGGAACCGCTCGGTCGTCCGCCAGCTCTCGGCGTGGGAGGCCCAGGTGCCGAAGCCCATCTTGATCCACGAGGGGTCCCCGCCGGATTCAATAAAGGCGCGGGCGTAGGCGGCCGCGTCGGGCGGGCGACCGGATTCGAGCCTGGTGTAGTTCATGCCGCTGAGCAGCACGTCCTTGGGATGGCGTTGGATGTGGATCGCGCGATCGGTCATCGCAAGATACGGCAACGAGTCGCTGAGCGGGAAGTGCGTTTTGACCAGCAGCCTTTCGGCAGAAGTGTCGATACGGCCGGCGGGGCGATGGAGATCGGGGATGCGGCGATTCAGTTCCAGCGAGTTTCCGGGCTCGCCGAAGAGATAATGATGCAACAGGAACCGCACCCAGGTGTTGCCGCTCTTTGGATAGCTTGCGAGCCAGACAACCTTCATGCCGATGCTCCTGTTCGCGGATTGATGCCATTCCTTAGAAGGGATGTATACGCCGCGTGGAGCCTCACACGAAATGCAACCGCGTCCATCAGCGGTGAGGCCTGCATCCGGTCGCGCAGCCCGGCCTTCATGACAACAAGACGGCTCCGGTCGTGGGCGAGGTCCGACGCGATACGAATATAAGAATCGGTGCTCTCAGCGACCAGGTCCTCCATGCCTACCGCACCGAGCAGCGAGACGCCGACACGCCCCGCGTGCAGCCCGCCGGCGAGCGTCACCACCGGCACGCCCATCCACAGCGCCTCGCAGGTGGTCGTCGTCCCGGCGTAGGGAAAGGTGTCCAGCGCGATGTCGAGCTGGCGGTACGCGTCGAGATGGGCGGCGGCGTCCCGGGTGGGTTCGAGCATCAGGAGGCGTTCGGGCGCGACCCCCCGTTTGGTAAGGTCGCGAGCGATTCGTTTCCGTGTCTCCGCGTCAACAAACGCGCCGTTCTTGAGCGTGAGGCTCGAGCCGGGCACGCGGTCGAGGATCGCAGCCCAGGTATCGAGCACAGCGGGGGTGGTCTTTGCAAGGTTGTTGAACGAGCCGAAGCGGACCGGAGCGGGACCGTCGTCGGACTCGGATGCGGCGCGCGGCGGGCGGTGTAAGGTCGAGCCGTCCCCCCCGAGTGGCGCGTTGTCTGGAGCGGAATAACACCACGCGCAGGGATCAAGACCGAACAAGTGCTCGGTACACCATGCCTCGCTGCCTTTGGGGTCGGATCGGCTGTCCACGAGGCGGACGTCGATCGCGGGGTTGCCGGTGGTCGCGGGATACCCGAGCATGCTGACCTGAATCGGCGCAGCCCGTACCGCCAGGGCCGTCTGCCGATGTCCAAGCGAATGCCCCGAAAGCTCGACAAGGATGTCGATCCCGTCGTTGCGGATCATCGCGACCAGCGCGGCATCGCTGAGGGTCCCGGCATCGCGCCAGATCACTGGATGGCCACGGAGCCGCTGGAAGAACGCATCGGGATTCGTACAAAGGTCGTAACAGAACACCTCAATCGCCGGCTCGGTCTGGTGCGAGGCGACGAGCGCAGGCTCGATGAACATCCCGACCGGGTGGTCACGGAAGTCGGCCGAGAGATACCCGACACGGAGGGTTTCTGCGCCCGGGTCGATGGGTTTGAGCGGCGGCAAACTGCTGGAGTTGTTTGCGATCGCCCGCGCCCCGACCGCGTGCAGCCGGCCGAGCATGCGGTGGGTTTCGAGGTGCTCCTCGGGTGAGGTGCGGTCGTCGTAGTTCATCGCGGCCGCGAGCAGCGTGTTGAGCTGAATGCTCGAGCCGAGCGATTTGATCG
Source organism: Planctomycetota bacterium (assembly GCA_030950285.1). GTDB lineage: Bacteria > Planctomycetota > Phycisphaerae > Phycisphaerales > UBA1924 > PNC22. Next base: position 25,972 of record JAUZRR010000002.1, on the reverse strand, counting down.
CGGCTTTCAGGTGGTCCACCGCATCGGCTGCGCGGCCGATGGTGATAAGGCACGACGCGAGGTTTGCTGCGGCGTCGGGGTTGTCTGGAGCGAGCTCGGTTGCACAGCGGGCCTCGCGTTCGGCACGGGCCAGTTCGCCGCGCGAGAGCAACGCCCCAGCGAGCCCGACGCGGGCGGGCGCGTAGGCCTCGTCGCACGCGATGGCAGCGGAATAGTGATCGACCGCGTCGTCCAGCCGCCCGAGCCCGATGAGGACATTGCCCAGGTTGCTCTCAAACTGTGCGCGGCCCGGCGACATCGCGTTGGCCCGTTCGAGATGGAACACCCCCTGCTCGGCCCGGCCGTCCTCCGCCATGAGCAAGCCGAGAAAGTGGTACGCCTCGGCCGGCGCGCCGCGTTTGCCGACGAGCCGCTCGAGCGCGGCGATCGCCGGGCGGAGCCTGCCCCGGCTTGCCTGCGCCATCGCTTGCTGAATGGTGTGCTTCGCGTCGGCCACACCAGAGCGTAGTGGCTCGAACAGGCCGAAGCCGGGCGTCCGATTACCCGTCGCGGATTGACTCTGCGCACACCGGCAAAAGCCCGGCAAGCTCGGCGGCCAGCAGCCCAGCCGAAGCGTGGTGTGCGCTCGCCCAGCGCTCGCCGGCCAGCGCGTGGATCAGCACGCCGGCGCGGGCGGCGTCGAAGAGGTCCATCGCCGCGGGGTCGTTGCCGGACGACGCACCGAGCGCTGCCCGCGCCTGTGCAGAGAGTCCTGCCATCAACGGATCGGGGGGTTTGACGAACTGGGCGATCAGGCCGCCGATCGCACCGGCGAGCACGTCGCCCGTCCCCGCGGTCGCGAGGCACGGGTGCCCGTTTGGGCAGGTCCAGGTGCGCTGACCATCACTGACGACGGTGCCCGCGCCCTTGAGCACCACCATACACCCGAGGCGTTGGGCGAGCGCCTCGGCAGCGAGCGGGCGTTGCGTGGCGTCGGTGGGGTCGGTGGGGTCGTGCGAGATATTCAACGCCGCGGCGAGCCTGCGAAACTCGCCGGGGTGGGGCGTCAGGACCGCTGTCGCGCGGAACTCGCGCGCAAGGTCGGGAACGCGGGCGAGGGCGTTGAGCGCGTCGGCATCAACAACGACCGGCGTCAGGTCCTGCCCAATCGCGCGGAGGGCGATCGCTTCGACCGCGGTTGCCGAGGGTGTATTGTGTTCACCGCCGCTGCCCAGGCCCGGGCCGATGACGATCGCATCGGCCGACTCCACCAGTTGATCGAGCACGGCTGCGGCTTCGTGGGCAACGATGCAGCCGTCGGCATCAGTCGGCAGCACGATCCCGGTCGCGCTGGGCACAAGACCAATCGCAGTCGGCAGTACCGCTGCGGGGCAGACCATTTTGGCGAGCCCGGCCCCGATCCGCAACGCGCCGAGAGCCGCCAGAGCCGGGGCGCCCGCCATGTGCGCCCCGCCGACGGTGTCCGGTGGCGCAGCGCAGCCGCCGACGATCGCGACGGTGCCGAACGTGCCCTTGTGCCCGTCTCGCGGGCGCGCAGGAAGCCGCGGGGTGTTCATCGGGTTTCCTCGATGATAATCTCGAGCGCTCCGAGCAGGGGCGCGATGCTCGCGAGCTGGCTGATGGTCTTGCCTTCCGCGAGGTCGCTGGTCGCCATCGCGATATGGGTCGCGTCAAAAGAGGTGCGGCGGTCGAGCGTCGCGTCGAGGTCGATCCACGCCGGGCCGTTGGCGGTTTCGAGCAACGCCTGCGTCCACATGTGGTAGCCGAACACGTGCCGCTCACCGGCGAAGCGTTCGACATAAACGACCCCGATCGCGACTCGCGAGGGGATGTCCGCGGCCCGCAGCATCGCCGCGAGGAGCACCCCGTGCTCGGAACAATCGCCCTGGCCGGAGCGGGCAACCTCGGACGCGGTTGCGAACGCGGTGCCGAGGTCTTTGTCGGCGATATGGTCAAAGACAAACCGGCGCAGCAACTCGGCAGCTCTGGTCGGGTCGTCGCCCGCGCCGGCAAGCGCACGCTCGGTCAGCTCGACGATCAGCGCGTCGTCGGCGTTGGCGTATGTCGTCGAGACAAGGTGGGCGGCGCGGTCGGCTTCGGGCGCGAGGATGACTGTTCGCGTGTCGATGGTCACCCGGGTGCTGCCGTCGTCGAGAGCCTCGGCGCGCTGAAACCCCGACTGCGGCAGCTCGGGCAGCTCGCCGTCGCCCGAGAGGCGCACACGGTAGACCGCGCGCGTCTTGTGCCTGGGGTTGGTGATCCGGCGATCGGGCCGGACGAACGTCGAGACCATGAGTTCGGGCGGCGTGAAGTTCTCCATCGCCCGCTGACGTGAGGAGGCGAGCGTCACCATGTTCATGCTGCCGATGGCCAGTTCGCTGCGCAGCGGCGTGCCGTCGGCGAGCAGCCACTCGGTGCCCGTCATTTGTGTTGCGCCCACCACGGTGCGGGTCGTCGCGCGGAGGCATTCGGTGATCTTGCCCGCGACCTCGACCTCGCTCGGCGTGATACCGCTGCGGGTGATCGCCGAAACAGTGAGGCCGTTGGACGGGTCGAGTGTCCGGACGGTGATCTTCGTTGCGCCGGACGCGAGCCGTTGTTTGACGTACCGGCTCGCTGCTGCGGGCGGAAGCCACACGCCCTCGGGGGTGGGCCGCGTGTCCTCGCGTTCGACGCCGTTCTGGGTCCAGATGACCTCAACGCCGTCCTCTTTGAAGCGATAGACCGTGCGGATCGGCGTCGGGCCGAGGCGTTGCTCGATGCGCATCTCGACCGGTACGCCCGCGAGCGTCTCAACAAACTCGGACTCCATGCTGATCTCGACCGTCTGGTCGGCGCGGCCGATCTCCATGCGCATGGTTGATCGAGTCACGATCGTGTCGCCCTCGACGGAAACAACCTCGTGCGACCACCCGGCGCGGCTGCCGTCGATCCAGAGCTCGTACCAGCGGTCGGTTTCGATCCGTGTCTCGACCTTCGCTGGCGACGCCGACTCGGGTTGTGCGATTGTGCATGCTCGCGCCGGCGCGACCGGTGCGAAGACCACGCCGAAGAAGAGCGCCAGAGACAGAAAGATGTTTCGGCTTTGCACGTTGCAACCTCCGTTGCACCCTCTGCGGTGCGAAACTCTGGCATCGGTCAGGGTGATGGTGCCGGCGATGTCGATGATGATCCCGTTGCCTGTTCCATCCAATCCAACACGTCGGCAGCCCGCGCCGGCAGGTAGGCGAGAAACAGCACCTCGTGCCCCGCGGGGACCGTCCATCGCTCGGGCTTGCCCAGGCGGTGCCAGAGCAGGTCGCCCGTCGCCGCGGGCACCGCCCGATCGCTGATGCCGTGGAGCATGAGGGCGGGGATGTCTCGCATGAACAGCGCCGTGTGGTAGCTGTCGAGTGTTGCGGCGTCGAGGTACGCGTCGGTGAATCGTGTGCGGTCTGCTTCGGTTGGATCGCTCGCCCACGAGACCCGCACCGCGTCGATCCACTCGGCGTAGTTGCTGTCCATCGCGATGGCAGCAAAGTCGCACCCGGCACCGACAAAGACCGCTGCTTTGTAGGCGTCGGGCTCGCGCGCGACCACCGTGGGCAGCACCATCCCCCCGCCGCTCATGCCGAACGCGACTCGGCGATCAATCGGCAGCGTGGGACGCGAGATCGCAAAGAACTCGCACGCCTTCTCGACCGCAAACGCGCACTCGGCGGCACGGTCGCCCAGTACCTCAGCGACCTGTGCCGCCACGTCCGCGATACCGCCCCCGGGCGCAAGCACAAACTCGGCCCGCTCGGTAAACCGCGACGAGTGGGTAAGCATCCGCAGCACGTGCCACCCGCGATCGCGCAACTGCCCCACCATCGAGTCGATCACCGGCTCGGGCGTGCCGAACATCCCGGGCAGGAGCACGACCAGCCCGCCCGCGGGAGAGTCCTCCTCTTTCACGCCCCGGGCTTGGTTGTCGGTGTCGTTGCGTCGCGGCTCGTAGAGGACAAACGCGGTGCGTTCCAGATCAGCATCCCCGTCCTCGCGCCGCGATGCCGAGAGCACCTCGCACGCCGCGACGGGCTTGCCCGCAAGGCCGGCCGTCGGGAGCAACTCGCCGGCGGGCATCCGCACCACGATCGCGCCCGCTTGTTCAAACCGGATCGTCTCGGGCTCCAGGCCGCCTTTCTCAGCGACAAACGCGGCCGCGTCACGATCCGCCGGCAGGCCGCCGACGGTCTCCCACGAGCCGATCCGGTGGAGACTCCAAGGCCCCACCTCGACCTCGCGCACAACAATCGCCTCACGCCCCGGCCACTCGAGAGCGCCCATGTCTTTGGCGAGTTCCGCCTCGTGTGTGTGGCCCGGGCGTTGCTCGCGTGCCCCGATCTGCGCCTGCGCAGCCACGAAAGTCGGCGCAGCGCAGAACATCAGCGCCGCAGCCCAAAGCATCGAACACCAAACTGTTCGGCCGTGCGTCATGATCGGTACCCGTCGGGATGCTCGCGGAACCAGTTCCACGCGGTCGCGACGATCTCGTCCAACGATTGGAAGCGTGCCTCCCACCCGAGTTCCTCGCGGATCTTCGCGGGGTTGGCAAAGAGCGTCGGCGGATCGCCCGGTCGGCGTTCGCCCTTGCGCACCTCGAACTCGACACCCGTGACCCGCCGGACACTCTCGATCACCTCGCGGACCGAGTAGCCCTTGCCGATGCCCAGGTTGTACGCCCGTTGCTCGCCGGGTTTGAGCGCCCGCAGCGCCGCGATGTGCGCCGAGATCAGGTCGCAGACATGCACGTAGTCGCGGATGCAGGTGCCGTCGGGCGTGTCGTAGTCTTCACCAAAGATCGTGATGAACTTGCGGGTGCCGAGCGCCGCCTGCAATACCACGGGGATCAAGTGCGTCTCGGGGTTGTGGTCTTCGCCGATCAGGCCGTCGGGATCGGACCCGGCGACGTTGAAGTAGCGCAGCGCGGTAAACGCGAACGGCTTGCCCGCGTCTGTCGCCGCGGCGCGGGCGTCGCGGAGCATGTGCTCGACGTGCAGCTTGCTGCGCCCGTACGGATTGATCGGCGACTGCGGGCAGGTCTCGGGGATCGGGATGAACTCCGGCCCGGGCTCGCCGTAGGTCGCGCATGTGGAGGAAAAGATAAACCTCGCAACCCCCGCGTCGAGCGCTTCTTCGAGCAGCGTGAGCGCCGAGGCGGTGTTGTTGCGGTAATAGCGCAGCGGGTGATCGACACTCTCGCCCACCTGCGCGAGGGCCGCGAAGTGCATGATCGAGTCGATCTTGTGGTCGCGGAGCGTGCGGCGCACCGTGTCGCGGTCGCCGATGTCGGCTTCGACAAACGTCAGCCTGCCCTCGGCGACGGTCTCGAGCGCAGCGATCGCTTCGCGGTGCCCGACGCTGAGATTGTCGAGCGCGACGACGCGCTCGCCCTCGGCCAGCAAGCCCTTGACCGCGTGCGAACCGATGTATCCCGCGCCGCCTGTTACCAAAATCGCCATGCACTCTCCTTGTGACTTTCTGTTGTAGACATCATACCGACCGCTCACAACTCTGCGCAGAGCAACGAGGCTGCCAGGCTCCTGGTTTCTGCGTCAATCGCGAGAATATCTTCGAGCGTTTCGCCGCGCTCGCTGGCGACGAGGGAGAGCGTCTCGCTGACGATCTCGACGATTCGGCCAAACGGGATCGACCCGCCGAGAAACGCCTCCACCGCGACCTCGTTGGCCGCGTTGTAAACCGCGCCCGCCCCGCCCCCGCGACGGATCACGTCCATCGCCAGCCCGATCGCCGGGAACCGCTCGTTGTCGGGCTCGGCAAAGTCCAGCCGCGCGACCTCACGCCAGTCGAGCCGAGCCGCACAGCCCGGTGCCCGCGCAGGCCAGGTGAGCGCGAGCTGGATCGGGACACGCATGTCGGGCGCGGAAAGCTGGGCGATGCTCGATCCATCCTCAAACTCGACAATCGCGTGCACAATCGACTGCGGATGAATCAGCACCCCGAGCCGCGAGGCCTCGAGATCAAAGAGCCGGTGCGCCTCGATCAGCTCGAGCCCCTTGTTCATCATCGTCGCCGAGTCAATCGTGTTCTTTGGGCCCATCGACCAGGTCGGGTGCGCGAGCGCTTGTTCGACCGTCGCGCAGCGCATCTCGGCGAGCGGTGTCTGGCGGAACGGGCCTCCCGACGCGGTCAGGATCGCCCGCTCGACACCCCGCGGCGTGGCGCACGGCGGGGCCACGCGCTCGCCTCTTTGCGACAACCCTTGCAGACATTGCCAGAGGCCGGAGTGTTCGCTGTCGATCGGCAGCAGCCGCGCACCAGCGCGGCGAGCAGCGGGCAGCACAACCTGCCCCGCCGCGACCAGTGTCTCCTTGTTCGCCAGCGCGATGTCGATCCCCAGCTCGACCGCGGCGAGCGTCGCGGGCAGCCCCGCGAGCCCGACCATTGCCGCGACAACAAGGTCCGCGCGGCTCTCACGCACCAGCGTCTCGGCCGCGCCGGTGCCGCGCAGCACACGGGCCCGGGTCTCGATCGCCGCGTCCGCATCGGCAACCGCGACCACCGGCACGCCGAACGTCGCAGCTTGTGCCGCCAGTTCGCGCGTCCGCACCCCGGCCGCGAGCCCGACCACCTCGAATCGCTGCTTCGACTCGCCCCGGTCGGCCAGCCCGTTGAGGTGCGCGATCGCGTCGAGCGTTTGCGTCCCGATCGACCCGGTCGACCCGAGCACAACCACCCGCCGCCGCATGATGTCGCTGTCGGGAAGGCTCACAGCCGATGCACTCCAAAGACCGTTGCATCCGTCAGTTTCGCTCGCTCTGGGTGTGGTTGGTCCTGCCCCCTCGCCTGCGCGAAGGGCTCTGAAAGCTTTGCACACCAGAACAAAGGCTTGGTACACCAGAGCGTAGAGCCCCTCGCGCAAGCGAGGGGACAAGGGTGACCCCCGAACCATGCCGAGCAGGACAGAGACCAGCCGTTCAGCCGCCGGTCGTATCGCCGCAGAGGAAACAAGATTCTGCGACGTGCTCTCGAACCGGTCATACGTCGCCCCTTTCTGCCAGCGTCTCGTCGTATCCAAGCAATCGACACGTCTCGGCATAGTCCTCGCTCGCTGCAAACACCGCAGCAACACTCGGCTCGAGCCCGTGCCGACGCGCAGGGCGGATCTCTCCGATCGTCTCGACTTTGGTCGCCTCATCACCCGTGACGTTCGCGTAGGTGCGATACCGCATGCGCCACGTGGGATCGAACGCAACCCCCAATCCCTCGCACAGACGCAAAAGCTCGGCATCGGGTTCGCGCGTGAAGTCCTCGAAACGCACAAACCCAACCTCCGCAGCAAGCTCGGCAAACGCGCGACAACCACGCAGATAGACGCCGACATCAACACGACCGCGCAGCATGTCCAGCCGCTGCTGGCTCGCCCACTGGTCGGCCGGGTGACGCACGGTCGCGAAACACCGTAGTTCGTGTGTTGCGCCGAGCAGTTGCATCGATCGGCTCGCAAAGCCAGGCTCGGTGATCGGCACGCCGAGGTAGTCAAGGTGGGACCAGTCGCGCAGGAGTAGCGTCTTGCCCCGCGCCTCGGCCCGCTCGACCAGCAGCGCGATCAGGCCGTCGTACCGTCCCCGGCCACCGGCCCACTGCTCGAGCTCGCCCGGCCGCAGCAGCTTGTGCCACGCGGCTGCCTGTGCGGCCGGGTCGATCACGCGAACCCCCAGCGGGTGGACCTCACTGAGCAGCATGACCCCTTCCATGCACCCCAGGCACCGCGAGAGCAACGTGCCGCCGGAGCGGGCAAGGTTGAGCCAGAGACGAACCATGCCGGCAGGGTATCGACCCCGAAACCAAAAACCGGGCTGCGCTCCCTTTCAAGAGCGCAGCCCGGCTGGTTTTGCGAGCGGAGGGCCGATTTCAGCCCGGATTCATGCGGGGTTTACTCCGAGCCTTCCTGACCGAACGGGAAGGTGAACGAAGGCATCGCCGGGCGGATGTCATCGGTGTTGGCGATGTAGGCCGCGTCGAGCACCCGGTCGATCCGGGCCTTGTTCTCGGAGATGTGGCTCAGCGTGTAGGGGTCGATGTTCTTCGCACCCGGGCTGTCCATGACGCTGCCCATGCGGGCGCTCATGGTGCGCAGCGTGTGGGCCGCCAGGTCAGAGATCGGCCGGAACGCCGCCGGGCCGCTCTCCCCGGCGTTGACCAGGTCGATGATCCGGTCGAGGTGCTCGCGCTGGAGATTCCGGCGGAGGCTCGAGATCATCGGCTCGCGAGCGGTGAACTGCTTGGACGGTGACCCGTTGATCTCGGTCCACACCGCACCGGTCACGGTATCCATAAGCTCAGCGAGGGTCAGCGCGTCCTCATCTGCGGGCACGCGGAACTCGTTGTCGTAGATCCGCTTGAGCGTGACCGGGTTGAGCAGGTTGGTCAGCGCCGACGCCTGGATGCCGAGGATGCGGTCGTGGACAGGCCACGTCGCGTCGGCGATCGCGCCTTCGATCCCGCCGTCGTCGAACCACTTCTCGACAGTGAGGTACTTGAGCACCTCGGGGGTCAGGCCGTACGCCTCGTCGTAGAACGTCGTGTCGATGACAAACTTGAGCGCCTCGCGCTGTTTCTCAGCCGAGACAACCTCGATCGGGGCGCGGCCGTTGGGATCGCCCTTGTGATCGCGGTACACATACGCCCCGCCCAGCCAGTTGGCCATCATGCTCACGCCGCGAACCTGCATGCCGAGCGTGACCAGATAGCCCTGCCGGGCCTTGGCCCAATGGTCGCCGTCCTTGACGAAGCGATCAAGCAGGTTGCTCCGCAGCAAGGTGGACAGGCGGACCTGCTCCCTCGCATAGGTAAGCGGATCAGAGCCCATGTCGTAGCGACGGGCGAAGGGGTCCGGGCCCCAGGTGTCCTCGTCGGTCGCGTAGCGGTGCTCGGGGTTGGCCGACTGCTTGGCGAGTTCCTTGGACTCCTTGTCAGAGGGTGTGTACCCGACCTTGATCGCCCACTTGTCATAAGAACCGATGTCGATCACGGCGTAGTCGCCCTGGATCCGGCCGGACTCGAGATTGATGTTGTGCGGGTTGTAATCCATCACCGAGATCGACCACGGCTTCTTGCCCTTGATCTCGTCGCTGTTGATCTCTTCGAGCGTGTAGACGCTCGACCCCGCAAAGTTGTGACGCAGCCCGAGCGTGTGCCCCACCTCGTGAGCAACAAGCTCTGAGAGCATCGGCCCGATGTACCACTCGGGGATGCCGTCGATCATCTCGTCCTTGGGCTCGTCGCCCTCGTCCTCCTCGTCGTCGGCTTCGGGCTTGGTGGGCTCCTCTTCCGGCTGGGCTTCTGCCTCGGCCGAGGGGTTGAGCAGCGCCATGATCTCGGGCGGCATGTTGTCGGGCAACGACCCGTCGGCGAGCTTCTTCTTCAGAATGTCCAGGATCTCCGGCGGGATCGTGTTCTCCTCCGGCGGGTCCTGCTCGGCGAGCTCCGGCTCGGGCCGATCCTGGCCCATCTCGCCGTACATCCCCCACATCATGCGCGCAACCGCGAGGTCCATCGCCTTGCCGTTGGACGCCATGCACATCCCGTTGAGCTGGCTGATGCGCCCGGTAAGCCCGTCGTAGCGGTCGTCCCCCAGCAGCGTCGAGTCCACAGCCGCGATCGCGTGACCGCCGTAGGGCAACACCCCGCGACGCGCCCGCGACGCAAGCATCGAGTCACGCACGCTGGGCGCAGCCATACGAATCCGCGGGTCCCAGTTGGGGTGCTTCTCGAGCCACGCCAGCGCGTCTGGGCCCATACCTTCCATCGCGATGTCGGGCAGCGTCTTGCTGTACTGGTACCAGAACGCCCGGATCCAGCCGTCGGTCAACACAACGTCGGCGTCGAGGATCTGTCCGGTCCGCGGGTCAACCCGACTCGGGCCGATCGCGGTCGAGATGTCGTTGCTCAGCCAACGAATAAAGTTGTACCGGCGGTCCTCGGGGTCCTTGTCCATGTGCGCCCCGGTGGTCTTGTCCTGGTAGTAGACCTCGATCGCGTTGTCGATACCGACCTCGGCAAACGCCTTGTTCCACTGCAGGATGCCGTCGCGAACAAACCTGCGGTACCGCACCGGCACCGTGTGCTCGATGTAGAACACGATCGGTTCCTTGGGCGGGCTCAGGCTCAGCTTCGAGTCGGCTTTCTGCACATTCCAGCGGTTGATGTAGCGGACCCACTTCTCGTCGTTGTTGAACTTGCCCAGGTCCCGGAAACTGGTGGTAAAGAACCCGACGCGCTGGTCGGCCTTGCGCGGCTTGTACCCGGTGTTGTTGGGGATCACGCTGACCGAGTAGTGGAACTCACGGATCGCCCCGCCGGCGACCGGTCCCTCGACCGAGATCTCGACGTTCTGCGGGAACGCCTTGGCGCTGGTGACGGTCGTCAGCCGCGAGTTCAGCCCGGCCGCGCCACCACCAAAGAACTTGGTCGCGTTCCCGACAAACAGCGCATCAAGATCGATGACCGGCTGCCCGCTGGGGCCCATCGCGACGATCGGCACGTCGAGCAGCACGCGGTCGGTAAAGATGTTCTTGACCGAAGCCTTGGACTCCTGATCACCGGTGGTGCGGGTGCCCAGGTTGGGCTCGATCATCGCAAGCCGCTTGTCGTACCGCTTCCACTTGAAGTAGCGGTCGCCGCCCTGCAAGCCGGCCCAGAGATCACCACCCGAGACGGTCATCGCAAGAAAGTGGAACTGCCGCTCGTACCCCGCGGGAAGCTCGGCGAGCATCTGCCCGTCCTTATCACGGACCCAGATGTTGTACAGGCTCTTGGACCCATTGGCGGTCGAGACAACCTTGCGGAAGCCCTTGGAGACCGACTCGAAGCTGGGGAGCTTGTCCTTGTCGTCGGCATTGCCACCCTTGCCGCCGCCCGCCATCGCCGCGCGGAGCGCCGCGATGTTGGGCGGAAGCTCAAGGTTCTCCGGCTGCCCGGCCAGCGCGCCGTCCTCGGCCGGTGGGTCGACGCGATCGGCGCTACCCACCTGCGCCGCCACAGCCGCAAAGGCAAACGCGCCGCCCGCCGCGAGGACGGTGAGGCGCTTGATCAGTTCTCGTTTCTGCATCTGTACTGCTCCTGGTAATGGCCCGACCGCTCCGCGGCCCAAGCCCGTTCCGTTCCGCGGCTGCGTGCCGCGTTACCCCCGAAAAAGTTCCGCTTCCTCGTTCGAGAACAGGATACACGACGACCCGCCCGGGTGACGATCCTTTTTCAGATCACCAGCCCGTCACCCGCCCGTCACCCGCTCCCAAACCGGAAATGGACAATCAGCAGCACCGTCATCAGCATAAACACCAGCCCCGCAAACGCGAACGCCCGGTCATGCACCGCCAGCTCGGTGGGGTCGTCGTAATCACCCCGCTCCAAGAGCACGATACAGCGGAGCATCCCGAAGGTTGCGGGCAAAATCGTCAGCCAGAGCAGATTGAAGTTGCCCATCGACGCCTCGATGTAGTCGGCCTCGCGGGCCTGCACATACCCCGAATAGCTCAAAAGCGTCACCACAGCCGTCACCACCACCGCCATCCGGAGCATCTCGTCGGAATACGCCGCCTGGACCGCACGCACCCCCTCGGCATTCGCCCCGGCTGTCCGCCGCTCACCGAGACGCTTGCCGAATGCCAGGAACATCGCCAGAAAGAACGTGCAGTTCAGCAGCCACGTCGAGGGCGCAATCGCCACCGCAGCACAACCGCCCATCACCCGCAACACAAAACCAAGTGAAAGCCCCATGACGTCGGCGATCACGATGTGCTTGATCCACACCGAATACAGCGTGACATTCAGGACATACAACCCGACTGTCAGACCAACCAAACCGCGAACAGACGAGCCCTCAGAACTCGGGAGCAGCAGCACGATCGACGCCGCCGCCAGCAGCAACACGACGGCAAAGCCCCACGCGGTCCCGACCGAAACCTCCCCTGAAGCGATCGGACGCCGGCGTTTTCTTGGGTGATTCCGATCCGCTTCGACGTCCATGATGTCGTTCACGACGTAGCACGAACTGGACGCAAACGCAAAGGCAACGGCTGTAAGCAGTGCTGGGACAAGCACTTCTGCGAGTGTCCGCCCCGTATCGGCAAGCCCATAGAACGGTCCGACGAGCACAAACCCGCTCTTGACCCACTGGTGCGGCCTCGCCAGCTTGAGCAGGCTAAGGGGCAGCGGGCGGCTGGGGTTCTGGGGAGTGCTGGCTCCGGGTTCATCCACGCATCGGGCTCCACAGGTTGGCGGTCAGAGGCAACCGGCCCCCGAACACATGTCTCTCCGTTCGCTCCACCGCACCGCAGCGGCCGCAAGAGCCCAGGCCCATCCGCGCCGGCCTGACCGCTCCCGTCGAGATCGGCCGGGTTGCGATGCCGCCTGTAGATATCGTTCACACCGGCCCCTCCGTTCGCACCGAGACCAAACACCCCCCGGATTGCTCCGCTCATGCCCCGGCTTTCCATGGTCGATAGGACAGCGTGCGTTCTTGTGTTTTTTTCCGACTTGCTCTGTCGCGGTTGTCCCCTCGCTTGCGCGAGGGGCTCTTTTGTCGAAAAACCATGTACCCCGCAGAGCCCCTCGCCCAAGCGCAGAGCCCCTCGCGCAAGCGAGGGGACCAGCACCAACTGCGCCACACAGGAAACATGATGTCGCAATACGCTCTAGGCTCCGCTCCAAGACACCAGAGCTCACGCCCCAGATGAAGACCAGCAACACTCAACTCCGCGCACCTCGCGCACCCCGGGCGTGGCTGATGGCGGCTGTGGCTGCGCTGGCGGTCCTGCTTGTGCCCTCCTGGGGGCTGATCGCCAGCGGCTTTGTCAACGGACGCGGGGCGTTTGACCAGCTCAACTACCACGAACAGGTCGTCCGCACCTTTGCTGCGCAGCTGCCCACCCCCGACTACCGCGATTATCTCTCCGCGACCACGCCCGGGTACCACACCCTGCTGGCGGTGGTGTCGCGGCTGGTCAGTGACGAACGCTGGGTGCTGCAACTGGCCGGGTCGCTCTTTACGGTCGGGCTGATTGTGGTGCTGGCGTGGGGGGTGACAAGTGGAATCGCAAGACACGGACCTCCGAGCCGTGAGGGGTGGCTCCTCGCTGGCGCTTCGGGCTCTGAGGGGGACACCCTTGCTCTCGCGAGGGGCTCGATCGTTTTGCTGTTGCCGGTGGTGGCGTCGATGTCGGTCTTCTATGCCGCGACGTGGATGCTCCCCGACAACGCCGGCTGGCTGGGCGTGCTGGTGGTCTGGTTGCTGGCGCTCCGCCCACGCTTCGACACGCTCACCCTCGTCGGCGGCGGGCTCGCTTTGGCAGCACTGGTCTTCGTGCGGCAGATTCACCTCTGGCCGCTGGCGTTGCTGCTGACCGCCGCGTGGCTCGGCACCCCGCGCGACACCGACACCCCGTTTGACTTCGCAGCCGACCTGCGCGAGTTGCTCGCCGACATCCCCGCCAAACTCGGGCGGGTGGGGCTCGCGCTTCTGGCGGGTGTTCCTGCGATCGCGGTGCTGGTGTACTTCTGGTCGTTGTGGGGTCACACCCTCACGCCCCCGGTCTTCAAGGACCGCCACGTCGGAGGCAACCTCACCGCCCCGGCCTTTGTGCTCACCGTCTTCGGCGCGTGCAGCGTTTTCTTCCTGCCGTATGTGCTCGACGGGCTCCGCCGCCTCTGGGTACAGCACACCTGGCTGCTGGTGCTCGCCGCCGGCGTTGGTCTGGCGATCGCGCTCATCGCGCCGACCACGCGCGACTACGTACACGGGCGCTACTCGGGGCTGTGGGAGATCGTCCGGCACCTGCCCGCGCCGATGGGCCGCTCGGTGCTGGTCGTGCCGCTCACGGTGCTGGGGTCGGTGCTGCTTGCCGCGTGGTTTGTCACGCTGGGTCGGCGCGATCGCTGGATCATGCTCGCCGCGATGGTCGCGTTTGTCGCGGCCCAGTGCGCCAGCTTCAAGCTCTGGCAAAGGTACACCGAGCCGATGGTGCTGATCTGGCTGGCGCTGGCTGCGGCGCGGGTGCCCCCGCCGAGGTCCGGCGCGGGCCAAGGCTGGCGGCTCGTCGGCCCGGTGACGCTGGCGCTCCTGATGGCCTCGATCACGACCGCCTCCCTCCTCACCGCCCGGCCGGTCCTGCAACGAACCCTGATCGCCCCCTGGGAGACCGAGCCCCCCCTGCTGCCGGGCATGGTCGAGCGGGCTCCTGAGTTCCCCGAGATGCGCGATGGGCCGGATCGTCCTGATGAACCCCTCCCCGACAACCGATGAAGAGGGCCGGAAAGTGCCGATCCCGAACGATCCGCACCGGCCCTCGGGGCGTACAACTGAACCCCGCACCGGCAAGACCCGAACAGACGACCAAAAGGAGCGAGCGATGGCGGACCACACCGGCAAAAAAGCACTCATCACCGGCATCACCGGGCAGGACGGCTCGTACCTCGCCGAGTTCCTGCTCGCCAAAGGCTACGAAGTCCACGGCATCATCCGCCGTGCCAGCACCTTCAACACCAACCGTATCGACCATATCTACAGCGACCCCCACCTGGCTGGCACCCACCTGTACCTGCACTACGGCGACCTCTGCGACGCCAACAGCATCGCCAAACTCATCGACCAGGTCGGCCCAGACGAGGTCTACAACCTCGGCGCCCAAAGTCACGTCCGCGTCTCCTTCGACATGCCGATCTACACCGCCGAGACCGTCGCGATGGGGGCGTTCAAGCTCCTCGAAGCGGTCCGCGACTATCAGCAGAAATCAGGCAAACAGGTGCGCTACTACCAGGCGTCCAGCTCCGAGCAGTACGGCAAGGTCATCGAAACGCCGCAGACCGAGACCACGCCCTTCTACCCCCGCTCGCCCTACGCGGTCGCCAAGATGGCCGCCCACTGGGCGACGGTCAACTACCGCGAGAGCTACGGCATGCACGCGTCCTGCGGCATTCTCTTCAACCACGAATCGCCCCGCCGCGGCGAGACGTTTGTCACCCGCAAGATCACCCGTGCGGTCGGGCGCATCAAGATGGGGCTGCAGGACAAGGTCTTCCTGGGCAACCTCGACAGCAAACGCGACTGGGGATTTGCCGGCGACTATGTGAAACAGATGTGGCTGATGCTCCAGCAGGACGAGCCGGACGATTACGTCGTCGCGACGGGAGAGACCTGGAGCGTGCGCGAGTTTGCCGAGAAGGCGTTCGCCCACGCCGGGCTCGACTGGGAAACCCACGTCGCGTTTGACCCGCGCTATCTGCGTCCCGCCGAGGTTGAGCTGCTGCTGGGAGATCCTTCCAAAGCCGAGAAGAAGCTGGGGTGGAAGCCGGAGACGAGCTTCGACGAGCTGGTCGCGATGATGGTCGAGCACGACGCCGAGCTTGCGTCCCGGGAGAAGACACTGCGGGACGCCGGGCACAAGGTGCCGGAGTTTACGGGGCACGATCAGTAGGGATTGCTCGCCGGTCGATATCGCACTCGATCACAATCGCCCGATGGCCGCCGGTGCCCGGGTCGTAGGTGGTGTACCTCCGCACCGCAACGCGCGGGCTGACAAAGCAGTGGTCGATCGCCCAGACCGGCTGCTGGCGCGGCCAGGTGCGCTGCCAGCCAAAGCCCGCACTCTCGAACGCGCTGCGCATCTCGCCGGCGCCCGAAGCCCGCAGAAACTCGCCGAGCGAGGCGCTGCGCCGGGGGATGTTGAAATCGCCGACGATAAGGTCGGGTGCCGGAAAGCCCGTCCGCGCAGCACGTTCGGTGCGCCGGCCATCAACTTCGATGACGCGCACACTTCCCTGCCACGCGGCAATCGCAGCACCCGCCTGCCGGGCGAGCGGGAACCGCGCCAAGTCCGGATCCGAAGGCAAGTCCACCGCCCAGATCACTATCGCGCCTTCGGGCGTCTTGACCTCGTACCACGCCGCCCAGCCGGGATCAGCCCGGGACGAACCATCGGCGGTGCGCGACGAGCCTTCGAGCCCGAGTGACGCGCTCGCCCACCGACGCACCGGCATCCGGCTGAACAGATCGAACGGCCACCCCACCGCGGCGTGGGCCTCGCCGGTATCAATAAACGCCTGAGCAAGGTCGCGGGTGCGCGTGCCCGAGTGTCGATTGGCGAGCACCAGAAACGTCGGCTCGAGCGGCAAAAAACCCGCTGCGATCTCCCCCGCCTCGCGCCCCGCCTGGTTCCAGAAGACCAGGCGGAGGGGGTCGTCAAGTTCTGCGCGAGCCGAGCTTGAATGCAGGACCGCGCGATGCAATCCCAGCTCCACAAACACGAAGTGCCCCACCGAGAGCATCGCAAAGAGCCCCGACGCCGCAACCCCCAGCCGAACCCGGCGTGACCGCACCGATTCGGCAGCCCCGCGCCGGCGCGCGCCCAGCCGACACGTCCGCCACAGCCCGATGCCACAACCCACCCACACCGGCACCAACAGCACCGGCGTCGGCACCCACGAGATCGGCTGACTCCAGGCGTACCGATCGCTCAGCACCCGCCCGGCAATCCACGCCACAGCACACACACCGAGCGCCAACACCCCCACCGCTCGCACAAAGACAATGACACGACGCTTAAACACCCCCGGAGCGTACCACACCCGGAACGACTCCAAAGACACGGAGAGACTCGCGATGCGCGAAGTAATTCCTCTGACGTGGATTCGTCGTGCGAAGTGCTCGTTCTTACGCCCGGGATGAGAGTGCGACGCACTCGAATCCCGGGATTCTGGAGCGGTGCTCACTCATCCCGGGCGTACAGCACCCCGCGCTTCAACACCCCGCGTTCCACGCATTGAGAAACGCGATAAAGTCGCGGCTATCCACCACGCCGTCGCTGTTGAAGTCCGCATCGCTGTCCCCAGCCGCCCACAGCGTCAGGAACGCGATCACGTCGCGGGTATCGACAACACCGTCGCCGTTGATGTCGGCATCGCACGAAGCGCACCCGAACCGGGCGATGCCCTCGCTGGGGATGCCGTTGATCTCGCGGAACGAACCCCCGAAGTAGAGCGCGCCGTACTCATGGTCGGCCTGGGCGATCATGCGGATGGTGCCGTCGGCCTCTGCGCCGAACGGTGTCCAGCTCACGCCGTCCCAGACGTGCGCCCGTTCGGCCGTCTCGCCGGAGGTGTCGGCTTCCGAGGTCGCCACCAACCGCGTGCCGTCCTGCGTCTCGATCCGTGTGAGCGAACCGACATCGAAGGGCAAGCCCTCCCCGAGCGGCTGCCACGCGACGCCGTCCCACGCGCCGACATTGTTGAGGTTGTCATCGGGGCCGGCGAATCGGCCCCCGGCGTACAGCTTCGGCCCGTCGCCCAGGTCGGCCGAGCAGAGCGCAGACACCACCGCGTCGCCCTGATCTTCGAGTGCCGGCCCGACACGGGTCCACGCCTGCCCGTCCCACCGCACGACGCCCTCGGCAAGTTCCGAATCAACCGCGTGCAACTCACCCCCGGCATAGAGGGCGCTGCCGCTCCCGTCGTCGTGGACCACCAGCGCCTTGACCGTGGTGTTGCCGAACGACGCGGGCAACCCGCCGCCGAGATTGACCCATCCCGCCGCGGTCAGGCCGGCGACCGCGTTGAACGCCTCGCCGTTGATGTTCTCGAAGTACCCGCCGACGTAGAGCGTGGGTTCACCGCCCGCGATCTGCCCGAACGCGAGTTCGAGCACGCCGCCGTGCTCGATCTGCTCGCCGACGACCGTCCACGCCTGCCCGTCCCACGCGACGACCTCATCCATGCCCCCCGCGGCGAAGACCCGGGTGCCCTCGCCGAGATCGCCCAGCGCCAGCGCGCGGGCGTCGTACCGGTCCGGCTCGTCGGGCCCGATCGACTCCCACGCCTGCCCGTCCCACGTCGCGACGCCGCGCGAGTCCTCACCGCCAGCCAGCCGGGTCGCGACAAACAGGCGATTGCCCAGCGCCGCCCCGGCGCTCTGGTCCACCGCGAGCATGTCCCGAGGCAGCCACGCGCCGTTGCCGATCTCGGTGTTGGCCATCGCGTGCCACGCCGACCCGTCCCATCGCGCTGCACTCGTCGCGTCGATCCCGCCGGCGTGCAGGAAACTGCCCACCGCAAAGAGCCCCTCGCCGAGCGTCCCGCTCGGGTCGGCCACCAGATCCAACGCCTGGCCGACGGTGGTCGTGGTGACCTGCTCGCCCTGGTCCCCGTCCCATCGCCAGAGTTGGGATTCGTCGGTCACGGTCTCGAGCCAGGAGAGCTCCGGCTGCCCCCCGATGGTGTGCGAGATGAGCCTCCACGGAAAGCCCGCGTTCCCTTGCTGGAGCGGGAACGCCGACCACACTGCCCCGTCCCACTTGGCCAGCATGAGCCCGTCAGACCCCAGCGCCCAGAGCGCCGGCCCGGACCCGTCGTCGTGGACCGCGAGGCTCGGCCAATACGCCGGGCACCCGCCGCCGACCTCTTCCCAGACGGTCCCGTCCCAGCAAGCCACGCCCGCGATGGGTAACCCGTCGATGGTGTTGCGCACACCGACGTAGAGCTTGCGCCCCGAGCCGTCGTCAAACCACACCGGCGTGCTCGCGGACGCCCGGCCGCTGTTGGTGTCGATGGGTTCCCACACGCTGCCGTCGAACCGGTACACAAGCGATTGCTGGATGCCCCCCAGATCAAAGAGGCCGGTCACGATGATCTCTTCACCCGCCGGATCGGCACCGGTGGTCAGCCCGGTCGCCCACCACGGGCCGAACCCGGCAGCCGGGAACCCGGTAGCGCTCCACACACCCTCCTCGAAGATGTACACCTCCTCAAGCGCGAACGAGCCGAGGTCGGCGAGCACCAGTCGAGGCGGCACATGGTCGTTGAACGCGCGCACGATCTGTGCGCTGCCGGTCACGCCGTCCGGCAGCCCAAGCGTGCTCCACGCCACCCCATCCCAGACCTGGAGGCCCCCGACGGCATCGCCGAACCGTTCCAGCCCCGACACAATCAGCCGCGGCCCGGAGCCGTCGTCGAAGACCGCGGCACTGGCGTCGTTCCCGCCGGCGAAGGTCTGGGGCGTGAACACCTCCGACCAGACCGGCTCGCACTGCGCCGACGCCGCACCCGCGACACCGCCGGCGACGAGCAGCGCCACTCCCACAACCAACCCCAACCGAGACCCGTTCTGCTGCTTCATGTCGATTTTCTTTGTGCCCCGCGGGTGTGCCCCACGAGTGCGTTCACCGTTTCTACCGACCGCTGCGCAGCAGGTTGCACCGATGTTGCGTCTTTTTTGACTCCGCCCCGGGCGAATCTCGATCGGTCCGACCCTCCGAGCCCTCGACTTCAGTCGGGGAATGTTCGCAGAAAGTGCGTTTTCGTACCGCCCGGGCTGAAGCCCGGGGCTCGGGGGGGTGCGGAGGGGTGCGGAGGGGTGCGGGGGAGGTCGGGGAACTGGAACAAACTCGAACCGCTTTCTGCTTCGAGCGTGTGGTGCAACCCGCCTGATCACCCGATACTCCCCTTCCAAAGCTCTATCATCCGCGCACCCCGAACCGGAGCCGCACCCATGCCCGATACCTTCGACTGGTCCACCAAGCGCGTTATCGTCACCGGCGGGGCCGGGTTTCTCGGCCGCCACATCTGCGACCTGCTCGGCGACCGCGGCGTCGCCGACGACCGCCTCTTTGTCCCCCGCCGCAAGGACTACGACCTCACCGAGCGGGACGCCTGCCGCCGGCTCTACCGCGAGGCGTTCCCCGGGCACAACGCCGACGTCGTCATCCACCTGGCGGCCGAGGTCGGGGGCATCGGCGCCAATCTGGACAACCCCGGCCGGTACTTTTACGCCAACATGGCGATGGCGCTCCACCTCATCGAAGAGGCCCGCGCCGACGGCCTCGCCCAGCGCAACGGCACCTTCCTCCAGACCGGGACCATCTGCGCCTACCCGAAGTTCACCCCCGTCCCCTTCCGGGAGGACGAAATCTGGAACGGCTATCCGGAAGAAACCAACGCGCCCTACGGCGTCGCGAAAAAGGCCGCGTGGCAGATGCTCGATGCCTACAAGCTGCAATACAACATGCACGGCGTCTACGTCCTGCCGGTCAACCTCTACGGCCCGCACGACAACTTCGACCTCCACTCGAGCCACGTCATCCCCGCGCTCATCCGCAAGTGCATCGAGGCCAAGGATCGAGGCGACGACAAAATCGTCTGCTGGGGCACCGGCAGCGCATCGCGCGAGTTTCTCTATGTCGACGACGCGGCCGAGGGGATCATCCGGGCGGCCGAAGTGATGCAAGACCCCACCCCCATCAACCTCGGCGCCAGCTTCGAGATCACCATCAAAGACCTCGTCGAACTCATCGTTCGGCTGACCGGGTTCGAGGGCGCGATCGAATGGGACGCCACCAAACCCGACGGCCAACCACGCCGCTGCCTCGACACCGACCGGGCCAAGAAACTCCTCGGCTGGCAGGCGCAGGTCGGGTTCGAGGAAGGGCTGAAACGGACGATCGAGTGGTTTGTCGCCCACCAGCACGATGCCGAGGCGAGGGTGTAATCCTTCACAACCCGCGCAATCCGCACAACCCCTCCAGCCCCACCCCCGCTCCACCTCCCGCACACATTCGGCGTGCCGATGCCGCGAGGGAATCCGATGATTGAGATTCACGGAGGAGGGTTCGCCATGATCACGCCCATTGCCACGCAAAGCGCAGCGGTCCCCATCGGGCTCCGCTCGCTCGAGCAGAACCAGCAAGCCCTCGGCAAGAGCATGGAACGGCTCTCGACCGGCAACGCGATCAACTCAGCCAAGGACGACCCCGCCAAGCTCATGGCCGGGATCAACCTCGACGCCGCCCTCCGCACGCTTGATGCTGAGTCCCGCGCCATCCAGCGCGAGAGCAGCGTGCTGTCGACCAAGGACGCCGCGCTCGGCGCAGCCGGGGAGATGATCGCCGACCTCAAAGGGCTCGCGGTTCAGGCTGCCAACACCGGCGCGATGTCCGACGCCGAACGCGAAGCACTCGATATCGAAGCTGCAAGCATCGTCCGCGCCCTGGACCTCACCACCAGTTCCGCCAGTTTCGCGGGCGAAAAACTCTTCGACGGCTCTGTCGCCGACGACCTCGGCAGCGGCGAAGAGGGCGGGGGCGACTACTCCCTGGCCGATATCGGCAACGGGCTCAGCCTCTCGAGCGACGCGGAACTCATCGCCAGAATCGCCGACCGCGCGGTCAGCGACCTCGCCACCATGCGCGGCGAGATCGGCGCGACCATCGCCAACGACCTCAGCCACCGCGCCAACGCCATCGACACCGAGATGACCAACCTCGCCGACGCCCGCTCGCAGATCATGGACACCGACTTCGCCAAAGAAACCGCTGCGCTCACCCGCGCCGAGATGCTTTCAGAAGCGTCCCGCTTCGTCCTCGCGTTCGACTCCCAGCGCGCCGGCCCCGGCCTGCTCGGTGTTGCCTGATACGCACCCCGCAAGATATATCGACGCCTCCACAAGCCCTGTGCGCGAGCACAGGTTTGTCTTCGGCTGCGAAGACCAACCCTCCATGAACCTGAGCTTGCGCTCGAGGTTCGTGGAGTTTCTGCGCAAAGAGTGATAACCGCGACGGACGCCGAGGCACGCTTCAGTCGCCCCGCCAACCGCCCGATAGCTCTGCTGGACAGCCCCCCGGGAGCCCACGCAGATGCTGACGATCTCGTCGAGCCTTACCATGATGGTCGGCCAGCGCGGCCTGAAAAACGCGCAGGCGATCATCGCCCAGGCAGCCGAACGCCTGGCGACCGGCAAGCGGATCAACCGCGCCGCCGACGACCCCTCCGGCATGATCGCCGCCGACAAGCTCACCGTCGAGATGGCGGTCTTCGAGAAAAAGATCGACGGCCTTCAGCAGGAAAGAGCCCTGCTCGGCGCGACCGAGGGCGCGCTCTCGGTGGTCACCGAACTCATGCAGGAACTCAACGGCCTCGTGGTTTCGGCCGCAAACAAAGGCGGGCTCAGCACCGAAGAGCTCGAAGGGATGCAGCTGCAAGCCGACGAAATCATCGAGGCGATGGACATGATCGCCAACACCGCCACGTTCAAGGGCGAGAAGATCTTCGGCACGCTCTTCTCCTCGTCCGGGCGGGTCTCTGTAGACGACGACGAAGCGGCAGGCGTCGGCGAGACCCTGCAAGCCACGCTCGCGGCGCTCCGATCCGGGGGCTTGCTCAACCTCGTTGATGGCGACCTCGAAGCCGCCCAGGAGAGTGTCGAGAGCGCGCTGGGATCGATCTCCAACCGTCGCGCCGCGATCGGTGCCCGGATCAAGGACGGCATCGAGCCCGAGATCAACCTGCTGCTCGGACAGTTGGAAATAAGCGCCGCGGCACGCTCGGACATCGAGGACGCCGACATCGCCGAGGAGATGGCCAACCTCGTCCGCGGCCAGATTCTCCAGCAAGCATCGATCAACGTGCTGCTGACCGCCCAACAATCGCCCAACGCCGCGCTGCAACTGCTCCAGAGCAGTGTCGCCAACTCCTGATACGCACCGCAAGAGTATCTCGTGCACTTCTACGAGCCCCGAGCGCAAGCTCGGGTTGACGAGTGGTCGGTTTTTACAGCGAAAACCAATCCTGTGCTTGCGCACAAGGCTCGTAAAGACGTATACAAACTCTGCGTGATCCGTATGACACCTTGTCGCTTCCACAACGATACACGGCTCTTCGATAGAGCCCCTCGCGCGAGCGAGGGGACACCAAACAACAACGGCCCCGACGAATCGTCGCCGGGGCCGTTGCGTGTGGTCTCGAAAGCGCCCGGGTGCCCGGGACCGATGCCCCGTCAGCCCCGGACGTGTTCGCTTACTTCTTCATGCGCTCGAGCGACTCGACGTACTGCTTTTTGGCATCACCCTTGAGCAGCGCGATCGCTTTGGTCTGGGTCTCGACCGCTTTGTCCTTCATCCCGGCCTGGTAGTAGGCCCACGCGAGTGTGTCGAGCACCGGGGCGCTTTTGCCTTCGGTCAGCTCGGCCGCACGTTTGGCGATCTTGAGCCCGAGCTTGGGGTCGCTCTTGGGGTAGTCAGAATCGGGATCGACCATGTTCCACGCGATGAAGTTCAGCACGCCGTCGTTGTCCCAGATCGCCTCGTTGTCAATCGCCTTGGCAATCGCCTTCTGCGCAACGTCATACTCGCCGGCTTCCAGCGCCTTGGCGATCGGGTCCATGAGCTTCTCGATGACCTTCTGCTGAGCGTTCCGTTTGGCGTCGAGCTTGATCGACGCGACGTGCTTGGCAGCCGCCGCCTTGAGGTCCCACGTGCCCGCGACGATCTTCTCGAGCGGCTCGTCCATGGTCATCGGGTGACCGATCCACGCGATGTACCCGTTCTGGTCCACCACAAAGGCGCTCGGGATCCCGTTCTGCCCGGCCGCCCGCATCCAGTCGCGGGTCATCACGCCGTTGCGGACATTCTCGCCCTCGATCTTTTCTTCGATCGCGACGGTGTACTGCATCTTCTTGTCGCCGTCACGGTCTTTCATGAAGGGCGCGACATTTTCCGGATCGTCCCAGATGTTGACCCCGATCACGGTCACGCCCTTGTCCTTGTACTCCTTCTGGAGCTTGGAAATATGAGGCATCCCGGCGATGCAAGGCCCGCACCAGGTCGCCCAGAACTCGACGACGTAGACCTTGCCCTCTTCGAAGCCGGTGACCTCATCGCCCTTGACCCACTCGCTGATCGCCAGCTCGGGGGCGCGGTCGCCGACCATCAGTTTGTTCAGCCGCTCGACCTCGACCCCGGGAGCGTGGTCCGGGCGGGCCTGGACGTTCTGACCGAGGGCCGGCGCACCCGCCACCAGGGCGAGCGAGGCGGCCAGACATGCTGCTGCGCGATACTTCATTACGAGATCTCCTTGCGGGGCAGCCTGTCTGCCCGAGTCTTGACACGGACGCCGATCGGCCACGCCGATTCGGCAGTAAAGTAGAACGCACAACCGCCCCGCCCTGTTCCGCCAATCGCCCGAGAAGGGAGATGATCGGGTCACGCCGGAGGGATCTGCCGTTCACTCTCAGAAACAGCCTACGGCATTCTGCCCCGGTTGCCAAACCCGGACGCGCCGCAGCAAGTACAGCTCTCCATCGTGGAACAAGAACACAACGAAACTGGCAAAAACAACGGCACCCCCCACCTGCTCGCCTTCGTCGCCGAGTGCCCGGCGGCGTGCCCGGTCTGCGACTACTCCCTCCGCGGCCTCACCACACCCATCTGCCCCGAGTGCGGGGCCGAACTCGAACTCCACGTCGGATCACCACGACTCCGGATCGGCCCCTGGGCGCTGGCGATCGTCGGGTTTGCCCTCGCCCTGGGGTTTGACGGCGTCGTGGCGTTGATCATGGCCGCCCGGCTCATCGCCAACCCCGCGACCCAATGGCAGCCCTACGGCATCGTCACCGGCTTTACGCTACTCACAACCGTCATGCTCGGCGGCCTGATCTTCATCGCCCGAACCCGCCCGGCGTGGACCAGACGCTCCGTGCCCACCCAGCGAGTTCTCGCGGGGATCACCTTCGGCAGTGTCGGGCTGCTCCACGTGATCGCCGGCATCGCGTTCTTCCAGCTGGTGAACTGAGACGCACGCCATTGAGAACTCCTGCTCTGTCTTCTCCTGCTCTCCCTCTCGCACTCCGCGGGAGAGGGTTGGAGAGAGGGTGTCTTTGCTCTTGATGCTCCCGTTCTCAAACAACCTCGAGCTAATGGAACACAAGAATAT
This sequence comes from Planctomycetota bacterium, assembly GCA_030950285.1. Lineage (GTDB taxonomy): Bacteria > Planctomycetota > Phycisphaerae > Phycisphaerales > UBA1924 > PNC22. The sequence continues at coordinate 1,237 of JAUZRR010000002.1, read as the reverse complement.
TGCGGGATCCGTCGCATTGCCCGGATGGTTGTTGTCCCCTTGCTTGCGCAAGGGGCTCTTTTCACTACGTACACAGTGCCTTCGCAGAGCCCCTCGCGCAAGCGAGGGGACCCGACTCTGCAAAAAAACCCCTCGCTCGCGCGAAGGGCTCTGTGGTGCGGGGGTGCTGTGTAGGGCTGTTATGGGTTCGGCGTCAGACGAACAGCCTGCCGTCTTTGGCTGCACCGATGAGCACGTCAGCAACCTCGGGTCGGCTGAACTCGGCCGGGGGGCGCTCGCCACCTTCGAGCATCTCGCGGACCTTGGTCCCGCTGAGGAAAACGATGTCGCCTTCCATCTTGGGGAAGCTCTTGAAGGAGACCATCCCGCCGTAGGTCTTGGACCACCCGGAGTGCTCGAACATGAGGGGGATGATGCCAAGGTTGTCCAGGCAGATCTCGTCGAAGATGTGCAGGGCGTCGTAGGTGCCGTAGTACTTGCCAACGCCGGCGTGGTCGCGCCCGACGATGAAGTGCGAGCAGCCGTAGTTCTTCCGCATGATCGCGTGGTGGATCGCCTCGCGCGGGCCGGCGTATCGCATCGCGGCGGGGAGCACCGTCACCATCGTGGCTGCCGGGTTGAAGTACTTGGCAGTCAGGGCGTCGATCGCCTGCATGCGCACATCGGCGCGGATGTCACCCTTCTTGGTCTCGCCCACCAGCGGGTGGATGAGCAAGCCGTCGGTGATCTCCTGCGCACACTTGATGACATACTCGTGGGCACGGTGGATCGGGTTGCGGGTCTGGAAGCCAACAACCGTCTTCCAGCCTTTCTTCTCGAACGCCTCGCGGGTCTGGGCGGGGGTGAGCCGGCGGTCGAGGAAGGCCTCGTCACCGTCGGGATCGACACACAGCGTCAGCACCTCGACGGGGCCGCTGATGCAGACATCGCCCTCAGCCTTGACCTGCGCCACCCCGGGGTGGGCGTCGTCGTCGGTGCGGAAGACGCTGGTGCACTCGAGCGCCTTGTCGTGGACAAACTCTTCGTTGACGGTCATGACCGCCTGGAGCGTGCCGTTGGGTGCGTAGAGGGCGACCTTGGAGCCCAGCGCGGGGGCGCTGCCCTTGTCAACGCTGAGCAGGACGGGGATCGACCAGACATGGCCGGAGGCGAGTTTCATGTCTTTGCAGACACTCTGGAAGTCGGCCTCGCCCATGAAACCGGTGAGCGGGCTGTACCCGCCATTGGCGATGAGTTC
>JAUZRR010000019.1 GCA_030950285.1 Planctomycetota bacterium | reverse complement strand
ATGTGCTGGAACTCGAGGACGTCCCGCGTGCCCGGCCGCTTGAAAGGCAAGGGCTCGACCTCGTTGTAGCGGATGAGGTTGACATTCGCCCGCAGGCTCTTGGCGACGCCGGCGAGCTGCTGGGCGTGCTCGGGCAGGTCGTTGACGCCGCCGAGGAGGATGTACTCGAGGGTGATCTCGCGGCCGGTCTTTCGGAACCACGCGGTGCAGGCGGTGAGCAGCTCGCGGATCGTCGAGTATTCGGCCCAGGGGATCAACTCCCGCCGCAGCTCGTCGTTGGGGGCGTGGAGACTGAGCGCGAGCGTGACGGGCAGGTCGAGCTCTTCGGCGAGGCGTTCGATCGCGCGGGGCATGCCGACCGTCGAGATGGTGATCTTTCGGGCCGAGATGCCGACGCCCCAGGGGGCGGCGATGGTGCGGACCGCGTGGACGACGTTGCCGAAGTTGGCGAGGGGTTCGCCCATGCCCATGAAGACGATGTTGGTGATGCGGGGGGAGGTGGGGGAGGTGGGGGAGGTGGGGGAGGTGGGGGAGGTGGGGGAGGTGTGATCTGCGGTGGCTGTCGCGGGCTGGAACGCCCGCCCCCCTGTGTTGTGGGGGTTGGTGAGCATGTGGTTGAGCCTCCAGACCTGCTCGACAATGCGGCCGGCGGTGAGGTTGCCGTCGAGCCCGCCGAGGCCGGAAGCGCAGAACTTGCACCCGACCGGGCATCCGACCTGCGAGGAGATGCAGGCGGTGCGGCGGACCCTGGTCGGGTCCTCGCTGGGGATCATGACGCACTCGGTCTGGCGGTCGGGGTGGGAGCCGAGGGTGGTGGGAGGACCGGCTTCCAGCCGGTGTGGGTCGAGCACGGGGAGCGCGTGGGAGGGCTCCTCGCTTGCGCTTCGGGCTCGGTCGTCGGCCCATTCGATGAGGAGCTTCTGGGTGCCGTCGGTGGCGTGCTGGTGGTGGAGGGTGTCGCCGGAGAGAAAGGTCATGTCGGCGGCGAGCAGGTCGCGGTCGCGCTTGGCGAGGTTGGACATTGCTGCGGGGTCGATGACGCCCTTGCGGTAGACCCAGTCGAGCACCTGCATGGCGCGAAAGGGCGGCAAGCCGCGATCGGCGAACCACCCTTTGAGCGAGTCGGGGGTGTGGTGGAAGATATGGTCGGTGGGGTGTTGCACGCCAAAGGGTACGCCTGCCCGAGCCGACTCAACGGCCGGTCGTCGACCAGTGGGGCGCGTCTTTGGTGTTTTTCTTGACGCTGTAGGATTCCCCCACCGTGTGGAGTGATGTGTTCGCGTTGGCGTCTTTCATGTGGGCAACCTCCACCTCGGTCCCGTCCTTCTTTTTGATCTTGATCTTTCCGGTCCAGGTGATCGTCATGTCGATCGCGTTGCCGCGGATGTGGTTGCTGTTGAGCGATGGCGCGACCTTGCTCTTGGGGGGGACGGCGAGTCCGAACCCGCTGACCATCTCCTGGGCGCCAGCTTTGCTTTTCTCGGCATCGCCGTGGTCCCATTCGATATCCACGCCGGGCATCTCCTTCGCCGCAGACGCCGAGCACTTGCCGAGGGATATTTTCCACGACCAGTGGAAGAGGTAGGCCCTTTTCTTGCTGCGGGTCGTGGTGTTGACCTTGACCTTTGCGCCGGCGGCCTTGAGTGCCGCGATGAACGCTTTGACATTGGTCTTGAAGGGGTCGGAGAGGTCGGCAACGTCGGTGCTTCGCTTGGCGTTGGAGTTGGCCCATGTCACCCAGTACGTGCCGCTCTTTCTCTTGGTCGATGCTGTTGTCCCTGCCGAGGCAGGAGCCCCGACCGTGCCGGCTGCGAAGAGCGTGCGGGCGTTCGTTGAACCTGTATCACTGGGGAGAACGGTGCTTGGTTGGGGCCCCAACGGGCCGGGCGTGCGAAAGCTGGTCATAGGGTCCGTCCTCTCGGAGGCGTTCTGAAGCTCCCGGCGGCAATCGTCTACGCAAGATACTCTGATCCCCGGTGTCGGGCAAGCGGAAGCGAGGAAGCCGGGGACGCCGGGCGTCAGTCGTCCCAGCCGGCGATCAGGAACCGGCCGTCCTTGTGGAAGACCTCCCCGTCGGCCTCGATCGTGCCGCCGGGGATGTTGTTGTCGGGGTCGGGGCGAAGGTCGCAGATCATGTCCCAGTGGAGGCCGGATTCGTTGTCGCTGCCACTCTCGGGATAGCCGGCTCCGCAGGCGGCGTGGAAGGTGCCGCCGATCTTTTCGTCGAAGAGGGTGTTCTTGCTGAACTCGGTGATGCCGTAGTTGGTGCCGATGGCGATCTCGCCGAGGGTGCGGGCGCCCTTGTCCTGATCGAGCATCTCGTGGAGGAAGGCCTCGTTCTTCGTCGCGGTCGCGTCCACGACCCGGCCGTCCTTGAACGAGAGCCGCACGCCCTCGACCTCGCGGCCGTTGTAGACCGCCGGGAAGGTGTAGTTCACATGGCCGTCCACGCCTTGGGGCCCGGTGAAGACCTCGCCGTCGGGGAAGTTCTCGTGGCCCGAGCAGTTGACCCAGACGGCTTTCTTGGGATCGACATTGACGCGGAGGTCGGTGCCGTCGTGGCCGTCGCGGGCGGGGGCCTGGAAACGCAACTCGGTTTTGGTTTGCAAAAACTCTCGCACGCGCTCCTGGCGTTCGTGAATCTTCTGCCACTCGCCCGCCGGGTCTGGCAGGTGGAGCAGCCCGGCCTCGAAGACGAACTTCTCGTACTGCCTCAGGCTCATCTCGGCGTCCTGGGCGCTGGCGTCGGTCGGGTACATCGTGCCCACCCACCGCAGGTCACCGTCGGCGGCCCGTTCGAGGAAGCGTTTGAGGTAAGGCTTGCGGGCCTGCTGTTTGGCAGCCAGCTTCCTGGCATCGACGCGGTTGCTCGAGCGGGTGTTGCGCTCGGCCCAGAAGCTGATCGTCGCGTCCATGGTTTCGACGCGGTGGGTATCGAGCGGCGAGACATAGGCGATCTGGTCGAGGTCGCCGCATTCGAGGAGGTCGTCGATCAGTTCCAAAGACGTCGATTGCCAGACCGGGTGTGCGCCCGTTTCGAGCACCCGGCGATAGACCGCCCGGATCGCGGGCATGGCGATGGGGTCGCCGGCGATGACGACGAGGTCGCCCTTTTTGATGCGGGCCGAGTAGGTGACGAGGACATCGGCGAGGCGGTCGAGCATGGAAGTGGGGGGTGTCATGGAGAGTCTCGTTTCTGGTTGGTATTCGGAATAGTCGAGGGGATCTGGAACGTCGCAGTTGCTGTTGCTTACTGCCGTTCGATCGTCAAAGGCACGGTGCCGTAGAGGCTTTCGGTGACGACCGGTTTGTGGACACGGATGCGCCGATCGGCGTCTTTGATCCCTCGGTCTTTCATCACTCTTCGCAGATTGCCCGGCAACGCAAACTCGACGTCCTCGTCGAAGACGTCCCGGGTCTCGATCGTCGCGTTGTGCTGCTCGACGATCGCGCGGCAGACGCCGGCGACGAGGTCTTCTGGTGCGCTCGCTCCGGCCGTCACCAGCACCGCGTCAACGCCCCGGGCAAACCACTCCGGGCGCAGCCCCTCGGCGTCGTCGATGAGTTGCGCTGGTGTCCCCACGTTCTCGGCGATCTCGGTCAGTCGCACGGAGTTCGAGGAGTTGGTGCTGCCGACGACGAGGACGAGGTCGGCTTCGGGCGCGAGTTGCCGGACGGCGTGCTGGCGGTTGGTGGTCGCGTAGCAGATGTCCTCACTCGGCGGGGCTTTGATCGTGGGATACGCGGCTTTGAGCGCCTTGATAATCACGTCGGCGTCGTCGATCGAGAGGGTGGTCTGGGTGAGATAGACAATCTTGTCGGGGTCGTGGATTGTCAGCGTTGCGATGTCGTCGGGCGATTCCACGACCTGCGTCGCGTCGGGGGCTTCGCCCGAGGTGCCGATGACTTCCTGGTGGTTGCGGTGCCCGATGAGCAGGATCTGGTAGCCCTGCCTGGAGTAACGGATCGCTTCGGAGTGAACCTTGGTGACCAGCGGGCAGGTGGCGTCGATGGGCTGGAGCCCGCGTTCGACGGCTCGCTCGCGGACGCCGGGCGGGATGCCGTGGGCGCTGAATACCAGGATCGACCCGGGTGGCGGGTCCTCGACACTCTCGACGAACACGACCCCCCGGTCGCGGAACCGGCCGACGACGTGCCGGTTGTGGACGATCTCGTGGTAGACGTAGACCGTTTCGTCGGGGAAGAGGTCGAGCACCCGGTCCACGACGTCGATCGCCATGCGCACGCCGGCACAAAATCCACGCGGGTTGGCAAGTATGATCCGCATCGTTGCCAATGATACGGCTCTCGGGCCCGACTCTCCCAACACGACACGCAGACAGGAACGAACCATGAACCAGAAAGCCATCCTTGCCTTGGTCGCTGTTGTGTTGGTGCTCGCGGCGGTGGGGGGGGTTGTTGGCGGGCTCGCCCTTCTGGACGCGACCGAGGAATACGACGCACCGGCCGGCATCGCTGAAGAATCCGCGGCCTCGGCTCCCGGTGTGGTCGAACGCGCAGCAGCTGGCGACGACCCGATGTCGTTTGTCCGATTCGGCATCACCGCCCCCCCAGCACGCACGCCGGGCGCGATCCGCCTTGCGACCTATAACGTCGAGAACCTGTTCGACGATCAGGACGACCCCGACCTCTCCGGCCGCTACGAGGACATCGACGACACCAAGCCCCAGGCCCACCTGCAAGCGCTCGCCGACACGATCCGTGCGCTCGATGCCGACGTGCTTGCGTTGCAGGAGATCGAGTCCGAAGCTGTCATCCGCTGGTTCCGTGATACGTACCTCGCGGACCTCGGCTACGAGTATCTCGCGTCGATCGACGCTGGCGATGAACGCGGCATCGAGCAGGCGGTGCTCTCGCGGTTCCCGATCGCGAGTGTGACCAACTGGCCGCGGCACCCGCTTGGGGGTGTTCACCCCGACAAATGGGGCAACAGCGAGAACTGGCACGCGGGCGAGCCGCTCACCTTTCACCGTTCGCCGATGCGTGTGGTCGTGGAGATTCCCCGGGACGCAAGCCCCGGCGCAGCAGAGAGCAGCGACGCCGATGCCTACCGGCTCACGCTGTACGTCGTCCACGCCAAGAGCGGCCGACCGGGCGAGTACTGGCGGCTGGCCGAGGCGCGGGGGTTGGTCAACCAGATCCGCCAGCAACTCAAGGCCGACCCCGACGCCAACGTCGTCGTGCTCGGCGACTTCAACGCTTTCCTCGGCGACGAGAGTGTGCAGACGCTTGTCGGCGCGGGCTTTGCCGACGCGATTGCGCCAGCCGGGCAGCGCAACCCGCGCTTTGCGACCCATGCGTCCGGCCGGCGCATCGACCACATTCTCGTCAACGACAATCTGCAACCCGAGCTGGTCGCAGGCCGCGCGTTCGTGCTGGGGACGCCGTCGCTGCCCGAGGGTGTGGACTATCGGCAGGAGTGGCGACCCGATGGTTACGCCAGCGACCATTTCCCGGTCGTGATCGAGATCGTGCCGGTGGATGTGGTGCCGCTGGAGGGCGCAACTGGTGGCTAGCTCGGGGCTTGTGCGAGGGGCGGACGCCGCGGTGGTTGTGGGCGGTCAGCGGGGTGGCGGAGTTTGCTGACCCTACCAAAACCCCACGGTATGTACAGGTTTCGTGAGGCCTCGAATCCGCTCCCACGGACGGCGGCCTACCGGGTATAGTGTGCACCTACCGGCCGGGCGGTTCTCGCTTGTGCCAGCCAGCGAGACTCGGAGCTTGGTCGATGCAGAATGTCAGGCCGTGGCAAGTTGTGTTGTTTGTGGTTGCGGCTGTGGCGATCGTTTTTTCGGTTGCGCGTGGATTGCTTGCCGACCGTCCCGAGCTGTCGCACCAGTTGTATCTGGTGGATATCCGTACCGGTGAAATGTTTTCTATCGATCCCTCCGGGAAGAGCATTCCTGTTCCCGCTCGAAGCCCGGTTTCCGGGGAGCGAGACCTGTACCCCGCGGCCAGAGATGAAAGCGGTGAGTGGATACTCGACTTCCGAGCGCTCAATCAGGTGCAGGCCGATCGGGCGGAAGCCGCAGAAGCAATTGATATAAACTCGGGTCGGGTGCTTGATGCGGGGAAAGTCAAACGGATCAGGCCTCGTGATTTGATCAAACCATCTTCGGCCGGGTAGGCCGCGAGCATAGAGAGACAGACTTATGCGCAACTCTGCCAAGCAAGACCGAGCATTCACACTCATTGAGCTTCTCGTTGTTATCGCGATTATCGCGTTGCTGATCGGCATCCTCCTGCCGGCGCTGGGGAAGGCCCGCGAAGCGGCTCGCTCGCTGGTCTGCACGACGCAGCAGCGGTCTCTTGGGCAAGGACAGTCCTTCTACATGGGGGACAACGAAGGATATATCGCGGGGCCTCACACCTCGACGTTTGCTTACGCGTTGCAGGAGGGGATGGGGCTCATCGAGAAGAGCGACGTGTTTACTTTCAACACCTCAGCGACGACGCCGACATCGACGCACGACTGGATCAGCCCGAGTCTCGGCGATTCTCTCGGTTTGTCGGAAAATCGTGCGCAGCGCACGAAGGGGATCTTCAACAATTTTGCGTGCCCATCAGCAACGGTGACCAACGACACAGTCTGGTCAGGAAGCTCGGCCGCCGACATGGATGAGTTTGAGACCATCGGCCTGACCGAGGGATTCAGGCAGGTGAGTTATCTTGCTCCTGCCTCGTTTCTTCTTTCATCAAATATACTTCGTAACAAGAGATGGCAACAGTACCTCCGGGGAAGCCCCCGCATCATTCTCGACGTGGACCTGTATCCGACTGATCCTGGAGACGGCAACTCTGCCCAAGTTATTAAGTACCGAAACTACCTCCCCCGTGAGGATCTCGTAGGCATCGAACCGTCGAACAAGGTTCTCCTGGCCGACGGCACACGGTACTACGATTTTGGAGCGCAAATACTGGACTTCGATGCGAGCAATGCGGCTCAATACTTCAGCTCGTTCGGATCCAGCGGCCCGATCTTCCACGCAGCGAGAGAGTACGGCCGGAGGGCGCCCGGAAACGACGGTTCCGACAGCAACATCCTCCTCAGCGCTCGGCATGATCTCTCGATCAACGTCGCGTATTGGGACGGCCATGTCGGACGCATGTCGATGCAGGAAGCATGGACAGACCCGGTGCCGTGGTTTCCGGGCGGGTCGATCTTCAATGGAACCGGCGCAACACCAGAATCCAGTGCGTTCTATTCACGGGGTGACAAGATTCCGTAAATATTTCTTCTACAAGCCGCAACCCGTCTGTTGGCACAAGTGTATGCACTTTGCCACGCAGTCTCGGTCAGACAACTGGCATTGTGCCAGTGCGGCTGGGACTGGCTAAGGAGCAGGAGTAATGGTTGAGTGAAGAGTCTCCTGCCGGTTTGATATTGGCCAATGTTTTTTCATTATGTCTTGTAAAGGCATCGTCTATGTTGGGCGGGCCTGCAGACAAAGCAAGAGCAACAGGATGTCCGTAATGAGTAACTTTCAACAGGCATTTACCGTTGTTGCATGCGTCGCTAGCATCGCAGCGTCGACGGCAGTTGCAGGCGATGTGTGGGTTTCGATTGGAATTGTTCCCGGCGAGGGGACGAGCATCGACTGCATTTATAGTCGGTCAATCGCGTACGCTGCGGCTCTCGGGCCGACGACTCCGCCTCCGTGTGCCTTTACATGCGTGGGTTATGCAGATGTGGATGTGGATTCATCGTTTTCTTGCAGTACATCAGCAAACGCGAGAGTCGCTAGCACCGAAGAATGTTGGCAACCGCCGATGTTAGCCGAAGCTTGGGCGATCACATGGGCATATGGAATCACCCTTGGGGGCGAGGCGGGTCCCAATGTTTGTAGCACAGGCGGGGGCTTTACGCGCGTGGGCTCTGGGATTGCAGTTGCTGCACCTATGGCCAAACTCATTCTTGACATCGATGGGCCGTGGGGTTGGGTGGCCACGATCAACTACGGCGGAGGTTTTTTTATGTCGGAGTACACGCCACACCGAGGCCTGCAAGTGATCATCAGTATCGCGCCCAACGGAACAGCGACTGTGCAAGAGTGGCTCATTCGCGCCCCAGAGGGTAGCGAAGGTTCTGGTGGCACATACTACGATGCCGGGATCGACGAATGGGTTGGGTCATTCGGTGGCTCAGGCGGGGCCGGTACCGCGACCTTGGAGTACATGCTCCTTAATACCAGCGATTCAGCGCTTGATGTAGATGGAGATACCCGTTTCACCCGAGATGATGTCGATGCTCTCCAGGCGGTGGTTGGAACCGGTGATGCGACTGACCCTAGCTACACGGATTTCTGGGACTTTGATCGCGATGGTGAAGTTACCGCATCAGATGTCGCTGTTTTGCAAGGTTTGATCGACGCGGGGCTCGGTTCCGGCATTCTCGGCGATCACAACCAAGATGGCGCTGCTGATTGTTCGGATCTGAGCAGCATGGGCTCCGGCTGGAACTACGTCATCGGCGACAGCAACTACCGCGTTGAGATCGACGCCGATCTTGACGGGGACAACGACTCGGCCGACTACGACATCGTTTACGACATCCTGCAGCCCGCCGATGTCAACGATGACGGCAGCGTGAATACTCAGGACGTCGTCGCGTACCTGAATCTCTTTAACGCGCAAGACCCCGAAGCCGATATCAACGGCGACGGCGTTGTCAACTCGATTGATTACATCCTGTTCCTGAACCTCTGGAACAATCCCTGCTGACCCTTCCAATCTGGTGTACAATCCGTGCAGCGGGCCGGGACTTCCCCGGCCCGCTTTGTTTTGTATCGAGGATCACCATGATATCCAATGTACTTGCCTACCTCGCCGCCAACGAGTCTGCCTCCATCGCTCGTCTCTGCGAGTGGCTTCGTATCCCCAGCGTCTCGACCGATCCGGCGTACAAGGCCGAGACCGCGAGGGCGGCCGACTGGGCGGCCGATCAACTCCGCGAGTCGGGATTGCGTGTCGAGATTCTGCCTACGGGCGATCCGGCGGGGGACGGCCATCCGATCGTGCTGGCCGAGTCGGACGCGGGGCCGGACTACAAGGGGCCGCACGTCCTGTTCTACGGCCATTACGACGTGCAGCCGGCCGATCCGCTCGAGCTCTGGGACAGCCCTCCTTTCGAGCCGGTCATCAAGCCGGCCGAGGGGGAGGTCGGCGAGCGCATCGTCGCCCGGGGTGCAGTTGACGACAAGGGGCAGGTCGCGACCTTCCTCGAAGCCCTCCGCGCCTGGAAAGAGGCGGGCGGGATCGCGGCGGGCGGCGTGCGGTTTACGGTGCTGCTCGAGGGCGAGGAAGAGTCCGGCTCGGTGAATCTCGACCGGTTTGTTCGCCAGCAGGCCGAGCGTCTGGGCAAGTGCGATGTGTGTGTGATCTCCGACACCGGGATGCTGGGGCGGGGCAGGCCGGCGATCACCTATGGCGTGCGGGGGCTTGCGTACACCGAGGTCGTGCTGCATGGCGCCGATCAGGACCTGCACTCGGGGATGTGGGGGGGGCGATCGCCGAACCCGATCTCGGAGTTGGTGAAGGTGCTCGCGCAGTTGTGGGATGCCGACCGGCGTGTGACGATCCCCGGATTTTACGACGGCGTCCGCGAACTGAACGCGGCCGAGCGTGCCGAGTGGGAGGCGCTGGGCTTTGACCAGACCGACGCGCTGCGGAAGATCGGGCTGGGGCCGGAGGCGGACGTGGGCGAGGCGGGTTTTTCGGCGCTCGAGCGCGAGTGGGCGCGGCCGACCGCCGAGCTCAACGGCATCGTCGGCGGCTACACCGGCGCGGGCGCCAAGACCGTGATCCCAAGCCACGCCAGCGCCAAGGTCAGCTTCCGGCTGGTGGACGATCAGGACCCGGCGAAGATCACCGAAGCGTTCTTTGCGTGGTGCAAAGCACGCACGCCTGCGGGCTGCCGGTGGGAGTGCATCGACCACGGCGGCGGGGACCCGGCAACGGTCGCGACCGATTCGCCGGCGCTGGCTGCGGCGCGGCGGGCGCTGCGGGAAGCTGCCCACGGCACCGAGGCGGCGCTCATCAAAACCGGGGGCTCGATCCCGGTCGCGGGGATGCTCAAGAAAGAGCTGGGGCTCGAGACGATCTTCATGGGCTTCGGGCTCGACGACGACCGGGTGCATTCTCCCAACGAGAAGTTCGAGCTCGAGTGCTTTCGGCTTGGTGCGCGGGCGCATGTGCTGCTGATCGACGAACTCCGGCGCATGGACAGCCGTACCTGAGCGGCGGGTCGGCCCTATGCCGCGGCCCGAGATTCGGTCTCGGTCGCGGTGTCTTCCGGGCTCTCGGGCGGTTCTGGGCTGGCGGCGGCTTGGGGACTTGTCGCCGGCGGGGTGGGCAAGCCCCGCAGCGCGAGCACCGTGCGGAGATACTCGTTGCGCAACTCCATCGCCCGGACCTGGACCATGTGGCGTTTGATCGAGTCCTGGGCTGTCGCCGACGCGATCGCCATCGCGGCCAGCCCGAAGCCGGCAACGCCGAGACCCACGACAATCAGCAACGGCTCGAGAGTGGTGCCCATAGCCCCTCGGATCGGCGTGTTTCACGGCCGGCTTGAGCCCTGTACACTCTCGGGCAACGTTCACCACACCCGGCAAGGGGGACCCTTCGGTGCATAATCGGCACAAGCCATCGAGCCAACCACGGATCGGGCCCCCGGTGCAGCAGCGGCCCCGCCTGAGGGTGGGCTGGGGCGGCCGGATCGTTGCTGTGGTCGCGGCGTGCTTGGTGTGTTTTTTGCCGGGTGTGGTCCGTGCCCAGATTGACCTGCTCGACCAGATGGATCAGCAAGCGAGTCTGGTTGGCGAGATCGGTATCACCATCAGCAGCGTCGGGCTCAACAACGCTGCGCGCCCGGGCGAGTGGACCGGCATCCGCGTCCGGCTCGTCGATCGGGGCAACCAGCAACGCGAGGTGCTCCTTCGTATCGTGCTGACCGATGTCGACGGCGACGACGCGATGTACGAGACCGTCGTCACCACCAACCCCGGCGTCGATCAGCCGGTCTGGGCGTACGCGAGACTGCCGTTCGATATCGCCAGCACCGGCGGGTTTGTTGTGCAGGTGCTCGAGGCGGAAGAAGCCCCGGCGGACGGGCCGGATATCGGGTTCCTCCCCGGGCGGCTGCTCGGGCAGACAACATACCGGTGGCCCGGCGGGATGTCGGGCAAAGCGACCGGGCTGCTCGCGGTCGTTGGGAACACGCCCGGCGGGCTTTCGGGCTATCAGCAGGGCGGGGCCGACGGCGTTGATCCGCTGGGGCACGAGGTCACCAAGCTCGCCACGCTGACGGTTGACGCGCTGCCCGATCGGTGGATGGGGCTGGCGTCCATCCGCGAGCTGATCTGGAACGGGCCGACGCCTTCGGAGCTGCGCATCGAGCAGGTCCGGGCGATCCGTGAGTGGATCGAGCGCGGCGGGCACCTCATTATCATTCTTCCCGCGACCGGGCAGGACTGGCTGGCGCTGGGGAATCAGGAACTCGCGGCGTTGCTCCCCCGTGTCTCGGTCGTGCGCATCGAGGACGAGCCGGTCTCGGCGCTGCGCCCTCTGCTCACCGACGCGCCGATCGCAACGTTCCGGCTTCCTGATACCCCGGTCACGCTGCACACCTTTCAGCCGCTCGCCGACGCCGGCCCCGGTGAGGCCGACCCGATTCTCAACGACGCCTCGGGGCGCACGGTTGTGGTGAGTCGGAGCGTAGGGGTGGGTGCGGTGACGCTCGTCGGGCTTCCCGGGTGGGACCGCCGCCTGACGATGCAGGGGCTCCCCGAGGCCGACGTTTTCTGGCACCGGGTGCTGGGACGAAGGGGCAAGATCGCGACCACCGCCGAGTTTGATGAGTTCAAGCAGAAAGGCCTGCTCTTTACCTCGGGGCGTCCGGCCCGTGTCTTCGACGGCGATATCTCCGGCGTCATCAGCAAGAGCGGCCGCTCGCTTGTCGCGGTCATGCTCGGGCTTGTCGTGTTCATTGTCTACTGGTTTGTCGCCGGCCCCGGCGGGTTTGCGGTGCTCAAAAAGCGAGGGTGGAGCCGGCACGCGTGGCTCGCGTTCTTTGGCGCGTCGCTTGTGTTTACCGGGCTGGCGTGGGGCGGCGCCACCATCCTCCGGCCCAAGCGCGTCGAGATCGCCCACCTCTCGTTTCTCGATCACGTCTATGGGCAGCGCGTCCAGCGCGTCCGGACCTGGGCGAGCATGCTTGCCCCGGTTTACGGCGACGCCTCGATCTGGCTCGATTCTGACGACGCGGGCGTCGGTGGCAGCCGCTTTCAGCAGGCGGTCGCCCCGTGGGAGCCCTCGCAGGGGGGGGCTCGCGGTTCGTTCCCGGACGCCCGTTCCTATTCGATCGACAGCCGTTCTCCCGATCGGCTCACGTTTCCCGCTCGCGCCACGGTCAAGCTCGTGCAACTCGACTGGGCGGGGGGGCTCGCGTGGGATTCGATCCGCCCGGTTGTCGAGCCCGACGCCGACCCGTTCCGGGCGGTCCGGTTCACGCCGCGGGGCGACAAGGCAGTGCTCCGTGGCGAGCTCGTCCACAACTTCCCGGGCGATCTCGAGGATGTGCAGATCATCGTCTTTCAGCGTCAGGCAGATATCCGCGCCACCAGCAACAAGGCGATGTTGCAGAGCATCGCCAATGCCTGGACGCTCCCCGGGGTGTGGGTGCCGGGCACGCCGATTGATCTCGAAGCGATCACCCTCGCGGCCGGGAACACCTCGCTGGCCAGCCGTATCGACAACATCGACAGCAACGGGTGGGGCGAGGACAACCAGCCGATCGCCAGCAGCCGGACCAGGCGGTACGAGTGGCTCGCGTTCTTCAACCTCTTCGGCCCGCCGGTGCCGGATTCCCGCCTGTTGTCGCAACCACCCGTCGCCCGGCGCGAAGCGACGCACGCGCTGGACCTGAGTCGCTGGTCGACCCGGCCTTGCCTTGTCGTCATCGGCATTCTCAAGACCGAGTCCGCCGACGACATGCCCGTCCCGATCGGCGTCTCGACCAACGGCCGCGAACGCGAGCCGACGATCTCGGGCACCACGGTTGTGCGCTGGGTCTACCCCCTCCCGGCGCGGCCGCCGGATGTTATTGTGCCCGTGGACCCCGACACCACTCAACCCGCCGGCGGGTAGTTTCGCCAAGAGTTTCGGCAGTTGCCAAAGAGAGGACGCACCCGTGCGGATGATCGAGACGATCAACCTGACCAAACGTTACGGCGATCTTGTCGCGCTCGACTCGCTCAACCTTATCATCGACGAGGGCGATTGCTTCGGGTTCATCGGCCCAAACGGCGCGGGCAAGACGACCACCATCAAGGTGCTCGCAACCTTGCTCAAGCCGTCGTCCGGGCAGGCGCAGGTCTGCGGCCTCACCGTCGGCTATCAGAACCGCCAGATCCGCCCGCTCATCGGCTATGTCCCCGACTTCATGGGCGCGTACGAGGACATGGTGGTCAGCGAATACCTCGAGTTTTTCGCGGCGGCCTACAACATCAACGGCGATGCCCGCCGCAAGGTCGTCCGCGATGTGCTCGAACTCACCGACCTCACCTACAAAACCACCGCCGAGGTCAACAGCCTCTCGCGGGGTATGCAACAACGCCTTTCGATCGCCCGTGTGCTGCTGCACGACCCCAAGGTGTTGCTTATGGACGAGCCCGCGTCCGGCCTTGATCCGCGGGCCCGGATCGAGATCCGCGAGCTGCTCAAAGAGCTGAGGCGCATGGGCAAGACCATTCTTATCTCGAGCCATATCCTCCACGAGCTGGCGGAGCTTTGTAATGTGGTGGGTGTGATCGAACGTGGCAAGCTGCTCTATTCCGGCTCGGTCACCGACATCCTCCGCCGCGCTCGTGTCGGGCATGTGTTGCACGTCGCGGTGACCGATCGCTTCGCAGACGCCGCCGAGCTTATGGGCAAGTTTCCCGGCGTCAGCAAAGTCAGCACCACCGATGGCGGCATCACCATCGACGGCAAACCTGCGCCGCTCTTCCAGGTCGTCTTCGACGACGCCAAGGGGCACACCTTTACCGACCTGCCCAACATCCTCATCAACCAGGGCTTCCGCATCGCCCAGTTCAGCGAAGAGCCGGTGAACCTGGAGACCGCGTTCATGCGGCTGACCAAGGGGCTGGTGCAGTAGCGGTGCGATTCCAGCCCATCAGGTAGAGCCCCTCGCGCAAGCGAGGGAGCCGTCCGACCATGCTCCCGACGGTGCCCGATGTTCTTTTCCCGGGGGTGACGTGCTTGCTTGCACCCCATACCATGCTTCCAACCCCGACGGAGACCCCCTATGCGATACCGATTCCCGCTGCTCGTGCTGACGCTCCTCACCGCGACAACTCTCGCCCAGCCCGCCTACCCAGACGCCCGCCGAGACGGCACCGTTGACACCTACCACGGCGTGCGCGTGCCCGACCCCTACCGCTGGCTCGAGAACGAGACCTCCGACGAAACCCAGGCATGGATCGCGGCGGAGAACGAGATCACCAACGCCTATCTCGATTCGCTGCCCGCCCGCGACCGCATCGAGGCCAGGCTCACCGAGCTCTATAACTACGAACGCTTCGGCATCCCATCGGAAGAGGGCGGCCGCTACTTCTACTCGCGCAACGACGGCCTGCAGAACCAGTCCGTGCTCTACGTCGCCGACTCACTCGACGCGACGCCGCGCGTGTTGATCGATCCCAACACCTTTTCCGAGGACGGCACCCAGGCCCTCGGCGGCACCGAGGTCAGCCCCGACGGCAGGTACCTCGCGTACGCCGTGTCCGACGGCGGGTCCGACTGGCGCATCTGGCGCGTCCGCGATATCAACACCGGTAAAGACCTCGACGACACCATCCGCCACATCAAGTTTTCCGGCGTCTCGTGGGACCGCGACAGCTCCGGGTTCTATTACAGCCGCTACCCCATCGGCGCGGACGGCAACGCCGACGATCAGCAGTCCGTCTCGATCTACCGCCACCAGCTCGGGACGTCGCAGGATCAGGACGCCCTCGTGTACGCGGCCGACGTCGAGACCCAGAACCCCTACGCCGCGGTCACCGAGGACGGCAGGTTCCTGATGATCTCCCACTTCGACGGCTATCTCGCCAACGCGGTCTACCTCATCCGCCTCGACGAGAGCGGTGCGCAGCCGACGCCCGTCTTCGACAACTGGGACGCGCAGTACAACTTCCTCGGCAACACCGGCGAGACACTCTTCTTCACCACCACCAAGGACGCGCCCAACTCCCGCGTCATCGCGGTCGAGGCAGCCAACCCGGGCAGTTTCCGCGAGGTCATCCCCGAGCAGACACAAACACTCCAGGGCGCGAGCCTCATCGGCGGGCACCTCGTCGCGCAGTTTATCGAGGACGCCAAGACCGCCGTCCGCGTCTACGACCTTGATGGAAACCTCGTCCGCGAGGTCGCCCTCCCCGGCGTCGGCAGCGCCAGAGGCTTTGGCGGACACGCCGACAGCACGGAGACCTTCTACAGCTTCAGCGGCTTTACCCAGCCCGGCGCGATCTACCGCTACGACGTTGCGACCGGCGAGAGCGAGCTGTTCCGACAGCCTCAGGTCGGGTTTGACCTCGACGACTTCGAGACCAAACAAATCTTCTACGAAAGCAAAGACGGCACACGCATCCCCATGTTTCTCGTTCACAAGAAGGGCATCAAACTCGACGGGACCAACCCTACATTGCTCTACGGCTACGGCGGGTTCAACGTCTCGCTCACCCCCTCGTTCCGGGCCTCGCGGCTTGCCTGGGTCGAGATGGGCGGCGTCTACGCCGTCGCCAATCTCCGCGGCGGCGGCGAGTACGGCGAGGCCTGGCACATCGCCGGCACCCAGGCAAACAAGCAGAACGTCTTTGACGACTTCATCGCCGCGGCCGAGTGGCTGATCGAGACCGGCTACACCTCGACGCCCAAGCTCGCGATCGAGGGCGGCAGCAACGGGGGGTTGCTCGTCGGCGCCTGCATGACCCAACGCCCCGACCTCTTCGGCGCGGCTGTGCCTCATGTCGGGGTCCTCGACATGCTCCGCTACCACACCCAGTCGGCCAACGCCCGGCAGTGGGCCGATGACTTCGGCATCTCCGAAGAGCCCGACGACTTCCGCTATCTCTGGGCCTATTCACCCTACCACAACGTCCGGGCCGGGGCGTGCTATCCGCCGACGCTGATTACGACAGCCGAGGGCGACGACCGCGTCAAGCCCTGGCACAGCTACAAGTTTGCAGCGATGCTCCAGCGCGCGCAGGACTGCGACAATCCGGTCTTCATCCGCATCGAGACCCGCGCCGGGCACGGCGCGGGCAAGCCGCTGAGCAAGGCGATGCGCGAGACCGCCGATGTCTACGCGTTCCTGGTTGACCAGTTGGGCATGGAACAGCCGTAACCGCGCAGCCGCGATTCGGACACGACACCCCCGAAGGCCCCGCGCACAACGCGGGGCTCTTTTCGTACAAAGAGTGCATCTCGAGGCGGACCGTTTCGTTGCCCCGCGTGATCGCGGTTGCCCCCTCGCTCGCGCGAAGGGCTCTACTTCCTGTGCTCATTGTGTCGAGAGAGCCCCTGCGCGAGCGAGGGGACGCGGGGCCATGGCAACATCCTTGCAGGGCAAGAGTTGCAAAGCCCAACACGCCAATCGTGTTGGAAACACAGCCTTGCAGGACGCGCTTCTGGAACGAGCACAGGCAGTGTGTGCGGGTTGGGAGTGTAAAAAAAGACCAGCCGCCGCGAGTGCGCCAGGGAACGCTTCCTCCGGGCGTTCTCCGGTGCACGATCGCGGCGGCCGGGGGAGGGGCAAAAACCCAACCGGCTCGATGTCCGGGGCAGGCAACACACTTCTTGCGTGACCCACGCCGTCGACGCGGGTGTCCTTCGGGAATCAGAGAATCCCGCCCGCGTCTTCGGCAAACATACAGAGTCATGCCGGTCGTCGCAATGGGTTAGGACGTGAAAGTTGTGGTAAACAGCAGGAGTTTTGCGGCTGTTTGTGGAACCTGTGAGAAGATGGGCAAACTGGTCGCGATGGGTAAGGCTCGCTCACCAGAACCCTCACTCAGGAGCGTCGGTTTCCAGCCGAGGCGTGATGGGTTGTGTCCACGCACGCCGCACGAGGCTCTCTCTGGTCGGTCGGTCGGGAGCCGCGTCGCTCTCGATCACCGCCCGGACGTAGAGCTCTTCGCCGGTGAGGGTGTATGCCGCGGTGGTGCCCACGACCTCGGCGAGGGTGCGGCCGATCTCGGGTGCGTATCGCCGGGTCGCGACGATCTCGTTGCCGTTGGAGTCGAGGATCGGCGTGCTGTCGAGGGGCGTGCCGCGGAGGGTGCCGACAAAGCGGGTGGTGTAGGTCTCGCCCGCGACCGGGCGGATGCCGATGGTCAGTGTCTGCGCGTCGGCATCAAACTCGATCGTGTCGAGTGTGACGCCGGTCGAGGCGTAGAAGTCGCCAGCGTTCATGGCTCGGATCAGGGACTCGGGCGTCAGGTGCGTCGCGCGGACCATCACCCACCCGCGGCCGGGGATCGAGACCGGGCTGTGCTCGTGGTAGCTGTGGCTGTCGTCGGTGGCGATGCCGAAGATCGGCGGCGCATCGAGCTCGGCGACGCGGATGGTGTTGACGATATCCCAGATCCGTTCGGTCGAGGCGTGGTGCTCATCGCCCGCATTGTTCACACCGGTATGCCCGTTGAAGACCTCGAAGAACTGCTCTTCGAGGACCGGCGCGATGTCTTCGGCCGTGATGCCGTAGCCGAAGTTGGGGTGGTTGAGGTGCGTCAAGATCTCGCGGCCGTGGGCGGCGGCCTGGGCGTTGACCTCTTGCAACACCTTGCGGATGGTGGCTTCGACACTCTCTGCCTGTTGCGGCGGGACAAGCTCAGCGAGGTTGGTCGCGTTGATATGGATGGGCCGGCGGTCGTAGCTGCCGGTGATCTCCTCACCTTGGAGCATGATGAACCTGCCGCGTTCCTCGACGAGTGCGCGGTACTCCTCAAAGGGCTTGAGGCGGACTTCGAGCGCATCACCCTCGCCGCGGGTTTCGACCCAGGACTCGCCGAAGCGTTCGAGGTATGCGGGCAACGCCGAGCCGCGTGAACGCGTGTTGATTGTGTCGATGTCCATCCACCGCTGTCCCCGGCTCAGCGTGTTGTGGTCGGAGAGTGCAAGGAAGTTGTAGCCATGGGTCGCGTACCACTCGGTGACCATCTCGGGGAAGTCGTTGCCGTCGGACCAGAAGGTGTGGGTGTGGAGGTTCCCCTTCCACCAGCGTGGCTCGGGATCTGTGGGGATCGCGGGTTGGGCGAGGGTTGTCGAGGCAAAGAACGCGATCGTGAGCATGGCGGTTTGTGTGTGCATGGAGGCAAGGGTACCAGAGGCTGCTTGCTTGCGCTTCGGGCTCGGGTGTCGGGGAGTACCAACAGCGCGTCAACTCAGCCAGTCCTTCGCCGCCAGCCGTTCGGGCACATAGGTCTCGGTGACATAACTGATGTCTTTGGTGATGAGGGATTCGACTTCCATCTTGAAGCCGTTGTCGAGCATGGTTTTGATCTCGCGTTTCCAGGCGCGGTGGCCGTCGAACCAGGGGTAGGCGAGGATCTGCTTGGCCCGGGTGATGTCGCGGTCGTTGAGGGTGATCTGGACATCGTCGGAGAGGTTGCAGGCTTTGTAGTCCTTTGCGCGGATGCCGAGGAACTTGGCCTCGGGAATGGCGAGGCGCTGGGACTCAAACGCGAGGCTGATCGAGCCCTGCTTGATGACCGAGTAGATGTAGTGCCCCCACGGGTCGCAGTCGAGCAGGCAGATGACCGGCAGGCCGTGCTCTTTGTGGAGGCGGTGGAGCATTCGGCGGACGCCCCGGGTGGGTTGGCCGGAGCCTTCGGTGAGGATGCAGTTGTGCGTCTCCCAGAAGCGGTCCTCGTTGAAGCGTTGC
>JAUZRR010000018.1 GCA_030950285.1 Planctomycetota bacterium | reverse complement strand
GATCGCGTTCTCGAAATCCTCGACTGTGTAGATCGGCTTGTCGTTGACCGCGACGATCAGCTCGAAGGGTTTGATGCCCGCGACGGCGCCGCGTTCACCGGCTTCGACCTTCGAGATCACCACGCCCGGGTCGTCCTGGCTGCGCTGCATGAAGCGTCGGGCTTCGTAGGTGAGGTCGCGGACGGTCAGCCCGAGCGGCTCGCTCTTGAACCGGGCGGCGGCGCTGAAGTGGGCGGGCCCTTCCTCGACGACGAACTCGGGTTCGAGCAACTCGCCGTCGCGGACGACCTCGGCGCGGAAGGGCGTGCCGAAGCCGGCGTCGGTGAGGGCTCGGGTCAGCGCGGTCTCGGCGCTGCTCCAGGGCGGGGGGACGCGGTCGAAGTAGCTGGAGTCAATCTGTTCGAGCACCTCGAGGTATTGCGCGCCCCACCCCATGTCGTAGGCGTTGACGTCGATATCGAGCGGGCGGGGTTGCCCTTCGATGTGGAGGCGGAGGAGGATGTCGCCGACCTGGAGCCCGGCCTTTGCAGCGGGCGAACCCGCGTAGACGTAGGTGACGATGCCGCCGGTGGTGCCGCCGCCGGTCTGGTCGGCGACGTTGTTGAAGCGGGCGAGGTCGGGGTCCATCGCCTGGAGCTGCACCCCGAGCCAGGCGAGTCGGTGCTCTTCTGATTCTGAGAGCGGGCGGTTGTCGGGGTCGAGCGCGTCGGGGCGTTCGAGGATCGCGAGGAGATCGGCGGTGCCCATGACCGTCGGCTCGTAGTCGGAGCGTGAATACCCCTGCCAATCCTGCTGATTTGTCGCTCTTTTGCGGACCATGAGGGGGAGTGCGACCAGCTCGCCGCGGGTGGAGAAGAGGAAGCTCATCGGCCCCTCGTCGCCGGCGCCGGTTTCCATGCGCGCCGAGGCGACATCGCCGAAGCTGCCGAGGACTGTGCCCCGGAACCCGACCATCATCCGCGCGAGGCGCGCCTGCCAGGTGTAGCTGGTGCGGTTTTCGCCGAGCACGCGGACCTGGGACCGGATGAGCAGTTCGTCTTCGACGTCGAGCAAACTGTGCTCGGCGAGTGTTGCAGCAGTGTCGAGCGGGGTCTGGAGATGGACCACGAGCGCGGCGTAGTCCCGCAGGCTGCCGGCAAACTCTGCGGGGAGGTGCTGTCCGTCGGCGGTGTGGACGATTGCGCTTTCGAGCCTCGCGGTGACTTTGGGCTCGAACTGGGCCAGGACGAGCACGCGTTGCCCGTCGAGCATGATCCCCGTGCCGTTCCACTCGGTGAACGCGGCGGCGTTCTGGCTCCATTGGTTTGCGCCGGTTTCCTTTCGCGGGCTGCGAAACCGCAGCTCGACGCGGGGCAGTGCGGCGTCGGCGGTTGTGCC
The DNA here is from genome assembly GCA_030950285.1 of Planctomycetota bacterium. Taxonomy (GTDB): domain Bacteria; phylum Planctomycetota; class Phycisphaerae; order Phycisphaerales; family UBA1924; genus PNC22. The sequence goes on along the minus strand of JAUZRR010000018.1, from coordinate 42,543 downwards.
GACTCGTTCGATGAGGGTTTCGATTTTGTCGGCAGCGATCCAGTCCCACGCGGCGGGGGCGCTCTTCCACGAGCCGTTGGTTTCGAGCCCGCCGTCGAAGCACGCGCCGACCGCGGTGCCTGCGCCATCGACGATCACGCTCGGCCATGGGACGACGTGGTACTTGGGGCCGTTGAGGGAGACCATGGTCGAGCCGTCGACGCCGGCGGCCATGAGCCACCAGCGGCTGTTGCCCCGGCGGCCGTGGATCGCTTTGTAGGGGCCTTTGGAATCGGGATCAAACTCGAGCGGCTCGGCGGTGGTCAGCGGCTCGTCAAGGCGGAGGAGGACCGCGTTCTGGTCCACGGCGTAGGCCTCGGGGCGGGCACCGATGAGCCGGTCGCCGTCGCGGATCTGGATTCGCGCGACGAAGCGGTTGTGGACCAGCGGATCGACGGTCAGGACCAGATCGGGGGCGATGACAAACCCGAGGCGTTGCTCGGGCCGTTCCTGGAGGATGAGGGACGCCCAGCCGCCGTCCATGTCCTCCTCGGCCGAGTTGTACGCGACGCCGGCGGCTTCGGGCTCGGGGGCTTCGCTGCGGTCGTAGCGGAAGGCGTGCTCGACGATGACGACCGAGCGTGCGACGCTTCCGATGAGTGCCGCGTCGTCGGGTTTGGGTTGATCGGTTTCTTGGGCGCGGGCGGTTGCGGTTCCGCACAGCAGAGTTGTGACCATCGCCATGAGCGCAGTCCATCGAGTCGTGTGTGTCATCGTGCGGTCCCTTCGTGAACCTGTTGGTCTTGCTTGCTGGTTGCGGTCGGCGGCTGAGGTCTTTCGTGTTTCAGGGCGGTCGGTTGTGTGCGGGTGCGCTGGCTATTCCTTGGCGTGGTCGCGTCGGTAGTCGAGCACGACTTGTCGGAGGAGCCCCCGGCGCATGACGCTGAGCACAACTCTGTGCTTGGTCTCGACGTCGGCGACCAGGCGTTCGTGCATGGCTTTGACCTCGTCGATGGTTTCGACCGTTTCGCCGTCGATTTTGAGGAGGATATCGCCGCGTCCCATCCCGGCGCTGGCGGCGTTGCCCGGCCACTTGACGCCGTAGACGAAGACGCCTTCCTTGCGGTAGAAGTAGAGGTCGGGGTTCTCGAACTGGTTGATTGCTTTGACGGTAAAGTCCCAGCGTTCGAGGGCGAGCTCTTTGCCTTCGACCTCGCCTTTTTCGCGGGGGACGAGCGTGAGCGTGACGCGGTCGGTGCCTCGGACGACTTCGATCTCGGTCGGCTCGCCCTTGGGCAGGAGGCCGAGGCGTTTGCGGATGTCGGGGAGGTCGTTGACGCGGGCGGCGGTGACGGCTTCGCCCGCGATTTTGACGATGCGGTCTCGTGCGAGGAATCCGGCGTCGCGTGCGGGGCTGTCGGGGTCGGTCTCGGCGACGATCACGCCGTCGTTGTAGGGGAAGTACATGTCCTTGTTGAAGTCGCTGAGTGCCTGAAGCTGGAGCCCGGTCCAGGACCAGGTGACACGGCCGGCGTCCATGAGCTGGGGCATGACGACGCGGATGGTGGTGGTGGGGATGCTGAACCCCAGCCCGTCGGCTGCGCCGGCGGCGCCCCGGGTGTTGATGCCGACGATCTCGCCGGCGGTGTTGACGAGCGGGCCGCCCGAGTTTCCGGGGTTGATCGCGGCGTCGGTCTGGATCCAGAGGCTGTACTCGCTGACGCCGTCGAGGTAGCGGCGTGTGCTGGAGACGATCCCGATCGCGACGGATCGGTCCATGCCCCATGGTGCGCCCATGGTCATAACGAAGTCTCCTTCGCGGAGGGCTTCGGAGTCACCCAGCGCAGCAGTGGGGAGGTCGCCGAAGTCGTCGTCGAGCTTGAGCTTGATCACCGCGAGGTCGGTGTCTTTGTCGGTGCCGAGGATTTCTGCTTCGGCGTGGCGGCCGTCGGAGAGCAGGCAGCGGACGCGCTGGGCTTTCTCGACAACGTGCCAGTTGGTGAGGATGTGCCCCTCGGCCGAGATAATCACGCCGCTGCCTGAGGATTCCATGAGCTCGCGTTTGCCGCTCTCGGTGTTCTCGCTGATGACGCGGATGTAGACGACGGCGGGGAAGACCTTTTCTTTGGCGTCCTGGACGATCTGGCGGAAGTCGGGGTAGCTTGCGATGGTTTGGGGGGCGGCGGGTTGTTGGGCCGGGGTTGGTGATGCCAGCAGGGCACCGGTGCCGATCACGATTGCCGAGCATACTCGCTGCATGGGTCTCTCCTGTGTGCCCCTTGGTGTTGGGGTTCCCGGCTGTACCGAGTTGCGGACGGTCTGGTTCTGGTCGTTGCGATGCTGGGCTGGGACATCCGGCCCCGGCGTTTTTGGCTGGGCGGGACCGACGCGGGCTGGAAAGCCCGCCCTCCTGGCGACGGGGGCTGGACATCCCGTCCCCGTGATTGCACGGAAACTCGAACAGTCTATACCGATTCGTGTTCTGCGCCGGGCAGGGCCTGCATGCCTCTGGGCAGAACGGTGACTTCCACGGTTGCGGGGAGTTCCCTGCCTGATTTCACGCCGGCATCCTCGAACCGTCTGAGCGTGGGGACGACCCGGGTCTCGATCGACCCGACAAACTTGTTGTAGCGTTCGACGCTCTGGCGGATGGAATCGCCGAGCTTTGCAGCATGCTCGAACGCGATCGCGGCCCGTTCGTGCAACTCTCGCCCGAGTTTGTAGAGTTCTTTGGCTTCCTCGGCGAGCCGTTGCTCGCCCCATCCCACCGCGACGGCACGGAGCAGCCCGATCAGGGTGCTCGGGCTTGCGAGGATCACGTTGCGCTGGGCGGCATCGTCGAGGAGGTCGGGTCGGCGGGAGAGGGCGGCATCAATGAAATGGTCGCCGGGGACGAACATGACGACGAACTCGGGGCTCCCCTCAAAGGCGCTCCAGTATTTTTTGTCCGCCAGTTTCTTTGCCTGCTCTGCGACGTGCCGGGCGAACCGGTCGAGATGCTTCTCGCGCTCTGCATCGTCTGCGGCATTGACCGCTTCGATATACGCGTAGGTGTTGGTCTTGGCGTCGATCGCGATCACCCGTTCGTTGGGCAGGCGCACCACCATGTCGGGTCGTAGCAGGTTGCCCTCGTCGCCGCGGACGCTCGTCTGCTCGGTGAAATCGCAGTAGCTTGTCATGCCCGCGAGCTCGGCGACGCGGCGGAGCTGGATCTCGCCGTACTGACCGCGGATCTCGGGTCGGCTGAGGGCCTTGGTCAGGCGTGCGGTTTCGTCTCGCAGTCCCGTGCTCGCGCCGGTGATCTGTTCCATGTGTTCGTGAAACCGAGCGAACTGTTCGCCCCGCGTCTTCTCGATGGACTCCAGTCGTTCGCGTGTCGCGGCGAGTGTCTCCCCGATCGGCTTGACCAGTTGCTCGACCGCGGTCTTACGCTTTTCGAGTTCGGCTGCGTCGTCTTCCTGCTGGCGATCGAGCTGCTCCTTGGCGCGTTTGAGAAACTCGTCCGATGCGGCCCGGAGGGACTTGGCGCTGAGGGCCTCGAAGGTCTTTGCCATCTGAGTATCCAACTCGGCGATCTGCCTTTCGAGTGCTTGCCGTTCGCGCTGTAGCGAGCGTTCCCGCTCGGCGAACTGTTCCTGTGTGGCGGCCTCCTGGGCTGCAAACTGTTCCTGCATCGCCTCGATGTCTTTGCGAAGCTTTGCCTCGGTCACCTGCGCCCCGGCCAGTGCTGTGGTGAGCGTTTCGGTCCGTTCCCGGAGTGTTGCGGCGTCGCGCTGGGCTGCATCTGCTGCGGCGATGGCTGCCTCGCGGGTCGCGGCCAGGTCGGCTTCGATCCTCCGGGCCTTCTCGGTTGCTGCCGCTGCCTCGGCCGCGGCCTTGCCCTGCCCCCGCCAAAGCCACGCCGCCAGCCCACCCAGCAGGACCATGGTGAGCCCGAACACGATTGCGAGTGTTGTTGCCATGCCCCAACTCTACCCGAACCAGACTGGTTTGTGAACGCCGCTGCCCGGGATATCATTGGGCGTGACGATGCGGCGGGGTCGGGCTTCTCGGCGGTGTGCCCCGGGGTTGACGCTGAGGGCTCCTGTCGGAGGCGTCGGAGCCGGTCGAGAGGCTGCGGCCCGTCGGTGGGGTCTCACCTGCCACATTGACACTCTTTTCGCTTTTCTGCTGCTGCGCCCTGTCATCCCGCTCCCCTCTCGGCCACCGATACCACGTCAAACGGCCCATGGTCGCCCTCTGGGCACCGTCTGGGCGTTTTCGGTCCCGGGCACGCGGGTTGCCGAGTCTTTGGCATGCTCAACGTGCGCTCCAACGCCGACGCCCCCGATCAGCCCCAGCCGGGCTCGGGGAGCGGTACGCCGTCGGGGGCACCGGGGCGTCTCAATCTGCTGCTTTCCTACGCCGGTTGGCGGGACGAATCGTGGGCCGATCGGCTGCCGCGGTTGCTTGAGCCGATGGGGATCGCGTCGCTCCGGGCCGAGACCGGGCGGGAGGCGTCGCAGGTGATCAGCCGGAATCCGATCCATATGGCGGTGGTCGATCTCGGCTTGCCGCTCGACGCCGCTGCCGACCCGGTGGCCGCCGAGGAGGGCGGCCCGCGGCTGCTCGAAATCCTCCGTCGGCTGGATCAGCCGCCGCCGACGGTTGTGGTGAAGCGCGGGCGGAGTCATCGCGAGGATTGCCGGGAGATCAACGCGGCGTTGCGTTCGGGCGCGTTCGCGGTGATCGACCGTCCGCACTCGGCGTCGGACCTTGAGCGGTTGCTCGAGGTGCTGCGGCGTTGTCTGACCCGTTACTACCAGGGCCGTTGGCCGGGAGGGGCTGTCTGACGAGTCACACGATTTGCAACTGAGATTTGCTGTCTGATATTTCAGATTTTCTGTTTCTGTTCTCGACCCGGGCGTTCTCGCTCTGGTCGCCGTCCAGAACTCGGTATCACCAGAACCCAAACTTACGTTTCAGAGGAGTCCACACCATGGCAACCGCGACCAAGTCCAAGAAGAAGTCCACCACCGCTGTCCGCCCGCTCCACGACAAGATCATCGTCCGTCGTGACGAAGCCCAGAGCCAGACCGAGTCGGGCATCTTCCTGCCCGAGTCCTCCAAGGACCGCCCCAAGACCGGCGTGATCGAAGCGGTCGGCGACGGCAAGCTCAACACCGACACCGGCGAGCGCATCCCCCTCACCGTGACACAGGGCGACCGCGTGATCTTCTCGAGCTATGCCGGGACCGAGATCAAACTCGACGGCGACGAGCTGCTCATTATGTCCGAGGACGAGATTCTTGCGATTATCGACTAACTTGTCGCGCAGGCTTCAAGCCTGCACGCATCCCTGCCTTGATGCCTCGCCCCCTTGATGCCTTCTTCACCATGAACACCGACCAACTCCGACAAGTCCTTTCCGAGCTCGACGGCAAGCGTGCCGCGGCCTTTCATTTCGCAAGTGCGCAGGAGTGTGTCGTTGCCAACGCCATGCTCCTGCCCGATGAGGCGGACCACATGGTCAAGGTCACCGACGGTCAGCACGTTTTCATTGTCGACGCCGACAAACTGGTCTGGATCAGGATCGGCTGAAAGCAAATAGCAAGGCTGCAAGTAGCAAAGTAAGACAACGCAAGACAGAACCTTACAACAGTCCATTTTACGCACAAACCCGGGTCTTATTTGCCATTTGCGATTTGACCCTTTGCCATTTTGGAGAACCCCATGGCTGCCAAAGACATCGCATTCCACGCTGACGCCCGCGAACGAATCCTTCGCGGCGTCCAGAAACTCGCCCACGCCGTCAAGGTCACGCTCGGCCCCTCGGGTCGCGTCGTCGTCCTCGAAAAATCCTTCGGCGCACCCACCGTCACCAAGGACGGCGTGACCGTCGCCAAGGAGATCGAGCTCGAGGACCCCTACGAGAACCTCGGCGCGCAGATGGTCAAGGAGGTCGCGTCCAAGGCTTCGCGTGACGCCGGCGACGGCACTACCACCGCGACGATCTACGCCGAGTCCATCTTTGCCGAGGGGCTCAAGAACATCACGGCTGGCGCCAACGCCAACGACATCAAGCGCGGCATCGACATGGCGGTGGCCGCCATCGTCGAAGAGCTGCACGAGATGTCCAAGAAGGTCTCCTCCTCGAAGGAGATCGCCCAGGTCGGCACCTGCAGCGCCAACCAGGACGCGACCGTCGGCAAGATCATCGCCGAGGCCATGGACAAGGTCGGCAAGGACGGCGTCATCACCGTCGAAGAGGGCAAGACCCTCGACACCGAGGTCGAGCTCGTCGAGGGCATGCAGTTCGACAAGGGCTACCTTTCGCCCCACTTTGTCACCGACACCACCACGATGGAGGTCGTCCTCGACAAACCTTACATCCTGATCCACGAGAAGAAGATCTCGTCGGCCAAGGACCTGCTGCCTTTGCTCGGCAAGATCGCCGAGGCGGGGTCGTCCATTCTTATCATCGCTGAGGATATTGATTCTGAGGCGCTCGCCACGCTGGTGGTCAACAAGATCCGCGGCGTGCTCAAGGTCGCGGCGGTCAAGGCGCCCGGCTTTGGCGACCGTCGCAAGGCGATGCTCGAAGACCTCGCGGTCCTCACCGGCGGCGAGGCGATCATGGACGAGCTGGGGATCGAGCTCGAGAAGGTCGAACTCAACCAGCTCGGCCGCGCCAAGAAGGTGACCATTGACAAGGACAACACCACCATCGTCGAGGGTGCCGGCAAGACCTCGGACATCAAGGGGCGGATCGACCAGATCCGTCATCAGATCGAAGCGTCCACCAGCGACTACGACAGCGAGAAGCTCGAGGAGCGGCTCGCCAAGCTCGCGGGCGGCGTGGCCCAGGTGAATGTCGGCGCGGCGACCGAGGTCGAGATGAAGGAGAAGAAGGCCCGCGTCGAGGACGCGCTGCACGCCTGCCGGGCGGCGGTCGAGGAGGGCATCCTCCCCGGCGGCGGCGTGGCGATCTTGCGCGCACGCAAGGCGCTCGACAAGCTTCGTAAGAAAGTCCACGGCGACACCCGCGTGGGCATCGACATCATCGGCCGTGCGGTGGCCGCGCCGATCAAGCAGATCGCCAGCAACTGCGGCCTCGACGGCTCGGTGATCGCCAACAAGGTGGAAGAGTCCGACTCGACCCCCTTCGGCTTCAACGCCCTGACCCACGAGTACGGCGACCTGGTCAAGATGGGCGTGATCGTGCCGACCAAGGTCGAGCGGGTCGCGCTGCAGAACGCGGCGAGTATCGCGGGGCTGCTGCTGACGACGGATGCGGCGATCGTCGAGAAGAAGGACAAGGCCACGAAGGCTGCGGTTGGTGCGGGGGATGATTTCGACTACTAAGGTGTGACTGACTAGGATTCAACGAATGTATATCCAAGAGCCCGATCCGCCGGACGGGGCGGGCGCAACCCAAACCTGACGCGTACACATAAGGGACGCTCTCCTGCTGGAGAGCGTCCCGTTTCATTGGAGCTCTCGCATGATCCTCACGGAGGAGATCACGACTGCGATTCGAGTATCATTCGGAGACGCGGCGGGTCGCACGGGGTTGGGCGGGTGGGCCGTATAAACAGAAAAAACCTCCCATCCCGCTCAACCCGTTGTTGCTGGGGGTCGATCTATGGGGTGGGAATGAGCCATGGTCCTCTCCGTCCCATCGCACCGCGCAAGGCATGGATGCTCACTCGATCTGGCATCCACGAACGGCCCGGAGGCGAGGAGAAGACACCTATCCTTTCGGCGGCGTACGCGATTGCCGTTGCGTACGCCGCTTTTGTGCGCGCTGGCTGGTGATCGCCTCCCGGTGTCGTGAGGCGGAGTGGGGGGCTTCCGCTGCTGGCGTGTGTCCACTATGCTGCCCGGCGAAGAGTCTTTCCGGGAGCACACCATGTCCATGCGTCACGTCGTCGGCTTTGTGGCCGTTGCCATTCTCTGGATCACCCTTGCGGCGTTGGCCGCGGGACCGCCCCCGGTGGTTTCCGGGATAGGGGGGGTGGGGGGCGTGGGGGGAGTGGGGTTGTTGCCTGTGTCGCACGCGGCGAACCGGTCGTACCGGCCGGGGACAGGGCTTGGAACGTTGGCGCCCGCTGCGGATGGCGGCGGTGGGGGGGGGGGTGTCGCAGATGACGACAACAATGACGACGACGGCGGTGATGACAACGGCGAGACCGACGACGATGTCACACTCACCCCCACACTCACGCTCGACCGGATTTTCCCGAAGAAGTCGTTCTTTGGCCCGTCGGCGTCGAACGTGTCGTTCGGGCACGACGGCCGATTTGCGGCGTTCCTGTACCGCCCCTATCTCGAACGGCGTCACGGCGGCGATCTGTACATCTTTGATACCCAGACCGGGCAGACCCGCCGCATCACCAGCGTCGGCCGCATGGCCGAGCACCAGGCCGACGTGCGCGAGGTCCGCGACGAGCGGGAGAAGCAGGCAAAGAAAGCGGGCGTCACACTGCAAGCCCTCGCTGATGAGCAAGCGGCACGGCTTGGCTGGCCGGCGAGCAGCCCGCTTGGCACCTGGACCGGCGAGGCGACAACCGACGACGGCCCGATCGACGCGGGGGACGCAGGGGACGCTGAGCTCGTGCTCGAGCGCGCGGGGAAGGACTCGTACAAAGGGAGTTTCCGTATCGGGCTGGTGCTCTTGCCGCTGCGTGAGGGTGCCTTTGATGCCCAGACCGGCACCTTGACGGCGACAATCGAGGACCAGGCGTTGTCGGTCAGTGGTTCGCTCGAAGCGACAGCGGGCGAGGGCTTTGCTTTGCTGGAAGGCACGCTTACGCTCGATGAACCGGCGCAGACTATCGAGTTCTCGCTGACGCCCGGCGACGAAGTGGACGAGGGAGACGGGGAGGGTTCCGCCGACGACGGCCTGCCCCGGGGCGTGATCGACGCGATCGGCGAGCGGCTGACCCTCGGCGACGTGGTTGCCGAGACCGACGCCGAGATCAACGACGAGAAGGACGGCAAGAAGCCGGACAAACGCGCCCCGCGCTACGGCGGTGTGCAGGGGTACGAGTGGTCGGAGTCCGGCGACGAGATGCTGCTGCTCTCGGGCGGGGATATCTATCGCCTGACGCTGGATGTGGAGCAGTGGGACAGCCCCGTCGAGCCGCCCGAAGGCGACGATGCGGGCGAACCGGTGGTGCCCTACCGGGGCGATCTGGAACGGCTGACCTTTACCCGCGAGCGCGAGTCCGATGTGCAGTATCTGCCCGATGGTTCGGGGTACACCTACCTCCGGGGCGGGGCGTTGCTGCGGGTCAGCTTCGGCGACCACCGCATCGTGCAGCTGGACCCGGAACTCGAAGACGGCGAGCGGATGGTGGGGTACCGCATCAGCCCGGACCAGCAACGGCTGGTTTTCCTTGCCAACCGCGGTGACAGTTACTGGGGACGCGGGACCTCGGTCACCATCGTCAACTACCGCGAGCGCTTCGCGCGCGCCCAGCAGGTCACCCGGCACATGCCCGACAGCCCGTGGCCCGACGCCTTTACGAGTGTGTATCTCTACGACCTTGACGGGTTCGAGACCGAGGAAGGCACCCTCGAACGGGTCTTTACCAAACGCCTCAGCGGGCCTCGCGACATCCTGCGGATGCCCGAGTGGTCGCCCGATTCCTCGCGCATCGCGTTCGCGGCGTACGAACAAGCGACCGGGCTGGTGAAGATTCTTGAAGCGGGGTTTGTCAAGGAAGAAGCCGACGAGGACAGCGCGGACAAGAACGCCAACCGCGATGCCGACAGCGACACTGCCAACGGCGCAGAGACCGACAGCGACACCGAAGAGCAGAACGAGAACCAGGACCAGGACGACGGCGATTCCGACGACTCACAACCCGACGCCGACACAACCGGCGACGACGAGGAGAGCCCCGAGTTCGAGATCGAGAACGCGAAGATTGTCTACGAGTTCTTCCACTTCGGCGGCCCCAACACGCCGCGGATGATCCAGCCGCAGTATCTCGCCGACAACCATCGGATGGTGTTTATCACCGAGCTCTCCGGCTTCCGGCAACTCCACCTGCTCGACCCGCGCTATCAGCAGCTCACCCAACTCACCCATGGTCAGTTCGAGGTCTATCCCTTCAGCATCTCCGATGACCACTCCACCATGTTTGCGACGACGACCAAGGGCGATCCGAACCAGACGCACGTCTACGCGATTGATCTGGACTCGGGTGATATGACCAGACTTACCACCGCCGAGGGCACCTACAGGTCTGTCGCCGTGCGCGACGACGCCTCCCTTGTTCTGGCGAGCCACATCGACTTCGGCTCACCCAGAGAGCTCGTCGCGGTCGCGCCGGGCGAGGGCACGACCACGCCGCTCACCGATTCGCACCCGGAAGAGGCGCACGTGCTGACCACCGTCTCGCCCGAGTACTTCACTTACGAGAACCGCCACGGGCAGACCATCCACGGCCATATGTTCAAGCCCAAGGACTTCTCGCCCGACGACAAACGCCCGCTGCTGATCTACGTTTACGGCGGTCCGCTCGGCGAACGCAAGATGGCGACCCGTGGCGCGTTCAGCGGCCCGAGCTACTTCTTCGCACGCTACATGGCTGAGGTCCACGGCTATGTCACCGCGACCATCGACCCCCGCGGCGCATCCGGCTACGGCGCACTGTTCGAGAAAGCCAACTTCGAACAGGTCGGCAAGCCGCAGACCGAAGACCTTGTGGACGGCGCGCACTGGTTCGTCGAGCAGGGAGGCATCGACGAGGACAAGATGGCGCTCCACGGCTGGTCGTTCGGCGGGTTCCAGACCCAGATGGTCATGTACACCGAGCCCGACATCTTTGCGGTCGGTATCGCCGGTGCCGGCCCGACCGAATGGTTCAACTACAACTCGTGGTACACCACCGGCACCATCGGGCCGCACAAGCCCGGTGAGACAAACCTCAAGGAGTTCTCGCTGCTGCCCCTCGCAAAGAACATCACCGGGCGCCTGCTGCTTGTACATGGCATGGAAGATTCCAATGTCCTCTACCAGGACACGGTCAACGTCTACCGCGAACTGCTCAAGGCCGACAAGGAGGTCAACGTCGAGCTCTTCCTCGATCCCACCGGCGGGCACGGGCTCGGGGGTGATGTCAAAACCATCGGCCGCTACCGCAAGTACGAGGACTTCCTGTTGCGATATCTCGGCAAGGGCAAGGGCGAGGGCCCCGAACCCGAGAACGCTGACGAGGAAGATAAGGACGACGCGCCCGACGAGGGGCAGGAAGCCGACGACGACGAAGGAGAAGGCGATACGGGCGGACTGTAGCTTTCGCTACGGACGCTTCGTACATGTTTTGACGAGCCCCAAGCGCAAGGTCCCGGTCATATATCGCCAGGTTTGTTTGCCAGTTCGTGGCGTGAGGGCCTCACCCGTGTGGAGCGACCTCTGCAGTAGATCGACCAAGGGGCGAGACGCCCGCCCCTCTGCTCGGATGAGATGGCAGACAGAACCTCGTTACGTCGGTCAAGGCACGCTTCTGGAGCAGCCCCCACAACGGATGCCGTGGCTGCGCTCGAGGGTCAGAGGGCCAGAGCCGATTTTCACTCGGTCCAGATATTATCGAAGATCGTCCCCTCCACGGGCCGGTCTCCTGTAGGCTGCTCATTGATCGTTCGTTGGGTGGACACCGAGCCCGCACCGATCACCAGAACCGCTTTGGAATCAGGAGTTCAGTATGGCATCGAACCTACGTTCTGTTTGGCGGCTCGGGCATTCGGCGCGTGCACGGCCGCGCGATGCGTGGATAGATATCATGCTGGTCTCGGCTTGTATCGGGCAACCTACCGTCGGCGGAACGTGGTGGAACGGTGTGTCGGGTGGCTCACATGATGCCGCAGGGTTGCTGCCAGATAGAAGAAGTTGGCCGAGAGCGACCTTGCCATGGGAATCTCTCGCCATGATCCAACGCTGCAACCGCTTGCTGGAGCCGTCAAACAAAACCTAGCTGCCGGACTCGCTCGGGTCTGAGGCAGACGCGGGAGGAGCGGGGGGAGTGGTCGAGTCCGAGGGAGTTGGCTCGAGCAACGACGGACCGACGCCGCGTTGGAGGCGATCCCAAGCGGTCTCGAAGGACACGATGTCACCACCCAGCGTGGCTTGCAGGTGCTCTGCGGCGTCCAAGGTCTGGAGTGCCGCGGCGTGTGAAGCCATCGGCGCGCGCAGTTCGACGGACATAACGAAGAACGCCTCGGCGGTGTCTATCCACTCCCTGGTGGCATAGTCATGCGACCACCGGGCGAACACTCGGAGATCGGTGTGTTTCGATTCATAGTTTGCCTGGCAGATGTAGTCGTCGAAGAGGCGGGACTCGGGCCCTCGCGGGCCATCGACGAGAGTAGAAGTAACGAACCGATCGTCGCTGATGATCATATTGCATTCGGCGCAGAGGCTGTCGCCAAGCCTGACAGTCGGCGGGCCGTCGGCGGCCTGCTCGCCGCAGCCCGCGGGGATCATAACAATCGCCACAAGAGCGATACAACCGGTGGTGGCAGCCGTGTTCACACCGAGCCCTTTCGAGCAAACAGGACGACGGCCGCCGCGAGGGGAACAACCGTCCAGGCAATCATGACCGCCGTGAGCATCCAGGGGAGCATCGAGCCGAACGTCAGCGAGGCGTACGCCCCCACCGGCCCGAGCACGTCGAGCGAGGCGTTCATGTTCACGATTACCCCCATCTTGAACGCTTGAAGCGGGTTGAGGATCGCAAGGCCGAAGACCTCCTGCACGCGGAGCCTGAAGAGCAGTGTTCCTGCCATGAGGCCGAGATCGCTCAGAAAGACCAGGACCAGCCACGAGAACAGGGCGACCCCGGTCGCGACCGCGGTACGTCTTGACACAACGGATAGAAGAACGCCGATCGAGAGCATCGCCACCGCGAGCAGTGCGGTGAATCCTACCAGCATAACAAACGCACCGAGCCCAACCCCACCGGCGCGCCACGCGAGGACCCCGGCGCTGATGCCGAACCCGATGCACAACGAACACACCATCGCCGCCGCGAGCCCGAGGTACTTGCCGAGCAGGACCTGCGTCCGCGAGACGGGTTGTGCGAGCAGGTAGAGCAGCGTGCCCCGTTCGCGTTCGCCCGCGATACATCCGGCGCCCGCGGTGAGCGCCATGAGAGGCACGATAAGCATGACAAGGTTGAGCAGGCCCGCGGTGGTGCGCCCAAAGCCCGCAAAGCCGTGGGCCCCGGTGCCGCTGAGTGACATAAACGACACCGCGACCGCGAGCACGGTAAAGGCGAGCGTATAAAGGAAGAACCATCGGCTCGCGGCGGCGTCCCGGAACTCCCGCCGAGCAAACGCCAACGTGCCCCCTCCGAACGAACGGGCCTTGGGTGGTGCAGCGTGTTTGGGCAACAGGCCGATCGTGCTCATGATGTTCCCTCCGGGATACGGACATCGTCGAGTACTTCAAGATCACGCACCTCGATCTGGTGCAGTGCGAGCGTATGGACAGGCTCGGCCTTACGGTCGCGAGGCACGGCGACACACAGCCCTTGGCCGTTCAGGTGCACCGCGTGCCCGGCGTCGCGCAGCACCCGGGCGGCGTCCTCTTCCGATGCCATGGTCAGGTACAACCGCACCACCTGCACGGGCTTCTCGGTGGGCCACAACTCGGCGGGGGTGGTGTCGCGTTCGATCCGGCCGCGATCAAGGACCAGCACGCGGTCCGCCAATGTAATAACCTCGTCCGGCCGATGGGACGCGAAAAGGAGTGTCTTGTTCATGTCTTTGAGGTGTCGGAGCATCTCGACGACCTCGCCTCGGCCCGCGGCATCGAGATTCGAGGTCGGCTCGTCGAGCACGATGACGGGCGGGTCGGCGAGCAGCGCGATCGCTAGCGCAAGCCTTTGTTTCATCCCGCCCGAGAGGTCTCGGACGCGCTTGCGCTCGTGAGAGGTCAGGCCCACCGCCTTGAGGGCCGCCGCTGCTTCTTGCTTTCCGACCCGGCGCAGCCCGGCAAAGAAGATCATCGCGGCACCCAGGCGGACGTCGTCGTGGAACGCGAGCTCCTGAGGCACGTAGCCGACGAGTGCACGGGCGTTCCGACCGCGCTTGCGGACGTCGATGCCGTCGATTTGGGCAGAACCCTTGCACCGCATGACGCCGAGTATGCAGCGGATGAGTGTGGTTTTGCCCGCACCGTTGCTGCCCCACAGCGCGACCGCGGAGCCGTGTTCCTGGGTGAATGAGACGTCCTGTACCGCGGTCATGCGCCCGAAACGTTTGGTGATATGTGTTGCCTCGATCATGGGGTTGATCTCCCCGCCGGAGTGGCGAGTGTTGGTTGTCTGCCCAGCGCGAACGCGGCAGCGCCCGCGATCACAAGCAGCCCGAACCCAGCCGCTGCCATCGCAAGGGGGTTGGTGGCGGGCTCGGTGACAGCGGTGAGAATCGTCGGCGGTTGTGCGAGCGGCGCGGGGTCAATGAGAATCGGGGTTGGTCGTAACTCGGGCAACGCCCTGGCGGTGAACTCCACGGCTTGCTGGGCGGGGCTGTGCACAAACAGCCGCAGGTTGGGCTCCCCGGCCAGCATCGCGCCGAACAAACTTCTTGGCTCGTACGCAAGGTCGCCGATGCCGTCACCGTCATGATCAAACCCGGCATAGTCCGACCAGAAGTTGCCTCTCCCGTCGTGTGAGAACGAGTTGCTGGTGAGCTGCCCGCGGCCGTGCGTGGCTGCAGGTTCTTCGTTCTCGACAAAGGCGTTCCCGGTAAGCACAATATCATGCGTGTTCGGTGTGGCGAGCAGGCCGATCTCATTGAATGCGATCATGTTCGACTCGACGAGGCCGGTGGAGTCAACCGATGAGGGGCTGTTGTCGACATAGATACCCACCCGGTTGGCGAGCAGTGCGTTGCTTGTGACGACAATGTCATCACAGTCCTTGAGGCCGATGCCGTACCCGCTGGCCCCGCGGTTGTTCCTGAGCGAGTTGCTGGTCATCGTGATGCGGTTGCTGTACATAAGGTAGATGCCGACGGAGTTGCCGTCGAGGACGTTCCCGTCGATCGTCGTGTCGTGGCTGTACATAAAGTGCAGGCCGTAGCGGCTGTCGGTGACGATGTTGTTTGTGATGCGGAGGTCTTCTGAGTACCAGAACACCATGTCGCGGGAACCATGGATTGTGTTGTTATCGATGATGCAGTTGTGGCTCCACCACAGGCGTATGCCGTCGCCCCGGCGTCCTGGTTCGAGGTCCTTGCCCTGGATCGTGTTGTTTCGGATGATCGACCCGGAAGCTTCGCGGATGTCGATGCCAAATAACGTTCCTTCGAGGGTGTTGCTTTCGATCACCACCGGGCCGACCTCCGCGCGGATCGCGGCCGGTTCGCCGGTGACGTGTTCGCCTGAGTCACGGATGGTGAGACTCCGAATCGTAACGTGTGGTGCGAGAATCTCAACGACGGTTCCGATGCCGCCGCCACTGAGGACGACCTCTCCACGCCCGTCAAGCGTGATCGCTTTATCGATGATTAGGTGTCCCTGATACTCGCCGGGTGGCACGAGGATGATCGCTCCGGGCTCGGCAGCCTTGATCAAGTCCGCGAGTGCCGACATGGGTTTGTACTCGTCGGTCAAGAGCGGCGCGCCGCACGCACCCCGAGCCGTTGGAAAGACGACTCCTGTAAGTGTGGCCAGTAGCAAGATAAATGACGCACGGATCATGGCACTCTCATCTGGCGGTCAGGCAGCCGTCGCTGATGAACTGCGGGAAAGCGGCCGGTACGCCCGGCGGTGGAAGAACAGCGCAATTACGAGGATGACCGATGCCGCGGTCCCGAGCCAGAGCCCTATGCCCGGCGTTGCGACAGTCTTGAACTGCCCGATCGTCCCGGTACCCAGGATCGGGGGCACGAAGGGTTCGATCGCACTCGAGAGCGGCGCATCGGGATCAAGATTCATCCCGAAGTGACTCATCCACAGGTAGAGATCGAGCAGGAACACTCCCGGGAACAGCATCACGGGGAGGACGAGCAGCACGGCCCACCGGCTGTGGATGAAACTCGCCAGCTCGAGCAACACAACTAACCCGATCATCACGTACACACCGACCGAGCGCTCAAACTGGGCGGCCTCTTCGAGCGGACGCATCCCGATGTAATGATTCAGGCCGTTGATTTCGGCGACGTCACCGCTCAGGTGATTCATGTACGCGGTAAGATTGAGATTGTCAGGATACTGTGGTGCGTGCAGCTCCATGTTCCAGTAGGGAAGAAAGAGCGACACAAGCAACAACACGCGAGCGCACAGCAGCAGGAAGCCGGGTGTGCCGTAGCGGAGGGTGTGCCGGGAGCGCTCGGCCGGGTCGACACGGGGGCCGATCACACGATCAATCAATGACGGTTTCACAAGCGGGGCTCCTTCGTGTGTTGCGCTCAGAGAGCAGGAACGTTCCGGAGAGAGGAAGCCGCCCCGCGCGTTCTCACGCACGCGGCGGGCGTTGTATTAGTCTGCGGGCTCAACCAGCAGATAGCCCATCATCTCCAGGTGGAGCGCGGAGCAAAACTCCGAACAATAGAATGGGAATGTGCCCGGGGTGTCAGCGATGAACTCGATCGTCGCGGTTTCACCCGGCTCCAGGCTCAGGTTGATGTTGTAGACCGGGATCGAGAACCCGTGTGTCGCGTCAACTGCGCGCTCGACGTTGGTGATGCGCCAGATCACCGTGTCGCCTTGCTTGACGGTGACGTGCTCGGGATTGAAGTGGCTGCGGATCGCCGTCATGTAGACCTCGACCGTGTTCCCGTTGCGGACCACCCGTTCCATCTTGGCTTTGGGTGCCATCGGGTCGAGGGTCATGGTCGCGGGGTCCCAGCCGATGTCCGGGTAGACCTTCCACGGGTTGAGTTTGTCGGCTTTGATAATCTGCGCGTAGTGCGGCTCACCCATACCGATGGGCATGTCATAGATCACCGGCATCTCCGTGCCCTGCTGGGAGATGTCGATCAGCTGGAAGTTCTGCGGCAGCAGCGGCCCGGTCGGGAAGAAGCGGTCGACCGACCACTTGTTGAATGAGATCAGGTGCGTGCCGTCGGGGGTCACGGTGTCGCCTTCTGCAACACCGATGTGGCCAACATTATATTGCACGGGGGTCTTGTGGACGAGCGTCCAATCGGGCTCGGGGGTTCCCGAGCCGTACGAGCCGCCGAGCGTCCAGCGGGCGACCGCCGAATCAAGGAAGAGCGACGTGTACGCGTACCCGTCGGGCCCGAACTGGGTGTGGAGGGGGCCGAGCCCGACTTCGACCTGCGCTTCGATCACCGAGTCAAAGTCCAGGATCGGGATGCCGAACGGCTCCTTGCCCGAGTAGGTCTTGTTGGCGATCGCGGCCTTGATGTTCTTGACCGAGTAGATCGTGACATGAGGATCGAGTTTCCCTGAAACAACAACGAAATCGCCCTTGGGTGCGACATCCACCCCGTGCGGGCTCCGTGGCTCGGGGGTCACGTGCAGCAGCCCTTCCTCGATCGCGGTTTCAAGCATAATGACCGGGAACCCCTCGATCCTGGTCACCTTGCCGGCCTTGTAGACCTCTTCGGCTTTGCGCCAGTCGATGATGTGCATGAAGTCCGTCGCGTTGCAGCTTGCGCCGGCCTCGAACGGCGGCTTCTTGTCCTCGATGCCGCCGGTCGCCATCTCGGTGTTGATCGAGTTCATGAAGATGAACCCGTCACTCGCCAGCTTGCCCGCGTCGGCGAGGTCCTGCCAGTAGGGCGGGAGCTCGATCGCGAACGATTCGTCCTCCATGATCCGGCCCTTCTTGCGGTTGAACTTCCACAGCGTGACCGACCCCTTGTACCTCTCCTTATATTCCGAGATCGGGGCGTACTTGAATCCCCAAGGCACAGAGTACTGGCCGCCCTCGATCACGTACTCGGTGTTCGGCGTCACAAACGTGCCGCCGTGGTCGCTGACCGTGAGAGGGTTCTTGATGATCTGCTTGGTCTCGAAGTCCCGGAGATCAATCACGGCAACGCGGGCGTTGATCTTGTCGTTGATGAACAGGAACTGCCCGTCGTAGTCGCCGTTGGTCTCCGAGAGCGCCGGGTGGTGGGTGTCGCCCCAGAGGTTGGCTTTGCCATCGACATACCCTTCCTCGAGAATCTCCTCACCAACCCCGTACCCCCAGCCCTGCCAGGGCTCGGGAGTGAACACCGCGATGGTACGGAGATGGCGCATCGAGGGAACCCCGATGACAAACACCTGCCCGCTGTGCCCGCCGGACGAGAACATAATGTAGTCGTCCTTCTGCCCGCTGGGGGTATAGGTCTTCGCGGCCGCGAGAAGGTCGGCGGTCGAGAGCCCGCGATCCTTGGCGATCTTCTGCACGTCGTTCATCGACTGCGCAGCCGCGTGGCCGGTAAGAAGCCCGATCAGCACCAACGCCGCAGCGGTGGCTCTTCGGGGTGTGCGTCCGGTGAGAAACAGCATGGAACGTCTCCTTGTCTGAGAAGGTAAGTGGGGCAGAACCGGTCGCCTTGCGAGGGGCGCCGGGATTACTTAGAGAGGCTGCGGATGTACGCGACGATCTCGAGAAGATCCTCGTCAGACAACGCCGGGTTGCCCCCCTTGGGAGGCATGTCGATGCCCGTGGTGTTCTCGGCGTCCCAGAGCGGACGCCCGGTCTTGATGAACGTGATCAGCTCTTTGTCCGTCTTTGACCTGACAAACTCGCTCGTGCCCAACGGCTTGCCCAGCCCCTCGACGCCCTGGCCAAACTCGCCATGGCACGCCGAACACGACGAGACGAACAACTCGTTGCGCAGCCCGGTCACGACGGCCGTCGCTGCGCCGTCCGCGGCATCGCCGGTGTCCGCGCCCCGGGCATCGTCGGGCTTGGCGATCACCCACGCGTCGACCGACGCGATCGGCTGCGACGGGTCCTGGATCTCCCGCAAGTACGCGATCACGTCGTGGAGTTTGTCGTCACTGAGGTTCTGTGCGCCCCGCGCGGGCATCAAGACGCCGGTCGTGTTCGCCGGGTCGGTCGGGAGACGTCCTTGGGCGAGCAGCGCGAACAGCTCCTCGTCTGTCTGTTCCTGCACGAACGCGCTGTTCCGCAACGGCTTGCCCAGGTGAGGCACGCCCGCGCCGCCTGGGCCGTGGCACACCACGCAGGCAGTCTTGAACGCGGCCTCGCCCCGGGGACCGGCCGCCGAGGTCTGGGATGCCGTCGCCATCGTCTCGGCTGGGGAATCAGAAGCCCAAGAGTGGCCGAGCATCGCGGCGATCACGATGATCGGCAGCGTCAGGACAAACACCGCCGTCATCCCAAAGGCAAGCTATTTGTACGGATCGGGACGGGCCGTTGCTCGGTTCGGCACCTCAAGCGAGGAGCCGGGGAAGTGGCTTGTACTCGGCTGTTCCTTGGTGTTCATGGCGTGGTTCCTGCGGATTCAGTCTGTTACATAGTTGTGACTCTGGAAATACACAATCAAGGTAGGCAGTCCGGTCATTAGGGTCAAGTGTATCCGTATAGACTATTTGGCAGGGTTGTCAGGACTCGGACCCGGGTTCTTGGTACTGACCTTGATTTCGATCGGGAGCCGACCTGAAGTATCGCACAAAGGCCGAACACCGCCGTCGCCGTCCAGAAGGTCCGCAAGAGACGTCGAGGCGAACGTCTGCTCTGTTCTGGCCAGCTCGGCATCGAGCATCCCGTGCAGCGAGCAGAGCTTCGTGTGCCCTTTGATGCCCAGCGGACAGCGCTCTATTCGCTCGATTTTGGTATCTGTAGCCCGGAGAATATCGAGAACACTGATCGCACTGGGCACTTTGGCCAGCGCGAAGCCGCCGCCGCTGCCGCGCTGGGCGGTCAGGATCTTCTGCTTGGCCAGCAGCCGCAAGATTTTCTGAAGATACCCGACCGGAACACGAACTGAATCGGCGATCTCCTGCGCCGAAGCCGGCCGATCGTTCCGCCGACCAGCCAAGAACACCGAAGCCCGAAGCGCGTATTCAGAGGTCTGGGAGATCATGCCGGGCTCGTCATCTTGAAACACTCAATGCGGACAGCATTATGCACTATCGGCTGAGAACGGCACAGAGTCAAGGCCTTCACACGAGATGATTGTCCGAAATGCGAGCGCCGCGTTCCTGCGCTGCCGATCCGGTCCCGAGGCTGGACAGCCCACGCGGCTCAATGGGTAGGCTGCCGACCCACAGGCAGCATCCGCTCGGACCGTCGAAACGGCAGCGCAAGAACACGGCTTTCGATGGGCGTTCCTGATCGTCGGACCCGATCGGGGTCGGAGCGTGCGTTCCGTGCAAGAGGCTCGGCGAGACTTCTGCCAATCCACGCCGGGACGCTACACTCCGCGGCGTCCCGGCACAGCCAGCTACGCCCGGCACAGCCAGCCACGGAGGTTGCCATGCATCGAGTTCTTCGGCCGTCGTTCGTTCTCCTCGCGCTGCTCTCGGCGTGCGGCACCTGCGCCGCCCAGGGTGTGGGCTACTCCGACACGCCTCAACTCCCCGGGCAGCCGTGGCGCGTCCACGATATCGACCGTCCAAACCCGCCCGTCGTTGACCCCGGGCCGGCTTCGGCGTGCGAGGTACCCGCCCCGAGCGACGCGGTCGTGCTCTTTGACGGCACCACTCTCGACGCCTGGCAGCACGGCGATGGGCGCGACGCCGAGTGGACGGTTCTCCCCGACGGCGCGATGCAGATCAAAGGCAGCACCGGGGACATCATGACCCGCCAGCACTTCGGCAGCTGCCAACTCCACATCGAGTGGGCGTCGCCCGAGAAAGTCAGCGGCAAGAGCCAGGGCCGGGGCAACTCCGGCGTCTTCTTCTTCGGCCGCTACGAAATCCAGATTCTCGATTCGTTCGACAACCAGACCTACGCCGACGGGCAGGCCGCTTCGCTCTATGGGCAATACCCACCCGACGCCAACGCCAGCCGCGGCCCGGGAGCGTGGCAGACCTACGACATCATCTTCGAGGCACCCGAGTTTGCCGACGACGGGTCGTTGGTTTCGCCCGCCTACGCGACGGTGATCCACAACGGCATTCTGGTGCATCATCGCCGCGAGTTTATCGGAGCGACAGCGCACCGCAGTGTTGCAAAGTACACCGCCCACAAGCCCGAGGGCGAGATCAAACTCCAGGACCACGGCAACCCGGTCCGCTTCCGCAACATCTGGGTGCGGCCGCTGGAGGCAGAGAAAACGCACGACGACCACGACGACCACGGACACTGACTCAGGTGTAGGGGAGACTGCTCCCAAGCTAGCCCGAGGTGTTCTCGGGCGTTTGTGGAGGAAGTTCACCGTATTTCGTTTCGCTGCATGAAACCCAACTCCATCGCGCACGAATGATCAGCGGGGAGAGAGGGATTTGATGCTCAACGATTCGACTGTTCTGGAGCCGCTGCGGCTGATCGATGCCGTGGCCGCGATCGAAGCGGTGCTTGCCGAGGTCGCAGACCCGGGCACGGGCTATTGCCCCTATCCGCCCGCGCTGCTCAACCTGCCCACACCGCCCGCGGCTCTGGTTGGTTTCACCCATGAAGAGCTGGAAGAGGCGACGGTGTTTCTCTGCCGGCTCGGTGTGCTCGCGCCACGACCGCTCGACGAAGTGGACTGATCGCGGCCCGCGTTCTGGCACCTCCGGCCACACTCGCACTTTGCCAGCCATCTTCTGCCCGTGCTCGCGGTATCCTCTGGTGGTGCGCTTTGCTCATGCGCCCGGAGAGGTAGGCTGTCATGCGATCATCTGTTCTTCTGTCTGTGTGTCTCCTCGTGGCGTTGGGAGCCGCGGCGATTGTCGCACCGGGTGTCACCATCACCAGAGTCGTGAAGGAAACTGCGCCAAAGATGCCAGCCTCGATCGCCGAAACGCTCGACAGCTTTCACGCCGCAGCCGCGCGGGCCGACCAGGCGAGCTACTTTGCCCACTTTGCCCCAAACGGTGTGTTCCTCGGCACCGATCCGACCGAGCGCTGGACCCTCGAAGAGTTCCGCGCCTGGGCCGAGCCGCACTTTGCCAGCGGCAAGGGGTGGACCTACCACGCGGTCGAAAGGCATATCGACATCGCGCCGGACGGCAAGACGGGCTGGTTTGACGAGGTGGTCCGCAACGCCAAGTACGGGGACCTCCGCGGCACGGGGGTGTTGCTACTGATCGACGGCGAGTGGAAGATCACCCAGTACAACCTCGCGTTCCCGATCCCCAACGACGACGCCGAAGCGGTGCTCGAGATTATCAAGCACGAACACTGAACGCGGGTGTTGGCGGAGCGCGGACGCCGAACGTGCCAAGGGGAGGGTGCGCACGCACCACTCCCTCAAGAGCACAGTCTCTCTCTCCTGCTTCTCTCTTGCTGGCACCGGTCGTGCGAGCGGGATCAGTACTGCCGAATCACGGCTTTGACGATGCCCTGCACCTGGCAGTACTTGACACGGATGGGCTCAAAGTCGGGGTTGGCCGGTTGGAGACGGATGTGGTCGGCCTCCTTGAAGAAGGTCTTGAGCGTGGTCGCGCCATCGGGCAGGAGCGCGACGACCCGGTCGCCGTTGCTGGCAACTTGTGTGCGTTCGACAAGGATGATGTCGCCGTCGAGGATGCCTTCGTCGCGCATGCTGTCGCCGTCGACGCGGAGGGCGAACGCCCCGTCGTTGTGCCCCTTTGTCGGGCCGAACAGTTCGTCGAGGTCGATCTCGTCCTCGTCGGCGATCTTCTCGATGGGGTGCCCGGCAGCGATCTTGCCGACCAGGGGGAATCGCATCGGGCGCGATTCGTCGGGGACCGCGATGCCCTCAGCGATTGCCAAAGAGCGTGCCTTGTTCGCGTCTCGGGTGAGCGCGCCTTTTTTGATTAGCGCTTCGACGTGCTCGAACACCGTGACTTTGCTCACGCCGATCTCGTCGGCGAGTTCCTGCATCGTCGGCGAATAGCCCTTGCGCACCCGCCAGTCGCGGATGAGCTTGAGGATTCGTAACTGTTTGGGGGTCAGATTCATGCTGTTTCACCTCCGTCATGCGGGCCTCGGCCGTAGCGGCGCGGGCTCTGTGTGCTGTGCCTGTTTCGGCCTGTGACCGCTCCGAGAGCGCCACCAGGCTGTCGAGCAGATTTCGTACCTTCATCACCACCTCGGCGTGCCGGCCGAGCCCTTGGGCAGCGGTCGTCAGGATACCGATCCGCGCTGCGGTCAACGCCACGCCGTGGGTCGGTCCCGAGGCCGATCGCGCCACCGCGCCGACCATTCCTTCCCCCGCCGAGTCTGTCTTTCCGCCTGCGATTTTCAGGCCTGCGTTCTCGCCGAAGCGCTCCGGCCATCCGGTTTCGGGGTCGAGGTCCACGCGGTCGAGGGCACCGGTTGTGTCGGGGATGTACCCGGCGACAAACGCCCCGCCCGGCCCGAGCCGGACCAGTTCGCGTATCGCACTCCATCCATGCGCGTTCGAGCCGCGTCTGATTGCCTTCCGTGGCTTGCCAAACACCGTGCTGCTCCCGAGTCATGAGCCCACGCCGCAGCAGTCGTGCTGCATTGCGTTGGCTTGCCTGGCGGGCTCCGCCCGATGTCTTGCCCATCTCGCCCCTCCGGGTGAGAAACTGCACCGTCCGTGACCCAAACTATCGGCTGTCAGCCCGAACGAGCACCAACAAAAACTTCACGTCTGTTCGGAACAAGATAGCCAATCATGGACACAACGGCAAGCGGGTTCTTTGAAAATATGGGGAAAGAGGTTTCTCCCGCCTCAAATCTGTGGCATCTGCCCGTCGGGCACCATTCGCACCTAGGCCCCGGCCCGTTCCAGCCGGGTGCCGCGCCGGCGGATCGTGCCTTGGATCTCCAGCATCGTGATCGCCGTCCGGACCTCCCCGGGGCTGGCCCCGAGCTGCTCGACCAGCTCATCGGGGGTACGCGCCTCATCCAGCGCCGCGAGTACCCGGGTTTGCAGATCGCCCGCAACCTGTTGCCCAGAAGGAGGTTGAGTAGCCGTTTCTCCGCTCCACAACCCCTCGTCGGGTCTCGCGGTCGGGTCGGCGTAGCGGGCTTCGTGGGTGTCGTGGAAGTGGTGGCGGGCCGGGGTTTCCAGCGCGTTGAGCACGTCGCCCGGCCCGATGGCGATCGCTGCGCCACCCGAGCGCAGCAGCCGGAGCGTGCCCTCGCTCGCGGGCGAATCCACCCGCCCGGGCACCGCGAAAACCTCCCGCCCCTGGTCTTCGACCGCGGATTTTGCGGTAATGAGCGCCCCCGACCCACGGGCAGCCTCGATCACCACAGTGCCCAGCGAGAGCCCCGAGATGATCCGGTTCCGTGCTGGGAAGTTGTCAGGCGTGGGCGGCACGTCCATCGGCAGTTCGCTGACCAGCGCCCCGCGCCCGTCGGCAATCTGGTCGAACAGCGGCTGATTCTCCGGCGGGTAGCAGTGGTGCAGCCCGCACCCGAGCACCGCGATCGTCCGCCCGTCGGCTTTGAGCGCACCCCGGTGGGCGGCCGAATCGATCCCCCGCGCACCCCCCGACACGATCGTCAGCCCGGCCCCGGCAAGCACACTCCCGAACCGCTCGGCCTGCTCGAGCCCGTAGCTCGTGCACGCCCGTGACCCCACGATCGCAACCGGGTACCGGTCGTCGCTTTCCGGCCGCAGCTCGCCCAGCACATACAGCACCGCCGGGGGATCGGGAATCCGCGCGAGCAGGGGCGGATAGTCGGGGTCCCCGAGCCCGACGAGCGACACCCCCGCCGCCACGGCTCTTTCAAGTTCGGCCTCGGCCAGAGGCAAACTCTCGCGGAGCCCGCGGGCGATCTTCGCCGCGGTGACCGACCCGATCCGTCGGACCTGTTCGAGTTCGCTGGGGTTGGCCGCGAGGGCAGCGGTCGCCGAGCCGAACGTTTCGATCAGGTTGGCAATCCGCCGCGGCCCGAGCCCGGGGGTGAGCGTCAGGCGCAGCAGCGAGAGGGTGTTGTCGGTCAGTGTCGGCATGGCTCGGCCCCGGGTGCGCATGGCTCGACGGCATGGCGGAGCCTTGTTCGTTTTCTGTTCACATGCCATGGTACCAAGATGCGCGTCCGATGCAACCGGACTTGCTCACGGCTCGGGTGTGGCGTTGTCCCCTCGCTTGCGCGAGGGGCTCTGTTTCTGTATGGTCGTTTCCGCGCGGTAGAGCCCCTCGCGCAAGCGTGGGGACACGACGGACACGCCGAAGCAGAAACGAGAGCGTGCAAGATGCTCTACTCGGCGGCCCCCACGTCGGGCCGGTCGTCGGCAAAGTCGCGCCACGCGGCTCGCAGTTCCCCGAGCCCCATCGGCCGAACGCCCTGTGCCCGCCGCTGCGCGCCGAGTTTGAAGAGCACCTCCCACTGGCGAAACAGCACGCCCCAGGCCCACCAGGCCGAGCGGTCGGGATCGTAGATATTGGTTGACTCGGCGGTGGTGCCGTTGAGCTCGATGATCCCCAGCCCGCGGGCGGCAGCGAGGTCATCGATTGAGCGCGCGCGGATGTCGAAGCGCCCGAAGTCCAGCCCGTTGTCGCTGTCGGGCAGCGGGACCCCTTCGGGCACGCAACCGCGAAATGATGCTGCGGCGTTGTCGATCCACGCTTCGAGTTCGGGGCTGAGCAGGTCGGCGCCGTCCCGGAAGATCGCGCCCATCGCGTGGTTGCCGATGGCGCCGAGCGGCACCGTGGTGCCGCGCTCGGGGATCTCCAGCCGCCGACCGGCGAGCCGATCGAGCAGCATGTCGGCTTGCATGCGGGAGCGGGGGTGGCGGTAGATGAGCTGCTCGATCGTGTGTGTGCCGTCGGCTGTGAGGGTTGGAAACGCCTTTGCGGTGACCGAAAACACCCTCCCGATCCGGCCGGGCTGTGCGTTGCGTTCGTCAGTCTCGCGCACCCAGAGCACCCCGATCTCGATCGGCCCGGGGTGGTACTCCTGCGCGACGACCGGGCGGGTCATGCGTGAGAGATAGTCGCGGGCGTCGCGTTCGTTCGTGACGATCCGCACGCCGTAGCCGCGTTGCCCGGCGTCGGGCTTGAGCACCAGCGGGTAGGCGTCAGATAGACGCCCGTCGGCGATCGCGTTGTTGAGCGTTGCCAGCCGCGCTTCGACATCGCCCGCGTCGAGCAGCACGGTGCGCATCACGCTCGCGCCGAGGCTTTCGAGGCTGGTCTGAATCTCGTGCTTGCTCTCGCCGACGACGCCGCCGCCTGTGCCGATGACCGGGTTGGCGCAGGTGAAGGTCAGCAGCCCGCGGTGTCTGATCGCGACGGGAACGAGCCGGAACACGACCGGCGCGTAGAAAAACACGGGCGGCCAGAACTCCCGTCTTCGCGCCCGGCCGAGGGTTGCCAGCAGGCGTCGTCGGCCGGTCCAGGTGACGGCAAAGACGCCGAGTTTTGCAGCAAAAACAGCCGCAACCACGCCTGCCAGCATTTCCAGCAGCCCGCTCGCGACCCCTGAGGGGACGAGCCGTTGACCGAGGATTGCGCCGAGCATCGCAGCGACGAACGCGACGGCGGTCCAGAGCCCGGCCCCGACCGTGATACCGAGTGCGCCGGGGATGCCGAGTTGACGGGTCTGTCCCATCGCGGTTGCTGCGTTGTCCCGTCGCCGGGGTTGCAGCTGCGCGCGCAGCATCATCCCGAATCGGCCGAGGGTTGCCTCGTGGTGCCACGACGCCAGCGCCGGCTCGTCGAGGCGTGCGCGTCTGACCCCCGCGCCGGTTCGTCCGTGCCGCCACATCCATGCCGCCCTCGCGCCGACACCGGCAAACAGCCCGGCGCAGGCGATCCCCGCGTCGATCCACCCCATCGAGACCGCAAAGCCGAGCAGCCCGGCGGCCAGCTCGGGGCGCGCAAGCGCGAACATGCCGCAGGCGAGCAGCAGCACCCACCAGGGCACGACCTGCTGGGCGCGCAGGACAGCACGGGAGAGCCGGGGACCCGCCGATGTGTTCGGCGGTGCGCGCTCGATCGTCGTGCGCTCCATCGGGACACCCGCCGAGCGCGCATCGAGAAACTCGACCATGTCGCTCGCAACCTCATCGACCTGGACGATCGGGAGAAAGTGCGAGGCGTCCATCACAATCAGTCGGCTCGAGGCGATCAGTTCGTGGCTTGTGGTCGCGGCGCGGAGTGGTGCGAGAAAGTCGGCGCGGCCGTGGAGGATGAGCGTCGGGGTGTCGAGGGATGCCATGATCTCGCGGAGGGGGCGTTGGTCGGAGTCCCAGAAGTTGCGTATGAAGGAGCGGCGGAAGGCGTGGCTGCCGAGCGCGCCGAAGTGGGGGAGTGCTTCGCCCCCGAGCACGAGTCCGGCATAGCCGACGCCATATTTGAGGTGCTCGAAGAGGTAACTCCCCGAGCCCTCGGCTTCCTGCACGCCGATCGAGGCCATGAGCGTGAGCGAGGCGACGCGGCCCGGCGCGAGCGCAGCCAGCCGCAGCGCCACGCCGCCGCCCTGGGACCACCCGGCAACGTGGACCTGTTCGATGCCGAGGGCGTCGAGGGTTTCGAGCATCGCGCGCGCGTGGGATCGCATCGAGTACGACCGCTGCTTTTTCGTCGAGCCGCCAAAGCCGGGGAGGTCCGGGGCGAAGACCTCGTAGCCCGCAGCCGCGAGCCGGGCACCCAGGCGGGCGAAGTTGGAGCCATCGCCGGGGGAGCCGTGGAGGAGGAGGACCGGGTCGCGCGATGTTGATTCGGCGAGGTTTGGTTTCCAGTGTCGGTAGGCGATGCGCTGGGTGCGGGCGGCGACGGTGCCGAGGTTGTCGGTCATCGGGACTTCGAGCGTCGGCAGTTCTGGTGGGGCCCCAGGAGCCGGAGCGTTTGCCTGTTGCACCGCGTGCGAGAGCGCGAGCAGCACGAGATAGACGACCCAGCCGCCAACGACCCGGCGGGGCCGTCGTGGAGCGAGTCGCACACTGGGTGTATCGCGGGCGGTCATGGGTTGATCCTACCGGGCTTTGTGGAATCGCCGAGATCGTGTAGGCTGGGTCCAGGGAAGGGCTGCGGCTTTCGCGGCTCGGTTCAGAGCGCCCGGCTTGTTTTCGCAAGCCGGCGAGAGTTGCATCCGTAGCGTCCAAGGAGGCGGCCATGCCCACGCACGGGAAGGGTTCGGGGTTCACGTTGATCGAGCTGTTGGTGGTGATCGCGATTATCGCGCTGCTCATCGGCATCCTGCTGCCGGCGCTTGGCAAGGCCCGGGCGGCGGGCCAGCAGGTGGTGTGCCTCTCGAACATGCGGCAGATCGGGACCGCAACGCTGCAATACGCCGACGACAACGACACGCAGATCTGGAACGACCTGGAGTGGAACTTCCACGACGACAACAACAACGGCCGGTGGGACAAGACCGACCGCCCGGGCTATTTGTACGAGTATGTGGACAACGCCCACGACATCGGCGAGTGCCCGACCAACCGGCGGCGGGGCGTCGGGAAGAACAGCCAGGACGCGGTCTTCGACGGCGTTGAACTCAACTTCGACTACTGCATGCAGTCCTTCACCAGCGGCTACCGGTTGGGGACCGACATCCGGGTGGGCTATATCCCGCCCGAGGCGTCCAACCCCGGGCCGCAGCTGAAGGAAGCAAACTTCGACAAGATGACCATGTTCGGCAGCGTCCCGATCTTCTGGGAAGAGAGCACCTACTGGTACAACGATCAGTACCGCGACGGGCTGTGGGGCAACCGGGACCAGGTCACCATGCGGCACGACAAGGGCGGGCATGTGTGGATGGTTGACGGCCGGGTCGAACTGTTTCGAGCCCCCAGCGACGGCGATGAGGAAATCCAGAACGGCCGGGCAGACTTCGAGGCCAACGATGTCTTTGCAAGCGCCAAGAGCGGGTACAAGAGCTTCTGGCGGATTTATGACAGGCCGAGACGCCGCCCCTACGGGTGGCTGACCAACCCGAGATTCAAGTAAGCAGAGACGCAAGCGGCAACGAACTCCGGCTCACACCCCAACCAGCAGCACCACCGCGTGGGCCTCGATCGCTTCACCCCGGCCGACCGCGTCGACGCCTTCGTGGCTTTTGCCTTTGACGTTGACGCGGTGTTCGTCGATGTGCAGGATGTCCGCGAGCCTGGCGATGATTTCGTGTTTGCGGTCTTTGAGCCTCGGCTGTTCGAGGACGACGGTCGCGTCGAGGTTGGCGATCTCGTAGCCGGCTTGGCGGACGCGCCAGGCGGCTTCGGTCAGGAAGACGGCCGAGTCCTGGGATTCGTGGCGGGGGTCGTCGTCGGGGAAGAGCTGCCCGATGTCCGGCTCGCCGACCGCGCCGAGCAAAGCGTCGGTGACCGCGTGCATCAGGGCGTCGGCGTCGGAGTGGCCGACGGGGCCGCGGGCGTGGGGGGTGGAGTTGAACCCGACCCCGCCGATAACCATGGGCTTGCCGTCGCCATCTGGGGCGAGGGCGTCGAGCCGGTGGAGGTCGTAGCCGTGGCCGATGCGGAAGGTGGGGATGGGATTGGTCATGGGCAGGCTTTGGGTGGGAGTCTTGAGCTGAGAAACTGGTGCGGGGGATGGTGTTTCCGGCGTTGGGCGGCGGGTCTGCCTTCAGCGGGTGCCCGGAGTCTACCGATGTACGATTGGCAGGCCCTCGAACCGGGCTCGGGCCGGGGGCGTACCTCGGCAGAGCCCTTCCCGGGGCGTAGACTAGGGCGACCAGCGGGGCACGCCCCGTCCGAGAACCCGAGCCCGACACCAGGGCCGAGACGAACCGCAGCAACGAATCCACGCACAGACCCGATTTCAGTCAGGAGCAACCCGGTCATGGCCACCTCTTTCACACGCACCGTCGGTGTTCTTCTTGTGACCTCCGGCATGTTCGCGCTGGGCGCGTGCGGCCCGACGTCGGTCTACCGTCCATTCTTTGACGAGGGCGGCTCGGGCGCCTCGACGGACGCGTTCACCTATGTGAGCCGGCCGTACGAGGCAAAGACTGTGAGCGTGATCGACACCCGCACGCAGGAAGTGATCTTCTCGATGGATATCCCGGTCGGGCAGCAACTCTCGGTGAACTTCGACGACCGCGAATCGAACAAGGACAAGTACTTGTCCGGCACGATGCGGTGGGGGCTTCAGCCTGCGGGCAGCCGATTCGGGAGGCTGTTGAACCGGGTGGATGTCCCCCCGGCCCACTCCCGGCGGATCGACATGGACATCCGCCAGGGGCCGGAGATGGCAATCGAGCCCCCGACCGCGGCTGCGGGCGGCTGAGCACCAGCCCGATCGGATTCAATCCATAGCGTGAACTACGCCCGGGCTTTGTCCGGTGGGTGGAAGGTGCGTCTGGCACCATCAAAAGAGGCTTTGGCGAGGGGCGGTCGTGTGGTATGCTTCGTGCATGCAGCGAATCTCTCTCGTCGTGGGCCGCGGTGTGCGGGCGTTCACCCTGATCGAGCTCTTGGTGGTGATCGCGATCATCGCGCTCCTGATTGGCATCCTGTTGCCGGCACTGGGCAGGGCCCGCGCAGTGGGGCGGCAGGCGGTGTGTCTGTCCAACCAGAGACAGATCGGGGCGGGGCTCGCGATGTACGCGGATTCGTGGGACGGGTTTATCCCACGCGAGGCAGACGGCGCGCCGGGCAACGACTGGCCCAACGGCGAGATCTCGTGGCCGCGGGCGGTGCGGCCGTTGCTCGATGACCGGGCGAACTGGGACGAACCCATCCGCGACCGCTACGAGAACGCGGAGTATTTCAAGTGCCCGTCAAGAGCCGACGACGACATGCACGAGATTCACTACGTCAACAACGGGCTGCGCTTTACCGCACCCGGCGTGCTCGCGGGCGGGCGGGGTGCGTTCAAACAGGCGCACCGGTTGATCGAGGTCTTTCGCCCGTCCGAGAAGATTTATCTGACCGATTACGCGGTGGACGAGGACGGCTCGAACTGGGACGACGTCCAGCGCCAGGGCGACGACGACTTCGGGATCGCACTCTTTTACGACATCCGCTCGCAGGGGCACCTCATCAACCCCAACAACCAGCGCATCGACCCCCGGCGGCACCTTGACGGCGCGGTCGGGCTGTTCTTTGACAGCCACGCCGAGATTGTGCCCGCCGACGAGATCGTCAAGATTGACCTCTGGGACGACGGCGATTACACCAACTAGGGCAGGTCACGTTGGCATGATCGTGGTCGGTCGGTGCCCGCGTCCCCTCGCTGGCGCGAGGGGCTCTGCCACGACGCCCTCTGTCCTCAGTTTACTGAGCCCTTGAAGGATTGAGCCCCTCGCGCAAGCGAGGGGACAGGGTGTTACGACCGGCAAGTGCAATCCTTCCGGCGCGTACCATGCTGCATGATGCAGGACACCGACTCGCTTGCGAACGCAACACAGCAACGCCTCGACACCGCGCTGGAGTTTGCCCACGCTGCTGGGGAACTCACGCTCGGCTTCTTCGGCGGGTCGGGATTCGAGGTCTCGACCAAACACGACGGCTCGCCGGTGACCACCGCCGATCGGGGTGCGGAGACACTGCTCCGCGAGCGTATCGAAGCGGCGTTTCCCGGCGACGGCATCCTCGGCGAAGAGTTTGGCGAGAAGGCGTCGGGCAACGGGTGGCGTTGGGTGCTCGATCCGATCGACGGCACGGTCTCGTTCGTTCGCGGCGTGCCGCTGTATGGCACGCTGGTCGCGTGCGAGTATGAGGGGCAGACACAGGTCGGCGTCATCCACATGCCCGCGCTCGGGGAGACGGTGCACGCGAGCGCCGGCCAGGGCGCGTGGCACGTCGCCGGGCCCGGCGCAGAGCCGACGCGGGCGCGGGTGTCTGGCACGGTCGATATCGGGAAAGCGATGATGTGTACCACGTCGTTTGGGTACTTTCAGCAGGCGGGCACCGAGGCGTCGCTGGGCGAGTTGTACTCGCGCTTCGGGAAGACGCGGGGGTGGAGCGATTGTTATGCGCATGTGCTGTGCGCGACCGGCCGCATCGACGCGGTGGTCGAGCCGGTGCTGCATCCGTGGGACATCGCACCGATGCAGGTGATCTATGCCGAAGCCGGCGGGCGGATCACCGACTGGCGCGGGCGCTCGGGTTCGCAATACCCGACTGGTGCTGCGACCAACGGCCGGTTCCACGACGAACTCGTCGGCCTGCTCGCTCCCTATTTGACGGAGTAGGGGGGGCGTCGTCCGATACCCTGCATCCGGTTTGGAAAAAACCGGCCGAGCGGGTAAGCTGCGGCCGTCCCGGGTGCGTACAGGGGGGGTGTGGGGGTGTGGGGGTGTGTCAGAGGCCCCGTGTTCACGGGAGGAGAAGCCATGGAAGGTCGTTGTGTGCGTGTTGCGCTGGCGCTTGCCAGCGTTGGTGTTGTCGGTTCGGTTGGTTCGGTCGCGTCGGCGCAGGTACGGTCCGCTCCGCCGTTGGTGCATCCTGATTCGCGTCTGCGCGAGATCCCCGTCGGGCTCGACGATCTGTTCTTTATGCACCTCCAGACCGACGGCGACTGGGTCACCGACATCGACATCCCGCCCGGGCGTCAGTACCGCGGCTGCACCAACACCTCGAGCCACACCGATGCCGATTTCTCCGGCGGGTCGTTCATCATGCAGGCCGGGTTTGCTGAGGACGAGGTCGCCGCGGCGAGCTACACGCTTGCGCCCGAGCAGTTCCCCGTGAGGATGGACCTCATGGAGATGATCTTTGCGACCAGGAACGCCACCGAGAGCACGACGACCGAGTGGTCCGTGCTGGTCTGGGACGGCCCGCCCGACGACACGCCCGATTGGGAGTTCAACTCCGACGGGGTGATCCTGCCGCACATCGAGCTCCCCCCCGGGACCAACGGCATCAACCTCCAGATCTCGGTTGATCCCAACGACCCCGACCAGATCATTTTCACGAACGCCGGCGGGACGAACACGATCTCGTTTGGGATCCGCATCGACAAGCACAACTTCCAGATTCAGGACGCATGTGTTGTCCCGCCGCCGAGCAGGCGGAACGCCTTTCCGACGACCGATGTCTCGGGGTTGCAGAGCGGCAACGGGAACTGGCTGCGCGGAATCGACTGCGGGCCGTTCGGGTGCCCGGCCAACGGCGGGTGGTCCACCTTTGCCCAGTTGCCCGGCGGCTGCCGCCCCAGCGGCGACTGGGTCATGCGGATGACGTGGACCAGCCTCGACTGCGACGGCACCGGGGCGTGCTGCATGGAAGACGGCAGCTGTGTCGAGACCACCGCGGGCGAATGCGCCCTCGCTGGTGGCGCTTACCAGGGCGACGACACGAACTGCCTCGACGCCAACTGCCCGACCGACACCCAGGCCTGCTGCTTCGAGAACACCGGCGGGTGTGTTGATCTCTCGACTGCCGACTGCCTCAACGCCGGCGGCGTCCCCGGCGGCCCGGGCACCCAGTGCTCGACATTCACCTGCTTCCCGATCGGCGCGGCGTGTATGCCCGACGGTTCGTGCATCGACGGGCTGACCCCCGAAGAGGCCGCCGCACTCGGGGGCGTCTTCCAGGGCGACGGCACGACCTGCGCAGACGTTTCCTGTCCCGAGCCCGTCGGCGCAGCGTGTTTCTCGAACGGGTTCTGCCTCATCCTCACCGAAGCCGAAGCCATGAACGCCGGTGCATCGTGGGCCGGCCCGGGCACCACCTGCGATGACCTCGACGGCAACGGTGTCGCTGACGAATGCGAAACCTGCGACGCCGACATGAACAACGACGGCCTGGTCGACACCCGCGACGTGATCGAGTTCCTCAACCTCTGGGTTGTCGAGGACGACCGCGCCGACTTTGACAACAACAACATCATCGATACCCGCGACGTGATCGAGTTTCTGAATGCGTGGGTGGTGGGGTGTTGATGCAAATGACATTTCCCGCAAACGCGGGAGCGTTGAAGCTCGCAACGTAGAGCCCCTTGCGCAAGCAAGGGGGCACGGGTTGGGATGAACTCGCCCAAAGCGTGTTGAGCGGAGCGCCGGTGTTGCGGATGGCTGCCACGAGGGTGTCCCCTCGCTTGCGCGAGGGGCCCTGAAGCGTGGCACGTTGGCGGATCGGTGTCTATTCGTACTGTGCTATTCGTACTCGCCGACCGCCGGGCAGGTGCACACCAGGTTCCGATCGCCGAAGGGGTTGTCCACGCGGGCGCACGCAGGCCAGAACTTGCTCTCGCGGAGGTCGGCTGTGGGGAACGCAGCACGTTCGCGGCTGTAGGGATGCGCCCAGCTTTCACTTGCGATCATCTCGGCGGTGTGCGGTGAGTGCTTGAGCACGTTGTCGGCCCGGTCCATCTCACCCCGCTCGATCTCGGCGATCTCCTTACGGATCGAGATCAACGCATCGCACAAGCGGTCAAGCTCCGACAGCGGTTCGCTCTCGGTCGGCTCGATCATCATCGTCCCCGGCACCGGCCAGCTCATGGTCGGGCCGTGGAAGCTGTAGTCCATGAGCCGCTTGGCGATGTCCTCGACCGTCACGCCCGCGCTCCTTTCAAAGCCCCGGCAGTCGATGATGAACTCGTGGGCGACCGTCCCCTGCTTGCCGGTAAAGAGCACGTCGTAGTGCGCTTCGAGCCGTTTTGCCATGTAGTTGGCGCTGAGGATCGCCACGCGGGTGGCGTGGGTGAGCCCGCCAGCACCCATCAGCGCGATATACACCCACGAGATCGGCAGGATACTCGGGCTGCCCCAGGGCGCCGCGGCGACCGGGCCCATCGCCCGCGAGTCGGGGTTGGAACTCACGACCGGATGGCTTGGCAGGAAGGGGGTGAGGTGCGCCGCAACGCCGATCGGCCCGACGCCCGGCCCGCCGCCGCCGTGGGGGATGCAGAAAGTTTTGTGCAGATTGAGGTGGCAGACGTCAGCCCCGATGCGCCCGGGGCTGGTGAGCCCGACCTGGGCGTTCATGTTTGCGCCGTCCATATAGACTTGTCCGCCGCGGTCGTGGATGATGTCGCAGATCTCGGTGATGGCTTCTTCGAAGACGCCGTGGGTCGAGGGGTAGGTGACCATGAGTGCCGCGAGGCTGTCGCGGTGGGCGTCGGCTTTGGCGCGGAGGTCGTCGACGTCGATGTTGCCGTATTTATCACACCCGACGACGACGACGCGCATCCCGGCGATCACCGCGCTGGCGGGGTTGGTGCCGTGGGCGGAGGAAGGGATGATGCAGACATCGCGGGCACCCTCGCCTCGGGATTCGAGGTAGGCGCGGATGACCATCAGCCCGGCGTACTCGCCCTGCGAGCCGGCGTTGGGCTGGAGGCTCACCGCGTCGAACCCGGTGATCTCGGCGAGCCACCGCTCGAGCTGGGTGAACAACTCGGCGTAGCCCTCGGTCTGGTCGGCCGGGGCGAAGGGGTGGATGGCAGCAAACTCCGGCCACGTCACCGGGACCATCTCGCTGGTCGCGTTGAGCTTCATCGTGCACGAGCCCAGCGGGATCATCGCGTGGGCCAGCGAGAGGTCGCGCCCTTGCAGTTTGTAGATGTACCGCAGCATCTCCGTCTCGGCGTGGTGCGTGTTGAACACCGGGTGGGTCATAAAGTCGCTGGTGCGGGCGAAGGGTGCAGGGATATCACGCGAAGCGTTGGCGAGGAGGTCCTCGATGTTCACTTGGCCCTCGGCCCCGAAACACGCGAGCAGGTCGGCGACGAGCGCCGCGTCGGCCGTCTCGTCGAGCGTGATGCCCAGGCTGCCGTCGCCGAAGTCGCGGAGGTTGATCTCGCGCGCGACCGCCGCGGCGAGCACGTCGCTTGCCTCCCGGCCGACCGGTGTGACCCGGAGCGTGTCGAAGACGAGGCCTTCGTCGATGGTGTGCCCGAGCCCGAGCAGCCCGGCGCGGAGCGTCTGGGTGAGCAGACGGATTCGCCCGGCGATTTCGCGCAGCCCGTCCGGCCCGTGGTAGACGCCGTACATCGACGCCATGATCGCCAGGAGCGCCTGGGCGGTGCAGATGTTGCTCGTCGCCCGTTCGCGTTTGATGTGTTGCTCGCGGGTCTGGATTGCCATGCGGTAGGCCGGTTTGCCCGTCGCGTCCTTGGAGATGCCGATGATGCGGCCGGGCATTTTGCGGGTGAGCTTGGCGGTGCACGCCATGTACCCCGCATGCGGCCCGCCGAAGCCCATGGGGACACCGAACCGCTGGGTGTTGCCGACCGCGATGTCCGCGCCCCATTCGCCGGGCGGCGTGAGCAGCGTCAGCGCCAGGGGGTCGGCGGCCGCGACCACGAGCAGCCCATCGGCGTGGGCAGCCTCGGCGAGCGCCCGGTAGCACTCGACCCGGCCGTCGGTGGTGGGGTACTGCACGAGCACGCCCGCGAAGCTGTCGTCGAGCGCCTCGGCAGCCGGCACGCCCACGACCAGCTCGATGCCCAGCGAATCGGCCCGCGTGCGGACCACCGCGATCGTCTGCGGGTGGCAGTCGGCCGCGACGAAGAACCGCGACCTGCGCGTGGCGGCTGTACACATCGCCATCGCTTCGGCCGCGGCGGTTGCTTCATCGAGCAACGACGCCCCGGCAATCGGCAGCCCGGTCAGATCGGCGACCATCGTCTGAAAGTTCAGCAACGCTTCGAGCCGACCCTGTGCGATCTCGCTCTGGTAGGGCGTGTACTGCGTGTACCAGCCCGGGTTTTCCATGATGTTCCGCAGGATGACGCCGGGTGTGACCGTGCCGTGGTAGCCGGTGCCCAGGCACGAGCGGTAGATCTTGTTCTGCTGCGCCATCGTGCGCAGCTCGGCGAGCAGCTCGGTCTCGCCGCGGAGCCGGTCGGCCGGCGGGCTCAGCTGCATCGGCGCGTCGAGGCGGATCGCTGCGGGGATGGTCGCGTCGATGAGCGCGTCGAGCGAGTCAACACCCACCCGATCGAGCATGGTGCGCACGTCGGCGTCACTCGGCCCGATGTGCCGGCGGGGGAAGGTGTCGAGCGGGTCGAGTGGGTTGGGGTGCTTCGGGTCGTGCATGGTGTCGGGGGCGGTGTGCCGCTCGGAGGCGGCGGGGGGGCGGAGAGTGGTCATGCTGAGGCTCGCTGGCGGTTCGTCAATCAGGTCGTCAATTGGTTCGTAAGTCAGGTCGGGGTGTGATCGGGGCGTTGTCAAACGCCGCAGCCGCGGATCGTAGGGATGCCGCGCGCGAAACTCACCACCCCGCCGGCGCAGCTTCGTGTGGTGCTGTTGTTCGAGCCGCGTGGTGATTTGGGGGAACTTCGCAGCAAGAGAGCGGTATCACGCTGTGTCGGGTGGGCGTCCCCTCCCTAGACTGCGTTGCCCGGCCCGCGTTGCACGCGGGACCCCTGCCGGGTCGATCCTTCTCGCGCATCCCTTTGAGGTTGAGGTGACCCATGCCGATCCGCCGCCTGAATCCGTGTCTCGTCCTGCTCTGCAGCAGCCTTGTTGCGGCGTCCGCCGTTGCTCAGGCCCCAGCGGATTCGTTGGTTTCTGCGCCGGGTTCAGAGGGGCCCGACCCCGTCGAGCTTCTCGGCGAAGCCCCGATCTCCGTGCTGCTCGACAGCCTCGGCGAAGACGTCGTCCTCTACGACATGCACATTGTCACCCTCGCCAACCCGTTCTTTGAGGGTCGCGGAGCCACGACCATCGGCAGCGAACGGGCTGCGGACTATATCGAGTTCCATTTCAAGCAGATCGGGCTCGAACCCGCGTTCCCCGGCAGTCTCAACCTCGACGGCGTGGATGTCGAGAGCCCAAACGCGAGCTATTCCCAGCCCTTCGCGCCAAGCGAAGTCCGAGGCAGCCGGGGCGGCCAACGCCCGGTCAAGGTCATCGGCTCTGAGGCCTCCATGCGGATCGGTGACGGCCAGTGGGCGACGCTGATCCCCGATCTGGACTACTCCGTGCTCGGGTGCTCGGGCACCGGCGAGGTCGAGGGCGAGCTGGTCTTCGTCGGCTATTCCGTGCCTTCCGGGGCCGACGGCTATCTGGGCTATCCGCCCGGGACCGACCTTGCCGGCAAGATCGCGGTCGCGCTGCGGTACGAGCCGCTCGACGCCGACGGCGCCAGCCGATGGGCCGACACCGCCAACACCTGGTCGCTCTACGCCCAGCTCGAGCCCAAGGTCTCGGCCGCCGCCCGTCGGGGCGCAGCCGGGGTCATCATCGTGACCCCCCCCGGTGTCGCCGGCGAGGACGGCGGCAAGCTGGCGACCGCTGCGGAGACCGCGATCGGGGAGTTCGAGATCCCCGTCGTCATGATGAGCCAGGAGCGGGCCGACTTCCTGCTCTCTCGCGCCGATGCTCAGGGGCGAACGCTGCTCGACCTCCGCAAGATCGTTGATGAGTCCCCCGCGATCATCGAGATGCCCGGCGCCACCGTGCGTCTTTCGACCACCGTCGACCGCACCCCGGACATGACCCGCAACATGGGCGGCCTGCTCCGCGGCAAGGGGAGCCTGGCTGATGAGATCGTCGTCATCGGGGCGCACTTTGACCACGCCGGCTACGGGCAGTACGGCGGCCGCGAGCGGGACATCATCCACCCCGGCGCCGACGACAACGCCTCGGGCACCAGCGCCATGCTCGTGGCGGCCAAACGCCTGAGCGAGGTCTACGCCGCGATGCCCGAGGACGCCGAGGCGAGGTCGATCCTGTTCCTGGCGTTCAGCGCTGAGGAGTGGGGGCTGCTGGGCTCGAAGCACTACGCAGCCAACCCGATCGCCCCGATCGAGGACCACGTGTTCATGCTCAACATGGACATGGTCGGGCGCGTACGGGACAACGTGCTGATGGTGGGGGGAGCGAGCACCGCCGAGGGTCTTGACGTGTGGCTTGAGCCCTTTCTGAGCGAGGCCGGGTTCGACTACCAGCCGCTCCCCCGCGGCGTCTTCGGCCGGTCCGACCACGCGAGTTTCTTCCGCAAGGGTGTGCCCTGCATGTTCTTCTTCAGCGGGTTCCACGATGTGTACCACGCTCCGGGCGATGTGGCGATGCTCGTGAATCGCGTCGGAGGCGTGCGGGTCTCGACGCTGGGGCAGCGGATCGCGCTGGCGATGGCGACCCGCCCGGATCGCCCGGTCTTTACCAACGACGACGGGTCGCCGCCGCGCACCGACCGCCCGCCCGAGACCCGTCCGCCCGAGCGGACCCGCATCCGGTTCGGCGTCCAGCCCGGGTACACGACCGACGGCAAGGGGGTGCTGATCGAGAACGTCTTCCCGGGCACGACCGCCGCCCAGGTCGGGCTGCAGGCCGGGGACATCCTGACGGGTTGGAACGAAACCACGATCAAGAGCGTCGAGGACTGGATGCCGATGCTCCAGAAAGCCACGCCCGGCGACGAGGTGAAGATCACGTTCCGGCGGGGCGATGAGGAACTGACCGGCACCGGCACGCTCAAGGCCGCCGGGGGCTGATCGGGTGGGCTGAGCGCGGGCGGCGGTTGGGTGCGGGTGGTTTCGGGCGGGTTTGGGGCGGGATTGTGCGACCCGGCCGAGCGATCGTCTTGACTCGCGGCCCGGGCCTGCGAAACTCTCTCATGGCGACCCTCTCCAAATCGTCCAAGCCCTCCGCACCGGATCCTGCCGTCGTCGAGACGCCCGACGCGGCCTCTCCAGACGCCGGTTCTCCTGACGCCGGGGCCGGGGGCAGACCACCCACCCACACGCCGAAGATCGTCCTCGAAGGCATCACCTTCGACGACGTGCTGCTGGTGCCCGCGCGGTCGTCGGTCCTGCCCGCCGAGGCCGACACCTCGACGAACCTGACCGCCTCGATCCGGCTGAACATCCCGCTGCTTTCAGCGCCGATGGACACCGTGACCGAGTCGGCGCTGGCGATCGCGCTGGCTCAGGAGGGCGGCATCGGGATCATCCAC
The DNA here is from genome assembly GCA_030950285.1 of Planctomycetota bacterium. Classification (GTDB taxonomy): domain Bacteria; phylum Planctomycetota; class Phycisphaerae; order Phycisphaerales; family UBA1924; genus PNC22. The sequence goes on along the minus strand of JAUZRR010000018.1, from coordinate 2,796 downwards.
AAGAATCTCTCGCCCGAGGTGCAGGCCCGCGAGGTCGCCAAGGTCAAGCGTTCGGCCAACGGCGTGATCGCAGACCCGGTCACCCTCGACCCCGACGACACCATCGGCGACGCGATCAAGCTCATGCGGAAGTTCAACGTCTCGGGTTTTCCGGTCACCGAGGGCGACTCGCGGACCGACCGTCGCTCGGGCGGCAAGGTGGTCGGCATCCTCACCCGCCGCGACCTCAAGTTTGTCGAGACCGAAGCGGCCCCGGTCCGTGACGTGATGACGGCCGACCACCTCATCACCGCCCCCCCCGGCACGACGCTGGCCGAGGCCGAGATCATCCTCAACCGCAACAAGGTCGAGAAGCTGCTGATCCTGGACGCAGCGGGCAATCTCGCGGGGCTCATCACCACCCGCGACATCGACCGCCTCAGCCAGTTCCCGGACGCCAACACCGACGAGCGGGGCAGGCTTCGTTGCGGGGCGGCGATCGGGGTCAACCAGCTCGACCGGGCCGAGGCGCTGCTTGGTGCCGAGGTCGATGTCATCGTGGTGGACACCGCGCACGGGCACTCTGGGCACGTGCTCGGCACGGTCGCGGCGATCAAAGAGCGCTGGCCGGAGGTGCAGGTCATCGCGGGCAATGTCGCGACCGCCGAGGGTGCGCGTGACCTGGTGCTGGCCGGGGCCGACGCGGTGAAGGTGGGGATCGGCCCGGGCTCGATCTGCACGACCCGCGTGGTGACCGGGGTGGGCGTGCCGCAGATCACCGCGATCATGGAAGCCTGCCGGGGGGTCGCCGAGAGCGGGCGCGACGTGCCGGTGATCGCCGACGGCGGCGTGCGCATGTCGGGCGACATCGCCAAGGCGCTGGCGGCCGGGGCCGGTTGCGTCATGCTCGGCTCGCTCTTTGCGGGGCTCGACGAGTCGCCCGGCGAGCTGGTGATCTCGGGCGGGCGTCGGTACAAGACCTACCGGGGGATGGGCTCGGAGGGCGCGATGCACGCCGGCAGCGCCGACCGGTACGGCCAGGCCGAGAAGCGCGGCCGGACCGACAAGCCCAACATCAAGTTTGTCCCCGAGGGGGTCGAGGGGCTGGTGGCGTATCGCGGGCCGCTGGCCGAGTTTGTCTACCAGTTGGTCGGCGGGCTGCGGGCCTCGATGGGCTACACCGGGTGCGGGTCGATCGAGCGGTTCCGGGAGCACGCCCGGTTCTGCCGGGTCTCGGGGGCGACGGTGGTCGAGAACCACCCCCACGACATCCGCATTACCAAAGAGAGCCCCAACTACACCGTCGAGCATGTGCGGGACTGAACATGTGCGGGGCTGCATGTGGGGGGCTGACGTTCGCACATAAAGTGTGGCCGATCCTGGTCCGAAAAGATCGTGCTCCTGGAGTGCTCGGCGCACCCCCTCGCATTATCGGGAGTTCGACGCTCTTTGTCGAAGGGCCGACGGGCGTTGTCGAAGGGCCGCCGGATCCGGTCGGTGGTGGAGGCCGGCGAACTTTGCCTATCTCTCCCATCTCTCCATGCGACCGCCTGCGCGGGTGGGCCGAGGGAAAAACACCGTGACTTGACGGGCAACCGCTACTACGCTCTTTATGACAGCAGTTCCATGGTCCCAACATATAGGAGAGAGACCCATGCGTACTTTCAGCAGCGTGATCGCGGTGATGGTGGCAGCCGGTGCGGCCGTCGCACAGCCCGTGATCGATGGTTCGATCAGCGGCGACAACTACGGCAACGACCGGAGTGTCCAGCAGGTCCAGACCCAGTTCGGGGACAACTTCTCCGAACTCAATGCCGCCTACGCCCGCATCGAGGGCGGCAGGCTCTACCTCACCCTCACCGGCAATCTCGAAGCCAACTTCAACAAGCTCGAGCTGTTCTTCGACTCGGCCGCCGGGGGCGAGAACACCTTCAGCGGCACGCCCGGCAACGACGGGTCGGGCAACATGACCGGGCTCACCTTCGACACCGGGTTCGAGGCCGACTACCACCTGATCTTCCGCCGCGGGTTTGACGGCAGCACCGACCGCTTCGACGTCGACTACGCCGTGCTCGGCACGGCCAACGCCTCGGGCTACTTCGATATCTTCGGCGGCTCGACCGAAGGCTCGGGCACCACCGGCACCGGCGCCAACAGCCAGCCCATCGAAGTCGGCTACGACAACAGCAACACCGCCGGCATCATGGGCGGCACCGGCGCCGCCGACCAGGACGCCGCCCGCGCGGTCCAGACCGGGCTGGAGATCTCGATCGACCTGGCCGACCTGGGCGCACCCGCCGGCGCGTTCAAGGTCCTCGCGTTCGTCAACAACGGCGACCACAACTACGCCTCCAACCAGTTCCTCGGCGCCCTCGAAGCCCCGCAGGGCAACCTCGGCGGCGACGGGTTCGGGAACTTTACCGGCGGGATGAACTTCGACCTCAACGACTTTGCCGGCAACCAGTACTTCATCGTCCCCGCGCCCGGCGCGATGGCGCTGCTCGGCCTCGGCGGGCTCGTCGGCCTGCGCCGCCGCCGCTGATTCGACCGGAACCTGCAAACTTCTTGAGACCAACCCACAGGGGCGGCTCCGCAAGGGCCGCCCCTGTCCTTTGTCCTGCAAGCAAGGAACGCACGATGTCGGGCTTCGGAGCACCTTGCGCAATCACGTTCTCATATCCACATGCCTTGAAGCAGTTGGCGCACTCGTCTGGGCCGATTGCGCAGAACGCTTCGCCCGCTGCGAGGGTGAGACCAACGAGTGTGTCGGCCGCTGCACGACGCAGCCACGACTTGATCTTGCTCCACAGCCTCTCG